>JBAZXW010000009.1:0-121851 GCA_041659605.1 Sinimarinibacterium sp. | reverse complement strand
AGCACGTGCGCCAGGGCGCCAGTGATGCGCGCGCCGGAGCAGCCCAGCGGGTGGCCCAGTGCGATGGCGCCGCCCTTGATGTTGACGCGGTCCATGCGCTCGAGGAGCTTCAGGTCTTTCATCACCGCGAGCGACTGTGCGGCGAAGGCCTCGTTGAGTTCGACGTAGTCGATGTTGTCTATCGACAGGCCCGCGCGCTTGAGCGCCTTCTGCGTCGCCGGTACGGGGCCGATGCCCATGATCGACGGGTTGCAGCCGGCGGCGGCGACGCTGACGATGCGCGCCAGCGGTTTGAGACCCAGGGCCTTGGCCTTGTCGGCGGCCATCACCAGCGTGCAGCTCGCGCCGTCCGAGATCGCAGAGCTGTTGCCGGCGGTCACCGATCCCTTCGGGTTGAAGGCCGGCTTGAGCTTGTTGAGGTCGGCGAGGTTCGCGTCCGGACGCACGACTTCGTCGAAGTCGACCAGGATCGGCGCGCCGTCGGCGTCGTGGCCCTGGATGCCGATCATCTCGTTCTTGAACTTGCCGTCCTTCCAGGCCTTGTAGGCCTTCTGGTGCGAGGCGAGCGCGAACTCGTCCTGACGCTCGCGCGAGACCTGGTGCGTCTGCGTCAGCATCTCGGCGGTCAGGCCCATCATCGCCGACGCTTTTGCGAACGTCACCGACAATCCCGGATCGCCGTCGAAACCGTGCGTCATCGGCACGTGGCCCATGTGCTCGACGCCGCCGCAGATGTAGGTGTCGCCGATGCCGGCCTTGATCGACGCCATCGCGATATGGATCGCGCTCATCGACGAGCCGCACAGGCGGTTGACGGTCTGGCCCGGCACCGTGATCGGCAGTCCCGCCTTGAGCGAGATGTTGCGGGCGACGTTGAAGCCCTGTTCCAGGGTCTGCTGCACGCAGCCCCAGATCACGTCTTCGATCTCGGCGGGCTTGAGCGCGGCGTTGCGCTTGAGGATGGCCTTGATCAGCTCGGCCGACAGGTCTTCGGCGCGGACGTTGCGGAACGCACCGCCGCGCGAGCGGCCCATCGGGCTGCGGACCGCGTCAACAATGACAACTTCAGTCATTTCAGATTCTCCGTTTCTGGGTGAGGCGCCCTTGGCGGGCAACCCCTCACCCTGCCCTCTCCCCTCGCGAGGGGAGAGGGTATGGTTTTGTTACCTGGGGAAATACAGCTGGCCTTCGGCAGCCATCTTCTTCATCGACGCGGTCGGCTCGTAGAGCTTGCCCAGCGAGGCGTACTTCGCGCACTTTTCGAGGATCGTCTTCAGGCCGATGGTGTCGGCGTACTTGAGCGCGCCGCCGCGGAACGGCGGGAAGCCGATGCCCATGATCAGGCCCATGTCGGCCTCGGTCGGCGTCTCGACGATGCCTTCGTCCAGGCAGCGCACCGTCTCGATGATCATCGGGATCATCAGGCGGTCGACGATCTCCTCGTCCGTGAAGTCCTTCTTGCCCTTGGGCTGCACGGAGGCGATCAGTTCGGCGGTCTGCGGGTCGACCTTCTTGACCGGCTTGCCCTTCTTGTCCTCTTCATACTTGAAGAAGCCGATGCCGTTCTTCTGGCCGTAGCGCTTGTTGTCGTACATCACGTCGAGTGCGGACTTGAATTCCTTGTTCGACATGCGGTCCGGGTAGCCCTCGGCGAGCACGTCGCCGACGTGGTGCGAAGTGTCGATGCCGACGACGTCCTGCAGGTACGACGGGCCCATCGGCCAGCCGAAGGTCTCCATGACCTTGTCGATCTGCTGGTAGTCGCCGCCGTCACGCAGCAGCATCGACCAGCCGCCGAAGTACGGGAACAGGATGCGGTTGACCAGGAAGCCGGGGCAGTTCTTGACGACGATCGGCGTCTTGCCCATCGAGGCCGCGTAGGCGGCGATCGTCGCGATCGCTTCCTTCGAGGTCTTCTGGCCGTAGATGACCTCGACCAGCGGCATCTTGTGCACGGGGTTGAAGAAGTGCATGCCGAGGAAGTTCTCGGGCTTCTTCATCGCCGTGGCCAGTTCGTCGATCGAGATCGAGGAGGTGTTCGACGCGATGATCGCGCCGTCCTTGGCCAGGCTCTCGACTTCGGCGAGCACGGCCTTCTTGACCTTCGGATTCTCGACGACGGCTTCGACGATGACGTCGACATTCTTGAAGTCGCCGTAGTTGAGCGTCGGCCGGATCATCGACAGCACGTTGCCGGCCTTCTCGGGCGTGAGCTTCTTGCGCTCGACCTGCTTGGACAGCAGCTTGTTGGCCTCGCTCATGCCCAGGTCCAGCGCCTTGTCGGCGATGTCCTTCATGACGATCGGCGTGCCTTTCACGGCGCTCTGGTAGGCGATGCCGCCGCCCATGATGCCGGCGCCGAGCACCGCGGCCTGCTGGACCTTCTTGCCGGCCTTGACGTAGCCCTTGCCCTTCTTCTTGATCAGCTGGTCGTTGAGGAACAGACCGATCAGTGCGTCCGCCTGCGTGGTCTTGGCAACCTTGGCGAAGCCCTGGCCTTCGAGCTTGAGCGCGTCGTCGCGCGACTTGCCGGCGGCCTTCTGGATCGTCTTCACCGCTTCGACCGGCGCCGGGTAGTTCCGGCCGGCCTTGCCCTGGATGAACGGGATCGCGGTGCCGAACACCATCATCGATTCGATCGGATCGAGCTTGAGCGGACCCTTCTTCTGCGCGCGGCGCGCCTGCCAGTCGTACTTGCCTTCGGCAGCCTGCTGCACGAGCTTGATCGAGGCGTCCTTGACCTTGTCGGCGGCGGTCACGGCGTCGACGGCGTGAATCTTGAGCGCGGCGTCGGCCTTGACCTGCTCGCCGCCGGCGATCCATTCGATCGCGTTGTCGGCGCCGACCAGGCGCGGCAAGCGCACGGTGCCGCCGAAGCCCGGGAAGATGCCCAGCTTCACTTCGGGGAAACCGACCTGCGCGGTGGCCGCTAACACGCGATAGTCAGTCGACAGCGCCATCTCGAAGCCGCCGCCGAGAGCGATGCCGTTGATCGCCGTGCACGACGGGAACGGCAGATCCTCGATCGCGTTGAACACCTTGTTGGCCTCGAAGGCCCAGCCGGCGATCTCTTCTTCCGATTTCTGGAAGTTGGCGCCGAACTCGGTGATGTCGGCGCCGACGATGAACACGTCCTTGGCGCTGGTGACGATCAGACCCTTGATGCCGCTGGCTTTGGCCAGCGCTGCGCCGGCCTCCTTGAGCTCCTGCACGGTGCGTGCGTCGAACTTGTTGATCGCGTCCTCTTTGCGATCGAAACACAGCTCGGCAATGCCGCCGTCGAGCATCGTCACTCGAATGGACTGCCCTTGGTACATGGGTGGGTCACCTCGTGGATGTGGATAAATGAATCGCGCGGGGTTCGCGCGAAGATCGACAAATCCCGGTAGCTCGCAGTACACAAGCGCTGCGTGAGCCGGCCGGCCCCGCGCCCGGCAAAGAAGGGCGGCAATCATAGCCCTCATGTTGCAACGCCGTAAACCGAGGCCGGCAGACGGATTTCTTGCGATACAACAAGGGGTTCCCGGGGTCGCTCCCAGAGTCTTTCCGGGGTTTCACGCGCCGACGCGGGTGCGGTTGGACATTTTTTGACACTGCCCTGCGCGAGTCCTACACTCGAACGCAACTTTTCGGGGGAAAAGTCAAGGGAGTTCAAATGGCTGCCACGATCCGGCAGTCCACGGGGAGAGTCGCACAGGGGGCCGTGGTCCGGTCACCGCGATCCCGTGGAGGCGCCGCTACCAGGCCTTCCCGTACCGTCCACGCGGCGGTGCTGCCTGCGCCCGCTCCCGGCATCCCGAAACTTCCGACTTCCCCGCACGCCCGCGAGCGTGACTCCAGATCCTTTCATGCCGCGCTCAAACGCGGCACTGCATGGAACCGCGCGACTATCAGCAGCCGCGCACATCCCCGGCCCCGGCGGCCGTCTCACGCATGGAGTTCGTCACGCTTATGAAGAAGCCCGCGAAAAAAGGTGGCGCTAAAGCCGCCAAAAAGGCTGTGCCCCGGAAGGCGGCTGCAAAGAAGGCTATGCCGAAGAAAGCGGCAGCCAAGAAATCAGCGCTGAAGGCCAAGGTGCAGAAGGCGGTCCGCGACGTCCGCAAGGACTTCGCCAGGGCCAAGTCGTCGGTCAAGAAGGTCGCCGCGAAGGTCAAGAGCACCGCCAAGAAGGACACGGCGCTGGCCAAGAAGACCGTGAAAGCCGACGTTGCCAAGGCGAAGAAGGCCGCCAAGCAGCTGAAGACCAACGTCAAGGCGGACGTGGCCAAGGCCAAAAAGACCATGACGATGGACGTCGCCAAGGTCAAAAAGGCCATGAAGCAGGCGCAGTCGACCGTCAGCAAGGCCGTCAAGGGCGACGTCAAGGAGATCAAACAGGTCGTCCAGGCGCAGGCAAAGGCGGTCCAGGCCCAGGCCAAAGCCTTCGAGAAGAAGGTCGCGGACGCCGTCGCGCCGGTTGTTGCCGCCGCGCAGTCGATCACGCCCTCGCCGCTGTCGCGCGCTTTCCTCGCCACCTCGCAGGGCAAGAAGGAAGTCGCGGTGATGGGCGTCGCCCCTGGCCAGACGCCGCCGTCAGGGATGGACAACAACGGCTCGTAACTGCCGGATGCAACCGCACGAAGCCCGCCGAACGGCGGGCTTCTTTTTTGTCACAATGCTTCAATACATCATCCGCCTATCCGCATGAGCCTGTCGCTCGATCAGAGCACCGAGGTCTGCAGTCTGCTCGCCGACATCAGCCGCTTGCGCCTGCTGCTGCTGCTCGAAAACTACGAGCTCAGCGTCGCCGAATTGACCGAAGTCACCGGCCTGGCACAGAGCCGGGTCTCGACCCATTTGGCGCGCCTGCGCCGCGCCGGGCTGGTCCAGGACAAGCGCAGCGGCAATGCCGCGCTCTACTCGATAGCAGCCGCCGACAGCGAAACCGCGAACCTGTGGTCGCTGCTGCGTGTCCGTCTCGACGACAGCCAGATGCGCGTCGACCGCGAGCGCGCCGAGCAGGTCATCGCCGAGCGCAAGCACGGCCAGACGTGGGCCGAATCGGTTGCCGGACGCATGGAGCTGCACTACTCGCCCGGCCGCACCTGGGAAGCCACGGCGCGCGCGCTGATCGGCCTGCTGCAGCTGGGCGATGTCGTCGACGTCGCCTGCGGCGATGGCGTGCTGGCCGAACTGATCGCCGAGCATGCGCAGCGCGTGACCTGCGTCGACATCAGCGCGACCGTCATTGCGGCGGCACGCAAGCGTCTCGCGTCGCTGACCAACGTCGACTTCTGCGAAGCGGACATGCACGCGCTGCCGCTGAAATCGCAGGTCTATGACCACGTCTTCCTGATGCACGCGCTGTCCTACACGCGCGAGCCGCAGAAGGCGATCAAGGAAGCCGCGCGCCTGCTCAAGCCGGGCGGTCGCCTGATCGTTGCGGCGCTGGCGGAGCATCGCCACGAAGAAACGATGCGCGCCTACGATCACCTGAATCTGGGCATCGCGCCGGAGAAGCTGCGCCGCTATCTTTCCGGCTGCGGACTGAGCGTCGAGTCCTGCCGGATTTCGTCCCGCGAGACGCGCCCACCCTACTTCGAGGTCATCACCGCGCTGGCGCGGGCCTGAATGTTCCCCCTCGCCCCACATCGTGGGGAGAGGGAACAGATGCATTTATAGCGGCAAGGCCAGCTGCCCGGTGTCGGAATCCGCGGCCGGTGACGCCGAGTCGTCGCCGTTCAGCGCCCAGCGCCCGATCAGTTCGTACTCCACCGGATTGAGGTCGAGCCGGCTGCGGACGAGGACGAAGTCCTCGACCTTCCATTCGATGGCCGCGATCGGCGTCTGCGGCAAGGTCAGGCGCGCGTCGCGCAGGATGGTCAGATGCGGCGCGAAGCGCATGCGGTCGACCGCGACGTCGGCACGGCGCATCGCTTCGCGCAGCTTTTCATACAGGCGGTTGAGCTGCGGCGGCGGCTCGCGTACTCCCAGCCACCACGGAATATGCCGACCGCGGAAGCTGCCGGCATGATCGAGATGCATGCTGAACGGCGCCGCGCGCACGCCGCCCGCAGCCTCGATCGCCGCGCCTTCCTGCACGGGCGGCACGGCGTCGCCGAGAAACAACATGGTCAGGTGATAGCGCTCGGGCTTGGAGAGATAGCCGCCGGGCTGCATGCGCATGCGCAGATTGCGCGCCGCCTCGGCGGCGGCCGTGCGCACCGCATCGCCGGGCCAGAGCGCGAAGAACAGGCGATTGGGTTCAGGCGGCGGCACGGCGCAAACGATCCAGCAGGATGTCCAAGGCCATGCGCGCGGCCTGCGCGCGCACCGATTCGCGATCGCCGTCGAAGCGGAAGCCGTGCGCCGTCGCAGTCCCGTCGCGTTGCGCAGCGGCGATCCAGACCGTCCCGACCGGCTTGTCGGCGTTGCCGCCACCCGGACCGGCAATGCCGGTGACCGCGACAGACCACTGCACCGGCGCATGCGCCAGCACACCCCCGGCCATCGCCAGCACCGTGGCCTCGCTGACCGCTCCGTGGTGCTCCAGCACCGCCGGCGCCACACCGAGCAACTCCTGCTTGGCGCGATTGGAATAGCTCACGACGCCGCGCTCGAACCAGGCCGACGACCCCGCGAGATCGGTCAGAGACTTGGCGATCAGGCCGCCGGTGCAGGACTCGGCAACCGCGAGCCATTCGCCGCGCGCCTGCAGGCGTTCCGCGATCTCGACGACTCTCGCGTACATGGGCTCTCTCTCAGCGCCGGAAGCGCTCCTCCGCCATGCGGTCGGCAATCTCGCCGGTGGGCCTTCCCTCGGTGCGGCCGCGCTCGAAAATCTCGGCCAGCGTCGTGCCGATGCGACGCAGATGCGTCTCGACGGTCGCCCAGTCGTAGTTCGGACCCTCGTAGAAGATATCGATGATGCCGCCGGCGTTGATGCAGTAATCCGGCGCGTAGAGGATGCCGCGCTCCATCAGCGCGCGGTCGTGCTGCGGCCGTGCCAGCTGATTGTTGGCGGCGCCGGCAACGACGCGCGCACGGATCATCGGAATACTGGCGTCGTCGAGAATCGCACCCAGCGCGCAGGGCGCGAACACGTCGACGTCCAGC
Organism: Sinimarinibacterium sp.; assembly: GCA_041659605.1. Classification (GTDB taxonomy): domain Bacteria; phylum Pseudomonadota; class Gammaproteobacteria; order Nevskiales; family Nevskiaceae; genus Solimonas. The sequence continues at coordinate 114,756 of JBAZXW010000009.1, read as the reverse complement.
GCGATGATCTGGTCCATCGCCACCGGCCGGGCGCCGAATTCCTTGACGCAGCGTTCGACCGCCGGTGCGTGAAGATCGGTCACCCACAACTGCGCGCCCGCCTCATGCAGGTGCCGGCAGACGCGGTAGCCGACGTTGCCCAGGCCCTGCACCGCAACGCGCAAACCCTTGAGATCGTCGCGCTGGAAGCGATGCTTCACCGCGGCCTGGATGCCGATGAACACGCCCAGCGCCGTCGCGGGCGAGGGATCGCCGGTGCGTCCTTCGGCCTGCGCCTTCTCGTCGGCGAGACCGCCGACGTGGCGTGTGCATTCGGCCATCAGGCGGATATCGGCGACGTTCGTGCCCGAGTCCTCGGCGACGACATAGCTGCCGTTGAGGCGGTCCACCGCGCGGCCCATCGCGCGCATCAGCTCCGGCGTCTTGTCCTTGCGCGGATCGCCGATGATCACGCTCTTGCCGCCGCCCTGCGGCAGGCCCGACAGCGCTGCCTTGTAGGTCATGCCGCGCGACAGGCGCAACACATCGGTCAGGGCCTCGTCCTCGCTGTGGTACGGCCACATGCGGCAGCCGCCCAGACCCTTGCCCAGCCGCGTGTTGTGCACGGCGATCAGCGCGCTCAGGCCCGAGCGCTCGTCGTGGAAATAGCTGACGGATTCGTGATGGTCGAATTCCGGGTGCTGAAAGACCGCCATATCTGCCCCGTGTTTTGGGATCGGCGCATTGTATCGGCCGCGGCCGGCGGGGGATGCGATAATCCGGCCGTTGAGTGATTCCCCCCGGAGCAGAACCATGAGTGCACAAGACCCCATCGTCATCACCGCCGTTGCCCGCACCCCGATGGGCGGCATGCTCGGCATACTCTCGCCGTTTTCCGGCGCGCAGCTCGGCGCTATCGCGATCAAGGCCGCGGTCGAGCGCAGCGGCCTTGCCGCCGACGCGGTCGAGGAAGTGATCATGGGCTGCTGCCTGCCGGCCGGCCAGGGCCAGGCCCCGGCGCGCCAGGCCGCACGCGGCGCCGGTCTGCACGATGCCGCCGGCGCGGTGACGATCAACAAGATGTGCGGCTCCGGCATGAAGGCGATCATGCTTGCCAATGACCTGCTGCGCGTCGGCAGCAATCGCGTGATGGTCGCCGGCGGCATGGAGAGCATGACCAATGCGCCCTACCTGCTGCCCAAGGCGCGTGGCGGCTACCGCTACGGTCACGGCGAAATCCTTGATCACATGGCACTCGACGGCCTCGAAGACGCCTACGAGAAGCGCACGCCGATGGGCGTGTTCGCGGAACGCACGGTCGAGCGCTACGGCTTCACGCGCGCGCAGCAGGATGACTTCGCCGTCGCGTCGCTGGCACGCGCGAAGAAGGCCAACGAGGACGGCAGCTTCGCCTTCGAGATCACGGCGGTGGACGTGGCCGGCAAGGCCGGTACCGAGCGCATCGAGCGCGACGAACAGCCGTTCAAGGCACGGCCCGACAAGATCCCGACCCTCAAGCCCGCGTTCGTGAAGAACGGCACGATCACGGCCGCGAACGCCAGCTCGATTTCCGACGGCGCCGCCGCAGTGGTGCTGATGCCGCTGTCCGAGGCCCAGAAGCGCGGCGCCAGGCCGCTGGCGCGCATCGTCGCGCATGCGAGCCACGCCCGCCTGCCGGCGGAGTTCTCGATTGCACCGGTCAACGCCATCGCCGACGTACTGACCAAGGCCGGCTGGACCGCCGCCCAGATCGACGCCTGGGAAATCAACGAAGCCTTCGCCGTCGTGACGATGGCGGCGATGAAGGAACACAAGCTGCCGCATGAGAAGGTCAACGTGCACGGCGGTGCCTGTGCGCTGGGCCACCCGATCGGCGCCAGCGGCGCGCGCATCGTCGCGACCCTGATCGGCGTGCTGAAGAAGACCGGCGGCAAGCGCGGCGTCGCCACGCTGTGTATCGGCGGCGGTGAGGCCGTCGCGCTCGCGATCGAAATGCTCTGATGCGCATGCGTCGCCCGCGGCACTGGCTGACGGTGCCGGTGCTGCTGCTGGCTGCCTGCGGCAACAACCACGACGGCGATCCTGGCAGCACACCGCTCGATCCGGCGACGCTGTGCGTCAGCAGCACCTGCGGCAGCAAGACCGCGCTGCTGACGATTCCGGACGCCGAGAACATCCTGTTCACGCCATCCGGACGCCTGTTCGTATCCGGCGGCACCAACGTCTTCGAAGTCGTCGCCGCGGCAGGCGGCGGCTACGAAGCGCTGGCGATCTACGACGGCAGCTGCAATTTCACCGGGCTCGCGCTGCGCGGCAACGTGCTGTATGCCAATTGCTTCGACGGCCAGCTGTATGCGGCGCGCCTGACCGCCGCGCCGGCGCTCGCGCCGATCCACGCCCTGGACCTGGCCGCGCCCAACGGACTCGTCGACGGCCCCGACGGCGAGCTGTATCTCGTCAACGGCCCGCTCGCGACCAGCGCGCTGCCCGATCCCAAGATCGTGCGCCTGCGCTTCGATCCGGCCGATCCGTTCAAGGTGACCGAGCAGATCGACTGGTTCAGCGACGGCCTGCTCGGGCCCAACGGCATCCAGCGCCGCGGACGCACGCTGTATGTCAGCAACACTGGCCCGGGCGTCCTGGGCGAAATCCGCAGCGTCGAGATCGGCGCCGACGGCGCGCCGGGCGCGAGCGCACAGTTCGCGAGCTTCGACAGCATCCCCGACGATTTCAGCGTGATCGGCGACTACCTGCTGACGAGCTGGTATTCGAACGGACAGATTGCGCTGATCGGCCCGGACGGCAGCGTCGTGCAGAACACCGATCCGTCCAGCTTCGACTCTCCCTCACAGGTGCGCGCCGGTCAGCCGCCGTTGTTCGAGCCCACGGATCTGCTCGTTACCGAAAAGGGCGTCATCGGCGAAAGCAGCAGCGGCAACGGCGACCGCCTGTCGGTGTTCCGCGCGACACCCTGACGACCGCCCCCGGGTTTCACCCGGGCTACGCTGCGTCGCGCTTCTTCTCTGCCGCGAACGGGTCGGCGACACCCAGGCGCTTGTGCATGATCGGGCTGGTGGTCGTGTACTGCAGGTGCACCTTCTCACCCGGATTGAGTCGCGCCTTGATCGCGAAGGCTGCCAGCGCCGCTTCGTGGAAGCCGGACAGGATCAGCTTCTTCTTGCCCGGATACCAGTTGATGTCGCCGACCGCGTAGATGCCGGGCACGCTGGTCTCGAATTTCTCGGGGTCGACGACGATCTGGTTCTTGTTGAGCTTGAGCTCCCAGTCGGCGATCGGTCCGAGTTTGGGATGCAGGCCGAAGAACGCGAGCAGGTGATCCAGCTCCAGGCGCCGCTTCACGCTGTCGGCACCGGTGACGATGAGCTCCTGGATGCGGCCGTTTGCCTCGTGGAAAGCGCTGACGTCGCCGACCAGGAATTGCATACGGTACTCGTCGCACAGCGCGCGCATGCGCGCGACCGACGCCGGCGCAGCCTTGAACTTCTCCGAGCGGTGGATCAGCACGACGCTTGCGGCGATGTCGACCAGGTTCAACACCCAATCCAGCGCAGAGTCGCCGCCGCCGGCGATGACGATGTTCTTGCCGCGAAACAGCTCCGGATTGCGCACCTTGTAGTGCACCTGCGTATCGACGAAGCGCTCGATCCCCTCGACCGCCAGCGTCACCGGCTGGAAAGCGCCGACGCCGCCGGCAACGATCACCGCGCGCGCGACGAACTCCGTGTTCCTGTCGGTACGCAGGTAGAAGGTGCCGTCCGGGCGCGGCTCGACGACCTGCAGTTGCTGCCCAAGGTGGAAAGTCGGTGCAAACGGCGCGATCTGCTGCTGCAGCCGCTCGATCAGCTCGCGCGCGCCGCAGACCGGCAGCGCCGGAATGTCGTAGATCGGCTTGTCCGGGTACAGCTCAGTGCACTGCCCACCCGGCTGCTCCAGCGTCTCAACGAGATGCGCGCGCATGCCGAGCAGACCCAGTTCGAACACCTGGAACAGGCCACAAGGGCCGGCACCCACAATCACCACGTCGGTTTGAATCGTCATTTCATGCCTCGATGCGGAAGAAAACCGCACGCAGGCATGCCCGCGCTGCGGCCTCCCACGCACGATGCGGCATGCGCAGAATGCGGACCTTGATCTGAATCAAGGCCTGCGGAGATCGTCTGCAGGCGATCTCAGTAGCGCCACAGCACGCTGGCCAGCGTCTGCGTGCGTCGGTAATGCGTGCCGATGTCGGCCTCGGCCTCGATGTACCGCGCCTGCACGTCGAGCGACCAGTGCGGCGACAGACTGTAGTTCAACCCCGCTGTGCCGACCTCGGCATGCCCGGACAAGCGGAACGCGGTCTGGCCATCGAACACGTCGTCCGGCGCGTAGGCGCGTGCGGCATACAGCACGGCCGGCGGCGGGTTGGGCGCCGTCGACACCAGGTCGCCGTCGCGGTACTGGTAGCCGGCATACAGCGCCACGTCGCGCCACGGCTGCCAGTCGATATCCAGGGTCGCCGAGCGCGCGCTGCCCTCGAACACGGACTCGCGGCGAGCCTCGCGCCAGCTCGCCGATCCGCCGAGGCGCAGGCTGATGCGCGTCGTCAGCTGTTGCTGCAGCGACAGGCCGGCGCGGTATTCGGCGGCATCGCGCAGCCGGCTGTCGAATTCCTCGCTCGCCGCCGACGCACTCATGGCCAGGACCGGCGCGTAGAAGCCGGCACCAGGTCGGATCAGCCAGCGCCAGCGCGCAGCCGGCACGGCGCGCGACAGCCCCGCGTACTGCGCATAGCCCTGACCATCGAGCTGCAGCTGCCAGTGCATCGCCATGCTCGAACCCAGTTTCCAGCCGGTTTCAGCGATCGCGCCCAGCTGCAGGAACGTATCCTCGCGGGTATCGCCGCCCTGGCGGATGTTGGCGACGTTGGTGTCGAAGCCGACACCGAATTCGCCGGACAGCGCGCGCGACGCCGGCGCCGCGGACGCAACCGCCGCCGCCACCATCAAGGCGCCGCCGCCAGCCCCACGTATCGCGCGCCCGCCCCAGCCGAGTGCGTCCCCCGTCATTGTTCTTTCACCGCGCCGAGCCCGCGGGCATCATGCCATTGTGACGGAGTGCCGGGATACGCCCGGCCCGACGTGCTGAAGTGCGATCTGGAACCACGGGGGATACCGCCATGACGACACAGCCGGACAACACCGACGCCATCGACGATCCGCGTCGCGGCTTTCTGGTGCGCGCGCTGTCTCTGGGCTGGCTGGTCGGCGGCGCCGGCTGGCAGCTCGATGCCGTCGCCGGCGTTCTCGGCGAGCTGCCGGCGAGGCTGCCGACCGGGCGCTCGGTGTTCAGCATCGACGGCGAAGTCTGGATCAACGGCAAGCGCGCGACGCGCGAAACCCTGATCGGGCCGGACGATCACATCCGCACCGGCGACAAGGCCGCGATCGTCGCCGTCGTCGGCCAGGATGCGCTGGTCCTGCGCGGCAACTCTGAGCTGCAGCTCGGCGCCGGGCGCGCCGCGAAGCGCTTCTTCCGCCTCGTCACCGGCGCAATGCTGACGGTGTTCGGGCGCCGCGAGGACGAGCTGGAAATCCAGGCGCCGACGGTCACGATCGGCATCCGCGGCACCGGCGTCTACACCGAAGCCGATGCCGAGAAGACCTACGTCTGCACCTGCTACGGCCGCACGACGCTGACGTCGGCCATGGATCCCGACGCCCGCGAGACCATCGAGTCGCGCCACCACGACGCGCCGCGCTGGGTGCTCGCCGAGCCGCAGAACGGCCGCCGCATCGTACCGGCGGCATTCCAGTGGCACACCGACCTGGAGCTGATGACGCTCGAAGCCCTGGTCGGCCGCGAAGTGCCGTTCCAGCTCGAAGAGATGAACTACCGCGGTCCGCGCCGCGAGTACTGAACCGGGGCTCAGGTAGCGCGACCGCCGAAAGTCCTGCTCAGGTTGTCGAGATAGATCTCGATACTTCGCGTGAACTCGGCCTGCACGAAGGGCTCGGCGATCGACTTGAGCAGGCGCGGGACCGGCACCTCCAGCGCGCCTTCGGTGTGAAAGTGGATCGCCGTGCCCTTCCCCGCCTCGCGCAGCTTCCAGTGGCCTTCGATGACGCCGTTGCCAACGCCCTTGACGGGGGTCCACGCCACGCTCTGCTGCGCCGCGCTCGGGACATACGTGCAGGCGTACACCACCTGGTGCGAAATGCCGGCGGTGCCCATCGGTTCCATTTCCCAGCGATAGGCGTTCCGGCCCAGGTCCACCAGCTGCCTGACCTTCGGAAAATGGCTGACTGAACGCGGCACGTCGGCCAGGATCTGGAACACGGCGTCGGGCATCGCGTTGACCGAAAACTCGCGCGCGACGCGGACCAGGACTTGAGCCAAGGTGCTTTCCTCTGATGATGCTGCTTGTGGATCAGTGTCCCGCGATCCGCCGACTAGAGCATTGGCACCATGGACAAGCACCACCGCGCTTGGGCAAGCTCGGACCATCGCGACCCGGAGAACCGCCGTGAACGACCAGGGAACGCAGCGCAGGCTTGCCAGCGGGGAACTGCTGTTCCGCGAGGGCGATCCGGGACACGAGGCCTATCTGATCGAATCCGGCGCGATGGAGATGTTCCTCGAGCGCCCGGAGGGCGCCCGCGTCCTCGCGAGTCTCGGGCCGGACGACCTGTTCGGCGAAATGGCGCTGGTCGGCGACCAGGCACGCAGCGCCAGCGCGCGGGCGACCGCGCCGACGACGCTGACCGCGATCACCCACGACATGCTCGCCGATCACCTCGAGCGCGCCTCGCCGCTGCTGCGCCATCTGCTGCGCGTGACCATCGCGCGCTGCCGCGACACGCTGCGCATGGTCGGCGGCATGAGCGACGGCACGATGCGGGCGATCGCGGTTTCGGAGCTGGGCGCCAGCGAGCACGACACGCCGGCGGACCGGGACCTCGCGATCCGCCGACTGCGCATGGAAAAGGCGCTCGGCGAGGCCATGCGGCTCCACCAACTGGAGCTGTTCTATCAGCCCATCGTCCGCCTCGACGGCGGCACCATCGCTGGCTTCGAGGCGCTGGTGCGCTGGCGCCGCGACGACGGCACGCTGGTGCCGCCGAGCGAATTCATCTGGGTGCTGGAGGACTCGAACCTGATTCTCGAGTTCGGGCGCTGGACCATCCGCGCGGCGGCCGAAGGCCTGCGCAAGCTGCAGGCGTCCCACCAGCAGACGCAGGTCGACGACGATCCGCTGTTCTGCACGGTTAACCTGTCGGTACGGCAGCTCGGCGACACCGAGCTTTTCGCCAGTATCCAGGACACGCTGCGCGACACCGGCCTGCTGCCGGAGCAGCTGCGTCTCGAAATCACCGAGTCGGCCGTGCTGAACAACCTGACGGCCGCGGTCGATCTGCTGGTCAAGTGCCGCGGCCTGGGCTGCAAGCTGATCGTCGACGATTTCGGCACCGGCTACAGCTCGCTGTCCTACCTGCACCGCCTGCCGGTGCACGGCCTGAAACTGGATCAGTCCTTCGTTCAGGACGCGGCGATGAGCGAGCGCGGGCGCTGCATCATCCGCGCGATCGGCCGTCTGGCCGAGGACATCGACATGTATACGGTGATGGAGGGCATCGAAACCGCGGAACAGGCCGCGTGGTGCCAGGACATCGGCCTGCGCTTCGGGCAGGGTTATTTCTTCGGGAGGCCGTCGCCGATCGATGCCGCGGCGGCGATGCTCGCCGCCGCTCCGACCGGATGATCAGATCCGGCGCTGTCCGGCGAGCTGGGCGCGCATCATCTGCCAACCCAGCGTGAACAGGCCGACGCAGCCGACCATCGCGTAGGCCAGCGACTCGCGCGCGCGCGCGCCCACCGGCAGATGCACCATGACCCACAGCAGCACGCCGGCCAGACCCATCATCGCGTAGACGACTGCCAGCGATGCCTTCGACGCCGCGCTGTGGATCGTGCCCCAGGCGCCCGTCTGCCGTTTCCCGCCAGCCGTACCGATCGCAATCACTTTGCTCATGACACTCGCCTCCAACCTGTGCAAGAACCTCATGCCTATCTAACGGCAGCGGGATACACAGTGGTAAGCCGTCCGCGCGGTGTCGCGCACCGTTGATCGGGAGGCGTTTTGGAGTGGTAGAACGAACGCGATGAACGGTACGCGCAGAGCGGAATCAGTGATCGCTGCGACGTCGCCGCGCCGCCGGACCCGCCGCGTGTGAACGGGTGGCAGCATGCGGCGCCGGCGACGCGGTTCGCACCTGGTCGAGAAAGCGCGCGATCTCCGGCCACAGCCGCGAAGGCTGCGTGCGCAGTTCGAGGATGTGCTTCGCGCTGAGCAGTCTGGCGTTGGGCAGCTGCTGGGCAAGCGCGCGCGCATCGCGGTACTCGTGCAGCTTGTCGCCCCAGTGGCCGATGATCAGCGTCGGCATTTGCAGTGTCCGGCGCACGGCCACCGGCGGCACCATCGGGCCGACCAGCACGCCGTGCAGGATCGCCGCGACGATGCGCGGGTCGGCGCTGAACGCATTCATGCCGCTCGCCATCCACGCGCTGCGTGGGCGCGGCAGGCGCGCCATCAGGCGTGCAAACCGCCGGTAAAGCAGGCCGCCATAGCGCGTCGCCACCAGCATCGGCGCGAGAATCACCGCCGCCCATGGCGCCGACCATTCCATCACCGGCATTTCCAGGAACAGACCGATGACCCGCTCCGGCGCCTTCGCCGCCGCGGTGATCGACGTCATCGCTCCCAGGGAGATGCCGCCGATCAGCGCGCGCTCCCAGCCCAGGTGATCCATCAGCGCCAGCAGCTGGTCCGCGTAGAAGTCGACGCGGTGCTCCTTGGGATCGTTCGGTTTCGCGCTATGACCATGGCCGAGCAGATCGAGCAGCGCCACCTGGTAACCGGCGGCAGCGAAGCGGACGGCAAGATCGCGGTTGAGCAGCGAGTCGAGCAGGATGCCGTGAACCAGAACGCAGGGTGTTCCCGCATCTCCGTACAGTTCGTAGGCCAGCTGGTGTCCCGCCACACTGAAATGTCCGCCACGCACCGCCACCGGCTTGGTCATGCGCACTCCTCAGTCGTTGTTGTCAGTGGTCGAACGATTTCACGCGACGCTGCGCGGCGCAAACTCGGGCGCACGCTTCGCGGTGTTGGCGCGAATCGCCTCCTTGTGGTTGCGCCCGAGCAGCAGCTTGAGCTGCAAAGCGCTTTCGATGCGAAACGCGCGCCGCTCCGACACCGTCCAGCTGCTGTGGAACAGCGCCTTGGTCAGCGCCAGAGCGTCCGGCGAGCGTGCCGCGATCTGCTGCGCCAGCGCCTGCGCCGCGGCCAGCGGATCGTCGGCGACTTCGGTCACCAGGCCCAGTTCCTTCGCGCGCTGGCCACCGAAGCGCTCGCCGGTCATCGTCAGGCGCATCGCCTGATCCATCGGCAACAACTCACGCAGGCTGACACTGCCGCTCATGTCCGGGATCAGGCCCCACTTTGCCTCCATGATCGACAGGTCCGCGTCGGGCGCGGCGATGCGAAAATCCGCGCCGAGCGCAATCTGCAGGCCGCCGCCGTAGCAGGCGCCGTGCACGACGGCGATCACCGGCACCGGCAAGTCGCGCCAGCACCAGGCGGCGCGCTGGTACAAGTTGGTTTTTGAAAAGCCCCATTTGATGAAGCTGCGCATCATGCGGCCGCGCTGCTGGCCCCAGGACTTGAAGTCCAGGCCCGAGCAGAAGCCGCGTCCGGCGCCGTGCAGGATGACGACGCGCACCGATCGATCGCGCTCGATCCGCCGGGCGGCGTCGACCAGCCCGACGAACATTTCGTAGTCGAGGCCGTTGATCTTGTCCGGGCGGTTCATCGTCACGGTGGCGATGCCGTCGCGGACTTCGACGAGGACGCGGGATTCCATATCGGTTCTCTGGTTGCGATGCACCGCATTGTCGCCGACGCCGGGCTGATGCGCATGACCGCGGCGACGCGGTAAGCCGCGTTACAGCCAAGGCTGCGGCCTGCGAAGCCGCTAACATCAGCGTGTTGTCGTCATTCCCGCGAACGCGGGAATCCAGTGATGCGGAGCGGTGCGGCGCCGCCTGGATGCCCGCCTGCGCGGGCATGACGACTCTTCCAGGAGACATCCGTGACAACTGCCAACCCCTACCCGCACCTGCTCGCGCCGCTCGATCTCGGCTTCACGACCTTGAAGAACCGCGTGCTGATGGGATCGATGCACACCGGGCTCGAAGACCGCGCCAAGAACTTCCCGCGTCTGGCGGCCTATTTCGCCGAGCGCGCACGCGGCGAGGTCGGATTGATGGTCACCGGCGGCTTTGCACCGAACATCGAAGGCTGGCTGTTCCCGTTCGCCTCGAAACTCACGAGCAGCGCCGGCGCGCGCGCGCACCGCCAGATCACCGACGCCGTGCATGCCGAGGGCAGCAAGATCGCGCTGCAGATCCTGCACGCCGGCCGCTACGGCTATACACCGATTTCGGTTTCGGCCTCGCGCGTGAAATCGCCGATCACGCCGTTCGCACCGCGCGAGCTGACCAACCGCGGCGTCGAACGCCAGATCAAGGCGTTTGCGCGCTGCGCCAGGCTCGCACGCGAGGGCGGCTACGACGGCGTCGAGATCATGGGTTCCGAGGGCTACTTCATCAACCAGTTCCTCGTCGAACACGTCAACAAGCGCACCGATGCCTGGGGCGGCTCGTTCGAGAAGCGCATGCGCCTGCCGGTCGAGATCGTCTCGCGCGTGCGCGAAGCCGTCGGCAAGGACTTCATCATCATCTACCGTCTGTCGATCCTCGACCTGATTCCCAACGGCCAGACCTGGGAAGAAACGGTCAAGCTCGCCAAGGCGATCGAGCAGGCCGGCGCGACCATTATCAACAGCGGCATCGGCTGGCACGAGGCACGCATCCCGACGATCGCGACCTCGGTGCCGCGCGGCGCCTTCGCCTGGGTCACGCACAAGCTCAAGAACGAAGTGACCGTGCCGGTGTGCACGACCAACCGCATCAACGATCCGGCGGTCGCCGAGAAGATCCTGTCGTCCGGCCAGGCCGACATGGTCTCGATGGCGCGTCCGCTGCTCGCCGATGCAGAGTTCGTGAAAAAGGCGCGCGAGAACCGCGCCGACGAGATCAACACCTGCATCGCCTGCAATCAGGCCTGCCTCGACCACACCTTCCAGGCCAAGACGGCGAGCTGCCTGGTCAATCCGCGCGCCTGCCACGAGACCGAACTGAACTACGAACCGGCGGCGCAGAAGAAGCGCATCGCTGTCGTCGGCGCGGGACCCGCTGGCCTCGCGGCCGCGACAGTGCTCGCCGAACGCGGGCATGCGGTAGACCTGTTCGATGGCGCCACTGAAATCGGCGGCCAGTTCAACATGGCCAAGCGCATCCCCGGCAAGGAGGAGTTTCACGAGACGATTCGCTACTTCCGTCGCAAGCTCGAAACGACCGGCGTGAAGGTGCATCTGAACACGCGCGTCAGCGCGCAGAAGCTGATCAACGACCGCTACGACGAGGTGATCATCGCCACGGGCATCGCGCCGCGCGACCCGAAGATTCCGGGCCAGGCCGAGCAGCAGAAGGCCGGCAAGGTGCTCAGCTACATCGACGTGCTGCTGCACAACAAGCCGGTCGGCCAGCGCGTGGCCGTGATCGGCGCCGGCGGCATCGGCTTCGACGTCTCCGAGTTTCTCGTCAACGAGGGCCATTCGCCGACGCTCGACCTCGACGCGTGGAACAAGGAATGGGGCGTCACCGATCCTGAGCAGGCGCGCAGCGGCCTGACCCGACCGCAGATCGCGCCGCCGGCACGCCAGGTGATGCTGCTGCAGCGCAAGGCCGAGTCCTTGGGCAAGCGCCTGGGCAAGACCACCGGCTGGATACATCGCGCGGCGCTGAAGATGAAGCAGGTCGAGATGATCGGCGGCGTGAACTACGAGAGCATCGACGCGCGCGGCCTGCTGATCACCTACGGTGAGAAGCGCGAGAAGCCGACGCTGCTCGAAGTCGACAACATCATTCTCTGCGCCGGCCAGGAACCGCTGCGCGAGCTGCAGGCGCCGCTGCAGGCGGCCGGCGTCAACGTGCACCTGGTCGGCGGCGCCGATGTCGCCGCCGAGCTCGACGCCAAGCGCGCGATCAATCAGGCGTCGCGCCTGGCGGCGACGCTGTAGCGCGGATCGTTGCAGCCTCGCAAACTGAACGGCTCAGCACGCGATTGCGCCCCGAACGCTTCGCTGCGTACAGCGCAGCGTCGGCCGCCGCAATCAAGGCCGGCGCGGTCGCGCCGTGCGCCGGGAAAACGGCGACGCCAAACGACGCCGTGATTTTCATCGTGGCGCCGCCCCAGAGGATCGACAGGTCTTCGAGCGCGCGCCGCACCTGTTCGACGCGCTGCAAGGCGGCTTCCTCGTCGGTGCCCGGCATCAGCACGAGGAACTCCTCACCGCCGTAGCGGCAGCAGATGTCGCTGCGCCGGAAACGCGCGACCAGCAGCTTGGCGAAAGCCTTGAGTACTTCGTCGCCAGCCATGTGCCCGTAGGTGTCGTTGAGCGTCTTGAAGTGGTCAAGATCCGCCATGACCACGCTCAGCGGCTCTCGGTCGCGTGCCGTTCGTGCCAGCTCCCGTTCGAAGATCTCGTCGAGATAGCGGCGGTTGTAAAGTTGGGTCAGACCGTCGTGTAGAGCCTGCTCCTGCAGCGTCTTCTGCAGAACCAGCAGCGCAACCTCGCTGCGCCGCCGCTGCTCGATCTCCCGCTCCATGGTCACCCGGACACGCTCCAGCGAGCGCGTGATTTGTTCGTTCTCGCGCAGCGCCGCCTCCAGTTCTCCGGTGCGGCGGCGGACCTCGCTTTCGAGCAGGATCGACGTCTGGAAACTGCCGAAAGCGGAGTCGCCGGCATCGCTGAATCGCTCGGCCCGATCCATCAAGGCCTCGACGACCTTCTTGAGGCGAGCGATTTCGGCCTCGGCGGTTGCGAGGTCGCTTGGCGGTGCCTCGATCATCCGGCGCTCCGCGGCGCGCCGATCGCAATGCCGGTCAGCGTCTGATTGACGTGCAGACCATGAACCTGCTCGCCATAGGTGCTGAGCCCGACTGCCTTGTTGGCGCGGAACACGTCGCCGACGCGCGCCTTGCTGCCATTCTGCGTGACTTCGAGATTGCGCAGAATGCAATCGCAGGCCAGCACCAGTTCCGGCGGGCCGATCTGCGCGCGGATGCGCGCGAATGTCTCCTCGACGTTGCGGATGAGGTCGACACCGTGCGCGACGCGCAGCACGAGCCCCGCGTCGATCGCGCTGTAGAACGTCAGGCTGCCGTCGGGGTTTGCCTTCTGGATCGAGCGCACGTAGTCGGAACCGTCGATCAGCACGACGACCGGATGTTCCGAGAACCGGTTGGGGTCGAGATCAGCGACGTCGATGCCGAGGATGCGGGCGTACTCCTGCGCCGCCGGATACCCGTTGATCTCACGCACGATGCGCTGCGAAGGATCCGCTTCGGTTACGACCAGGCGCTCGGCCGTGCGTACGAAGTGCTGGGTCTTGAACACCTGGAACGGTCGCGACGTGGCGACCAGTGCCACTACCGCGCCGTTGTCGTGAAACCGCCCGCCGTGGAATACCTGCGTGCGTTGCATGCGCCGGTCGTCTCCTGCCGATCCGCCCACCAGCGCTATCTGGCCGAGCTGGTGCTGCAGAACATGCACGACCGTCTCTTCGCGCAGGGAGAGTCCGTCGATCAGGAGAAGCGCAAAACAGCTGGCGGGATCGATCCTCGGCTGCTGGCGTTCCAGGTCTGCGAGCAACGCCTGCGCACAAGCCTCGCCGCGGCTGATCTCGAAGTGTTCGAGATCCGGCAACAGTGCCGTCGCCACCGTAAACGAGTCGGCCGGAAAACTTGCGCCTGCAATGCTGTGCTGGAGGTAGCCGCCCGGACCGATTTCGCCGGCGGTCGTGCAACCGAGGACCGGCACGCCGACGAACAGGCGATTCAGCTCATCGGCCAACGCGTCCAGGTCGTACAGGCTCGAACAGAAGAACGTGACCAGCGCCGGATCGGCAAGCATCACAGCCGCATGAAACTCCCGCACCGCCACCCGTGCATCAGCGGCGCAAGACTGACCCGTGCGGATCGCGGTCGCGCTCATTGTCGTGTCCAAGCCTGTATCCATCCACTAGAGGATCATCACGCGTGCGCTGTGCACCGGCACTGATCCAGGTCATGCGGCGCCGACGATGCGGGCGCGCCGCTGGCCCGTGCTACAGCCGATCGGCGGCGAAGGTGTCGCAGCGGCCGGTATCGCCGGACTCGAAGCCGGCACGGAACCAGCGCACGCGCTGTTCCGAGCTGCCGTGTGTGAACGCATCCGGCACCACCGTATCCTGCATCTGCTTCTGCAGGCGGTCGTCGCCGATCGCGCTGGCGGTGTTCAGCGCCTCCTCGACGTCGCCCGCCTCCAGCCACTGCAGGCGTTGTTCGGCTTGGTGCGCCCAAACGCCAGCATAGCAGTCGGCCTGCAGTTCCTGACGCACCGAAAGGCCGTTGTCGCCCTGCACGCTGCCGCCGCTGCGCCGCACCTGGCTGACGCGATCGCTGACACCGAGTAAGGTCTGCACGTGATGCCCCACTTCGTGGGCGATGACGTAGGCGTAGGCAAAATCGCCGCCGCCACCGAGGCGCTGCTGCATTTCGCCGAAGAAGCTCATGTCGAGATAGACCTGCCGGTCGCCCGGACAGTAGAACGGCCCGGACGCAGCGCTGGCGCTGCCGCAGGCTGAAGTCACCGACTGCGCGAACAGAACCAGCGTCGGTGCCTCGTAGGCGCGGCCGGATTGCTGGAACAGCTCACTCCAGACGGTCTCCGTCTCACCCAGGATCGCGCGCACGAAATCCGCACCCTCGTCGCTGGCCTGTGGCGGCCCGCCCTGCGGCTGCTCAACCGGCACGCCGCCGGTCATCTCGCCGAGCAGGCCCAGCATCTCGATCGGATTCTTGCCCAGCAGCAGGCTGATCACGACCACCGCCGCGACCGCGCCCAAGCTCAGGCGCCCGCCGCCCAGCCCGCCGATCCGCGGCGTACTGCCGCGCGCGTCGACCACGTTGTCGCTGCGACGTCCGATTTTCCATTTCATCGTGGGCAACCCGCATCCATTCCAGGCACTGGCGGATGGTACCGCGAGCCACCCATCGTCAGAAGGTCGCGGGGCGAGTCCGGTCGCGTGCCTGCAAGCCCCGATTCGCAGCGACCACCGCCGTCACCGATCTGGCGACGAACCGATCAAAGGCGACGGCGAACTCAACTGGCTGTTCCAAGAATGCCGAATGGCCGCCACTGAACGTGGTCAGGGTGGCGTGCTTCATGCGCCGGATGGCCGGCCGGCACAGCAGCAGGGGAATCACCCGGTCGCTGCGCGCCCAGGCGCACCAGATGGGCACGTCGAGCGCGGCGGCCAGCGCGCGCAAGTCGGCCTGCGGCTGCGCGAAGCTGGTCCAGGCCTGACACAGAATCGGCGCCGTCTCGACACCGGCGCGGATGATCCGCTCGCGCTGATCGGTTGCCGCGCGGCCGGGCAGGACGATGAAGCGGTAGTAGAAGCGGAACGCACGTGCGAACCACGCCGCGCCGCGTTCGCCGGCGGCGAAGAACGCCGCGAACATCCGGCAGATCAGGCGAACGAAGCCGTCGACCGCGACCAGTCCGCCCGGATCGCACAGCACCAGCGCCCTCACCGGTTGCCGCTGCGCGTAGAGCAGCGCCGCGGCACCGCCGATCGAATTGCCGACGAGGATCGGCGCGCGCACATCCAACCGCTCCAGCAACCGCGCCAGCAGCTGGGCATAACGCGCCGCCGACGGCGGCTGCGCATCGGCACCCGAACGGCCCTGGCCGGGCCAGTCGACGCGGATGACTTCGTAACGATCGCGCACCGCCGCCGCAAACGCGTCGAAATCGCGTGCGCCATGGCCGATGGCATGCAGACAGACCAGCGCCGGCCCCCTGCCTTCGCGAACGACCGCGATGCGCACGCCGTCCACCTCGATTTCCGGTGAACCCTCGGGCACACCGCAATGCTGTCTCTGGGTCATCGCACGCTCCTTGTGATATGGTTATCACATTGTTGTGATGTATATATCACATCGGATTTTCATGCAAGGCAGCGAGATGCCCGCAAACCCAGTCAAGCCGCGCCGTCGCGCCACTGATCCCGCCACTGGGCCCGCCACTGAGCCCGCCACCACGGGCGATCTGCTGGTCAAGGCCGCGATGCAGGAATTCCGCTCGCACGGCTACGGCGGCACCGACACCAACAAGATCGCGCGCCGCGCCGGCTTCGCGCCGCAGACCTTCTATCGCTGGTTCACGGACAAGACGCTGATTTTTCTCGCCGCCTACCGACTGTGGCAGGACGAGGAACAGCGCGCGCTCGATGCCCTGATCGCCGGACGCGCACAGTCGTCGCGGCTGGTCGATGCCGTCATTGCGCACCACCGCGACTACCGGCTGTTCCGACGCAGCCTGCGCCAGCTTGCCGTCGAGAATGCATCGGTGCGAGACGCGCGCGCGCAGAGCCGCAAGGCCCAGATCGACCGCATTCGGCAACGGTCGCAACTGCCCGAGGCGCAAAGCGGCGCCATCGCCGCGACACTGCTGCAGATCGAGCGGCTTGCCGATGCCTTCGCGGAAGGCGAGTTCGACGATCTGGGCATCGGCGCGAGCGAAGCGCGCCGCGCGATGGCCGGCCTGATCGCCTCGCTGTCCCGCACTCCTTAGCCGCAAAGAAAACCGGGGCCGTTCGGCCCCGGTCTGTTTAAATCACACCCAGTGCTACTTCGTCGCCAGCTTGGAGACGTTGGTCGGATCGAAATCGCCGACCGTGAACGAACGCGTGATCGTCTCCGAGTCCTCGTTGTTCGCGGCCATCACGAGGTAGCGCGCGCTCTGCAGATCGTAGACCGTTTCCAGCGCCGGCAGCTGGTAGGGTTTGTCGTACGCGATCACGTGGTGGCCTTCCTGCACGCGCCACAGCTGGTCGCGCGTGTCGTACACGTCGACCGCGACGATCTGCCAGGAGTCTTCGTCGACATAGAAGGTGCGGCGCTTGTACAGATGATTGACGCCCTTCTTGACGAAGGCATCGACGACCCAGACGCGGCGCTTCTCGTAACGCGTGTGATCCTGGTTCAAGTGCGCTTTCTTGATGATGTCCGCGTACTTGAGCTGGTCGCTGTGCAGGCGGTAACTGTTGGCGGGCACGAAGACTTCCTTCTTGCCGAGCAGCTTCCACTCGTAGCGATCCATTGCGCCGTTGTACGTGTCGAGCTGGTCGTTCGTACGCAGCCCGTCAGAGGCGGTACCGGGGTTGTCGTAGGCAATGTTGGGCGCGCGACGCAGGCGACGCTGTCCGGGGTTGTACTGCCAGGCGCCGCGCGGCTCCTTGACCTGGTCCATCGTCTCGTGCACCAGCAGGATCGTGCCGGCGAGGCGAGGCGGCTCGGTCGTCAGCTGCAGGAAGTAGAGGATCTTGTTGTTCAGATCCTCGGCCTTGATGTCGGGCGTGTTGTAGACGAAGTAGGCGTCTTCCTGGATCTTGACCATCTGGAAGTTGCCGGACGAAGTCACGGCGAACTGGTTGTTCCAGCGGCGCACCCCGACATCGCGGTAGCGCACCTTGTGATTCCAGATCACCTCGTGGCCATTGCCGGGAATCGGGAACGGAATGCCGGTGACTGCGCCGGTCAGCGCCTCGCCGTTACCGCCCAGTTCGGCGCTGACCGCGTTCTTCGCCGTGGCGTCGTAGATGAACTGCGGATTCGCGAACGTGCGCCGCGTCGGGTAGACCGGCATCTTGTAGCTGCCCGAATACTTCCCGAACAACGCCAGCTGACCCGGGGTCAGGTTCGCCTTGTACTGATCGAGATTCGCGGACGTGATCGTGAACAGCGGCTTGTCGTCCGGGAACGGATCGCAGTAGCGGCCGCCGGCGCCCTTGAAGCAAGGCGGCGCGGTGGTCAGCCCGCCGCTCCAGGCCGGGATGCTGCCGTCCGCATTGGCGGCCTTTTCGGCACCGACCGGCGTCAGCTTGTCGCCCAGAGCCGCGGCCTTGTCGGCCCCCACTTTTGCCCAGGCCGAGCCACTCAGTGCAACGACCGCGACCAGCGCGGCTTTCAGCAGACTGTTCATGGTGCACCTACGCAGTGATGATCGTTATTCGCATCCGCGCGACCGGCCGGATCTCCTACAGCGTGCGACGCTAGTGAAGTGTAGCGAAGCTTGCGTTGACCTGGATCAGTCCCGCTCGTGCACCCAGAGCCCGCGGCCGGTGTAGCGCTCGGTCACCAGGACCGCCGGCGGATCGAACCACGCCGCGGGTGCGACCGCCAGCGACGACGGCTGGCTGTACGACAGCGCGTCGGTCTCCTGCACGAGCGCGCCATCAAACTCGATCTGAAACAGGCGGTTGCTCTGCCAGTCCGTCACCAGCAGCGTATCACCGGCGACTTCGAGGTCGTCCATGATGCCGCGCGTGTGGATGCGCTCGATGGGGCCCGCCGATCCGCCGGCGCGGATGTCGATGCGCGCGACTTCGCCCTCGGCGGTCGTCGGATTGAACAGCGTCGTGTACAGCTGCTTGCCGCGGATCGCCAGTCCATTGGGGTAGTCCGGCCGCGTCGCCAGCCAGGTGTCCTGGGCGAGCACCACGCGCGGATTGGCCGGGTCCAGTTGCAGGCGCACGATCTTCGGTTCGACCGCGATCGGGCCATCGGTGACGAACAGCGTGTGCTCCGGACCTGCGGCAAGGCCGTTGGGCAGGGTCATGCCGGCGAGCGTGAAGATGCTCTCCGGCACCGGCTCGGCCGCGTTCGCGTCGAACACCATGACTGCCGACGCGCCGGCAGCGTCCGTGCACAAGGCGTACACCCAGGATTCGCGCTGCATGATGCCGCTGCAGCCGCCGGACAGGGTCGTCGCGCGGTAGCTGCCGTCCGCGTTCCGATGAATCTCGTACAGACCCTGCTGCCCGGTGACGAACACGCGACCAGCGTCCGTCACCAGCACGTTTTCCAGATCGGGCAGATCGACGAGCTGGCGTGGACTGCCGCATTGCGAATTCAGGCAGAGGTCGCGCGGATCATCGCCGCTCGGCAGCAGGTCCGAATCCGGCGATCCACCGCCGTTGCAGCCGGCGAGCAGAAACGCGGCGAGCAGGGATGTGGCCTGGCGCATCATCGGCTCGCATTGCCGTCGGCGCTGAAGATCGGCAGCTGCACCGAACCCTCGACCGTGACCGCGTTGGCCAGAAAATTGAGCGACTGCCCCGCTTCCTCGAACTCGATGAAATCGCCGTAAATGAGCAGGCCAACGCGGTCGCCGGGCTGCAGGCGCTCGCCGACGCCGCGCAGCTCCTCGTCCTCGTGCACGCGGTCGCTGCGCAGCGGCTGCACCTGGTAGTCGACCGGAAACGGCGCGGCATCGCCGCGCTGGATGCCAATTGCGATGAACGCGGTGCCGACCACGCCGGGCACATCGCTGGTCACCGTCAGCGTCGCCGTCGGCACACCGGCCAGCACCTGCGCGCTGCCGGCGACCGGCTCGGCCAACGGCACGAAGGTCGGCCCGGTGCCGGCACCGACGTTGCCGTCCAGGCCGGTGACGGAGGTCGGCGGCACGGTCAGCACGAGGCCGCCGCCGACCGGCACTGCATCGAGGTCGATGCCTTCGACATCGTCGAGCGACAGGCACACGCGCGGCAAGCCGTCGAGCGCCGCGGCATTGCCGCGCAACTTGGCGTCCATGAACGCGCGGATCGCCTCGATCGTGTCGTGCGCGCCGCAGGCGATGCTGCCCAGCGCCGCGTTGGCGCTGAACGGCGCCGGCAGGATGTGGCCGTGCTGATGCGTCAGCAAGCGCACGTCCCCGCCCAGTTCGGCGAGAAAGCGGTGGCCCTGAACCGCATGGTTGAGGGAGAACAGCGTGTCGCGCATGCCCTGGATGAACAGCGCGTGCACCGGCTGCATCTTGTACGGATCGGCCGGATCGCGATGCCGGCGCGCGAACGCGGCGAGGCTGTGCTCGCGGAAGTACCCGGTGATGCCGGCGCCGGACACGAGCAGGTCCTCGCTGTAATGCGTGGTCGGCAGATCGGCCGCCTCCTCGCAGGCAGACTGCACGACCGCGTCCATGCGCCGCTGGTCGGTCTTGGCGACCAGACACAGTCCGGCGAGCCAGCCCTTGGCCAGCACACCGCCCGGTTGCAGCGCGTCGTTGAGGTCGTACCAGGTCGCGCTGGGCGCGATCGCATCGACACGCGGGTCGAGCGCCGCGAGCAGCAGCTGGAAGCCGCCGCCGTAGCTGCCGCCGATCGTGCCGACCCACGGATCGCCGCCGGCGTCGGTGGCGAGGTCCAGGTTCGCCTCGGCCCAGTCGAGAATCGCCATCGCATCGACGGTTTCGTATGCCGGGTCCATCACGCGCACCGCGCCGCCGGAATCGGCGATGCCGCGCTCGTCGAAACTGATCACCGCGTAGCCGGCGTCCCAGAACGGCTTGACCTCCAGATCGACGATGCGCGAGTACAGCGTCGAGGTGTCGGCATTCTGGTTGTTGGTCTCGGCGTCGGACGCGTCGATGCGGTTGCCGCCCCAGCCGTGGCTGTGCAGGATCAGCGGATAGGTCTGTCCCGGCACATGCGCCGGCACAAAAACGGTCGCAGCGATCGCCGTCGTCGCCGCCCCGGTCAGGTTGTCGGGCGCCGGCGAGATCACGGTGACGTCCATCGCCTGCGCCGCAACGGACGTCGGCGTGGGCGTCGGCGCCGGACCGACCTCGACCGGGGCGGAGCTGCTGCCGCATGCGGCGAGCGTGGCGGCGATCAGGGACGACAGGCAGGCGCCCAGGACGGACGCAGGTGCGGCTCTAAGCATTGGGAAACGGATCCGGTGTTTGCGGCATCAGCCGCGCAATTGCAGGACCGACAGCGCCTGCGCGTCCACGGCCGAGCGCCGTGTGCTACGGAAAGCCTGCGCGCGCACGACGATCGCCGCCAGCGAGGCCAACAGGAATGGTGCATAGAACCACCACGGCGTCTTGATCGCGAGCCCCTCGATCCAGTCCAGCGTGTAGATGAACATGAAGTAGTGAATGCCGACCCGGTGCAGCGTCTTCCAAGCCTTCGGATGGATGCGGCGCATCCAGTCCTTGGGCGCGTTGAAGGACGTGACGACCATCGCCGTCAGCAGCACATAGGCCAGCGATCCGCCGATCGGCACGACCAGCGCCATCGGCTGGCCGGTGCTCATCATCGGCATGCTGCCGGGCGCGGCGAGCGTGAACAGGTAAACGATCAGCGTCAGGTGGGTGTAGTGCGCCAGCGCAAACGCGATACCCAGGTGCCGCCGCCGCGCCAGCAGCTGCTTGGTGAAGGTCGTACGCCACAGCTGATGCGCCGGACGCGCGACGTACACGGCGAGAAAGATGAGGAATGACCAGCGCGCCGTGAGCTTGAGGTTGAGCCAGGTTCCGCTGTACTCGCTGCCCGCCCCGGCCAGCACCGACACGGCCAGCGCGACCGCGACGCCCCACAGCGCAAACACCAGACTCCAGCCGCCGACGGGACCCGACACGCGGTCCACACCGCTCGCGATCACTTCACTGTTCGCCATCTTCATCCTCGTTCGTTGAATACGTCGCCGGACAGGCGCGCATACTGCCGGCGCAGCAGCAGCCCACCCCAGATCCAGGACAGCAGCATGATCAGCACGCCGGTGAACTTGCTCAGGCGTGCCAGCGAGTGGTCATGGCCGAGCCAGCCGAGCGACGCGAGAATGTTGTGCCAGTCGTGGCGGTAGGCACGAAACTCGGCCATCTCTTCGCTCCACTCGCCGATCAGCGGCAGGCTCAGCGCGCGGGCGTCGCCAATGTAGGGAGCGACGTCGATGAAGTTCTGACCGCTCCACCACAGGCAGATCGACGCGGAGAACGGCTGGCCCTTGAACACGAAATAGCCGCCGATCAGCATCGGCCACAGGCACTGGAACAGGCTGCCGCCGAGAAACGTCATCCATTCGCCGAACGGACGGAACAGCACGTGGCCGAATTCGTGGAACGGCAGATTGACACTGTGCAGGAACGAACTGCCGATCGCTTCCGAGGACCACGGCTGAACGGCGAACCACAGTCCCCAGACGACGACGAGCGCGAGCGCGGCGCAGCGGCCGGCAAACGCGGTCTGGTCGACGCGATCGGGAACGGTCCAGAGTGCGGCCCATGCGCGCGATGCGAGACTCGACGCCGAGATGCGCGCGTCCCGCACGTCGTCAGGCGCATGAGGCACCGACTGGGTCAGACGCAGTTGCCGCTGCCGGTACTTCTCGTAAAACACGCCGCACGACGGGCACTCGCCGGGCGCGCTGCGGTCCTGCGGGCGGCGCACGTAGCCGCACTTGGGACAACCGTCGGTCATCGCCGCGCTCAACTGGTCAATGCCGCCAACAGCTCTTCGTAGGCCGCGGCGAAACCGGGCTGCGCAAACTGGTTCACCGCGGGGTCGAGGCCGAGCGCGGTGTAGGCCGGCACGCGGCTGCGGTCGATGCTGGCATTGACGCCCTCGTAATGGACGTCGAGCGCCAGGATCGCGACGTTGACCAGATCGACATAGTCCGCCGCGCCGGCGTGGCTGCGATCGAACAAGCCGACCTGCGCCGGCACCTCGGTCAGGGACGGCGGGAAGCCCCAGCTCGACAGGACCATCTGCCCGGCCTGCCGGCCCAGGCGTTCGAGCACGTGATCGATCGCCTGGGTGGATCGCTGGATCTCCGGGTTGTTCTCCAACTGCCGCAGCAAGGGCAACACGCCGATCTGGTGAACCAGGCCGGCCAGCAAGGCCGCGTCGGGCTCGAGCTTGTGCAGCCGTGCCGACAACAGCTGCGCAGTGGCGGCCACCTCCAGGCTGTGCGCCCACACGCCGCGCAAGCGCGCCTGCAGCACCGACGATTGCGATGCGAACATCTGCTTCAGCGCCAGCCCGCGCACCAGGTTGCGCGTTCCCGGCAGTCCGATGCGCATGATCGCCGTTCGCAGCTCGTTGACCGCCTGGTTGCCGCGATAGGCGGCGTTGTTGGCCATGCGCACGACCTGCACGGCGATCGCCGGGTCTCTGCGCAGTTCGTTGGC
The DNA here is from genome assembly GCA_041659605.1 of Sinimarinibacterium sp. Classification (GTDB taxonomy): domain Bacteria; phylum Pseudomonadota; class Gammaproteobacteria; order Nevskiales; family Nevskiaceae; genus Solimonas. Next base: position 91,576 of record JBAZXW010000009.1, on the reverse strand, counting down.
GAGCTGGCGCGAGTCGACATCGTCCTTGCGCATCAGCGCGTCGATGCGCGTGGCGATGTCCGGCAAGCTCGGCAGCGTCAGCTTGTTGCTGACGAGATCGTCCCACAGGGTGCGCAGGTACTGCTCGGAAATGGGCGCGTCGGCCATGTCCCTCTCGCTAGTCGAACCGGGCGCGGCGATTGTAACCGCCGGCACAGTGAGGTCCCGGTCCGGCCGACGATACTCCATTCCCGGCGGCACAAACGGCAGCGCCCCGCATCGCGGGGCGCTGCGCGAAACTCGCGGTGTCCTATTCGAACGCGAAAGCTTCCGCCGACAGCTTCATCAGCGACTTGCTCGGCTTGACCATCGAGGTCGCGTGACCCTTGGCGCGCGGCAGCAGGTGGTCGAAGTAGAAGCGCGCGGTGGCAAGCTTGGCCTTGTAGAACTCCGGCTTGTCGGCGCCGCCCTGGGCCAGCTTCTGGCTGGCGACCGCGGCCTGCAGCGCCCAGAAGTAGGCCATGGTCACGTAGCCCGAGTACATCAGGAAGTGGTGGCTGGCGGCGCCGACCGAATCGCGATCCTTGCGCGCCGACAGCATCACTCGCATCGTCAGCAGGTTCCACTCGGCGACGTAGCGCGCCAGATCGGTCGCGTAGCGACGCAGCTTGGCGTTGCGCATGTGCTCCATCGCGAACTTGGCGATCATGCCGGTGAACTCGCGCACCGCCTTGCCGCGCGTCATCACCAGCACCTTGCGGCCGAGCAGGTCGAGTGCCTGGATGCCGGTGGTGCCTTCGTAGAGCGTCGAGATGCGTGCGTCGCGCGCAATCTGCTCCATGCCGTGTTCCTTGATGTAGCCGTGGCCGCCGAACACCTGCATGCCGTGGTTCGCGGCTTCCAGGCCCATCTCGGTGAGAAAGCCCTTGAGGATCGGCGTGAAGAAGCCGAGCTTGTCGTCCCAGTGCTTGTACTTCTGCTCGTCGTTCTCGACGATGCCGTTGACCATGTGGTCCGCATACTGGGCGGCGAAGTAGACCATCGCGCGGCCGCCTTCGGCGAAGGCCTTCTGCGTCAGCAGCATGCGGCGCACGTCGGCGTGGTGGATGATCGCATCGGCGACCTTGTCCGGTTCCTTCTTGCCGGACAGCGCGCGCATCGAGCGGCGCTCCTTGGCATAGGCCAGCGCACCCTGGAACGACGCTTCGGCGTGACAGACGCCCTGCACCGCGGTGCCGATGCGCGCAGTGTTCATGAAGGTGAACATCGCCTCGAGGCCCTTGTTCGGCTCGGCGATCATGTAGCCGGTCGCACCCTCGAAATTCAGTACCGCCGTCGCCGACGCGCGGATGCCCATCTTGTGCTCGATCGAACTGCACACCACGCCGTTGCGCGTGCCCAGCGAACCGTCGGCGTTGACCTTGACCTTGGGCACGATGAACAGCGAGATGCCCTTGGTGCCCGGCGGCGCGTCCGGCAGGCGCGCCAGCACGATGTGGATGATGTTCTCGGTGAGGTCGTGCTCGCCGGCGGAGATGAAGATCTTGGTGCCGGTGATCGCGTAGCTGCCGTCCGCCTGCGGCTCGGCCTTGGTCTTGACCTGGCCCAGGTCGGTGCCGCACTGCGGCTCGGTGAGGCACATCGTGCCGGACCAGCGGCCCTCGACCAGCGGCGGCATGTACAGCGCCTTCAGCGCTTCGTCGGCATGCTGCATGATCGTGTTCATGGCGCCGAGCGACAGGCCCGGATACATGTTGAAGGACCAGTTGGCGCTGCCCATCATTTCCGTCTTCACCACGCCCAGCGACATCGGCATCCCCTGCCCGCCGTATTCGGCCGGGTGCGACAGGCCCTGCCAGCCGCCGGTGGCGAACTGCTCATAGGCCTCCTTGAAGCCCTTGGGCGTCTTCACCTCGCCACTGTTGAAGTGACAGCCCTCCTCGTCGCCCGGCAGGTTCAGCGGCGACAGCACTTCCTCGCAGAACTTCGCGCATTCTTCGAGGATCGCGTTGACGGTGTCCGGATCGGCGTCCTTGCCGTTCGACAGTCCGGCGTAATGCGCCGGGAAATCGAACACTTCGTCGAGCAGGAAGCGGATGTCGCGCAAGGGGGCTTTGTAGGCCGGCATGGGATTCTCGTTTCAGGGAAATGGAATACGGCGGAAGTCTGGCGCAAAGCGCCGCACCCGGCATTGGCCGCGCAGAGCCCGCGGCGCGTCTGTCCGGTAAGTCGCCGCGCGGCGGCTGGCTCAGTGCAGCAGATCGGCGGGGCCGGGCACCTCGCGCGCCGCAGCCGGCGCCGCCGGGCGACGCGGATCGATCCCCGCTTCCAGCCGGCGCACTGCCGCGATGAACTCGCCCGCCGGCACGCCGGGGCTGAACAGGAAGCCCTGCACCTCGTCGCAGCCGCGGCTGCGCAGGTAGTCGAGCTGGGCGATCGTCTCGACGCCCTCGGCGATGACCGCCAGCCCCATCGAGTGGCCCATGGCGATGACCGCATTGATCACCGCGGCATCGGCGGTATCGCTGCCCAGGTCGCGCACGAAGGAGCGATCGACCTTGAGCTTGCTGATCGGGAACTTGGAGATGTAGGCGAGGCTGGAGTAGCCGGTGCCGAAATCGTCGATGGCGACGCCGACCCCCAGCTCACGCAGCTCGGCCAGGGTCTCGGCCGCCTCGACCGGATCGCGCACCAGCACGCGCTCGGTGATCTCGACGGTGAGCTGGTCGGCCGGGAACCCGGTCTCGCTCAGCGCCGTGCGGATCAGATCGACGAGGTTCTGGTTGTGGAACTGGTGTGGCGAGATGTTCACCGCCAGCTCGAACGGACGCCCGAGCGACACGGCGATCTCGCGCGCCTGCCGACAGGCCGAGAGCAGCAGGTCCTCGCCGATCTGCGCGATCAGGCCGGTGTCCTCGGCAATCGGCACAAACACGTCGGGCGCGACGAAGCTGCCGTCGTCGCGCTGCCAGCGCAGCAGGGCCTCCATGCCGTCGACACGGCCGCTGCCGACCGTGATCAGCGGCTGGAAAAACACCTGCAGGCGCTTCTCCGAAAGCGCGCGGCGCAGCGCGCTTTCCAGGTGCATCTTCTCCTCGCTGATGCGCAGCATGTCATACGAGAACACGCTGAAGCCGTTCCGGCCATGTTCCTTGGCGTGGTACATGGCCGTATCCGCGTTCTTCAGCAGCGTCATCGAGTCCTTGCCGTCCTGCGGATAGACGCAGACGCCGACGCTGGGAGTCACGTGCAGCTCGTGTTTCGAGACCCTCACCGGCTTGGCGATGACGTCGACCACGGTGCGCGCAACGCGGATGACATCCTCGGCGCCGTTGAGGTCCGGCAGCACGATCACGAATTCGTCGCCGCCCATGCGCGCGACCGTGTCCGCCTCGCGTACGCAACTGCGCAATCTCGCGGTCAGCTGGATCAGCAGATCGTCGCCGACGTGGTGCCCGAGCGAGTCGTTGATCCGCTTGAAGTGATCCAGATCGACCATGATCACGCCGACGCTGCGGGTGTTGCGGCGCGCCTGCGCGATCGCCACGTCGAGGCGGTCCTTGAACAAGGCCCGGTTGGGCAGTTCGGTCAGCGCATCGTGGTGCGCCAGGTGGCGGATGTAATCCTCGGCACGCTTGCGCTCGGTGATGTCGTAGGCAATGGCCAGGTATCCGGCCAGGTCGCCGTCGTTGCCGCGCAGGGCGGTGACGACCTGGTTCACGAGCACGCGGCTGCCGTCCTTGCGGATGTAGGTGGCCTCGCGCTCATCGACATAGCCGCGCTTGGCGCGATTGAGCAACGCCTCGACCTGCGCGTCGCCACGATCCCCGACTGCCGCAATCAATTCGCGATCGGCAGAGGCATGGGAGACCTCGATGAACATGCGCAGCGTCGACTTGCCGACCAGCTCGTCGCGCCGGTACCAGAGCATGCGTTCCGCCGCCGGGTTCATGTCCGTGATGACGCCGGCGGGATCGGTTGCGACGATGCAGAATGGCGCGTGGTTGAGGATGGATTCGCGCAGGCCATGGGCTTCCGCGAGCAGCGACTCGACCCGCTTGCGTTCGCTGATGTCGCGCACCGACACGACGCTGGAGAGACCGTGGTCGCCGCCCACCAGCGGACTGATCGACAGCTCGACCGGAAAGCGGCGCCCCTGCGCGGTGCAGGCGAGCCGTTCGGACCGATGCTCGACCGCCGGGCGGTCTGCGCCCGGCGCGTGATCCGCCGGGTCGATCAGCTTCGGGTGATCGGGAATCAGCTGGGTGATCTCGACGCCCTTGAGCAGGCTTTCCTCGGCACCGAAGGCGCGTTCGGCCGCCGGATTGGCCGACATCACGCGGCCGGCGGCGTCGACCGTCAGCACGCCGTCGGCGACGCTGTCGAGAATCGCCTGCTGGGTGCGCTGCGCGTCGCGGTACGCCGCGCTCATCCGGTCGGCCAGCGCGCGCGCCCGTTCACGGCCACCGGCCAGCCCCCACAGCAACAGCGCCAGCAGCACCGTGATTGCACTGCCGGCAATCAGCACCGTGGAGGCGCGTCCGGGCGCGGTTGCGAAGCTGGGCGTTGCCAGCACCTGCAGCACCCAGGTCCGTCCGCCGAGCGCCACCGGAATCTTCACGCTGGGCGATTCGGCGTCGCTCTGCACCCGGTGCAAGTCCGCGGATCGGTACAGCAGCCGGCCGGGCTCGACATCGGACTCGTCGTAGATGCGCAGCGCCACATCGCGGAACGCGTTGCCGAAAACGCCGGCAACGAGGTCGTTCATGCGCAGCGGGCTGTAGACAAAGCCGCGCAGGCGCTCGCGGCGCTCCTCCAGCGTCTGCGGCGGCGCAATACCGTCGTAGACCGGGAAAAGCAGCAGCACGCCGTTCTGCTGATCGACATCCGTTTCCTGGACCAGGATCACCTTGCCGGTGAGCGCCGGTTCGCCGCTGTCGCGCGCCTGGTCCATCGCGGCGCGGCGCGTCGAGTCGGAATACATGTCGTAGCCGAACGCGCGCCGGTTGCGATCGTCGAAAGGTTCGAGAAACTGGATCGCCGAATAGACCCGCCGCTGTCCTTCGGGCCGGACGCTGTAGTCCGGGTATCCCTCGGCGCGGATCGCCGCCTCGTGAGGTGCAAGCTGCTCCGGTTGCAGCCATGCCGCATAGCCGATGCCCAGCGTCCCCGGGTAATGGTTTTCGACCTGCAGGCGCTCGACGAACAGGCGCCAGTCGCCGCGGGTGACATCGTCATCGATCCCCAGCAGGGCGGCGCCGGCACGCAGTGCCTGTTCGTAGTTCGAAAAACGCTGTTCGAGGATGCTGACGACCTCCTGCGCGCGGATCTCGAAATCGCGGCGGGCCTCTCGCTGCTCGTTGACCGCCACGTTTCGGTGGACGGCCAGCGTCGCGAACAGGCCGACGCCCAGCGCCGCCAGTCCGATCCACCAGCTCCGTACCACTTTCCTCATCCCGTCATTTCCAGAAACAAAGTCGCTTGCACTCCCGGTCATGCGTCCGGTGGACAAAACCGTGCCTGCCCACGACGATACGATCCGTCGGTCGTGGAACTCTCCGGACCGCACTAGCCTGACGCGCAGCGCCCCCCGTTCCCGGGAAGCGCCGACGGAAGGTCGGGCGCAGAGGCGCCTGCGGCATCGATATCCGCCTGAGGTCAGGAATGACGTCCACCCCGATCGAGTTCTGGTTCGAACTGGCCAGCACCTATTCCTACCCGGCCGCGATGCGGATCGAGTCCGCGGCCACCACCGCGGGGGTGAAAATCCTCTGGCGGCCGTTTCTGCTCGGCCCCTTGTTCCGGGCGCAGGGGTATGGCGATTCGCCGTTCATCCAGTACCCGGTCAAAGGGCGCTATATGTGGCGCGATGTCGCACGTCTGTGCGCCCGTTACGGCCTGCCGTTTCGCATGCCGTCGTCGTTTCCGCGGACCAGCGTGCTCGGTGCCCGCATCGCCTGCGCGTTCCAGGACGAGGCCTGGGTTCCGCAGTTCGTGCGTGCGCTGTACCACGCGAATTTCGCCGAGGACCTCGATATCGGTAGCGAGGCGGTGGTTGCGCGCTGCCTGATCCGGTGCGCGCAGAATCCGGCGGAACGCTTCGCCGACGTGCAGAGCGCCCCGCTGAAGGACCGCCTGCGCCAGCAAACCGAACAAGCGACGGCGCTGGCGCTGTTCGGCGCCCCGAGTTTCCGCGTCGGCGACGAGCTTTTCTGGGGCAACGATCGCCTCGAAGACGCGCTGGCTTGGGCACGCGGCGAACACCCCCGACCCGCCTGATGCTGCGCGTCGTGACCGCCGGCATCCAATACGGCAAACTAGGCCGGGGACAATAACGAGAACAGCCGGCCATTCATGCGCGATTCCGGACAGTTTCTGCTCGTCGTGCACGAGGCCATGGCCAAGGCGGGCGTCGATTTGAACGCCGTCTACAGCCGACTCGGTTACGACGCCGAGAAGCTGCCGCTCAAGGAGCTGCGCACACCGCACCAGCAGCAGGCCTTGTTCTGGCAGGTCGTCGAAGGCATCACCGGCGATCCGGACATCGGCCTGCACCTGTGCCCGCATATGCCGGTGTTCCGCGGCGAGGTGCTCGAATACCTGATGTTCAGCAGCCCGACCTTCGGCGAGGGCATCCTGCGCGCGCTCAAGTACATCCGCCTGGTCAGCGACGCGATCAGCGTGCGCCTGGTCACCGACGCCGCCGGTGCGCGCATCTGCGTGGTCGGCAGCACGCTGGAAGCGCCGCAGCTCAGGCACACCGAGATCTGCGTCGTCTACGAACTGATCCAGTTCGCGCGCACCGTGACCGACCGCAATTACGCGCCGCTGCGCGTCAAGCTGCGCTGCAGTGCGCGCAGCCCGGCGGCCGAGTACGAGAAAGTCTTCGGCTGCCCGGTCGAGTTCGACGGCGCCGAGAGCGAGATCTGGTTCAATCCCAAGCTGCTGGATTTCCGCTCGCCGCGCTGGGACCCGGACCTGCTGCAACTGCACGAGGAGTTGGCACAGAAGCGCCTGTCCGACCTGCACCGCCGCGACCTGGTCGAGAGCATCCGCAAGGTGCTGTCACAGCGTCTGGAGCTGGAATCCTGCGACCTCGACGAAGTCGCCAAGGAAGTGGGGCTCGCCCCGCGGCGCCTGCGCTTCGAGCTGGCGCGCGCCGGCACCAGCTTCAGCCAGATCGTCACCGACTTCCGCTTCGCGCTGGCACGCCGGCTGCTGACGCGCACCGACGAGTCGATCGACAACATCGGCTACCTGACCGGCTTTTCCGAGCCCAGTACGTTCTACCGCGCGTTCAAGCGCTGGTCGGGGATGACGCCGGTGCAGTACCGGGAAAAGCATAGGGTCACCCCGCCTGCCGCTTAGGCGACCCGCACGACAACAGCACTGGCTGCAGGGTCAATGCACCCGGCCGTGGCAGCCGATAGTCTGCAAACACGCATCCGCGCGGGCACCAAGACCCGCATCGCGGTGCATGAGAGGAGACGCCCAAGGAGGCGATGATGGCGCAGGCGCGGGAGCCGGTCGAGGCATTGCTCAAGGAACTGGGCGACGGGCTGCTGCCCGGGATCGAGCGCCTCGAATCCGCCGAGATCTCTGAATTGACCGCCGCGCTGCGCAAAGCCCGGCGCCGCCAGCAGGAACTCCTCGCCGGCGCGCTCGAAGGCGCGCTCTCGCATATCCCGATGCTGCTGCGCGCCCCCGTGCGCAGGATCCTGCTGCCATGAGCGCGCTGGCCCATCACGCGGAAACGCTCAAGCTCGCGCGGCTGCTGCACGTCGCTCCGGAGCAGCTGGCGTTTCTCGACAAGCTCGAAGCTGACGAGATCCGCAGCCTGCGACAACGCGCGACCGCGTCCCTGTTCGATGGCGACCGGCACCTGTTTCATCGCGTCGCCGCGGCCACCCGACTGCTGCCGGGACCGATCTCCGCGCTGATCGCGGAGAAAGCGCTCGGCTCGCTGCTGTGCGCGCGCGTCGCCGGCCTGCTGCCGCCGGAACGCGCGGTGGACATCGCCAAGCGGCTGCACACCCCTTTTCTCGCCGACGTCTGCATGGAGCTGGACCCGCGCCACGTCCGCGAGCTGATCGCGGCGATGCCGGTCAAGCGCATCGTCGAGGTCGCGCACGAGCTGGCGCGACGACGCGAGTACATCACGATGTCGCGTTTCGTCGACTGCCTGCCGGAAGCGGCGATGCGCGCGACGCTCGAAGCGCTGCAGCACGACGAGGCGCTGCTGCGCATCGGCTTCTTCGTCGAGGACCCCGTGCAGCTGAGCTCGGTGATCCAGATGCTCTCCGAGCAGCGCCTGCGCAACATGATCCGGGTATCGGTCGAGGGCACGGCCGAGCTGTGGTCGGAGGCGCTGTCCTTGATCAATGCGATCGCGCCGCCGCAGCGGCGCCTGATGGCGCGCCTCGCCGCCACGCTCGACGAACCCGTCATCGAGCGCATGATCCGGCTGACTCACGAAGGTGCGTTGTGGCCGGCGATGCTGCCGGTGATCGCCGAAATGGACGACGACGCACGCGAGCGCCTGACCCGCCTGGGCGGGATGGCCGGGGCTGCGGCAGTCGGATGAACGAGGTGGCCGGGTCGTGACGACCCGGTGACGTGACATTGCCATCGTTTGGCGTCACAGTTGCGCGCAGTATTGACGACGGACCGGACCGGGGCGCGTAATCGTCCCGCCGTTCCGATCCAGCAAACGCATTTTTTGGGGGAGCTTGAAATGCGGAAGATGCACATCAACCGGTGCGGGGCGCTCGTCGGCGTTGCCGGCCTGTTGGCGGCCGGCCAAGCGCAGGCGATCGAGTTCGAATACGGCGAGCTGTACGGCAGCCTCAAGAACCGCGTCTCGGTCGGCGCCTCGTGGCGCCTCGAACAAGCCGACGATCGCCTGATCGACAAGAACAATCTGAATCCGACGCTGTGCGGCAGCGGCGTCGATGACGCCTGCATCTCGTTCAACCAGGATCCGGGGCCGAACCAGAAACTGGTGAATGCGCCCGGCGCCTATTTCGCGCTGAACAAGGACGACGGCAACCTCAACTACGACCAGGGAGACGTCGTCGCCGCGGTCTCCAAACTCAGCAGCGACCTGTCGTTGAACTGGGGTGACTGGGTGCTCAAGGCGGGCGGCACCGTGTTCTTCGACCCGATCAACTACGATTTCGACGAGTACCACCCGGACACGACCTACCAGCCTCGGCGGACCGAGCGCGATACGGCGGTGCGCGACAACGTCGGCCTCGATTACACGATCGGCAACCTGCTGGTCAGCGGCCTGTTCAATGTCGCCGATCAGGAGTTCAGCGTGGCCGTCGGCTACCAGACCATCCGCTGGGGCGAATCGACACTGATCGCGCTCAACAGCCTGAGCGAGATCAACGCGCCGGACGCGCGCTACCTGTACCAGCCCGGCACGCAGATCGCCGCGGTGTTCCGCACGACGCCGGCCGCCGTGCTGTCGACCGCCCTGACCGAAACGACGTCGCTGGACCTGATCTACATGCTGGCCTGGGACGGCGTCGAGATTCCCAAGGGCGGCAGCTTCTTCGCGCCCTACGACGTCATCGGCCAGAACTATGCGGTGCTGACCCTGGGCCAGTTCCACGAGGACCCGGACCGCCAGCAGCGCCTGCCGGGCATCGGCGCCGACATCTCCGAATCCTCGCTGACGGTGCCGGTCGCGCAACGCGAAGGCGAACCCCGCGATTCCGGACAGTTCGGCGCCAAGCTGACGGCCTACCTGTCCGACATCAGCACGGAGCTCAGCTTCTACGCGCTGAACTACCACAGCCGCCTGCCGTACCTGAGCATGTATGCGACGGACCACACCTGCATCCAGGACACGACCACGGATGTGGTGCAGGCCACCGCCGACTGCCAGGGCATGAAGCTCACGCCCGACGGACTCGAACCGGCGCCGATCGACACGTCGCGGATCTTTCTCGACTACCCCGAGGACATCCAGATGTACGGCGTCAGCTTCAACACCACCGTCGGCAAGTGGTCGCTGGCCGGCGAGATGGCCTACCGCCCGAATCTGCCGGCGCAGATCCAGGTCACCGACGTCGTCTTCACCGCGCTGCAGCCCGCGCTGCCGGCCAACGAGATCGTGCTGGGTGCGGGCACGCTGGGCGCGCTGACCCTCGACGGCCTGATTGCCGCCGGCACCGATCCGGCCACCGCGGCGGCGGTCCTGACCTCGCCGGCCACAATCGATCTGCTGTCGCAGATCATCGCCAATCCCGAGAACGACTTCGCGCTGCCGCCGCGCGACCGCGCTGTGCCGAGCTATCTGGCCGCGTATCGCGGCTGGGACACGGTGCAGGCGAACCAGCTGGTCCGCGGCTACGAGCGTCTTAAGGTGCTGCAGTTCGATGTCACCGGCATCCGCATCCTCGGCAGCAGCGACAACCCGTTCGGCGCCGACCAGGTGACTTTCATTGGCGAGGCCGGCTGCACCTGGGTGCTCGACATGCCATCGCGCGACGAACTGCAGTTCGAAGCCGGCGATTACAACAACACGCACTACAGCCCCGGCGCGGACGGCACCGGTGATCCGGAGGGCTCCGATCCCGCGGAAACCAAGCCGACGCAGCGCCTCAACCCGACGCAGCAGCGCGACGGCTTCGCCGACGACTTCGCCGCCGGCTATCGCATCATCGTGCGCATGGAATACAACCAGCTGCTGTTCGGCTGGACCTTCAAGCCGCAGCTGGTGTGGTCGCACGACGTCTATGGCACCGCCATCGCGCCCTCGCAGAACTTCATCGAGAACATGAAGCTGTACCAGATCGGCACCGACATCGAGATCACCAACAAGCTCGGTGCGCAGCTGTTCTATCAGGGCTGGGCCGACGGCGGCACCCTCAACGGCTATCGCGACAAGGACTTTGCGGGTTTCGCGGTTTCGTACACCTTTTGACTTCGGCGTTTTGACATCGGGCCTTTGACTTCGGCGGTGTGAGGAGAGAGCGATGCGCAATCTGAAGATGTGGACGCCGCTGCTTGCGGCAGCGTGCCTGGGCATGGCTTCGGCGGCTTCGGCCAAGGCCACTGCGGACGAGGTGGCCAAGCTCGGCAAGGAATGGACGGCAGTCGGCGCGACCGCGGCCGGCAACGCCGACGGCACCATTCCCGAATGGGTCGGCGGCAAGTATTTCGACGACGTCGTCCGCAACCAGACGCCGCAGAGCCTGGAACAGGTGCGCCAGCAGTTCGAAGCCACGCGGGCCAAGAACGCCGGCGATTTCGACGCGCTGCTGAAATACCTCGACAGTTTCAAGGTCGAGGACTACCCGACAATCTCCAAGCAGATCGATTCGATCATCGCCAAGCTGCCGCCGGCCGATGCCGAGCTGGCACGCAAGCAGCGTGCGCAGATCGGCGGGGGCGGCAAGTACGAGCCGCCGCAGTTCATCATCACCAAGGACAACCTGTCCAAGTACGCGGACAAGCTGACCGAGGGACACAAGGCGATGTTCGCCAAGTATTCCGACTACCGCATGATCGTCTATCCCTCGCTGCGCAGCGCGTACTTCCCGCCGGAAGTCGAGCAGGCAACGATCAAGAACGCGGCGGCGGCCGAACTCAAGGGCACCGACGAAGTCGCCGGCGCGGTGCTGGGCTTTCCATTCCCGATTCCCAAGAGCGGCGCCGAAGTGCTGTGGAACCACAAGATGCGCTTCCGCGGCTCGGCGGTGCGGCGCTTCAACAACCAGGCAATCGTCAAGCTCGACGGCAGCTACAAGATCAGCAAACTGGTCGAGGACGTGAAGTTCAAGTACGCGAACCTCAAGGAACCCAATCCGGGCACCAAGATCCTGCTGTACTACCTCTCGGAAGTGCTGTCGCCGCCGCGCGTCGCCGGCCAGCTGATCCTCGTGCATGAAACCTCCGGCGCCGGCGGCAGCGGTCGCGACGCGTGGATCTTCAATCCGGGCCTGGGCCGCGTGAACCGCGCGCCCGATGTCGGCTATGACAACCCGTACATCGGCACCGACGGCGAGCAGTTCAACGACCAGGTCGACCTGTTCAACGGCGCGCTCGACCGCTACGACTGGAAGCTGGTCGGCAAGAAGGAGATGTACATCGCCTACAACTCGTTCCTGATCAACGCGCCGCTGATCAAGTACAAGGACATCATCCGCCCCGGCCACATCAACCAGAACCTCGCGCGCTACGAGCTGCACCGCGTCTGGATCGTCGAGGCGACCGTGCGCCAGGGTCTGCGCCACCAGTTCAAGAAGCGCCGCTTCTACGTCGACGAGGACAGCTGGGCCGTCGCCGCGGTCGACTGCTACGACAACCGCGACGAGTTGTGGAAGGTCCAGGAAGCGCAGCTGCTGACGGTGCCCTTCGTGCCCACGGTCACCGGCATCCCGGAAGTGATCTACGACCTGCAGAGCGGCCGCTACTTCGTCACCGCACTGCAGAACGAGGACAAGATCAGCGACTTCAAGATCAGCTTCGACGACAAGGACTTCGCGCCCAATGGCCTCGCGCGCAAGGCGCAGAGCCGGTAGGCCCCGCCATGCTCAAGTGCAATGCGGACGTAGGTCGGCAATCCCTTGCCGACAGGCGCAGCCCGGCGACAGCGGGGGCGGCAACGGATTGCCGCCCTACCTCGGTGCTGCTTCGGCTCGTGATCGCCGGCATGCTCGCGGGGCCGCTCGCCGTCGCCGCGCAGGACGAAACCGCCACGGACACCTCGCTGGCGCCGCGCCCGGCGCAGATGGCGCCGCGTGCGGTCACGTCGCTGCTGCTCGATGTCGTCAAGGCGGGTGACCGATGGGTCGCCGCCGGCCAGCGCGGCAACATCCTGCTGTCGTCCGACGCCAAGCAGTGGCAGCAGGTTGCGGTGCCGGTCGACTCAACGCTGACGCGACTGCGCTTCCTCGACGCGCAGCGCGGCTGGGCGGTCGGCTACGACGGCACCGTGCTCGTGACCACCGACGGCGGCCAGAGCTGGACCCTGTCGCAGTTCGACGCGACCTGGGCCAAGCCCTACTTCGACATCCACTTCCTGGATGCCGAACACGGCCTGCTGGCCGGCGCCAACGGCGCCTTGCTCGCCACCGCCGACGGCGGCAAGACATGGAATCCGGTCACCACCGACGCGCTCGAAGACCAGCCGAATCTCTACAACCTGGTGCGCCTGGGCGACGGCAGCCTGTTGCTGACCGGCGAGCGCGGATTCATTGCGCACTCGGCCGATCGCGGCGCCAGCTGGCGGCGCCTGCGTTCGCCGTACACCGGCTCGTTCTTCGGCACCGTCGCCGTCGGCGAGCACGGGGCGGTGATCTTCGGCCTGCGCGGCAACGCGTTCCATGCCGCGGACATCGGCGCCGCCGAAGTCATGTCCGCGGAGACGCTGCAAGCGCTGCGCGATGCCGCGCTCGATCCGGAGGCGGCGACGGGCAACGACAATCCGGTCAGTGAAGTGCCGGGGTGGACGGCGCTGAAGAGCACCGAGTTCGAGAGCCTGTACGGGGGTACCGTCGCCGAGGACGGGCGCGTGCTGCTGTTCGGCATGAATGGTCACGTGATGCAGGCCGACCTCGCCGCCGGCCAACTGCGACGGCTGCCGATTGCGCCCGAGAACAACATGAACGCGGGTGCTGTTGCCGGCGGCGATGCGATCGTCGTCGGCACCGCGGGCGTACAGCGCTTCGCACTGCCGCAGTAACTACTACATAGGGCCTACATCGGGCCAACGTCGGGCCAACATCGGGGAGACACAGCCATGGCTGGAGCCGCCATCAGCGGACCGTTCACCGAGCGCATCCTGCGCGTCGTCGAGCCGATCATCTACGGCAAGCGACACGTCACGCACCTGATCCTGATTGCGCTGACCGCGCTGTTCCTGGTGCAAACCGCGCGCCTGCAGCCGGACGCCGGCTGGCTCAAGTCGGTGCCGCTGAACCATCCGTACATGCAGAAGTTCCGCGAGTACTACAAGGACTTCGGCGGCGCGAATACGGTGCTGTTCTCGCTGATCCAGGACAGCGGCGACATCTACAACCCGGCGTTCATGAACACGCTGCAGAAGGCGACCGACGACGTGTTCTTCACGCCCGGCATCGACCGCGCGCGCGTGATGTCGCTGTTCACGCCCAACGTCAACTACGTCGAGAACGTCGAAGGCGGTCTTGCCGGCGCGACCGTGATCCCGCCCGACTATCAGCCGACCCCCGAAGTGCTGGAGAAAGTGCGATCCAACGTCGCCAAGGCGCAGGTCATCGGACGCCTGGTCACCAACGACCAGCGCGGCGCGATGATCATGGCCGAGCTGCTGGAGATCGACCCGCGCAGCGGCGCCAAGCTCGACTACCGCGAGGTCGGCACCTACCTGGAGACGCTGCGCGCCAAGTACGAGAAGGACGGCATCAGGGTCCAGATCATCGGCTTCGCGAAGATCGTCGACGACATGACCAACGCGTCGCTCGAAGTCGCCGGCTTCTTCGGCCTGACGCTGGTCATCACCGGCCTGCTCCTGTGGGTCTACTGCGGCTCCTTCAAGCTCGGCCTGATTCCGCTGGGCTCTTCGATCGTCGCGGTGATCTGGGAAATGGGCCTGCTGCGCACGGTTGGCTTCGGTCTCGATCCGTTCGCGATCCTCGTGCCCTTCCTGATTCTCGCGGTCTCGGTCAGCCACGGCGTGCAGTACGTGAACTCCTGGGTCGACGAGGTGCACGCCGGCCGTTCCAGCTACGACGCCTCGCTGGAGACTTTCCGCAGGCTGGCGATTGCCGGCACGATCGCACTGGCGACCGACGTCGCCGGCTTCGCGACGATCTACCTGATCGAGATCCAGATCATCCGCGAGATGTCGATCAACGCCGTGCTCGGCGGTCTCGCGATCATCGTCGCCAACAAGATGTTCGTGCCGATCTGGCTGACGATGGTCAAGCTCAAGGACGTCAAGGGCTTCATCGAGCGCCAGAGCAAGCGCGACGCGGTGCTCGACAAGGCCTGGTGGTGGCTGTCCGGCGTCACCCGGATTCCGGTCGCCTCGGCGGTCATCGTCGTCTGCGCGGTCATCACCGGCTGGTCGTTCTGGGCGGCCAAGGATCTGAAGATCGGCGATGCGCTCAAGGGCGTGCCGGAGCTGCGCCCGGATTCGCGCTTCAACCAGGATTTCAATGCGATCACCGACAACTACCAGATCGCGGTCGACATCTTCAAGGTGATCGCCGAGACCAAGCCCAACGGTTGCATCGACTACGAGCTGATGGACCAGGTCGACCGGTTCGCCTGGCGGATGGAAAACACCGCCGGCGTGCAGTCGACGCTGTCGCTGCTGACCTTCGCCAAGCTGGTGTACCAGGGCCTGTCGGAAGGCCGTCTCAACGCGCTGGTGCTGCCGCGCAACCGCTTCGCCATGGCGCAGGCCACCGCGCTGGTGCCGACCAGCACCGGACTGCTCAACGACGATTGCGATGCGCTGGCCGTGTACATGTTCACGAAGGATCACCGCGCCGAGACCATCAGCCACATCGTCGACGAGGTCAAGAAGTTCAACGAGTCGAACCGCGCCGACTTCTTCGCACGCACGCAGGACGTCACGCCCGAGTACTGCGGCCAGAAATACGCCGCCTTCCAGAAGGTCAAGGCCGCCAACGCGCGCGTGTTCGCGCTGGTCGATCGGGCGGACGCCGATGCCGAGGCTTCGCGTGCCGCCACCGCGGAGCGCGATCGCCTGCAGGGCGAGTACGAGGCGATGGACAAGAACTGTCCGGTGAATTTCGCGCTCGCGACCGGCAACGTCGGCGTGATGGCGGCGACCAACGAAGTGGTCAAGGAGCAGGAAGGCCGCATCGTGCTGTGGGTCTACGCGGCGATCCTGATCCTGCTGTGGATGTCGTTCCGCAACTGGCGCGCGATCGTCTGCATCGTGCTGCCGCTGGCGCTGGTCTCGCAGCTGGGCTACGGGGTGATGGCGACGCTGGACATCGGCATGAAGGTCGCGACGCTGCCGGTGCTCGCGCTCGCGGTTGGCATCGGCGTCGACTACGGCATTTACGTCTACGGCGTGATGGCCGGCGCACTCGACGAAGGCAAACCGCTACGTCAGGCCTACTTCGAGACCCTGCGCGGCACCGGCAAGGCGGTGATCTTCACCGGCCTGACGCTCGGCGCCTCGGTGCTCACCTGGCTGATGTCGCAGCTGCAGTTCCAGATCGACATGGGCCTGCTGCTGCTGTTCATGTTCACCGCGAACATGCTCGGCGCGGTCCTCGTGCTGCCGGCCCTCGCCGCGTTCCTGCATCCGACCAAGGGCGATCACGAAAGCCACCTGGCCCACATCCGGCCAGAGCCGTAGCGCCCCACAGATGCATGACGGCCTCCCGACCCTCTCCCCCTTCAGGGGGAGAGGGTCGGGGTGAGGGGGCGCCGCTCCCCGACCATTGCTACTGCGTACCGGGTTTGCGCTTCCCGCCCCGCGCCGGCTTGGCCGGAACCTCGCCTTTGCCTGCCGGCTTCTGGATGCGATCGAGGATGGTCGCCAGACGATCGCCCAGATGGCGCGTCGCCGCGATCTCCATCGCGCGCGCGACCTCGGCGTGCACGGCCATCTCGACCAGCGGGCGCAGACGCCAGATGATCTCGCCCAGCCGCGGCACCTCGTCCGCCGGCGGCAGGCCCTTGCCGTAAGGATCGAACAGGTACTTTTCGACCAGCTGCACCATGCGGTCCGCGGCCACCTCGACGTTGCCACGCAGCTTGCCCACCACGTCGAGCATCTCGTCGAGCGGGATGCCGGCCTTCACCAGCTCCGCACCGGCCTGGACGATGCGCGGACTCGGCGCGCGGAACTTCGCGCCTTCCGGAATGAGTATGTTGAGATCGGCCGCCTTGACCAGCCAGCGCACGTTGAAACCACCGCCGAACATCTTCACCAGCTCGGCCAGCGTGTACGATTTCTCGACCTCGTCGGTCCACGGACTGGAGACCGCGGACTCTAGGCCGAACAGGCCGGAGAGATTCGTCCCGCTCTCCCAGGCGTCCAGCATCTCGCCGATGCTGCTGAGCGTGTAGCCGCGTCCCAGCATCTGGTCGATGATGCGCAGGCGCGACAGGTGCAACTCGTTGTAGACACCGACCCGGCCGCGGCGCTCCGGCGGCGGAATCAGGCCGCGGTCCTGGTAGGCGCGGATATTGCGCACCGTCGTCTGCGCCGCGCGCGCAAGTTCGGCGACGCTGTACTCGGCCGGCTTGCGCGGCTCCTCCGACGTTCGCACCGCCCCCCGGCTGCCCGCAGCAGTCCCTGTCTTCTTGTTGGCTGCCATGCGGAGATGATAGCCCGAGCGGCCCTGGCTTAGCGCGTCCCAATAGATAAGCCCCCGTGTGGGGGCTTATCTGCAGTGCTCAGCCTGATTTGAGCCAGGCCTTAAGGCGCCGGATTGAGCTGCGTCGAACCGCTGACGCTGCCCGACGTCGCCGTGATCGTGGTCGGCGCCGGCGAGACGACCCTCGCCTGTCCTTCGCTGCCCGCGGCAGTGCTGAACAGCACAGCACCCTGCGGGGAAGACGACCAGGTCACTTCGCGCGTGATCAGGTACGCGCCGCCGTTGGCGAACGCCCCTCTCGCAAGGAAGTTGACTGTGGCTCCGGGCGCTGCCGCCTGATTCTTCGGCGTCACGTCGATCGAGTTGAGCGGCGTCGCCACCGCGTTGACTGTCAACGACCCGGTCTTGCCCCCGAAGGTGGCAGTGATCGTCGCCGTACCCGCCGCTACGGCCCTGGCATAGCCCTTGTCCGGACTTGCATTGCCGACCGTGACCGTCGACGGCTGCAGCGATTGCCAAGTGACCTGGCTACCCAGATCCTGAGTGACAGAGCCGTCGGAATAGAAACCACTCGCCCTGTAGGCGACAGCGAAGTTGACCGGAATCGACGTCGGCGTCGTCAGCGTGTCGTCGACGGCCTGGATCGTTACGCTCTGCAGCACCGCAGGCGTCACGGTCATCGTTGCGTCCTTCGTCGCGCCGTTGCCGCTGGCGCGGATCGTGACCGTCGCGTTCACCGGATTGTTGTTGCTATCCGTGCCGGCCTTGTCGGCGTAGGCCAAACCCTTGGTCCCCGCCGCATTGCTGATCTGGACGTTGGTCTGGCCTGCAGGCAGCGGCACGGACCAGTTGATCTGCTCCGTCACGTCGCCGGCATTACTCCCGTCCTCGAACACCGCCGTGGCCTTGAACTGGACCTGCCCGCCCTTGGGGACCGTGACCGATGCCGGCGTGATCGTGATCGACTGGTACTGCAGGTCGGTGATCTGCACAGGATACGGTGCGCTGGCCGTGGCGGGCGTCGCCGGCTCGGTCACCGGTTCGGGATAGGTCGCCGTGAAATTGACCGTGCCTACCGCGGTCTTCGCCGTCGCCAGGCCCTTCGAACCGGTCGCGTTGCTGATGGTCGCCAAGGTCGCGTTGTCCGCCGACCAGTTCACCTGGCGGGTCACGTCATAGGAATAACCCCCGCTGAAAGCGGCCGTCGCCGTGTAATGCCCGGACGCCTGCTTCGCCAGGCGGGTGGGCGAAGTGTTGTCGATCACCACCGACGTCAGCGTGGAGTTGTCGACCGTCAGCGAGACCGACTGGGTCAGCCCGCTCTTCGCCGCCGTGATCAGGGCGACGCCCACCGCCTCGCCCTTCGCGAGACCCTTGCTGCCAGCGATGCTCGTGTTGATCGTTGCGACGGCCGTATTGGCGCTCGACCAGGTCACGTCTTCGGTGATGTCGCGCGAGCTGCCGTCCGAGTAGACGCCGACGGCCTTGAAGTAGCGCTGGAAGTCGACCGCCAGCCTGGCGCCGGACGGCGTGACCTGGATGGATTGCAGCGCCGCGTCCGTGACCGTCACCCCGGTTGCGCCCTGCTTGCCGGCGTACGCCGCGTAGATCGTTGCCGTCCCCTTCGTGCGGGCGGCGGCGAGTCCCTGGTTGGGCGCGGCGTTGCTGACGTCGATGACCGCCGTGTTCGACGACGACCAGGTTGCGGTCTTGGTCAGATCCTGCGTGCTGCCGTCGGAGAACATACCCGTCGCCGTGTACTGCTGCGTCTGGCCGGCCGGAATGCTCTGCGCAACCGGGGACAGCTCGATCTTGTCGAGCGTGGCCGGTGTGACGGTCAGCGTCGTCGATGCGGACTCGCCCTTGTAAGTCGCGCTGATGATCGGCGACGGCGAACCCACCGCAACACCTTTCGCCAGGCCCTTCGAGCCGGGGGCATTGCTGACGGTCGCCTTGGATTCGTCGGACGAACTCCAGACCGTGTCGGCAGTGACGTTCTGCGTCGTCGCATCGGAGAACGTCGCTGTCGCGGTGAACTGCTGCGTCGTGCCCTTGGCGATCGACGGATTGACGGGCGACACCGCGAGGCCGGTGAGAACCGCCGGCGTGACGGTCAGCGTGGTCGAGCCAGTGACGTTCTGGTAGGTCGCGCGGATCGTCGACGTACCCTGGTTGCTGCCGGTCGCGAGGCCCTTGGAGCCCGGGGCGTTGCTGACGCTGGCCGCCGAAGTGTTGCTGGAAACCCAACTTGCCTGGGCGGTGATGTCCTGCGTCGTTGCATCCGTGAAGGTCGCCGTCGCGGTGAACTGCTGCGTCGTGCCCTTGGCGATCGACGGATTGGCCGGCGTCACCTCGATGGACGTCACCGTCGCGTCGGTGACGGCCAGCGTCGAACTTGCCGTCTGGTTCTGATAGCTCGCCGAAATTTCAGTCGTACCGACCGCCTTGGTCTGCACGGACCCGGACGAGCCGGCGGCATTGCTGATCGTGGCAACATCGGTGTTCGACGAAGCCCACGTCGCGCCCGTCGTCACGTTCTGCGTCGTGCCGTCCGAGAACACTGCGGTCGCGGTGAACTGCAGCGTCGTGCCCTTCGCGACCGTCGGATCGGTCGGCGACACCTCGATGCGCACCAGCGCTGCATCCGTCACTGTCAGCTGCGTCGTGCCGACCTGGCCCTGGTAGGCCGCCCGAATCTCGGACGAACCGACCTGCTTGCCCTGCGCGAAGCCCTTCGAACCCGAGGTATCGCCGTCGCCGACCGTGGCGACGGTGGCATTGGTCGAAGTCCAACTCGCCGAGGTGGTGACGTCCTGCGAGGTGCCATTGACGAAGATCGCCGTCGCGGTGAACTGCTGGGTCGTGCCCTTGGCAATCGACGGATTTGCCGGCGCGATTTCGATCGACTCGACCAGCGAGGCGGTGACCGTGACGTCAGTCTGCGCATCCACGTCCTGGAACGCGGCGGAGACCACGGCGCTACCCTGCGCGACCGCGGTCAGCAGGCCCTTGTCGCCCGCCTGATTACCGACCGTCGCGACGGCAGGCGCCGATGAGGCCCAGGCCGAATCCGCCGTCACATCCTGGCTGGTGCCGTCGGTGAACGTCGCGGTCGCAACCAGCTGCCCGGTCGTACCCTTGGAAAGGCTGGGCGACGCGGGCGTGATGGACAGCGTCGCGGCGACGGCCGCCGTCACATCGATAGTGGCCGTACCACTGAATCCGGAAAAATCGGCCGTGACTTCGGTGCTGCCGACGTTGGCGCCGCGGACCACGCCGCGGCTGCCGGCTGTGTCGCTTACCGACGCGATCGTCGAATTCGCCGAGGTCCAGACCGCTGACTCGGTGACGTCTTCCTTGTCGCCGCTGGCGTACAGAGCGGTCGCCTTGAGCGCCGACGTCGTGCCCTTGGCCAGCTGGACGGCCTGCGGCGCGATCTCGACGCCCACTAATTCGTCCACGGCGCCACCCCCGCCGCCGCGGGAGTTGCAGCCCACCAGTAGCGTGGCGGCCGCAATACACATCGCAACAGCCTTGCCGGCCGCTTTCCAAGTGTTTGACATGGATTCCTCCCAGAAACCCTTTGCTAATCAGCGTATCTGCGGAAGATACCAGATCGCCATGGCGATCCGCGACGGAAAAATCCGCCTACACCGGGAAAATCCGAAATCCTGGTTCAGGAATTCTCCGGCGCCTGCCGCAGCAGCTCGATCAAGCGCTCGGTCGGCACCGCCGGACTGTAGAGAAACCCCTGGATCTCGTCGCAGCCCTGCCGGCGCAGAAAATCCAGCTGCGCCTGGGTCTCGACGCCCTCGGCGACGACTTTCAGGTGCAGCGACTGCCCCATCGAGATGATCGCGGCGACGATGTTGGCGGCGCGCTCGTCGTCCAGCATCGGCTGGATGAAGCTCTGGTCGACCTTGAGGATGCTGATCGGCAGGCGCGACAGATAGGACAGCGAGGAGTAGCGCTGCCGAAGTCGTCGATCGCGATCGGCACCCCCAGCGCGCGCAGCCGCTGCAGCTTGTCGACACTGGCGTCGATGTCCTGCATCAGGGTCGACTCGGTCAATTCGAGTTCGATGCCGGAGCTGACGCCGGCGTCCCAGCCCGGGATCGCCGCCAGGATCGCCGCCACGTCGTCGACGAAGGCCGGATGCTGCAATTGCCGCATCGACACGTTGACGGCAACCGGTGGCGGCAGCAAGCCGGCATCGCGCCAGTGGTGGCGATCGTCGAGCGCCTGCCGGATGGCCCAGCGGCCGACCTCGAGGATGCCGCCGGTCTCTTCGAGAACATCGATCAGCTTGCCGCAGCCGGTGGTGAATCCGGCCTGCGTGGGCCAGCGCAGCAGCGCCTCGACGCCCGCGATACGGCCGCTGCGCAGGTCGATCTTCGGCTGGTAGTACAGCTGGAGCTCCCGACCGCTGACGGCGCGATGAATCTGCCCTTCCAGGCTCAGCCGTTCGCGGACCGCGTGATTCATCGCCTGCGTGTAGAACAGGTAGCGGTCGCCGCTGACCTTGGCGCGCTTCAGCGCCGCTTCGGCGTTCTTGAACAAGGTCTCCGCGTCGCCGCCGTCATCCGGATAGAGGGCAATGCCGATGCGCGCAGTCGGATGGTAAGCCTCGCCGGCGAGGGTCACCGACTCGGTCAACCCCGCTTCGATGTGGTCCTGCAGCAAGGCCGGCAGTTCCGCGGTACGCGCCAGGCGCGGCACGATCAACGCAAAACGGTCGCCGCCGATCCTCGCAACGCGATCGGCGCCACCCGCCGCCACCTGCAAGCGCTTGGCGACGGTCCGCAGCAGCGTGTCGCCGGCAGCGCCGCCGAGCGCGTCGTTGAGCGCCTTGAATCGCTCCATGTCGATCACCAGCAACGCCAACTGGTGCGCGCCGGACGCCGCAGCGCCGATGAACTGCTTGAGGCGGTCCTTGAACAGCGCGCGGTTGGCCAGCTGCGTCAACGGGTCGTAATAGGCCAGGTAGTTCAGCTGGCGGCGCTGCTCGATCGACTGCATCGCGAACGAAATGTCGGATGCAAGTTCGGTGAGCAGCGCGATTTCATCGTCGTCGAAGAAGCCGGCTTCGCCGGCGTAGAAACTGATCGACCCCGCCAACTCGTCGTTCATCCAGAGCGGAAAGGCGGCCGAAGCGCGATAGCCGCGCTCAGCCGCAGCATCGCGCCAGGGCGCCATGTTCGGGTCCGAGGCGATGTCGTTGACGACGACAGGGCGACGTTCGCGCAGGGCAACGGCGGTCGGTCCCTGGCCCCTGGGGGCGGTCGGGTCCATTGAAATTCCGACGCGCTCGACATAGCCATCGTCGACACCCCAGCTCGCGGCCGGGCTGACTTTGCCGTCGGGCTGCAGCATGGCGATCCAGGCCATCCGGAATCCCCCGCGGTTGACCGCAATCCGGCACGCGGACTCGAACAATTCGTCGCGGTCCTGCGCACGCACGATCATCGCGTTGATATCGGACATCGTGGCGCGCACCCGGCTCAGGCGCTGCAGGGTCGCTTCGGCGCGACGCCGCTCGGTGATGTCGCGGATCGCCGCGGAAATCAGCGCTCCGTCCTCGGTGTCGAGCGGCCCCAGGCTGATCTCGACGGGAAATTCGCTGCCGTCGCGGCGGCGCGCGGAAAGCTGCAGCTGCGCGCCCATTGGACGCAGCGTCGGATGCTGCTGGTAATGGCTGCGACGCCCCTTGTGCGCCTTCGCATGATGCTCCGGCACCAGGATCTCGATCGGCTCGCCGATCAACTCGCTGCGTTCATAGCCGAAAAGGCGTTCGGTCTGCGCGTTGACCAAAACGATACGGCCTTGTCGATCGACGATCACCATCGCGTCCGGCGCCGCTTCGAGCAACCGGCGGAAGCGGTCTTCGTCCTTGTTGCGCTCCGCGGCGACGCCGATCTTGCGCGCGATCAGGCGAATCAGATCGCGCTCTTCACGCAGGAACGGGCCTTCGTCGCGCTGCGGCCGCTCCTCCAGATAGCAAACTTCGATAGACCCGGCAACCCTGCCATGCACAATGACGTCCTGCTGCAGCCGCCACGGCGATGCTCCGCAATGTTCCGACGCGACCTCGCGCTCGAACAGGCGGATGCGGGCGCCGGTGATCTCCGGATACATCCATGCAGGCGGCAAGGCCTGCACGATTTCCGGAAGCAATGCATCCAGAGAGCTGACCCCGCGCGTGAGGATCTCCGAAACCTGGTTGATGCAGCGCAACTCCTTGATGCGCTCGCCGAGCTGCTCCGTTTTCTCGGCCAGTTCCTGCTGCGCGAGCCGGCGTTCGGTGACGTCCTGCACGGTGCCGACCGAGCGCTGCGGATGCCCGCCGCTGTCGTAATGGGTCACGCCGCGCTCGTGCACGTACTTGATGCGGCCCTCCGGCATCCGCAATCGATGGTCGATCGCATACGGCTGCCGCAGTTCGACGGAGCGATTGAACGCTGCGTCGACGAACGCCCGGTCGTCCGGGTGGATCATCGACAGGAACGCGTCGTAGCTGGCGTGGAAGGTCGACTTGTCGAGCTCGAAGATCGCGTAGACCTCGTCCGACCAGCTCAGCCTCTTCGTTCGAAAGTCGAGTTCCCAGCTGCCGATATGGGACAGCGTCTGCGCCTCGCGCAACCGCGACTCGCTGGCGCGCAGCGAATCGACGACGCGTTCGCGCTCGCGGCTCTGCGTCAGCCGGTCCTGCAGCCTGCGCCGAAGGAATCTGCGCTCGTTCTTGCGCACGAAAACACGTCCACTGTCGGAAATTTCTTACGCGACAGTCTGCCGCGATCCCGTGCAGCATCCCCGCCGCGACGGCGTGCGGCGCCGGCCTCGCGACGAACGGTCTGAGCGCCTATTTCAGCTCGCTGGAGGTCTTGCCCAGCAGCCTGCGGGCGACAATCAGCTGCTGGATCTGCTGCGTACCCTCGAAGATGTCGAGAATCTTGGCATCGCGCGCCCACTTCTCCAGCAACTCGCCTTCGCCGTATCCCACCGTGCCGCACAACTCGACGCACTTGAGCGCGATGTCGACGCAACTGCGGCCGGCCTTGGCCTTGGCCATCGAGGCCTGCAGCGAATTCGGCTTGCGGTTGTCCGCCATCCACGCCGCCTGCAGCGTCAGCAGCCGCGCCGCTTCGTAGTCGGCTTCCAGGCGCAGGAACTCGGCGGCCGCTGCGACCTGCACGTTTGCCGGGCGGTCATAGTCGACCTCGACGCCCGCCGCGCCCAGCTGTTTGCGGGTTTCTTCCAGGCAGGCCCGCGCCAGACCGACGGCCATCGCCGCCACCAGCGGCCGGGTGTTGTCGAAGGTCTGCATCACGCCAGCAAAGCCCTTGTCGGCGTGGATCTCCGGATCGCCGAGCAGGTTCGCGGCCGGCACACGGCAATCGCGCAGCGCGAACTGGGCCGTATCCGATGCGCGGATACCGAGCTTGTGCTCCAGGCGCACCAGCTCGAATCCCGGCGTCCCCTTTTCGACGACGAAGGACTTGATCGCGGCGCGGCCGGCATTGCGGTCGAGCGTCGCCCACACCACGACCAGCTCGGCACGGTCGCCGCTGGTGACGAAGATCTTGTCGCCATTGAGGACATAGTGTTCGCCGTCCTTGCGCGCCGTCGTGCGGATCGCCGCCGAGTCCGAACCGCAGTGCGGCTCGGTGATCGCCATCGCCGCCCACTTGCCCTCGAATCGCTTCAGCTGCTCGTCGCTGGCCACCGAAGCGATCGCCGAGTTGCCCAGACCCTGGCGCGGCATCGTCAGCAGAAATCCGACATCGCCCCAGCACAGCTCCATCGTGCCGAGCGCAGTCGACAGGTTGCTGCCGTTGCGGTTGCCTTCGCTCGACACCGCATTGCGGCGCACGCCGGTTGCGCCCGCGCCCTCACCGCTGCCGCCCGCGTGCATGCCGTCGAGCAAGGCGCCGAGCATGTCGAGCTCCTTGGGATACTCGTGCTCGGCGCGATCGTAACGGCGCGAGTTGGGGCGAAAGATTTCCTTCGCGACCTGGTGCGCCTGCTCGACCAGCATGCGGAACTTGTTCGGCGTTTCGAGATTGATCATGTCGGGCCTCCGCTCAGACCAGCACCACGCCTTCCATCACGCCGGCCGCACGCAGATCGCGGTACCAGCGCTCGACCGGATGCTCCTTGACGAAACCATGTCCGCCAAGCAGCTGCACCGCATCGGAGCCGATGATCACGGCCTTGTCGGCGCACAGCCGCCGCGCGATCGCGGCTTCGCGCGCGAAGTCCAGGCCCTGCTCGGCACGGCTCGCCGCGCGCCAGGTCGCCAGGCGCATGCCTTCGAGTTCGATGCCGATGTTCGCCACTGCGAACGCCACCGACTGGCGGTGGCTGATCGGCTCGCCAAAAGCGACGCGCTCGTTGACGTAAGGAATCAGGTAGTCGAGTGCAGCCTGCGCGGCGCCGACCGCAAGCGCGCACCAGCCCAGCCGCGACAGTCGGACGCAGTCGCGGTACAGCTCGATATCGCCGCCGCCGATCAGCGCGGCCGCGGGCAGTTTCACGCCATTGAGATGCAGGCGCGTGGTCGCCGCCGCACGCAGACCCATCGCCGGTTCGGCTTCGACGCTCAGGCCCGCGCTTGACGATTCGACGATGAACAGTGCCGGTGTGGGAGCGGGACCTGCGCCCTCCAGCTGTGCAGCGACGATGAACAACTCGGCCTGCGCGCCGCGTGGCACCAGCGACTTCACGCCGTCGAGCACGAAGCCCTCGCCGCTGCGGCGCGCACGCGTCTGCAATTCCAGCGGATCGAACAACGGGCGCGGTTCGAGTATGGCCAGCGCCGCCGCCGGCGGCCTTTCGCCGACGAACGCCGGCAGATAGGTCGCCTGCTGCATTTCGTCGCCCCACAGCACCAGCGCGGTTGAAACGGCGACGGGCGCCAGAGCAGCGACCGCCAGTCCCATGTCGCCCTGCGCCAGCGCCTCGGCGATCAGTGCATTGGCGATCGCCGAGCGTTCGCCGCCGACACCGCCGAGCGATTCGGGAATCGACAGCTGGCCGATCCCCAGCTCGTTGATGCCGGCGAGGATCTCGGCCGGCGCGGCGCAGGTGCCGTCGGCAGCCTGGGCCGCCGGCCGCATCCGTTCCAGCGCAAAACTCAGCGCCGCCTCGCGCAGCATCTGCTGCTCGTCGGTGGGTGTCAGGTCGAACTGGCCCTGGCCACCCGATCCCGGCGACAGCCGCGCCGGCTTGAGCAGTTTCTGCGTCGCCTGGAAGCCGCGCCCGACGGCGCCGACACTGCGAAAGCCGAGCTTGGCGCCGTGGTACAGCGCCTTCTGCGCCGGCGTGCGCAAGCCGAGGCGGTCCATCACCGGCAATCCGGCGAAGCGGTTGATCGCCCGCAGTCCCAGTCCCATCGCCTTGCCTGTGATGCTCATGTCTACCTCCGGTGGCGAACCAGCCCCTTGAACGGGTCCGGCGAGTCAGGCCAGTGCGTCGCGCGTCTGTTCGAGGAACACATCGACCAGGCGCGTGAACTTGCCCTGGATGAATGGCGGCGCGACCAGACGGTACATGAACGGCACCGGCACGTCGCGCAGCTCGCCGCGCACATCGAAGGACAATCGCGAGCGGGTGCCGCGCGACTGGATGCGCATGCGACCTTCAATCACGGCGTTGCCGTGCTTGGGCAATGGCGTCCACACCAGTTCGCCGGCGTCCGCATCGACCTCGTAACGCGCCGCATAGCTCACTTCGTGCGAGATGCCCGCGGCCTTGGAGCCGATCGGCGCCATCTCCCACAGATAACTCTGGCGGTCGAGCGGCGTGAGCTTGCGCAGCTTCGGAAAGCGTCGGATGGTGTTCTCGTAGTCGTCGAGCAGACCGCGCGCGCGTTCGAAGCCGACCGTCATGTCGACGCTGCGCGCAATGCTGATGTTGACCTTCATGGTGCCTCGCTCAAACCGTGTTTAGTCAGTAACGAGCTTCGCACCTGCGCGGGCATGCGCCCTTGGCCGACAGAACAGCGCGGCAGGCAACGCGGCCAATCGGGAATCGCGCCCAACGTCATTCCCGCGAAAGCGGGAATCCAGGAATCTCGCAAACCCCTGGATGCCCGCCTGCGCGGGCATGACGGATGAGCGTGTCGAGAGTTTCCTCAGAAACGCAGCTGACCGTCGCGGATCTGCGCGAACAGCGCCGGCGTCAGCGGCTCGTAGCCGAAATCGCGCTCGCGCAGCACGTACAGCGGCTCGTCGACCTGCTGCGGATCGAAGCCCTGCTGCTTGAGTGCACCTTTGCGGAACTTGAAGGTGCCGGTGGTTTCGTGCTCGTCGCGCAGGCGCAGGAACAGCGGCACCGCGTAAGCCGGCAAGGCGGCGCTCAGATGCGCCGCCAACGCGCGCAGGCTGTCCGGCGTCGGCGGCTGCGCCAGGGTCAGTGCGGCCATGCCGGCGCGGCCGTCGCAGCGCGGCACCTGCACGCCGTAGACGACGGCCTGCTCGACGCCCGGAAAATGATTGAGCGCCGACTCGACTTCGGTGGTGGCGACATTCTCGCCCTTCCAGCGGAAGGTATCGCCGATGCGGTCGACGAACTGGATATGACGGAAGCCCTGGTCACGGACCAGATCGCCGGTGTTGAACCAGCAGTCGTTCTTCTTCAAGACGTTGCGCAGCAGCTTGGCCTCGCTGGCCTTGGCGTCGGTGTAGCCATCGAACGGCGCCTTGTCGGTGACCTCGGTGATCAACAGGCCGACGCCGCCGCGCTCGACCTTGTTCATGAAGCCGCGCTTGTTGCGAACCGGCTCCTCGGCATCGGCATCGAACTCGACGATGGCGAACGGCAGCGGGCAGAAACCGGCGGTGCGCGACAGTCCGAAGCCGTTGGCGAACGCCAGATTGCTCTCGCTCGCGCCATAGAACTCGCAGATGCGCTCGATGCCGAAGCGCTCCTGGAACGTGTCCCAGATCTCCGGCCGCAGGCCGTTGCCGACGATCACGCGCACGCGGTGGTCGCGGTCGCGTGGCGTCGCCGGGCGGTTCAGCAGGTAACGGCACAGCTCGCCGATGTAGCAGAAGCTGGTCGCCTCGTAATGACGGATTTCGTCCCAGAAGCGCGAGGCCGAGAATTTGCGGCTCAGCGCCAGCGTGCCGCCGACCGCCAGCACCGCGCCCCAGGACACGGTCAGCGCATTGTTGTGATACAGCGGCAGGCAGCAGTACAGCACGTCGTCGCGTTTCAGACGCAAGGTCATCTGGCCCAAGCCGACCATGCCGCGCAGCCAGCGGTAATGGGT
This sequence comes from Sinimarinibacterium sp., assembly GCA_041659605.1. Classification (GTDB taxonomy): domain Bacteria; phylum Pseudomonadota; class Gammaproteobacteria; order Nevskiales; family Nevskiaceae; genus Solimonas. Next base: position 63,022 of record JBAZXW010000009.1, on the reverse strand, counting down.
CATCACCGAGGCCTTGGGCATGCCGGTCGTACCGGAGGTGAAGATGTAGAAGCAGGGTTCGCGCAGCGTGACCTGCGCCGTTTCGGGCGGATTGCCCGCATCGGCATCCGCTGCGAGTTCGCGCAGATTCAGCCAGCCCTCTGGCGCCTGGGCGTCACCGTCCCACAGCCAGCGGATGCCGCTCGCCTCGCCGGGCCCGTAGCCGGCGCTCGCCACGGCCTCCATGCACTCGGCGCCGGCGATCAGCACCCGGGCCTTGGTCAGGCGCAGGCTGTGCGCCAGCACTTCGCCGCGCTGCTGGTGGTTGAGCATCCCGGCGATGGCACCGAGCTTGACCGTCGCGGCGACACAGGCGAGGACCTCGGCGCGGTTTTCCATCAGGATCGCGACGCCGTCGCCGCGGCGCACGCCCTGCTTGCGCAGCACCGAGGCGATGCGATTGGCCCACGCGTTGACTTCGGCGTAAGTCCAGGAACGCTGCTCGAAGCGCAGCGCCGGCCGGTCCGGCTGCTCGCGCGCCAGGCGCTCGATCACGCCACCGATCGAACCGACCTTGTCGGGCGACAGCAGCATCAGATTGAACAGACCGCGATTGACCGTCAGCGCGTCCGGCAGCGCATCGATCACGCCGCGCAGCAGATCGCGCGCGCGGATCACATCTGCGGAACGTTTCATGATTCAGTCATCCCCGCTGACTTTGCGGGCGCGATCTGCGCCCGCGCTGGAGGACTACTTTCGACGGCCGACGCGCTCGCTGCAAGGGCTCATGCGCCACCCGGCGATGGCGCGCCGCCCTGCATGCGCGATGCGTCGCGGATCAGGCCGCGTCTCAGGCGGCTTCGTAGAGGGGGATCGCCGTACCGGACATGTAGCCGACGGCGCGCAAGCGGTTGCGCAGCCAGGTGCGGAAGTCTTCGCGCACTTGCGGATCGGGGCCCTGCCTGTCCGCCTCGATCTCGGCGACTTCGAGCATCCGCCCGAGCGCCTCGTCGCACAATGCATCGGGCTGTGCCAGGCCTGAGTTGATCAGCTCGGAGCGCAGCATCAACCGGATCGGACCCAGCAGATTGCGCAGCGAATGATCGACGTGAGTGAAGGAGCGCCAGGGAATGGCCCCCGCCAGGGCGGACGCCTCCATCGCGGCATACCAGAACGCTTCGATGGCCAGTTCGAGCCGTTGGCTTCCCGGCCGCATGCCGGTGGTGACGCGCAGTACGCGGTTGCGCAGTCCTTCGAGGAAGGCGCGGACATCCGCCGCACCCAGATCGGGCACATCAGCGACCCTATTCAAATCAGCTGTCGGCAGTGAAGTCACCGTCCACCTCCGCATGGCGAGCACGTCCTGTCCTCTTCTGGGAATGTCTGACGCATAGTTAGCCGATCCGGAGCGCCGCTAGAACCTGCGGGCAGACCGATGGCACGCCGGTCCGGATGGACGGCGGGCAGTGACTGCGTGGTGAAAAGCCGCGCGCGAAGGCGCGTCAGGCGCGCTTGGCGCTCACATCGCCGGGACCGAGGCGGGACAGCACAAGGCGCCGGGCCGCAGCAGTCGTTTCGACGTAGGCGTTGCCGCTGAACCCGCCATTGACCATCGGCACGACCGGCAGAACCTCGACGCTCGGACGCGTGCCGCGCCCCGAGCAGTAGCTGCGCCGGTAGCCGCTGTCGGCATCGACCGACACGCAACCGAAGCTCAGGTTCGGATTGCGCTCGACCAAGCGCTGCAGCGCAGCGGTCGGCCCGCTTTCGACGGTCTCGAATTCATAGATCGCCAGTCGCTGACCGTGACCCACCGACTCGAAACGGCTGGCGATCAGGCGCGCGTCCTCGGGCGTGCCCCAGTTGTGCACGCACCAGTTGCGGCCCGCGTACCGGTATGAGCCCTGCAGGACGCGATACGGCGGCAGGATCACCCGCGTCAGCGAGAATCCCTCGCGGAACAGGCCCCCCGGGACCAGACTGCGGGCGCTGCCGGCGACATCGCCGGGCTTGAGCGCCAGCAGGCCGCGCATGAAATGCCGGCAATAGGCGCTCGACGTATTCCACAGATTGCGGAAGTGACGCGCGACAGCGCCGTTGTTGATCAGGTGGCGATTCTCGACTTCCTCGCAGGCCTGAAGGATGTTCTCCAGGCTCAAGGCCTCGATCCGGCGCCCTGAGCGGCGCAGCGCCAGAAACACCACCTCGCGCTCGACTTCCTCGGCCGGCCGCCATGGCAATGCCTGTGCATGCGTCAGATTACGGTGCAGTCGCACGACTTCAGCATCGCCGCCGCCGACGACGAGCACGTTGAACCACAGGCGCTGCGGCACCTGCGCATCCGCCCCGTCTTCACCGCCGGAACCAGGGAGTGGACGCCTGGTATCGGCGGAAGCACCGCGGATGGCGCGCAGGGGATCAGTTGCCCAACCGAATTTCATGCAAGGACTCTATGTGTCGCGTTGCGGATCGGGCGCGATCCCTGCGCCGCCGGATCACCCTAGCGGACGAACGGCAATTGCGCCACTCGCAAGCTGCCGACGCACGCCCGAAGTGTGGATTTACTACTCCATAAAAAATGCCCCGCTGACGCGGGGCATTGATGTTGGCTGGGGGACTAGGATTCGAACCTAGACTAGCGGAGTCAGAGTCCGCGGTCCTACCGTTAGACGATCCCCCATCCGAGCGTTCCACCCGAAGGTGGCGGGAGCCTGCGAGCATACTCGCAGGCCCCGACGAATTAACGCTTGGAGTACTGCGGACCGCGACGCGCCTTGTGCAGACCGACCTTCTTGCGCTCGACCTCGCGGGCGTCACGGGTGACGAGACCGGCGGCGCGCAGCGGCTTGCGCAGGTTTTCGTCGTATTCGATCAGCGCGCGAGTGATGCCGTGACGGATCGCGCCGGCCTGGCCGTTCGGGCCGCCGCCGGCGACCGTCACCTGGATGTCGAAGCGGTCGACCGACTCGGCGATTTCGAGCGGCTGGCGCACCAGCATGCGCGAGGTCTCGCGGCCGAAGTAGTCTTCGACGGTCTTTTCGTTGATCGAAATGGCGCCCTTGCCGGGCCTCAGAAACACGCGCGCCGTGGCAGTCTTGCGGCGGCCCGTGCCGTACTTGTAATCAATGGTCTTGGCCATGGAATTGGTTCCGGTCAGAGGGTGAGAGCCTGGGGCTGCTGCGCGGTATGCGGGTGCTCGGCACCGGCATAGACCTTCAGCTTGCGGAACTGGGCATAGCCCAGCGGGCCCTTGGGCAGCATGCCCTTGACCGCCTTCTCGAGTACGCGCTCGGGATGCTTGTTCAGCATCTCTTCCAGCGAGGTCGAACGGATACCGCCCGGATACTCGGTGTGGCGGTAATAGGTCTTGTCCTTGAGCTTGTTGCCCGTCGCCTTCACCTTCTCGGCGTTGATCACGACGATGTAGTCGCCGGTATCGATGTTCGGGGTGTACTCGGGCTTGTGCTTGCCGCGCAGGCGGCTGGCGATTTCAGTCGCCAGTCGGCCCAGCGTCTTGTCCGTTGCGTCAATCACGAACCAGTCGCGCTTGACGGTTTCGGACTTCGCGAAGATGGTCTTCATGAGGTCCAGTCCACTGTGCCCATGATGTGGGCGTTTATAGTTCAGTTGCCCGGACACAAATCCGGTCAACCTCGAAAGGGCGCGGATTCTAGCTGCTTCCGCCCGGCCCTTTCAACTGCTTGGCCTCAACTGCTTAGCCGCTCCGGCCCGGCACCCGGCGCGCGACAATCGTCGGCGCACAAGCTCCATTCGTCAGGGAAACCCCCAACCGGTCCACCCCGGACACGCAGCATGGCTGCATCCGAATTGGGGACCGCCATGCTGCGAATCTATGACGACGCCTATCTGACCCGGCGCACCCGGCTCAGGCGCCTGCAGGTGCTGGTCTTGTTCGTCGGTGGCGTCCTGTGCGGCAGCTGGCTGTCGACCGCCGGGCATCCCCTGGATCTGCTACCGACGGCGACGGCCGCCAAGCCGGTCGCAGCACAGCAGACCCCGGCCTGGTGCGGCGACAGCGGCGCAACGACGCTGCGCCTGGATTGCGAACTCAAGCTCCCGGCGCTGCGTCGGGCCGAAGACGTCTGACGCGGCGCGAAAACGCGCCAGGGACTCCCGCAAAGGTCACCCGCTGCTCGCGAGGAGGCGTGCATTGCCGCCGACCGCCGCGGTGTTGACCGTCAGCGTGCGCTCGGTGACGAAACGCAGCAGGTAATGCGGGCCGCCCGCTTTTGGCCCGGTGCCGGATAGCCCCTCGCCGCCGAACGGCTGCACGCCGACGACCGCGCCGGTCATGCCGCGATTGACGTAGCAGTTGCCGACGCGCGCCCGCGCCTGGATGTGCCGCCAGGTCGATTCGATGCGCGAGTGGAGACCCAGGGTGAGTCCGTAAGCGCTGCGGTTGATGGCGTCGATCACGGCATCCAGATCGCGCTGCGCATAACGGATGACATGCAGCATCGCACCGAAGTTTTCGCTGTCGAGCTGGTCCAGGCGATCGATCTCGACCGCACAGGGCGCGAAGTAGGTGCCGTGGCTGCAAGCCTCCGGCACCGCCAGATGCTCGATCAGACGTCCGGCGACCTTGATCCTGGATGCATGTGCCTCAAGCCGCGATCGCGCCTCTTCGTCGATCACCGGTCCGATATCCGTGCTCAGCAGCGCCGGATCGCCGATCACCAGCTCGCGCATGGCCCCGCGCAGCATCGCAATGGTCTTGTCGGCGATGTCCTCCTGCAGATACAGCACACGCAGCGCCGAACAGCGCTGGCCGGCAGACAGGAAGGCCGACTGGATCGCATCCTTGATCACCTGTTCGGGCAGCGCCGACGAATCGACGATCATGGCGTTCTGTCCGCCGGTTTCGGCGATCAGCGTCGCGATCGGTCCGCGCCGCGCCGCCAGCGCGCGGTTGATCGCCTGCGCCACCTCGACCGAACCGGTGAACACGACGCCAGCGATGCGCGCATCCGCGACCAGCGCCGCGCCCAGATCGCCGGCACCCAGCGCCAGCTGCAGCACCTCGCGCGGCACGCCGGCATCGAACAGCAGCTGCACCAGTCGCACGGCGATGAAGTTGGTCTGCTCCGCCGGTTTGGCGATCACGGCGTTGCCGGTCACCAGCGCAGCAGCGATCTGTCCGGTGAAAATGGCCAGCGGGAAGTTCCACGGCGAGATGCACACGAACACGCCCTTGCCGTGCAGCTGCAGTTCGTTGTGCTCTCCGGTCGGTCCGGGCAAGGTCTCGGGCCGCGCCATCAGGCGGCGCGCGGCGACGGCGTAGTAGCGCAGGAAGTCGACCGCTTCGCGGACTTCGGCGACGGCATCGGGAATCGTCTTGCCCGCCTCCAGGATCAAGAGCTGGATGAACTCGGCCGCGCGCTGCTCCAGCTGATCGGCTGCACGCTCCAGGATGGCCGCACGGACCTCGACGTTGCGCCCATTCCAGCTCGGCTGCGCGGCGACGGCCGCGTCGACGATGCCGTCGGACTGCTGCGGCCGGCAGGCGACCCATTCGCCGAGGATGCGCCGGCGATCCGCCGGCGAACCGACCGGACAGCGCTCGCCTTCGGCACCGGTCACCGCGAGCAGCGACACCGCGCGCTCCGGCAACGGCAGGCGGTGCAGCGTGTCGCGCAGGGCGCCGCTGGCGCTTTCGTCGGCGAGGTTGAGACCCTGCGAGTTGCGGCGCGCGGCGCCGTACAGATCGAGCGGCAGCGGCAGCAAGGGATTGGGCTTGACCGCGAGCGCCGCAACCGCCGCCACGGGATCGGCGACCAGCTGTTCGGCCGGCACCTGTTCGTCGAAGATGCGGTTGACGAACGAAGTGTTGGCGCCGTTCTCCAGCAGGCGGCGCACCAGATAGGGCAGCAGGTCTTCGTGCGAACCCACGGGCGCGTAGGCGCGGCAGGGCACCGGCAGATCCTCGCCAACGACCTGATACAAAGCCTCGCCCATGCCATGCAGCCGCTGGAATTCATAGCCGCCGCGGTGGCCCTGGCCGCCGTCCGAACCGTGACCGTCGCCGGCGTAGGCCTGCACCGCAGCGATCGTTTGCGCGTTGTGGGTCGCCAGCATCGGGTAGAACACGTCGCGCGCCGCGAGCAGGCGGCGCGCGCAGGCCAGGTAGGACACGTCCGTGCCGGCCTTGCGCGTGAACACCGGATACGCCGGCAGCCCGGCCTCCTGCGCGCGCTTGACCTCGGTATCCCAGTACGCGCCCTTGACCAGGCGCACCGGAATCCGCCGCCGCATCGTGCGCGCCCGCTGTTCCAGCCATTCAATCACGAACAGCCCGCGCTTCTGGAACGCCTGTACCGCGAGTCCGAATCCTTCCCACAGGCCGATGGACTCGTCGCAATAGACCGCGTCGAACACGTCGAGCGACAGTTCCAGACGATCGGCCTCCTCGGCATCGATCGTCAAGCCGACGTTGTGCGCCTTGGCCAGCTGCACCAGCTGCACGACCTTGGGCACCAGCTCACGCAGGACGCGCTCGCGCTGGCTGTACTCGTAGCGCGGATGCAGCGCCGAAAGCTTCACCGAGATGCCGGGGCGCTGGAACACCGGCGCCTCGGGCGGCGCCTCGCGCGTCGTATCGGCATGGCCGCCGATCGCGCCGATCGCGAGGCGATATGCCTCGAAGTAGCGCTCGGCGTCCGCCGCGGTGAGCGCGGCTTCGCCGAGCATGTCGAAGGAATGCAGATAGCGGCGCTGTTCGCGCGAGCGCGCGTTCTTCAACGCCTCCTGGATCGTCCGGCCCATGACGAACTGCGAACCCATCAGCCGCATCGCCTGGCGGACCGCCAGCCGGATCACCGGCTCGGTGGACTTGCCGATCATGCGGTTGATCGCCGCGCGGAAATTGCCGGTCGTCTGCGGCGACAGCTTGACGATGCGACCGGTCAGCATCAGGCCCCAGGTCGAGGCGTTGACGAACAGCGAATCGCTCTCGCCCAGGTGCGCTTCCCAATCGGCGTTCGCCAGCTTGTCGGCGATCAGGCGTTCAGCGGTCGCGTCGTCGGGAATGCGCAGCAGCGCCTCGGCCAGGCACATCAGCAGCACGCCTTCTTCGGAAGAAAGGTCATATTGCTGCATGAAAGCGTCGAGCGCGGACTGCTCGTCGCGCAGGCGGCGCACGCGCGTGACCCAGCCCGCGGCGCGCGCCGAGACCTCTTTCGAAGCCGCGGTCGGGAGGCCGGCGATCCCCAGCAGGCGGTTGATCAGCTGCGTCTCGTCGGCGAGGTAGTGGGCGGTGATGGCCGCCCGTGCCGCATCGCGCAGCGGCGGCGCCGCGGAATGGACGAAATCGCGCTCGAATTCTGCAGTCATGCAAGCCTCCACGCCGGAGGGCGGCATTTTAGGGCGGCAGGGAGCGGTGCCCATGAGGGTTTTCCTGCCCGCCCGCCTGAGCGCGCGCGGATCGGATCAAACCAAGCCGAGGTTCGCCGCCTTGAGTGCCGCCTCCGCGCGCGTCGACACGCCGAGCTTGCGATACACGGACTTGATGTAACCGGCCGTGGTGTTGCGGCTGATGCTCAGCATCTCGGCGACTTCGGGCAGGCGCATGCCCTTGGCGATCAGCATCAGCACTTCGCGTTCGCGCGGCGACAGCACGCCGTCCTCGCCGTCGCCGGCATCCTGCTGCGCGGGCATGCCGAAAGCGGCCAGCATGCGCTGGGCGACCAGCGACGACAGCGGCGGCTCGCCGTCGGCGATGCTGCGCAGCGCGCGCCGCACCTTGGCGTCCGGTTCGTCCTTGAGCAGATAGCCCTGCACGCCGGCGCGCAGGGCCGCGAACAGGTGGTCGTCATCGGCATAGATCGTCGTGACCACGCGCAGGCAGTCCGGAAACTGTTGGGCCGCGTGGCGCAGCAACTCGATGCCGGAGCCGTCCGGCAGTCCCAGATCGACCAGCGCCAGATCCGGGTGGTACATCGCCAGCTTGCGCCTGCCTTCGCGCACCGAGGCGGCGACATAGATCTCGCAGGCGAACACGTCCTGCAACAGCCCGGACAGCCAGGCCGCCGCCGATGCGACGTCCTCGACGACGAGCGCCCGTTCAATGGTTTTCACGACACCGCCTGTAACGAATCCAATGGAACTTCCAGGACGACCTTGACGCCGCCGGAAGGCTCGTTGAGCCAGCTTACGCTACCGCCCAGGGACGCGGCGCGCTCCTGCATGCCCAGCGTACCGCTGCCACCGGATGTGGACCGGCGCGGACCGGGTCGATCGTTGGCGATCTCGAACACCAGTTGACCGTCGCGGCAGGCGATGTTGACCGCGATGATGCTCGCGCCCGCATGGCGGATCGCATTGGTGACCGCCTCGCGCATGATCCGGAACAGATTGAGCGTACTCCCGCCCACCATCGGGACATCCGGCGTCGCCGGATCCTGGCGCCAGCCCAGTTCGACGTTGAAGGCTTCAAGCCGCTGCTCCATCTCGTCGCGGATCTGAGCGAGCACTTCCAGCAGGGTGCCGGGCGGACGGCGCGAGCGCGAGACGATATCGCGCATGTCATAGATGATCGAGCGCACGAGGTCGGCCTGGCGCACGTCGCCGACGGTGTGCAGCAGCGCCAGCAGCTTGACGCCGATGTCGTCGTGCAGATCGCGGAAGATCTTGGCGCGCTCTTCAGCGGCGATCCGCTCGCGCTCGCGCTGGTCCGGTTGGCGGGGCGCCTCGCGCAGCCGGGCCTCGGCCGCACGCGCCTGGCGCCGCCAGTACCAGAAGCCGTAGCTCGTCGCACCCACCGCCAGCAACAGCGCGGACAGGGAAAGGATCTTGATCACGTCGGATGGATGTCGTTGACGGCACCGGTCTTTGTCGTCGGCGTCGCCGCGCGACACAATACACCGATGTCCGTCGCCGTTGCCCTCGTCACCTGTCCCGCCGACGCGGCCGATGCGCTGGCCGACCTGCTCGTGCGCACCCGCGTCGCCGCCTGCGTCAACATCATCCCCGGCGTGCGCTCGGTGTATCGATGGCACGACGCCGTCTGCCGCGACGACGAGGTGCTGCTGCTGATCAAGCATCCGGCCGACCGCTTCGAGGACCTGCGCAGCGCCGTACTGTCGCGCCATCCCTACGAACTTCCGGAGATCGTCGCGGTCGACCTGGATCGCGGGCATCCGCCGTACCTGCAGTGGGTGCTCGACGCCTGCCGCTGACCCCGACGCGACCCGACACTCATCCAAGAACCACATGCGCCAGGCATTCACTCTGTTCGCGCTGGCCCTGGCGGCCGGCACCGCCGGCTTCATCGCCTATCGCGCCTGGGACCGCGCGCCTTCGCCGCTCGGGCAGCCCGCCCCGGCGCTGGTCCTGCGCGATGCGGCGGGACAGGAGCACTCGCTCGCCGCGCTGCGCGGGAAATGGGTGCTGGTCAACTTCTGGGCCTCGTGGTGCGCACCGTGCATGGACGAGTTGCCGCTGCTGGTGGATGCGCAGCGCCGCTACGCCGCGCGCGGCCTGCAGATTCTCGGCCCGGCGCTGGACGACGCCGTCGCGGTCGCGCCGGTCGTCGCGCGCTTCGGCATCAACTATCCGGTCATGCCGGATTTCGTCGGCGCCGACGCGGCGATGCAGGCGCTGGGCAACGATCAGGGCGCTCTGCCCTATAGTGTGCTGGTCGATCCGCAAGGGCGCATCGCCGACCGCGCTCTGGGTGGTCTGTCGCGCGAATCCTTGGAAAGCTTGATTACTTCCAAGCTCGACGGCAACGTCGACCTGTAGGCCCCTTCCTCGATCGCGTAGGAATTTGCGGCGATCTTCCGCCAATTGCGTGCATCTTGTGTTCTTTCAGTTGGCTCGTGCAGAATGCGGCAACCTTCTGGACGAGCCGATCGCTTGAGCCACCTGCTGCTGATCAACGGACCGAATCTGAACCTGCTGGGCACCCGCGAGCCGGGGGTCTACGGCAGCCGGACCCTGCCCGAAATCGAACAGCAGCTGCGCGACGAGGCGCGCGCGCTGGGGCATGCGCTCGACTGTTTCCAGAGCAACCACGAGGGCGCGCTGGTCGATCGCGTCCAGCAGGCGCGCGGCGACGGCATCGATTTCATCCTGATCAATCCCGGCGCCTACACGCACACCAGCATCGCCCTGCGCGATGCGCTGCTCGGCGTCGCGATCCCGTTCATCGAGATTCACCTGTCCAATGTGCATGCGCGGGAAACCTTCCGCCGGCATTCCTATCTGTCCGACATCGCCGCAGGCCTCATCGTCGGCTGCGGCGCGCTGGGCTATCGCTTGGCCCTGCTCGCCGCACACGAACGCCTGACGGCAATCCAACGCTAAGGCCCTTGGGGGGCATCATGGATCTGCGCAAGATCAAGACGCTGATTGAGCTGGTTGAACAAAGCGGTATTTCCGAGCTGGAAGTCCGCGAAGGCGAAGAATCGGTCCGCATCGCCCGCCAGGTCGCGGTCGCGCCCGTTCAGTACGTACAGGCACCTCCGGCCGCGATCGCCGCACCGGCGCCCGCCGCTGCCGCCAGCGCCCCGGCTGCCGCCGCGCCGGCCCCCAAGGCGGACAACCGCCACATCGTGCGCGCGCCGATGGTCGGCACCTTCTACCGGACACCTTCGCCGGGTGCGAAGCCCTTCGTCGAGGTCGGCCAGACGGTGAAGTCCGGTCAGGTGCTGTGCATCATCGAAGCGATGAAGATGCTCAACCAGATCGAGTCCGACAAGGGCGGCGTGATCGTCGAGATCCTGGTCGAGAACGAAAAGCCGGTCGAGTTCGACCAGCCGCTGTTCGCGATCGAGTGAAAAGGAACGCACCCACCCGCGCTTCCTTGCCATGAAATACATCAAGAAGATCCTGATCGCCAATCGCGGCGAGATCGCCCTGCGCATCCTGCGCTGCTGCCGCCAGCTCGGGATCAAAACGGTCGCGGTCTATTCGACGGCCGACCGCGAGCAGAAGCATGTGGCGCTGGCCGACGAGGCGGTGTGCATCGGCCCGGCCCAGGCCGGCCGCAGCTACCTCAACATGGCGGCGATCATTTCCGCCGCGGAGGTCACGCAGGCCGACGCGATCCACCCCGGATATGGCTTCCTCTCCGAGAACGCGGACTTCGCGGAATCGGTCGAGAAGTCCGGTTTCGTCTTCATCGGCCCAAGGCCGGAGACGATCCGCCTGATGGGCTCGAAGACCAATGCCAAGGCAGAGATGATCGCCGCCGGCGTGCCCTGCGTGCCCGGCTCCGAAGGCGTGCTGCCGGACGACGAGCAGGCCTGCATCGACATCGCCGCGAAAGTCGGCTATCCGGTCCTGATCAAGGCGGCGGCGGGCGGCGGCGGGCGCGGCATGCACGTCGTCCACGCCAAGGGCGAGCTGATCCAGAAGATCCAGCTGGCACGCAGCGAAGCGCAAGCCGCGTTCCGCGACGGCAGCGTGTTCATGGAGAAATACCTGGAAACGCCGCGTCACATCGAGTTCCAGGTGCTGTCGGATGGCCAGGGCAACGCCGTGCACCTGGGCGAGCGCGATTGCTCAATGCAGCGGCGCAACCAGAAGGTCGTCGAGGAATCGCCCGCACCCGGTATCACGCCGGCGCAGCGCGCGGAGATCGGCGCGCTGTGCGTCGCCGCCTGCAAGCGCATCGCCTACCGCGGCGCCGGCACCTTCGAATTCCTCTACGAGGAAGGCCGCTTCTACTTCATCGAGATGAACACGCGCATCCAGGTGGAGCATCCGGTGACCGAGATGGTCACCGGAATCGACCTGATCCGCGAGATGATCCAGATCGCCGACGGCGAGCCGCTGACGCTACGGCAGAGCGACATCGAGTTTCGCGGCCATGCGATCGAATGCCGCATCAACGCCGAGCATCCGCGCAGCTTCATCCCCTCGCCCGGCGAGATCAAGAAGTATCACGCGCCGGGCGGCCCCGGCATCCGTCTCGACTCGCACTGCTATACCGGCTACCGCGTGCCGCCGCATTATGACTCGATGATCGGCAAGCTGATCGCCTACGGACGCGACCGCGAGACCGCGCTCGCGCGCATGAGCCAGGCGCTGGCCGAAATGGTGATCGAAGGCATCCACGTCAACATCCCGCTGCAGCGCCGCATCATGGCCGACGAGGTGTTCGCCCAGGGCCTGCACCACATCCACTACCTCGAGCACATCATCGCCGAGTGGTCGCAGGAAAACTGAGCGCGGAAGCGGCACGCCGCGCAATGAGCGATCCGGTCCGAGACACCCTCAAGCACCGTTTCGGTTTCGACGCCTTCCGTCCCGGCCAGGAAGCGGTCGTGCGCGATGCGCTCGCCGGGCGCGACCTGCTCGCGATCATGCCGACCGGCGGCGGCAAGTCGCTGTGCTTCCAGCTGCCGGCGCTGCTGCGGCCCGGGGTGGCGCTGGTGGTGTCGCCGCTGATCGCGCTGATGCAGGACCAGGTACGCCTGCTCGACGGCATGGGCATCGCCGCGACCTTCCTCAACTCCAGCCTCGACGGCGCCGAGTCGGCGCGGCGCCAGCGCGAGCTGATCGCGGGCAACGTCAGGCTGCTCTACGTCGCCCCCGAGCGCCTGTTGCTGCCGGAATTCCTCGACGGCTTTCTCGCGCGCCTGCAGCAGCAGGTTGGACTCTCGGCGCTGGTCATCGACGAGGCGCACTGCGTCTCCGAATGGGGCCACGACTTCCGCCCCGAGTACCGCCAGCTCGCCGCGTTCCGCGCGCGCTTCCCGCAGCTGCCGTGCTGGGCGTTCACCGCAACCGCAACCGCGCGCGTGCGCCGCGACATCGTCGCGCAGCTGCAACTGCACGATCCGGCCGTCCACGTCGCCAGCTTCAATCGCCCGAATCTCTACTACGCCGTCCGCCACAAGGACCGGCGCAGCTACGCCGACCTTCTGACGCAGGCGCAAGGCGGGGGCTCGGGCATCGTCTACTGCCTGTCGCGCAAGCGCGTCGACGAACTCGCCGGCAAGCTGCGCGACGACGGCATCGCCGCGCTGCCCTACCACGCCGGCCTCAATGCCGAGGCGCGCCGCGAGCATCAGGACCGCTTCATCCGCGACGACGTACAGGTGATGGTCGCGACGATCGCGTTCGGCATGGGCATCAACAAGCCGGACGTGCGCTGGGTCGTGCACTACGACCTGCCGCGCACGATCGAGGGCTATTACCAGGAAGCCGGGCGTGCCGGGCGCGACGGCGAGCCGGCGCGCTGCACACTCTACTTCGGCGTCGGCGACATCCACACCGCCGAATTCCTGATCGCCCAGAAAACACATCCCGAGACCGGCGAAGCCCTTGAGGACGAGCAGCGCGTCGCCCGCCAGCAGCTGCGCCAGGTGCTCGACTACGCCGAGTCGAGCGAATGCCGGCGCGCGGTCCAGCTGCGCTACTTCGGCGAGGCCTTTGCGCCGCCCTGCGGCGCCTGTGACAACTGCTGCGAGCCGCGCACGCTGGTGGACCGCACGGTCGCGGCACAGCAGCTGCTGTCCTGCATTGCACGCCTCGCGCAGCGCAACCAGCGCTACGGCGGCAGCTACGTGATCGACCTGCTGCGCGGCGCCGACACCGAGAAGATCCGCCGCAACGGCCACGAGGATCTGTCTACTTACGGCATCGGCCGCGAACTGTCGCAGGACGAGTGGCGCGCGCTGCTGCGCGCACTGCTGCACCAGGGACTGGTTGACGAAACCCAGGATGGCTATCCGGTGCTGCGCCTGAACGCCGACAGCCGCGCCGTTCTGCGCGGCGAACGCCGGGTCGAGATCGCTCAGGCCGCGCCGCGCCCATCGCCCGCCCGCAAGCCGCGGCGCGGCGAAGCGGCGGCGGCGTCCCCGCCGCTACCGGCTGACGAAGCCCTGTTCGAAGCCCTGCGCGCGCTGCGCAAGCGCCTGGCGAGTGAGGCCGGGGTCCCGTCCTACGTGGTCTTCACCGACGCCAGCCTGCGCGCGATGGCGGAACGGAAGCCGCAGGACCTCGACGCCTTCGCGCGCATCCCCGGCGTCGGCGACCGCAAGCTGGCGCAGTACGGCGAACGCTTCACCGCGCTGATCCGCGAGCACAGTGGATCGTAGGATGGGCTGACCCCGGACTTGATCCGGGGGAAGCCCATCGTGTGCGGCGACGATGGGCTTCGCTCCGCTCAGCCCTTCCTACTGGCGGTCGGCGCCATCGCTGCTGGCGCACCGGCAATAGCCATTGTCACGGGGCCCCCGGATAATCGGCCCAGCTTCCTATTCCCTTTCCTCTCAGGAGCATCCGATGAAACCCCAGGGCCGCAAGGTGGCGATTCTCGGCGGTGCGCGCATTCCGTTTGCGCGCTCCAATACCGCGTACGCGACGAAGTCGAACCAGGAGATGCTGACCACCGCCTTCAAGGGCGTGGTCGACAAGTTCCAGCTGCATGGCGAGCGCATCGGCGAGGTGCAGGCCGGCGCGGTGCTCAAGCACTCGCGCGACTTCAACCTGTGCCGCGAGTCGGTGCTGTCGTCCGGCCTGTCGGCGGACACGGCGGCCAGCGACGTGCAGATGGCCTGCGGCACCGGCCTGCAGTCGGCAATCAACGTCGGCAACAAGATCGCGCTCGGCCAGATCGAATCCGGCATCGTCGGCGGCGTCGACACGACTTCCGACGCGCCGATCGAAGTCAACGACAAGCTGCGCAAGATCCTGCTCGAAGTGAACCGCGCCAAGACCGGCGCCCAGCGCCTCAAGGCGCTGGCGAAGTTCCGCCCGTCGATGCTGGCGCCGGCGACCCCGAACAACGGCGAGCCGCGCACGCGCATGAGCATGGGTCAGCACTGCGAAGTGATGGCCAAGGAATGGAAGATCCGCCGCGAGGACCAGGATCTGCTGGCGCTCGAATCGCACCAGAAGGCCGCGAAGGCCTACGACGAAGGCTTCTTCAGCGATCTGATCGTGCCATTCTCCGGCCTGGAGCGCGACAACAACCTGCGCGCCGACATCTCTCTGGAGAAGCTCGCGTCGCTGTCGCCGGCTTTCGATCGCAAGTCGGGCCAGGGCACGCTGACCGCCGGCAACTCGACGCCGCTGACCGACGGCGCCTCCGCGGTGCTGCTCGCCTCCGAGGACTGGGCAGCGGCGCGCGGCCTCAAGCCGCTGGCCTACCTGACCCATGCCGAGACCGCCGCGGTCGATTTTGCCGGCGGCCGGAAGGAGGGCTTGCTGATGGCGCCGGCCTATGCGGTGCCGCGCATGCTCGCGCGCGCCGGCATCAAGCTGCAGGATTTCGACTACTACGAAATCCATGAAGCCTTCGCCGCGCAGGTGCTGTGCACACTCAAGGCCTGGGAAGACCCGCGCTTCTGCAAGGAGCGCCTGGGCCTGGACAAGCCGCTGGGTTCGATCGACCGCAGCAGGATGAACATCAAGGGCGGCAGCCTTGCGGCCGGCCATCCGTTCGCCGCGACCGGCGGCCGCATTCTGGCGACGCTGGCAAAGATCATCCAGCAGAACGGCGGCGGTCGCGGCCTGATCTCGATCTGCGCAGCGGGCGGCCAGGGCGTGGTCGCGATCGTCGAAGGCGGCTGAGTTGCCGTCCATGGCACAGCGCGCGACATCCATGTCGCGGAGTTCAAAACAAGCGGTACACACTCCGTAAACTGACGGCACCAGGAAGCCCGGCCTCGAGCCGGGCTTTCTTTTTTGGCGCGCTGAGGGCGTTCCCGGTAAGACGGCTGGGGCAAGTCCGGCATAATCGGCCGTCGTTTCATCCGATGGGAGATGCAGTCCATGAGCCTGATGCGCACCAAAGCGATCGATCCCAACGCCAGCACCGGCCTGCGGCGCTGCCTTACCGCGTGGGACCTGACGCTGCTCGGCATCGGCTGCATCATCGGCACGGGTATCTTTGTGCTGACCGGCGTCGCCGCCGCACAGCATGCCGGGCCGGCGATCGTGCTGTCGTTCGTGATCTCGGGCCTGGCCTGCGGCTTCGCGGCACTGTGCTACGCCGAACTGTCCGGCGCCATCGGCGGCAGTGGCAGCGCCTATGGCTACGCCTACGCCGGCATCGGCGAGTTTCCGGCCTGGGTGATTGGCTGGATGCTGCTGCTCGAATACAGCGTCGCGACGGCCACTGTTTCGATCGGCTGGTCGGGCTATCTGGGCAAGCTCCTCGAAAGCTTTTTTGGCGTCACGCTTCCCGTTGAGTTCACGTCGGCTCCAGGCGAAGTTCCTGGCGCCGTCGCCAACATCCCGGCGATGGTCATCGTCATGCTTTTGGCGCTTCTGCTGTCCTGGGGCGTCAAGGAGTCCGCACGCTTCAACGGCGTGATGGTGATCATCAAGCTCGTGACCATCCTCGCGTTCATCGCGCTGGCCGGGCCGCACGTGAATCCGGACAACTGGGTGCCGTTCATCCCCGAACGCGTGGTCGATGCCAACGGCGAGGGTCACTATGGCTTCATGGGCGTGACCACCGCCGCCGCGCTGATCTTCTTTGCCTATATCGGCTTCGACGCGGTGTCGACCGCAGGTGAAGAAGCGATCAACCCGCAGCGCGACCTGCCGATCGGCATCCTGGCTTCGCTGGGCATCTGCACGGTGCTCTACATCGTCGTCTCCGGCATCCTCACCGGCGTCGTCCCCTACCAGCAGATCGACATCAAGGCGCCGGTCGCGGCGGCGATGGAGACGCTGGGCATGAACTGGGCCAAGGGCATGATCGCCACCGGCGCGATCTTCGGCATCACCACGGTGATGCTGGTGCTCTACTACGGCCTCACCCGCGTCGTGCTGGCGATGAGTCGCGACGGCCTGCTGCCGGCCGCGATGGCGACCGTGCACCCGAAGACGCAGACGCCGGTGAAGCTGATCATCGGCAGCGGTGTAGTCATCTCGATGATTGCCGGCTTCTTCCCGATCGGCCGCGTCGCCGAGCTGGTGAACCTGGGCACGCTCGGCGCGTTCTTCCTGGTCTGCGCGAGCGTCATTGCCCTGCGCAAGACGCGCCCGGACATGCTGCGCCCGTTCAAGACGCCGCTGGTCCCGATCGTCCCGATCCTGGGCATGGGCTTCTGCGGCTGGCTGATGGTCAGCCTGCCGAGGCTGACCTGGATCGCCTTCGCAATCTGGATGACGGTCGGGCTGATCATCTACTTCACGTACTCGCGCAGCCACAGCCAGCTTGCCAGCCAGTCCTGAGGTGACGGCTCGATGGAGGCCCCGGTAGAGACCTTGTTTGCGGGCATGGACCGCATCAATGCGGTCCTGCTGTCCACGCCGGTGCTGCAGGCTCTGCTCGGCATAGGCCTGTTGTTCACCTTGTGGACGAGGTTCTGTCAGTACCGCTCGCTGACCCACGGCATCGCGCTGTGTGCGGGCAGGGGCATCGACACCTCCGAAGGTCCGGGTGCGCTGACCCATTTCCAGGCCCTGACCGCCGCCATGTCCGGCACCGTCGGCCTGGGGGCCATCGCCGGTATGGCGATCGCAGTCGACTTCGGTGGCCCCGGCGCAGTGTTCTGGATGTGGGTCGTCGGCATCGTCGGCATGGCGCTGAAGACCACCGAGGTGACGCTGTCGCTGCTGTACCGCGACACTTCGGATCCCCTGAACCCCCATGGCGGCGCCATGTACGTCGCGCGCGAAGGGCTGACCGGAATCGACCCGCGCTTGCGGCCGTTGGGTCGCGCGATTGGAGGCATCTTCGCCCTGGCGCTGCTGCTGTTCGCATTCACCGGCGGCAACATGTTCCAGACGTGGAGCGTTGCCGACATGACCCGCGAATATTTCGGCGTGCCCAGCTGGATCAGCGGCGTCATTCTTGCGACGCTCGCCGGCATCGTCATCCTCGGCGGCATCCAGCGCATCGGAAATGTCACCAAGACCCTAGTGCCGTTCAAGTGCGGCATTTATGTACTGGCCGGCTTGTACGTCATCGTGCTCAAGAGTGAGCAGCTGCCGGAGCTGTTCCGTCTGATCTTCGCCGGCGCCTTCTCCTCGACCGAGGGGACCGGCGCCTTTGCGGGCGGCGTCATGGGCACGGCCTTCGCGTGGGGCATGAAGCGCGCGCTGTTCTCCAGCGAGGCCGGCCTGGGCACCGCGCCGATCGCGCACTCGGCGGTGAAGACGCCGGAGCCGGTCACCGAGGGCGTCGTCTCGGGTCTGGAGCCCTTCATCGACACCATTTTCGTCTGCACCGTCACCGGCCTGGTCGTGCTTTCGACCGGCGTCTGGAACCGTGCGCCTGCGGCAGACTGGGATGCTGCGCCCGCCTTCGTCGAAAGCAGCGCCGGGCACTGGCAGCCGCAGCTCGACGCGCTGCCGGCATCAGCGCCGGCGGAACTGCGCCGCGACCAGGCACCGGTCTTCGTCATGGCCAGCATCGACGGTGCGCGCCGGCGCGTCTACGGTGCGGTGCAGACAGACGCCGGCACTTATCGCCTGACATGGCAGCCGGTCGCCGCGCAAGCGCAGCCGGGCATGCTCGAAACCGGCTTGTTCGCCGATTACCGCGGCGCCACGCTGGTCGCGAAAGGTTTCGACTCAGTGCACGACGGACTCGGCCGCTGGCTGATCACCGTTGCCGTCTGGGTCTTTGGCCTGTCCTGCATCATCAGCTACGGCTACTACGGCGAGCAGGGCATGATCTACCTGTTCGGACCGCGCTGGATCACACCGTACCGCTGGCTGTGGTGCCTGGCCGCGGCGGGCGCCTGCTTCGGCTTCATCAAGACCTCGATACAGCTCGATACACTGAGCACGATCGGCATGGGATTCATGTACGCGATTAACCTGCCGCTGATGCTGCTGCTCGGCTCGCGCGCGATGAACGCCTACCACGACTACTTCGAGCGTCTGCGGGCCGGCGTCCTCAAGCGCGCCTAGCAGCGGCAGGTACACTGTCGCGCGATGGATCCGATCCCCGAACACACGCAGTCGCCGCGCATCGGCGTGCTGATCGTCAACCTCGGCACGCCGTCGGCACCCACCGTGCCGGCGATCCGCCGCTATCTGCGCGAGTTTCTCAGCGACCCGCGTGTCGTCGAACTGCCGCGCGTGCTCTGGTGGCCGATCCTCAACGCCTTCGTGCTGCCGCTACGCCCGCGCAAGCTGGCGCACAGCTACGCGGCCGTGTGGACCGACCGCGGCTCGCCGCTGCTCGCGATCAGCCGCGACCAGCACCGCTGCTTGCAGGAAGAACTGGGGGACGACGCCGTCGTCGCGCTGGCCATGCGCTACGGCGAGCCTTCCATTGCCGACGCTCTGGCCCAGCTGCAGGCGCAGGGCATGCAGCGCCTGCTGGTGCTGCCGCTGTATCCGCAGTACTCGGCGACAACCACTGCCTCGGTGTTCGACGCCGTCTTCGAGCTCTTCCGGCACACGCGCTGGCTGCCCGAACTGCGCACGATCAACAGCTATCACGACGACCCCGGCTACATCGCCGCGCTCGCCGAATCGGTCCGCCGCCACTGGGATGCGCACGGCCGCGGCGACCGGCTGCTGATGTCGTTCCACTCGATCCCGCAGCGCTATTTCGAAGCCGGTGACCCCTACTACTGCTTCTGCCAGAAGACCGCGCGCCTGCTCGCCGGGGCACTCGAGATCGCCGACGACCGCTGGAGCGTCAGCTTCCAGTCGCGCGTCGGCCGCGCCAAGTGGCTATCCCCGTACACCGATGCGCACATCGTCGAACTCGCCCGGCGCGGCGTTCGCCGTCTCGACGTCGTCTGCCCGGGCTTTTCCGCCGACTGCCTCGAAACCCTGGAAGAAGTCGCGCTGCGCTACGGAGCGGACTTCCGCAAGGCCGGCGGCGAGGCGCTGCGCTACATCCCGGCACTGAATGCCGACGGTCCCCATATCAATGCGCTCGCGACACTGATCCGGCGGCATCTCGCCGGATGGCCAACCGCACCCGAGAGCAGCGACGCCCCGGCGCAGCGGCAACAGCGCGCCGCTCTGCTGCTGCCGACGCTGTCGCCCTGAGCCGTTCGTCGGACCCCGCAGCAAGGCTGGGGACGGCTCTCATCCATCAGGGCATAAAAAAACCCCCGCTGCTCACGCAGCGGGGGTCGGTGACTTGCCGTCCGGCCTTACTGCTCGGCGGTCGTGCGCACTTCCGCACGACGATTGAGCTGGCGGCCCTCGGCCGTCTCGTTGGTCGCCACCGGCTTCGACTCACCGTACGAGGTCGTGTCGATGCGGTCCGCGGCGACGCCCTTGCGGATCAGGTACTGCTTGGCCGTGTTGGCACGACGCTCACCCAGGGCCATGTTGTAGCCGTCGGTGCCGACCCAGTCGGTATGGCCGTCTACCTTCACGCGAACCTTGGCGTTCTGCTCACCGAGCGAGTTGATCGTCTTGGACGCGTCGTCGAGGATGCCGGTCGCCGTCGGGCTCAGATCGGACTTGTCGAACGCGAAGAGAACGTCCGTGAAGCGGCGCTCGGCGCTCATCTGCTTGACCGTGTCGCTCGGCTTCTTCTCGACCGGCTTGGCGGCGGCGGCCTGCTCGGAAACCTTGACGGTGCCGAAAGGCACGACGAGGCCGGCGCGAACCACCACGTCTTCAAGAGGATCAGCGCCATCGGCGCTCGAATCGGTATCCAGCCAGCGATAGCGGGCATCCGCCATCACACCTAGCTTGCCGTCCAGGAACGGATAGCTCTGGAAGCCGAGACCGGCATCCATGAACACGCCGCCATCCGTCGAATCGGTGTCGTCCGGCCGCGATCGCAGGAAGCCGGCGCCGACCCCCACATACGGGGAGAACAGCCGCTTGCGCGAGTAATAGAACAGAAAGTCCGCTTTGGCCCCGTTCTCCGCGACATCCGGCCCGCCATCGCCACCGATCTCGTGGTGATGCGCGCTGAAGTCCACGTTGAAATAGCGGTTGATAGGAACGCCGGCACCCACGAAAAAGCCCATGCCGTCGTCCGAGTCACGATCGCTGTCTGGGAACAGATGCGAATAGCCACCGTAAACCGTGAACAGCGGCATCATGTCCTGTGCAAACGATGTAACCGGCACCGCCGCCAGAACCGACGCGCCAAGGAGATATCCCCTGATCTTCATTTTTCGACCTCGTTGATTCCCGTATTCAAGATTTTTAGCGCTTGTCCGCCGCGGAGCCAATCCTTGGCGCAGCACCCCAACTTAGACCGGTATCATATCGTCCGATTTTCATTTTTGCACCACACCATGTTCGAAAGCTTCCTGCAGAGCTACCTGATCTTCCTTGCAAAGTCGATCACCGTCGTGCTGGTGCTGGGGGTGATCATCACGATCCTCCTCAGCGCTGTACGTCAGCTGAACTCGATTCGCGCCCCCGAGCATCTGGATATCCGCAACCTGAACGACCGCTTTCGCGACCTGGCCGACGCCGTGCGCGAGACGCAGCTTTCCGATGCGGAGCTCAAGAAGCTGCACAAGCAACGCAAGATGGATGCCAAGGCCCGGCACAAGGGCAAGGCCGGCCAGGACCGGCCTCACGTGTATGTGCTGAATTTCAAAGGCGACCTGCACGCTCACGCGGTCGACGAGCTGCGCGAGGAAATCAGCGCCGTGCTCCAGGTCGCCAAGGCCGGCGACACCGTTCTGTTGCGCCTGGAAAGTGAGGGCGGCCTGGTACACACCTATGGCCTGGCCGCGTCCCAGCTCGCACGCATTCGCAGCCGCAACATCGATTTCGTCGCCGCGATCGACAAGGTCGCGGCCAGCGGCGGCTATCTCATGGCCTGCGTGGCGAATCGCATCATCGCCGCGCCATTTGCCGTCGTCGGCTCGATCGGCGTCGTCGGCCAGCTGCCAAACTTCAGCCGCCTGCTGCGCCGGCTCGACGTCGACTACGAATTGCATACCGCCGGCGAGTTCAAGCGCACGCTGACGCTGTTCGGTGAAAACACCGAAGCCGCGCGCGAGAAGTTCCGCGAAGAACTCGAGGACACGCACCAGTTGTTCAAGCAGTTCGTCGCCGAGCACCGGCCGCAACTGGAACTCGACAAGGTTGCGACCGGCGAGCACTGGTTCGGCACGCGCGCCAAGGATCTGAGACTGGTCGACGACCTGCAGACCAGCGACGACTACCTGTTGCAGCGGGCGGAAAACGCCGATCTCGTCGAAGTGCGCTTCCATCGCCGCAAACCGCTGTCGGAGCGACTTTCGCATGGGCTGGTGAGCCTGGGGTCGGGCCTCCGGCGCGGCCTGCAGGACAACGTCCATGCACGCTGGCACTGAACCGCGATAGCGTGGATGATCGCCCGATGCCCATGAGGAGCACGAGATGAAACTGATCAGCCGCAGCTTCCGCCCCAATGGCTCGATTCCGGGTCGCTGCGCGTTCGCGGTGAAGTCGCCGAAGGGCCACCTCAAACTCGCCGACAACCGCAATCCGCATCTGGCCTGGAGCGCGGTGCCCGAGGGCGCGCGCAGCTTCGTGCTGACCTGCATCGATGCCGATGCGCCGACGCGGCCGGATGACGTCAACCGCGAAGGCCGCATCGTGCCCGCCGATCTGCCGCGCGCGGAGTTCGTGCACTGGCTGATGGTCGACATCCCGGCGCAGATCCGGGAGATCGCCGAAGGCAGCTGCGCCGAAGGCGTCGTCGCGCGCGGCAAGGCCGCGCCAGCGGGGCCGCAGGGCGTCCGCCAGGGCATCAACGACTACACTGGCTGGTTCAAGGGCGACGCCGCGATGGAGGGCAGCTATCTGGGGTACGACGGCCCCTGTCCGCCCTGGAACGATGCACGCGTGCACCACTACACCTATGAGATTCTCGCCACCGATCTCGAGCGTTGCCCGGTAGGCGAGGCCTTTACCCTTTCAGACCTCGGCAAGGCACTGGCCGGTCACGTCCTCGACCGCGCCAGCGTCGTCGGCCGTTACAGCCTCAACCCGCAGATCCGGCTGCGCTGAACCGGGCGGCGCACGACGCCGCTGAACCTTGGCGAATCCACCGCTGTCTTAGCGCGGCTGCCGCACGGGCAGCCCCCTGATCAACAAGGAAACCGATGTCCAAAGAACTTGCGATGAAGATCTTCGCGCCGCTGGCCGTCTCCGCCTCGGTGCTCGCCGCCGCCCTGATCATGTCCGGCGCGCCGCCGCCCGCGCACGCCGACATCCCGCTCGCCGTGCCCGGCGCGCAGGCCGTACCTTCGCTGGCGCCGATGCTCAAGCAAGTGATGCCCGGCGTCGTGAACATCTCGGTCACCGGCGAAGTCAAGGTGCAGAACCCGATGGGGCCGTTCATGGACGACCCGTTCTTCCGCCGCTTCTTCGGCGTGCCGGACGCGCCGCAGGAGCGCGAGTTCCAGTCGGTCGGCTCCGGCACCATCGTCGACGCCGCCAAGGGTTACGTGCTGACGAACAACCATGTCGTCGAGAACGCCAAGGAGATCAAGGTCCGCCTCAACGACGACCGCGAATTCGACGCCACGCTCGTCGGCCGCGACCCGGACACCGATATCGCCGTCCTCAAGATCGAGGCCGACAAGCTGATCCAGGTGCCGATGGCCAACTCCGACGGCCTTGAGGTCGGCGACTTCGTCGTTGCGATCGGCTCGCCGTTCAATCTGCGTCACACCGTCACCAGCGGCATCGTCAGCGCACTCGGCCGCACCGGCGTCAGCGACGGCTACGCCGACTTCATCCAGACCGACGCCTCGATCAATCCGGGCAACTCCGGCGGCGCACTGGTGAACCTGCACGGCGAGCTGGTCGGCGTGCCGTCGATGATCTATTCGCGCTCGGGCGGCAACATCGGCATCGGCTTCGCGATCCCTTCCACTCTCGCGAAGAACATCATGTCGCAGCTGATCGAGAACGGCGAAGTGCAGCGCGGCCGCATCGGCATCACCGGCCAGGATCTGACACCTGATCTGGCCAAGGCCTTCGAGCTCAAGGACACCCGCGGCGCGGTCGTCACCCGCGTGCTGCCGAAGTCGCCGGCGGAAAAGGCCGGGATCAAGGCCGAGGACATCATTCTCGAAGCCAACGGCAAGCCGCTCGAAAGCTTTGCGCAGCTGCGCAACATCGTCGGCCTGCTGCGCGTCGGCGAAAAGGTCGACATGAAGCTCCTGCGCGAAGGCAAAACGCGCAAGGTCTCGGTCGTGATCGGCAAGGACGACGAGGCCGCTTCGGCCGGCGAAGAGCTGCACCCGCGGCTGGCCGGCGCCACGTTCGCCCCGGTCGACGACAGCGCCAAGACCAACGGCATCGACAGCGGCATCATCGTGCAGGCGGTGCAGGCGGGCTCGCCGGCAGCGCGCTCGGGCCTGCAGCAGGGCGACGTCATCCTCTCGGTCAACCGCAAGGCGGTGACGACGATGGAGGAGTTCCGCGCCCTCGCCAAGGGCAAGGGCCAGTTGCTGTTGCACGTCCGCCGCGGCCAGGGGGCATTCTTCCTGCTGCTGCAATAAGGCAGTTTCCAGTTCGAAGTTTGCAGTTCCGAAAGCGCCGGCATTTGCCGGCGCTTTTCTTTTACTGGAAACTGTTGTTCATGATCGACTCCGAAGTCCAGCAACTCGAAGAACGCATCCAGCGCCTGCTCGCCGCCTACCGGCAGGCGCGGCTGGAACAGAAGCGCGTCCTGCAGGAGCGCGATCGCCTGCTGGCGCTCAACGCCGAGCTGCGACGGCGCATCGAAGGGATCGTCGAGCGCGTGCGTTCCCTCGAATCGGAGCAGCAGACATGAGCAGCCGTAAAGCCGAGGACGACGCCCTGAGCGTGACCGTACGCATCATGGGCAAGGAATACAGCGTCGTGTGTCCGCCCGAAGAGCACGAGGCACTGGTGAAGTCGGCGGACTATCTCAACGAGCGCATGACCAGCATCCGCCGTCGCGGCAAGGCCCTCGGCGCCGAGAAGATCGCGGTGATGGCGGCGCTCAACATCGCGCGCGAACTGCTCGAACTCAAGGGCGTGGAAGGCGTCGCCACCGCCAGCCCCGAATCCGCTCAGCGCTTGCGCCAGATGTCCCTGGACATCGACTCGACATTGTCGCTGGAGTGAAGCGCCGGCCCGACGGACGGCGACCACGGCGCGCGGCGTCCGCGTTTGCCCGATGGTATGCTTGCTGCGTGTCTCCTGCGGTGTTCGACAGCTGGTCTGGAACCCCTTGAGCCTATTTGTTAACCCCGGGAGCCTTACTCCAGCCGGGCGTGCAGGCCCACCTCGTAGTGGGAAGCCCGATGGTCGGACGCAGCACCCACTTGAGACTTTGTCTCAAGGTCGATGACCGGATGACGGCACAGGCGGGAGACACCCTCGAATTCAAGCGCGCGCTGCGCCGCGAATTGCGGTTGCGGCGCGCGTCCGTTTCGGCCGCAGCCCGGGCCGCAGCGGCGCAGGCCGCAGCCCGCAGCCTTTGCCGACTGCGCATCTGGAAACGTGCGCGGCATGTCGGGATCTATCTCGCCAGCGGCAGCGAGCTGCCGACGAAGCCGGTGATCGAACATGCATGGGGCCGCGCAAAGCGGGTTTACGTGCCGCGCGTCGGCAGCAAGGGCGAAATGTGCTTCGTGGAGCTGCGCCGCGGCTCGCGCCTGCACCGCAACCGCTACGGCATCGCCGAACCAGCGATGACTACTCGCGGTCGCACCGCGAAACAGATCGACCTGTTGCTGGCACCGCTGGTCGGATTTGATGCGCGCGGCTATCGGCTTGGTGCCGGCGGCGGTTACTACGACCGCTTTCTCGCAGGACGCCGGTATCACCGGCCGCTGTGCCTGGGCTGGGCGCTGGCCCTGCAAGAGATCGACGCCGTCCCGCATGATTCCTGGGATCAGCGTCTCGACGGCATCGTCACGGAGAAAGGACTGGTATGGCCTACTGGCTGATGAAATCGGAACCCGACTGCTTCTCGATCGACAATCTGGCGAAACGTCCGCAGCAGACCTCGGGCTGGGACGGTGTGCGCAACTACCAGGTGCGCAACATGTTCCGCGACCAGATGAAGACCGGTGACCGGGCGTTCTTCTATCACTCCAGCTGCGAGGTGCCGGGCATCGCTGGTGTCATGCGCATCGTCTCCAACGCCTATCCGGACCCGACGCAGTTCGACCCCAAGGCTGATCACTACGACCCGAAGTCAAAGCGCGAGGAGCCGCGCTGGCTGCAGGTCGACGTGAAATTTGAGCGCAAGCTGGACAAGCCGGTGACGCTGGCGACGCTGCGCGCGCATGAGAAGCAGCTCGCGGGCCTGCTGATCCTGCAGCCCGGCAGCCGGCTGTCGGTGACGCCGGTGCGCGAGGACCACTGGAACTACATCCTCAAGCTCGCGAAGTAATCCGGGCCACAGCGACACGTAGCCCGGGCGCAGCCCGGGACAGGTTGCGCCGACGCCATCCCGGGTTTCATCCGGGCTACGTAGCATCCTGCGTTTCAGTCCGTCCCGAGGAACAGTTCGTACGCTGGATTCTCGCTCTCCTCGGCGTACCCGTAGCCGAGCGCATCCAGCGAACGCCGGCATTCGGCCCACTCCTTCTTCGGCACCTGAAGGCCGCACAACACGCGGCCATAGGCGGCGCCGTGGTTGCGGTAATGGAACAGCGAGATGTTCCAGCGTGAGCCGATCGCGCTGAGGAAGTCGAGCGCCGCGCCGGGTCGCTCCGGGAACTCGAAGCGGAACAGGCGTTCGTTCGCCAGGCCAGGGCAGCGGCCGCCAACCATGAAACGCACGTGCTCCTTGGCCATGTCGTTGCCGGTCATGTCGACGACCGGATAGCCGTGCTCGCGCAAACCGCCGACCAGCGCCTCGCGCTGCTCGTGCCCGTCGCTGAGCTTGACGCCGACGAAGACGTGCGCCGCCTGGTTCGAGGCATATCGGTAGTTGAACTCGGTCACCGCACGCCGGCCAATCTGGCGCAGGAACTTCTTGAATGAGCCCGGCTGCTCCGGGATCGTCACTGCAAGCAGCACCTCGGCCTCGTCGCCCAGTTCCGCACGCTCGGCGATGTGGCGCAGCCGATCGAAATTGAGATTGGCCCCGGACACGATTGCCGCCAGCGACAGGTCCTTCGCGCCCTGCTCGTGCACCCAGCGCTTGAGACCGGCGAGCGCGAGCGCACCCGCCGGCTCCGGCACCGCCCGGTTCTCGTAGAACACGTCGCGCGTCGCCGCGCAGATCTCGTCGATGCTGACCAGCACGCAAGCGTCGACCAGATGGCGCGCGACACGGAAATTCTCCTCACCCACCTGCTTGACCGCGACGCCGTCGGCGAACAACCCCACCTGCGGCAGCACGACGCGACGGCCCGCGCGCATCGCCGCCTCGAAACAGTTGGAATCCTCGGGCTCGACGGCGATGACCTTGATGCCCGGCCGCACCGCCTTGATCCACGCCGCGACACCGGCGATCAGCCCGCCGCCGCCGACCGGGACGAACACGGCGTCCAGGTGTCCGCACTGCTCCAGCAGTTCGCGGCCGATCGTGCCCTGGCCGGCGATCACGTCCGCATCGTCGTAGGGATGCACCATCGTCATGCCCTTTTCCGCGGCCAGCGCCAGCGCGTGCTCGCGCGCATCGTCATAGGCGTCGCCGTGCAGGATCGCCTTGCCGCCGAAGGCGCGCACGGCCTCGACCTTCACGTCCGGCGTCGTGCGCGGCATCACGATCCAGGCGGTGAGTCCCAGCTTCTTCGCGGCGAGGGCTACGCCCTGTGCATGGTTGCCGGCCGAGGCGGTGATCACGCCGCGCGCGCGTTCGGCGTCGCTGAGCAGCGCAATGCGGTTGTAGGCGCCGCGCAGCTTGAACGAGTGCACAGGCTGCGTATCCTCGCGCTTGAGCAGCACGCGGTTGCCCAGCCGCTGGCTCAGCCTGGGCGCCTCGTCGAGAGGCGACACCACTGCCACGTCGTAGACGCGCGCGGCCTCGATGCGCGTGCGGTAGCTGTCGAGCAGTCGGGACAGGTCGTGAGCGGCCTTGGACCGGGTCGTGGAATTCAAGTTGGCACCAGCTTTGATGGAATACCCGCTGCGGGCAGGCGACCGGACGGCCATGTGAGCTTGCGGGCGCGATGCCATATCATACCGCGCACTTTTCCCTTCCCCTTCACGCATGTCTCCACGCATGTCTCAGGCCCGAATGACCGAGGTCATCGCCTTTCTGGGCGGCGGCAACATGGCCGCCAGCCTGATCGGCGGCCTGCTCGCCGCCGGCCGCCCGGCCGCAAGCCTGCGCGTCGCCGAAATCAGCGAGGTGCGGCGCGACTGGCTGGCGCGCGAGTTCGGCGTCGCCGTGTTCGCCGAGCCGGCGCACGCCGTCGCCGGCGCCGATGCGGTCGTGCTCGCGGTCAAGCCGCAGCAGATGCACGAGGCCTGCGCCAGCCTTTCGCTCAAGAACGGCGCCGTCGTCGTATCGATTGCCGCCGGCATCCGCCTCGACAGCCTGCGCCGCTGGCTCGGCGACGCCGTGCACTACGTCCGCTGCATGCCGAACACGCCGGCACTGCTGCGCGCCGGCATCACCGGCCTGTACGCGCCGCCGCAGACCCCGGCCGCTGCGCGGCAGCTCGCCGGCGACATTCTCGCCGCCGCCGGGGAATGCGTCTGGCTCGATGCGGAGGCGCAGATGGACGCGGTCACGGCGCTGTCGGGATCGGGCCCGGCCTACTACTTCCTGCTGACCGAGGCTCTGCGCGATGCCGGCATCAAGCTCGGCCTTCCCGCCGACACCGCCGCGCGCCTTGCGCGCCGGACCTTCATCGGCGCCGCGCGCATGGCAGAGGGCGACACCGACGTCGCCGAGCTGCGCGCGCGCGTGACCTCGAAAGGCGGCACGACGGAAGCGGCCGTGAAACACCTCGAAGCGGCGAACCTGCGCGGCATCTTCGCCGACGCTCTGGCCGCCGCCGCGCAACGCGGCGCCGAACTGGGCGATCAACTGGACACGAAGACCTGAGCATGGGCGCGAACGCTTCCAACGCGATGCTGTTCCTGGTCACGACGCTGTTCGATCTGGCGCTGTGGGTCTTCCTGCTGCGCATCATCCTGCAATGGGTGCGCGCCGACTTCTACAACCCGGTCTCGCAGCTGATCTGGAAAGCCACGCGCTACCCGACGGACTGGATGCGCCGCTACGTCCCCAACGCAGGCAACATCAACGTGGCGGCGACGCTGGTCGTGGTGATGCTCACGCTGATCTACATCTACGTCGTCGTCGGCCTGCTCGGCTTCAGCGTCACGCCGGTGTCGTCACTGTGGTTCGCCGCGCTCAAGCTGCTCGTGGTCGTCGTCAACCTGTACACGTTCACGATCTTCGTGCAGGCGATCCTGTCGTGGCTGGGGCCCGGCGTGAACAACCCGGCGAGCAACATCCTGTGGAGCATGAACGAGCCGCTGCTGCGGCCGGCGCGGCGCATCCTGCCGCCGCTGTCCGGACTCGACCTGTCGCCGCTGATCGTGATCCTGCTTTTGCAGGTGCTCAACCGCCTGCTGCCGCTCCCCGGCGTGTTCCGCTGAGGCAATGACCGCATCGAGCTTTCCCGCCGACTCCGTCGGCCTGGTCGTCCCGCGGCGCGTACCGATCACGCAGCCGATGACGCTCGACTGCGGCCGCACGCTGCCGCAGCACGAGCTGATGATCGAAACCTACGGCGCGCTCAATGCTGCGCGCAGCAATGCGGTGCTGGTCTGCCACGCGCTGTCGGGCGACCACCACGCCGCCGGCTACCACGACGAGCAGGACCGCAAGCCCGGCTGGTGGGACAACTGCATCGGACCCGGCAAGCCGATCGACACCAACCGCTTCTTCGTCGTCTCGCTGAACAATCTGGGCGGCTGCAAGGGTTCGACCGGACCCAGCACGATCAGTCCGGACACCGGCAAGCCCTACGGTCCGGATTTCCCGCTGCTGACCGTGCGCGACTGGGTGCGCTCGCAAGCCCTGCTCGCCGACACGCTGGGCATCGAACGCTGGGCGGCGGTCGCCGGCGGCAGCCTCGGTGGCATGCAGGTCATGCAGTGGACCATCGATTTGCCGCAACGCATCGGCCATGCGCTGGTGATCGCGGCCGCACCCAAGCTGTCGGCGCAGAACATCGCCTTCAACGAGATCGCGCGCCAGGCGATCCTTTCCGATCCCAATTTCCACGGCGGTCGTTTCTACGATCATGGCGTCGTGCCGACGCACGGCCTCAAGCTGGCGCGCATGCTCGGCCACATCACCTACCTGTCGGACGAGGCGATGCGCGCCAAGTTCGGCCGCCTGCAGCGCGTCAACCAGTTCAATTTCAACTTCGACGTCGAGTTCGAGGTCGAAAGCTACCTGCGCTATCAGGGCCAGTCCTTCGTCGACCGCTTCGACGCCAATACCTATCTGTTGATGACCAAGGCGCTGGACTATTTCGATCCGGCGCGCGAATTCGACGACGATCTCGTCGCCGCCTTCCGCCGCGCGACGGCCCGCTTCCTGGTTGTCGCCTTCAGCAGCGACTGGCGCTTCTCGCCGGTACGCTCGCGCGAGATCGTGCGCACGCTGGTCCGCGCCGGGCACGACGTGTCATACGCCTTGATCGAGTCGCAGCTCGGGCACGACGATTTCCTGATGCCGATTCCGCAGTACCACGCGGTGCTGGGCAGCTACCTCGATCGCGTCGCACGCGAGGTCGGAGCATGAGTCAGAGCCTGATCCGTGGGCTGCGTCCCGATCTCGCGCCGATCTGCGAGTGGATCCGTCCGGGCTCGCGCATCCTCGACCTGGGCTGCGGCGACGGCACGCTGCTGACCCATCTCGCGCAGCACCAGAACGTCACCGGCTACGGCCTGGAAATCGATCCTGAAAAGGTCGCGCGCTGCGTCGCCGCCGGCGTCAACGTGATCCAGGCGGACCTCGACGACGGCTTGCGCGACTTCGAAAGCGCTTCGTTCGACTACGTCGTGATGACGCAGGCGCTGCAGGCCTTGCAGCGCCCGGACGTCGCGCTCGCCGAAATCCTGCGCGTCGGCCGTGTCGGCATCGTCACCTTCCCCAACTTCGGCCACTGGCGTGTGCGCACCGCACTGGCCGCCGGGCGCATGCCGGTGACGGCAACGTTGCCGGACCGCTGGTACGACACGCCCAACATCCACCTGTGCACGGTCGACGACTTCGAGGACCTGTGCGCCGCGCGTGGCTGGGCGATCCTGAGCCGGCGTCTGCTCGACCGCTCGCACCAGGAGGGCACGCGCATCCGCCTCGCGCCCAACCTGTTCTGTGAACTCGCGCTGTACATGCTGCAGGCGCCGGGGCAACGCGCATGAGGCTGCTGGCCGCATGGCTGCTCGCCTGCTGCACACTGCCTGCATGGGCGGACCAGTACGTCGACGCCGGCCACTATCGGGTGCATTACGCAGCGATCAATACCACGCAACTGACGCCTGACGTGGCGCGCCAGTTCGGCGTCGAGCGCAGCAGCGGCCACATCCTGCTGGTCCTCAACGCCCAGCAGGCCGGCGACGACGGCCGCTACGACTCGGTTCCGGCGACCGCCAGCGGCACCGCGAGCACGCTGCTTGGCCATGTGCAGACGCTGGCGCTGCGCCCGGTGCGCGAGGCCGATGTGCACTACGTGATCGCGCCGTTCGAGACCCTCGACGGCGAGTTCATGACCGTCGACGTGCAGATCCTGCCCGGCGGCGCCAATACGCCGATCCGGATCAATTTCAAACAGCAGTTCTATCGGGACTGACCTGGCGCGACTGCAGGATCTCGGCGATCCGCTGGTCCTTCTCTTTCCACAGATTCGCGATCCACGTCTGGAAGCGTGCGCGGAATTGCGCATCGGTCTCGTAATCGCCGGTGTACAGCTCGTGTGGAATCTGCAGCTGATGGACTTCGACCACGACTTTGTGTACGCGTCCGGCGAGGAGATCCCAGAAACCCCTGGCGCCCTCCGGATAGACGATCGTCACGTCCAGCAGCGAGTTCAGGCGTTCGCCGAGTGCCGATAGCGCAAACGCGAATCCGCCGGACTTCGGGCGCAGCAGATGCACATACGATGACGCCTGCCGAGCATGCTTGGCGGCGGTGAAGCGCGTGCCTTCGAGGAAATTCAGGATCATCACCGGCTGATTGCGATAGTGCTCGCAAGCCTTGCGCGTCGTTGCCAGATCCTGCCCGCGCAAGGCCGGATTCTTCGCGAGCTGCTGCCGGGTATGGCGCTTCATGAACGGGTAGTCGAGCCCCCACCACGCCAGCCCCAGCACCGGCACCCAGATCAGTTCCTGCTTGAGGAAGAACTTGAAG
The DNA here is from genome assembly GCA_041659605.1 of Sinimarinibacterium sp. Taxonomy (GTDB): domain Bacteria; phylum Pseudomonadota; class Gammaproteobacteria; order Nevskiales; family Nevskiaceae; genus Solimonas. Next base: position 30,867 of record JBAZXW010000009.1, on the reverse strand, counting down.
AACGGCGCCTTGCGGCCGAAAGCCTTCATCAGCACGAAGATGTCGTTCCAGGACTGGTGATTGGCGCAGACCAGGTACTGGCCGCGCGGGTTCAGCTCGACATCGATGTGAATGTCCCAGTCGACGCGCATCAGCAGATCGACCATCGCCGAGTTCACCACCGCCCAGGTCTGCGCCAGCCAGGCGGCCAGGCGCGAGAACGCATCGCGGAGCGCTCCCCTGGGTGTCACCAGCTTGATCAGCACGGCCACGTACAGCGGCATCGCCCAGAACAGCGTGTTGACGATCAGCAGCGACATCATCAAGGCGCCGAGCAGCGGTGCCGGCAGAAAGTGCAGCATCGGTTTCCCTTCCGTTTACGGGGCAGGCGACTCTGGCGCGCGGTCGTGCCCGGACCAGTGAATGTGAACGATCTTCCAGCCGTCGGCGCCGCGGCGCAGCACCATGGTCTCGGTGTTTTCGAGATTGATTTTCGCGTCCATGAAGTCGCCGGCATTGCGCGACTGCGTCAGCACCACCGCCATGTCGCCCGCGACCGTGGCCTCGCTGTGCACGACTTCGCGCTTGACCTGCGCGGAGAACATCAGATCGCTGTCCAGGTGGCCGGTGGCGTACTGCTCGCGGTCCACCTCCACAAAGCCGGTCTCGAAAATCACCGCGCCCTCGTCCAGCAGCTTGAGCACGCCGTCGCGGTACCCTTCGACCAGTGCGCGATGGAAGTCCGCGACGACGCCCCGGACCGCCGTTTCCTCGGGAGAAGAGCCCGGAGCTGCGTCGGGCGAGGGAGATGCCGTCGCTCCCGCCGCCGCGGGCTCGGCCGGCGCCGGGACAGCGGTGGGGGCCGGGGTTTCCGACGCAGCCGGAGCTTGGGTCGGAACCGGGGTTGCGACTGGCGGGGTTGCGGCTGGATCGGGGGTTTCGTCCTGATGCGCGCCAACGGCACCCGGCACCAGGGCGGCGATCGACCAGAACAGCAAGATCCATATCCTCATCGTGCTTCTCCGCTCACCGCGCTGCTGATGCGGCGCACGCCGCTCTGGTCATAGATCTCGATCACGCTGAACTCGGTATCCGGCAGACGCACGAGTGCGCAGGGGCTGGTGATCATCTGCGTCGCCATGGCCCCGGGCGCCGGGGAAAAGAACGTCGCGTAGATCTTCAGAACGACGCCCGACTGCCGCGCCTCGCGGCTCACCGCCAGACCATGGCCGCCGGTGCTGCGCTGCCCCATCTCGATCAGCGCGTATCGGCCCGGATCGAGCGGGTCGTCCAGGCGTAGCGGGATGCCGCTGCTCTGCAGCCACTCGCTGACCGACTCCGCCGAGTCCAGAACCCGCACGCCCGCCTCGCTGCCGCACAGCTGCGCACGCGCGACTTCGATCACCTCCGCCGCCTCGCCGCGCACGAACCAGACGCCGATGCCGCAGCCGGTCAAACCCGCGGCGGCGATGACTGCCGCAACCGTCCCTGTTTTCCTCATGTCGCTCATTCGTCCCTAGACCAAGAGCCCGACATCTTCGAGAATCATGTCCGCAGCCTTCTCGGCAATCATCGTCGTCGGGGCGTTGGTATTGCCGCCCACCAGGGTCGGCATGATAGACGCATCGACCACCCGCAGTCCGGCCATGCCATGCACGCGCAGGCGCGCGTCGACGACGGCCATCGCGTCGCCGCCCATCTTGCAGGTGCCGACCGGGTGATAGAGCGTTTCCGCGTGCTCGCGCAGCCAGCTGCGCAGCTCGTCGTCGGTCTGCACGGCCGCGCCCGGTTCCAACTCCTCGCCGTTGTGCGGTGCGAACGCCGGCTGCGCGAAAATCTGGCGCGCCTTGCGGATCGCCGCGACCAGCTTGTCGAGATCGCGCGGATCTTCGAAATGCCGTGGATCGATCTGGGGCGGCTGCAGCGGATCGGCGCTCGCCAGCCGGATCTCGCCGCGCGCGAGCGGGCGCAGGTCGCAGGTCAGCAGCGAGTGCGCGTAGCTGGTAAACAGCGGCCGCAGATCCTGGCCGTGATGCGAATTGCCCAGCGGCACAAAATGGAACTGAAGGTCCGGCACCGGCTCTGCGGGATCGGTCTTCAGAAAGCCGCCGGCCTCGGCAATATTGCTGGTCAGTTCGCCGCGCCGGCCGATGACGTACAGCAATAACGCCTTGATCGAGCGCAACAGCGACAGCGGATGGAACGAAAACCCCAGGCGCGTGCGGCTGCGCATCGACACCAGCGCATCGACATGGTCCTGGAGGTTCTTGCCGACGCCGGGCAAGGGGTGCACGAGCGGAACCGAGTGCCGGCGCAACTCGTCCTCCGGTCCAACGCCCGACAGCAGCAGCAACTGCGGCGAACCGACTGCGCCGGCGCTGAGGATCACTTCGCGCCGCGCCAACACCTCGCGATACACCCCGCCGACGAAATACCGCACGCCGACCGCGCGCTTGCCGTCGAAGAGCACGCGCGTCGCCCGCACGTCGGTCAACACGTGCAGGTTGCGGCGACCCTCCGCGGGCCGCAGGAACGCGCGCGCGTTGCTGCAGCGCTCGCCGCCAAGCTGCGCGACGTGGTAGTAGCCCATACCCTCCTGCTGCGCCCCGTTGAAGTCCGCATTCTGCGGATGCCCGGCCTGCTGCGCGGCCTCAAGGTAGACGGCGGACAGCGGGCTCGGCTGGCGCAGCCTGGCGATGTTCAGCGGACCGCCTTGGGCGTGATAGTCATCGCTGCCCGGCTCGAAATTTTCCAGCTTCCTGAAGTACGGCAGGACCTCCCGATAGCTCCAGCCAGCGTTGCCCAGCTCCGCCCAGCGGTCGTAATCCCAGGCATGGCCGCGGACGTAGCACATCGCGTTGATCGCCGAGCTGCCGCCCAGTGTGCGGCCGCGCGGCCAGAACAGACGCCGGTTGCCCATCTGCGGCTGCGGCGTGGTCCAGAACTTCCAGTTGTAGACGTCGGAACGCAGAATCGCGATCAGACCCGCGGGCATGCGGATGAACGGACTCGTATCGCGTGGCCCCGCCTCCAGCAGACACACCTGATGGCGGCCATCCGCACTCAGGCGGTTGGCCAGCACGCAGCCGGCCGAGCCGCCGCCGACGATGACGTAGTCGTACATGTTCTCCCCACACGCAGGTTCTGCGGCACGATGCTAACTTAGCGCCATGAACAATGCCGCCGACGCGCCCGTCCCGCTGCTGCGCCTCGATGCGGATGACGTGCTCGACGCGCTGATCGCCGACGGTGCGCTCCTGGCCGAGGAGGCGCGCCCGCTGCGCGGCGAGCTGCGCGGACTGGCCTCGCGCAAGATCCTGCCCGCCATCGCCGCACATGCGCTGCCCGACGCACGTACGCCGGGCCGCGGCTTGACGCTGGAATCGCTGACACAGTGGTTGGCGCAACGCAGTGGGCTGCCGTACCAGCGCATCGATCCGCTGCAGATCGACGTCACCCGCATCACCGCGGTGATGCCTTATCCCTATGCCGCGCGCGCCTGCATCCTGCCGCTCAAGTTGACGCCGACCGAGATCGTCATCGCCGTTGCCAATCCTTTCGATCGCGAGTGGGAGGCCGACGTCGCCCGCCTGGTGAAGCAAACCGTGCTGCGTGTCGTCGCCAACAGCGCAGACATCGAGCGCTACCTCGTCGAGTTCTACGCGCTCGCGCGCTCGGTGAAGTCGGCCGAGACCGAGCGCCGCCGCGCACCGGAAGCCGGCCTGCAGAATCTCGAACAGCTGACCGAACTCAGCCGCCGTGGCAGCATCAGCGCGGACGATCAGCACGTCGTCGCCATCGTCGACTGGCTACTGCAGTACGCCTTCGAGCAGCGCGCCTCCGACATCCACCTGGAGCCGCGCCGCGACGTCGCCCAGGTGCGCTTCCGCATCGACGGCGTGCTGCACGAGGTCTACCAGCTGCCGGCCGGCCTCTATTCCGCCATCTCGAGCCGACTGAAGATCCTCGCGCGCATGGACGTCGCCGAGAAGCGGCGGCCGCAGGACGGCCGCATCAAGACGCGCTCGCCGTCCGGCAAGGAGATTGAGCTGCGCGTTTCGAGTCTGCCGACCGCGTTCGGCGAGAAGCTGGTGCTGCGCATCTTCGACCCGGAAGTGCTGGTGAAGGACTTCCCCGCCCTGGGTTTCTCGAACCAGGACGTGACGCGCTGGCGCGAGCTGATCCGCCATCCGCACGGCATCATCCTGGTCACCGGCCCGACCGGCTCCGGCAAGACGACGACGCTGTATTCGACGCTCCGGCAGCTGGCGACGCCGCAGGTCAACGTCTGCACGATCGAGGACCCGATCGAGCTGGTCGTGTCGGCGTTCAACCAGATGCAGGTGCAGCCCGGCATCGATCTGAACTTCGCGTCCGGCATCCGCGCGCTGATGCGCCAGGACCCGGACATCATCATGGTCGGCGAGATCCGCGACCTCGAAACTGCCGAGGTCGCGGTGCAGGCCGCGCTGACCGGCCACCTGGTGCTGTCGACGGTGCACACCAACGACGCCCCCTCGGCGATCACCCGCCTGCTCGATCTGGGCGTGCCGGCCTACCTGCTCAAATCGACGCTGCTGGGCGTCGTCGCGCAGCGCCTGGTGCGCACGCTATGCCACCACTGCAAGGCGCCGCAGGCGGTCGAGCCGGTCGCGTGGAAGGAGCTCACGGCCGGCTGGACGCTGACGCCGCCCGCGCACAGCTTCACCTCGGTCGGCTGCCTGGAATGCCGCGAGACCGGTTTCCTCGGACGCACCGGACTGTACGAGATGATGATCCTGTCCCCGGGCCTGAAAAACCTGATCCGCAGCGAGGCCGACCCGGTGCGCCTGCGCGAAATGGCGATCCGCGAGGGCATGCTGCCGCTGCGCATCGCCGGCGCGCAGAAGGTCGCACAGGGCCTGACCACCTTCGACGAAGTCCTCAAGGTTGCACCGCCGCCGCTGCGCACGACGGGCTGACCCCTTGAAACGGACCGGCGCATCCCGACATAGGGTGCACAGACATCTGGTCCCGCCAACGAGGTCCCTATGAGCATCACCCGTTACCAACCCTGGGCGCTCCACCGCGAGCTGCTGAACGAAGTCAATCGCGTGTTCGAGCGCACGGCCGACGCGTCCAGTGCCGTGACCGCAGACTGGGTTCCGCAGGTCGACATCGAAGAGCATGGCGACAAGTTCGTGCTGCACGTGGACGTGCCGGGCGTCGAACCGTCCAGCATCGAGATCACGCTGGAGAAGGGCGTGCTGATCCTGTCCGGCGCGCGCGAACAGCCCCTGGAGCCCAACAGCGCGGGCAATGGGGGCGTCGAACGCCGCCGAACGGAGCGCGCGAGCGGCAAGTTCATGCGTCGCTTTGTGCTGCCCGACACCGTCGATGCCGACAGCGTGTCCGCCACCGGCAAGAACGGCGTGCTGCGGGTCGTCATCCCGAAGCGAGCGCAGGCCCAGCCCCGCAAGATCGCAGTCACGCACTGAGCTTGTTTTGAAAGTCGCGGCCATGGACGGCCGCGGCTTGCGCAGGATGCGCATCACCAAACGAATCGGGGCGCGCAAGCGCCCCGATTCGTTATAGAGTCCTCGGCCGCCCCCCAGAATTCGTCCCGCCCGCGCGATGCAATACAAGGACTACTACAAGATTCTCGGTGTCTCCCGCACGGCCACGCCCGAGGAGATCAAGCGCGCCTATCGCAAGCTCGCCCGCGAATTCCATCCGGACAAGAACAAGGCCAAAGGCGCGGAAGACAAGTTCAAGGAGGCCAACGAAGCCAACGAAGTCCTCAGCGATCCGGAGAAGCGCAAGGCCTACGACACGCTCGGCGCCAACTGGAAGGCCGGCCAGCAGTTCACGCCGCCACCGGACTGGAACATGGGCTTTGGACATGCCGGCGGCCGCTCGCGGGCGCGCGGCGCCGAGGACCTGGGCGGCTTCTCCGATTTCTTCTCGCAGCTGTTCGGCGGCGCGGGCGGCGGAATGGGCGGCATGCGCGGCGGCTTCGGCAGCTACGCGGACATGGCGCCGCCCGACACGCGCGCGCACCTGATCGTCTCGCTCGAAGACTCGTACCACGGCGCGCAGAAACAGATCAGCGTCGGCGCCCGCAGGCTGACCATCAAGATTCCGCAGGGCATCACCGGCGGCAAGACGATCCGCCTCGCCAAACAGGGCGAGAACGGCGGCGACCTGCTGCTGGAGATCGAGTTCGCCAAACACCCGCTGTTCGAGGTCGAGAATTCGCATCTCTATCACACGCTCAAGGTCGCCCCGTGGGAAGCGGCACTGGGGGCCAAGGTGCCGGTGCCGACGCTGGGCGGCGCGGTCGAACTGGCCTTGCCCGCCAACAGCCAGAGCGGGCGCAAGATGCGCCTCAAGGGCCGCGGCCTGCCGGGACCGGTGCCGGGCGACCAGTACGTGACGTTGCAGGTGGTCGCCCCCCCGGCGACCACCGACGAACAACGTGCGTATTACGCCGACATGCCCAAGCAGTTTCCCGGCTTCGATCCGCGACAGCCGTAAACCGCCACCCTACTGCGTCTGGCGGTGGTAACGCGTCGCGATCTCGACTTCGTTCATCGAGCCGAGGAACACCGCAACGCGCTGGTGCAGCTTGGACGGCTTGATGTCGAGGATGCGGTCGTAGCCGTTGGTCGCCGCGCCGCCGGCCTGCTCGACGATGAAGCTCATCGGGTTGGCCTCGTACATCAGGCGCAGCTTGCCCGGCTTGTCCGGGTCCTTCAGATCGCGCGGATAGATGAAGATGCCGCCGCGCGTGAGAATGCGATGCACGTCCGCCACCATCGACGCGACCCAGCGCATGTTGAAATCCTTGCCGCGCGGTCCGGTCTTGCCGGCCAGCAGTTCGTCGATATAGCGCTTCATCGGCGGATGCCAGTGGCGCAGGTTCGACAGGTTGATCGCGAATTCCTTGGTGTCCTCGGGAATGCGCATGCCACGCTGCGTCATCACGAAGCTGCCCTGCTCGCGATCGAGCGTGAACGCGTGCGTGCCGTGGCCGACCGTCAGCACGAGCATCGTGCTCGGACCGTAGACCGTATAGCCGGCCGCAACCTGTGTCGTGCCGGGCTGGAGGAAATGCTCGTCGGTGGGCTCGCTGACGCCCTCCGGGCAGCGCAGCACCGAGAAGATCGTACCGACGCTGACGTTGACGTCGATGTTGCTGGAGCCGTCGAGCGGATCGAACAGCAGCAGGTAGCTGCCTTTCGGATACGCATTGGGGATCGCCTGGCTGTGATCCATCTCCTCGGACGCCAGCCCCGCAAGATGGCCACCCCACTCGTTGGCTTCGATCAGGATCTCGTTCGAGAGCACGTCGAGCTTCTTCTGCACCTCGCCCTGGACGTTGTCGGTGCCGGCGTCACCGAGCACGCCGCCGAGCGCCCCCTTGCTCACGGCGTTCGCGATCGACTTGCACGCGCGCGCAACGACCTCGATCAGCAGGCGCAGATCGCCATTGATCCGCCCCGCCCGCTGCTCCTCGATGAGATACCGGGTCAAGGACACGCCCTTGCTCCCATTCACCGCCTTACCCGACATCCCCTGCGACATAGGCCCTCCACGGCGTCATGGGCGCGCATTTTCCGGGCTGGCGGGGGGAATGCAAGCGATGACCGCAGCGCAGGTGATTGCCTTCGGCCTCAGTGCGCCAGCGCCAGCAGGAAGTTCGGCGCCCAGCCGCGCCACGGCTGATTCTTCACCTCGGGCTGCTCGGGCAGCAGGCGCACGTTCATCGCCGACGGGTGCTTGCGCAGTTCGGCGGGGAGACTGTCGACCGGAATACGGACGTTGAGGTACTTGCGGTCAGCGGTGAGCTGAACGGCGAAAGGCAGGGTGTCGGCGGTCATGTGCGGCTCCGTTGGTGGTGAACGTGGAGCGCATTGTCCGGATGTCGGGGCTCAGAACCTGAGCCTTGATTCCAGACGCTTCGCGATTGGCCCCCTCACCCCGATCCTCTCTCCCTTCAGGAGGAGAGGGAGAAGAGAAAGAAGAAGAGAGTCAGGCGCTATGGCCAGCTGCTTTCCAGCGGTAGTGCCGCTGCTGCACGGCGAGGAAGATTGCGATGCCGAACGCGAAGCTGGTGACCAGACTCATCGGAAAGTACCACCACGAGGCTTTCATGCCGCAGCGGCGGCCTTCGGCGATGGTCCACAGCGGCATGATGAACAGGTTGGCGATGATCAGATCCTGTCCGCCCGACGCGGACGCCGGGTTGACAAACAACAGCTTGGTCCAGTGGACCCAGCCGACGTCACTGCCATAGCTGCTCATGTACTGGAGATTGAAGTACCAGCCGAGCACCAAACCGAGCACGCCGAACACGTAGTACGCGCCTTCGATCCAGGACACGCCCGCGCCGCGCCAGCCGCCCTTGTAGAGGTGACGGTTGATGTAGAACACGCCGGCGATCGACGCGATGCCGATCAGCATGTGGATGACGTCGGAAGTCGACAGTGACATGCGCTGCTCCCCTTGCAGTGGCTGACCCTGCGGAGTTGAGCGCGGCCGCCCCGTGGACGGCGCCGTCCGATCGGATGAGCCCCGGCTCGCGCCGCCGCAAGAAGACTTACAGCGTGCGGTAGCGGCGCGCGGCCTGTTCGAGCCGCTGGGCGACGGCGATGCGCAGCGACGCCGGCGCGAGGACCTCGACGTCCGGCCCGTAGCGCAGGATGTCGAGGATCAGTTCCTCGTCGCGGTGGAAGGGCACCGAGAGTTCGTAGCTGCCGTCGGCCAGCCACACGCCCTGCTGGTTAGGATGCCATTGCTCGGCGGCGATCCAGCGCGCGCGATCCGGCGTGAAGCGCAGCATCGCGGTAGCGGTCGGTGCGCCGGAGAAGATCCCGTAGGAGCCGCCAAGTTCGAGATTGAGCCGCGCATCGTCGACGTTCTGCGCTGCGCTGTCGAGCAGATCGGCGCCGCGCACGCAGTCGAGCGCAAACGTGCGCAGTCCGCCGGACTTGTGGCACCAGGCGTCGAGATACCAGTTGTCGCGGTAATGCGTCAGCCGCTGCGGCGAGATCTCGCGTTCTGTCGCCTGGCCGGTCGCGCGCGCCTCGTACTCGATGTGCAGCCGTTTGCGCTGCAGAACCGCGGCCGCGATCGTCGCGAAGTGCTGGCCCGGCTGCCGCGCGGCCGCGCGCAGCAGGCGCAGCCGGCCGGCGTTGTCGGCGGACAGGCCCTGCGATTTGAGGATCTGGTCGATGCGCGTCTTCATCGGCGCCAGCGCTTCGTCGAGCAGGCCCGGCTGAAAGGTGGCGAGCAGCTGCTGCAGGGTCAGCAGGCCTTGCAGCTCCTCGGCGCTGAACCAGAACCCGGGCAGCTCGTAGGCGGCATCGGTGTACCGGTAGCCGCGCGGCTCGCGCGAGGTTTCCAGCGGCGCGCCGAGCACGTCGCGCAGGTAGGCGATCACCCGCTTGGTCGTTGCGCGCGAGCACTCGAGTTCGGCCTGGATGCGCTCGAACGGCACCGGGTAGCGCGCCGCCTTGAGCATGCGATGCAGACGGTAGACGTGTTCAAACGATTTCATCAGACGCTAGGCTAGCGCACCTTCCGCCTGCACACCTGAACACCATGCCGATCGCGAATCCCGAGTACATCGAGGCACTGCTGCGCACCGTCAACACCGGCGATTTTCCGAGCCACATCGGCTTTCGCCTCTCCGCGATCGGAGACGACAGCTGCCGCATCGAGCTGGATATCGCCAAGCCGCATTTCCAGCCCTTCGGCATCGTCCACGGCGGCGTGCTGGCGACATTGATTGACACTGCGACCTTCTGGGCCGGCTTCATGCGCCTGCCCGAGGACGCCGGACTGGTCAATGTCGATCTCAAGCTCAACTACCTCAAGGCCGTGACTGGCGGGAAACTCGTCGCCGACGGCCGCTGCCTGCGCCCGGGCCGGCAGATCAGCTACACCGAAGCCAGCGTGCGCGACGAACGCGGTGACCTGGTTGCGCACGGCACCTCGACGCTGATGGCCCTTCCCGGCAAGGGGCTGAAACTGGGCATGCCGAAGTTTTTGGGAACGTAACGCCGGCTGCGCCGACGCCCCCTCACCCTGCCCTCTCCCCCGTACCGGGGGAGAGGGGAAAAATAGCAAGGCCCCGTTTCCGGGGCCTTGCTCACAACACACACTGCTTGTTTTGACAGTCGCCTACAGGGATGTAGGCGGCTTGTCAGGACGACATCAGAAGTCCCCCATGCCGCCCATGCCGCCGCCGCCCGGAGGCATCATCGGCTCGTCCTTCTTCGGCAGTTCCGCGACCATCGCTTCGGTGGTCAGCAGCAGGCCGGCGACCGAGGCCGCGTTCTGCAGCGCCAGACGCGTGACCTTGGCCGGATCGATGATGCCCGCCTCGATCATGTCGACGAACTGGCCCGAACCAGCGTTGTAGCCGTTGGAGCCCTTGCCTTCCTTGACCTTGTTGAGGATCACGGACGGCTCGTCGCCGGCGTTCTTGACGATCTGACGCAGCGGTTCTTCGAGCGCGCGCTTCAGGATGTTGACGCCCACCTGCTGGTCTTCGGACGACGCCTTGAGGACTTCGAGCACCTTCTGCGCGCGCACCAGCGCGGTGCCGCCGCCGGCAACGATGCCTTCCTCGACGGCCGCACGGGTCGCGTGCAGGGCGTCTTCGACGCGCGCCTTCTTTTCCTTCATCGCGACTTCCGTCGCGGCGCCGACCTTGATCACGGCGACACCGCCGGAGAGCTTGGCCAGACGCTCCTGCAGCTTCTCCTTGTCGTAGTCGCTGGTCGCAGCTTCGACCTGCGCACGGATTTCCTTGACGCGGGACTGGATCTTGTCCTTCTTGCCGGCGCCGTCGATGATCGTCGTGTTCTCCTTGTCGATCTGCACCTTCTTCGCGGTGCCCAGATCGGCGACGGAAACCTTCTCGATCGACAGGCCCAGTTCCTCGGAAACGACCATGCCGCCGGTCAGGATCGCGATGTCCTTGAGCATTTCCTTGCGGCGGTCACCGAAGCCCGGCGCCTTGACGGCGGCGACCTTGAGGATGCCGCGCAGGTTGTTGACGACCAGGGTCGCCAGCGCTTCGCCTTCGACGTCTTCGGCGATGATCAGCAGCGGACGGCCGGCCTTGGCCACGCCTTCGAGCACCGGCAGCATCTCGCGGATGTTCGAGATCTTCTTCTCGGTGATCAGGATCAGCGGGTTCTCCAGCTCGCACTGCTGCGACTGGGCGTTGTTGATGAAGTACGGCGACAGGTAGCCGCGGTCGAACTGCATGCCCTCGACGACGTCGAGCTCATCGGCCAGACCCGAGCCATCTTCGACGGTGATCACGCCTTCCTTGCCGACCTTGTCCATCGCCTCGGCGATGCGCTCGCCGATCGATTCGTCGTTGTTGGCCGAGACGGTGCCGACCTGGGCAATGGCCTTGCGGTCCTTGCACGGCTTGGAAACCTTCTTGATCTCGGCGACGACGGCCTCGACGGCCTTGTCGATGCCGCGCTTGATTTCCATCGGGTCGATGCCGGCGGTAACCGACTTCAGGCCCTCGTTGACGATCGCCTGCGCCAGCACGGTCGCGGTCGTGGTGCCGTCGCCGGCCTCGTCGGAGGTCTTCGACGCGACTTCCTTGACCAGCTGCGCGCCCATGTTCTCGAACTTGTCCTTCAGCTCGATTTCCTTGGCGACGGAGACGCCGTCCTTGGTCACCGTCGGGGCGCCGAAGGACTTCTCCAGAACAACATTGCGGCCCTTGGGGCCGAGCGTGACCTTGACCGCATTGGCCAGGATGTTGACGCCGGCCACCATGCGGCTGCGCGCGTCGTCACCAAACTTCACTTCTTTGGCTGCCATCTTGAATTCCTCAGATTTTTGATCCGTCATTCCCGCGAACGCGGGAATCCAGAGTTGTTTGAGAGTGGTTTGATCGGGGGAGCCAGGCTGGATCCCCGCCTGCGCGGGGATGACCTGTGCTCCGCGCAGGTCACTTCTTGGTGAAGACGGCCATGATGTCGTCCTCGCGCATCACGAGGAGTTCATCGCCGTCGACCTTGACCTCGGAACCCGAGTACTTGCCGAACAGGATGACGTCACCCTTCTTCACATCCATGGGGACGACCTTGCCGTCCTCGGTCTTCTTGCCGGGGCCCACGGCGATCACCTCGCCACGGACCGGCTTTTCGGCCGCATTGTCCGGAATGATGATGCCGCCGGACGACTTCTTCTCTTCTTCCAGACGCTTGACGATCACGCGATCGTGCAGGGGGCGCAGATTCATACGTAAATCTCCCAATGGTTCAATGACTTGAATGTCCCACAGCGAATGCTCTGACCGCTTGGACGCGGTCGTTGTTAGCACTCGCAATGAAAGGCTGCTAATTGTTGGGGACAGTCCCGCAGGATTCAAGTGCCGGCGCGACCAATAGTGGGGCCACGCTGCGCGGTGGCCGCCCGTTGAAGAAAAATGCCGCGCTTGTTTTGAAAGTCGGCGCAAGGGACGGCGCCGGCTTGTCCAGGACGGACACACAAACACAAAAAAGGCGGCCAATAGGCCGCCATCCCCTAGCTCCCCAACCCCTTGGTCGGTATCGCGGCGCTGACGCCGTCGATGCAATCCAACCATTATCCTCGTATCCCCGACTTGAGCCGATAGTAAAAACGGCTTAAAAGAATCCGATGAACGTCGGCATGCCCAAGATCGCCCACAACGACAGCATCGATCCCGCCGACCGCGTCATTGCCCGCCTGTACCGGTCGGGGCTGTCGGTGGCAGCGGACGAATTCCGGCGCTGGGCCCTGCGCCAACTGCAGTCGGTGGTGCCCTTCGACGCGGCCTTGTGGGGCAGCGGCGGCGTGGCGCGCTGGAAGTTTCATACGGTCACGGTGACCGATCTGCCGCCGGAGTTTCCGCAGATCCTGGAATCGACGACACGGATCAACCCGATCATTCCGCGCATCCTGCAGAACCTCGACACGCCGGTGGACATGGCCAGCGTGATTTCGGACGACGAGTTTTTCGAATCCGAGATCTACAAGCGCGCATTCGAGCCCTTCGGCATCCGCCGCATCCTCTCGACCGGGCATCTGGACCACCGCTCCGGGCTGTATTCGCTGGTGACGCTGTATCGCAAGGACCACAACCATCGCTTTTCCGAAGCGGAACGGGCATACCAGAAACGCTTCACCTTCCATCTGTTCAATGCCGCGTCGCACGCCTTCTTCCTGCATCTGGCGAAAACCCATGCGGCGCGCCCCAACGGGGCCGGCGCCGCCGTGGTCGATTCCGCCGGCACTTTCCACGAAGCGACCGTGCGCTTCCTCGACATGCTCGACGAGCGCTTCCCGACCCGCAATCCGCACGAGCTGCCGATCCCGATTCCGGAACCGGATCAGACCACGAGCTTCCAGGATCTGATGGTGCGCTGCGAACCACTGGGCGATCTCTCTTTGCTGACGATCTGGCCGACCGGACCGCTCGACCGTCTGACGCTGCGCGAGCGCGAGATCGTCACCTGCGTCGCCCAGGGCCTGTCGTTCAAGCAGGTGGCGAAGAAGATCGGCGTGGCGCCATCGACGGTCGCCAACCATCTGTACCGCGTCTACCGCAAGCTCGGCGTCTACAGCCGCACCGAACTGGCCGGGCTGGTTCACCCGCAACCGCCGGCATGACCGACGAAGTGTCGCAGGCCCCGGATCGCTGGCAGGCGCTCTGGGCACGCTGGAAGCATGCCGTCGCCGCGGCGAGTTTCGCCGCCGGCATCGCCAGCTTTGCCCTGATCGAGCGCCAGGAACGCGTCGCCCAGGCACTGGTGATCCTGGTGCCGCTGTCGTGGCTGCTCGCCGCACTCGAGCCCGCGCTGCTGCGCATGGCCGAACGGCGCGGACGCTGGCGCGTGCCGCCGTGGCTGATGGGCTACGCGGCGCAGGCGCTGCACCAGGAGTGCCTGTTCTTCACGCTGCCGTTCTTCTATGCGACGACCGCATGGGCCTCGCCGCAGCTTGCGTTCACCGCAACGATGACGGTCCTCGCGCTGGTTTCGATCGCGGACCCGATCTACTACCGGCAGGTCCTGCCGCGCCGCGCCGCAGTGTGGGCCTTTCACGCCATATCCGGGTCCATCACCGTACTGACCGCGGCGCCGATGCTCTGGCACCTGACCACCTCGCAGAGCTTCGGCCTGGCGCTGCTCTGCCTGGGCGTGGTGAGCATCCCCGCCTGGCGTGCCCTGCTGCGCGGCGTGCCGCTGCGCAGCGCGCTCGCGCTCGCCCTGAGCGCGGGTCTGATGTGGGTCGCCTGGCAAGCCCGCGTTGCGGTCCCCCCGGCCTCGCTGTGGGTCGCCGACATGCGCATCACGGCTTCGATCGATGCCGCCGCCCGTGCCCCGGGCGTCGACCTCGGCGAGATCGCGGCAGCCGACCTGCAGGCCCATGGCATCTACGCCTGGAGCAGCATCCGCGTCCCGCGCGGCCTGCGCGAGCGCATCGAACACCACTGGCGCTTCAACGGCCGCACCGTCGATGTCGTCGCGCTCGACGTCCAGGGCGGACGCGAAGCCGGCTACCGGGCCTGGTCGCACAAGACCGCCTTCCCCGCGGATCCACGCGGGGACTGGGAAGTGCGCGTGGTCACGCAGAGCGGCCAGCTGATCGGCCGCACCGGGTTCACGGTGCGCTGAAAGAGCCGCCACGCGACTCCGGTAGACTGACGCCCCATGCGCAACATCGACGTCCACGAACTGCAGCGCTGCCTGCGCCAGCCCGGCGTGACCGTGCTCGACGTGCGCACCGACGAGGAATTGTTTGCCGCCCGCCTCGCCGGCGCGAAGCATATTCCGCTGCAAGAGCTGCCGATGCGCTATGTCGAATTAAACCCTGCGCAGCACATCGCCGTCTTATGCCATCACGGGGTGCGCTCACAGATGGCTGCGCGCTTCCTGGAACAGAACGGCTTTCAGGATGTCTCAAGCGTCGACGGGGGACTCGATGCCTGGTCGATGCACGTCGATCCAACGGTACCGCGGTACTAAGAAAGAACTCACAAGGACACTCATGCACCCGAAATTCCGCCTGCTGGCTGCGGCACTCCTGGCTCCCGGTCTGGCGCAGGCCAATGACCTGCTGCAGGTCTACGACCTCGCCGCGCAGAACGACACGACGATCTGGGCGGCGCGCCATGCGCGCGACGCCGCCGTCGAAGCCAAGCCGCAGGCGCGCGCCGCGCTGCTGCCGCAGCTGACGGGTAGCTACAACTACGGTTACGCGGAGACGACCGGCACGTTCGAACAGGGCGGCACGACGTTCCCGATCGACAACAACGGCAACGACGACGCGCTGTCGGTGACGCTGAACCAGTCGATCGTCAGCATTGCCAGCTGGCGGCGGCTGCAGCAGGCCAGCGAACAGGTCGCACTCGCGCAGGCCACTTATCGTTCCGCCGAGCAGACGCTGCTGCTGCGCGTCGCCGAGGCCTACTTCGGCGTGCTCGGCGCCCACGACAATCTGCGTTCCGCACAGGGCGAGAAAGCCGCGGTCGAACGGCAGCTGGAACAGGCGAAGAAGCGCTTCGAGGTCGGCCTGTCCGCGATCACCGACGTGCAGGAAGCCCAAGCCCGCTACGACCTGACCGTCGCGCAGGAAATCCAGGCGCAGCAGCAGCTCGACAGCGCGATCCTGGCTCTGGGCCAGATCACCGGCCAGCCGGTACCGCCGCTGGCGCTGCTCGGACAGGACATCCCTCTGCCGGCGCCGAATCCGGCCGACGTCAACCAGTGGGTCAGCGATGCGCTCCAGGGCAACCTCGATCTGCTCGCCGCGCAGTTGAACCAGAACATCGCCGAACGCGGCGTGCAGGCTGCGCGCGCCGGCCACCTGCCGACCGTCGGCGTGCAGGGTGTGTATCGCGACAGCACTTCGGAATCCGGCAGCTTCCCACAGGAAACCGAGAGCAGTTCGGTCACGCTGGGCGTGACGCTGCCGCTGTTCGCCGGCGGCGCGACGCAGTCCGCCGTGCGCCAGTCGATCGCGACGCGCGAGCAGCGCGCGTCCGAACTGACGGGCGCGAAGCGCCAGGTCGAGCGCAACACCCGCGACGCCTATCAGGGCGTGGTCACCGGCGCCGCACGCGTGAAGGCGTTCAAGCAGGCGGTCGTCTCCAGCACCACGGCGCTGGAAGCCAGCGAAACCGGCCTGGAGGTCGGCGCACGCACCGCCGTGGACGTGCTCAACGCGCAGCAGCAGCTCTACGCCGCAGAGCGCAACTACTACCAGTCGCGCTACGACTACCTGCTGTTCGTGCTGCGGCTCAAGGCCGCCGCCGGCAGCCTGGGCCAGACCGACCTCGCCGAAGTCGACCGCCTGCTGGTTGGCGGCTGAAGTCAGCCTGCACGCGGCACGGGCACGAGTGCTCGCAGCAGCGTGATCGACGCGAGCCCGCAGCCGGCGATCACCAGCGCCATCGGCAGCGACGTGCCGTCGTTGAGCAGGCCGACGGCAGCGCCCGCCAATGCCGCGGCTGCGAATTGCAGCGTGCCCATCAGCGCGGACGCGAGCCCGGCGCGATCGCCGAATGGCGCCATCGCGGCGGCCGTCGTATTCGGAAAGCTGAAACCCAGACTGCTGATGCAGACAAACAGCGGCAGCGCCACGGCCCAGATGCCGCCGGTGCGGGTCGCAGCGGCAAGCAGCAAGACCAGCGCCGAAGCCGCGAAGACCGACAGTGTCGCGCGCACGATGCGCTCGGCGCGCAGGCGGCGCAGCAACCAACCGTTGAGCTGGGAGGCGACGATCAATCCGGCTGCGTTCGCGCCGAAGAACAGGCCGAAGCGCTCCGGCGCGACGCCGAACACCTCGATGAATACGAAGGGCGCGCCGGTGATGTAGGCGAACATGCCGGCGCTGGCAACGCCGCCGGCCAGTGTGTAGCCCATGAAACGCCGATGCCGCAGGAGTTGTGCATAGGCGCGCACGACGCTGCGGGCGCGGATCGGCCCGCTGCGCTCGCCGATGGTTTCCGGCAGACCGGCCCAAGCCGCGCCCCAGCACATCATGCCGAACAGCGCGAGCACGACGAAGATCGCGCGCCAGCCGAACAGGCCGAGGATCTGACCGCCGGCCAGCGGCGCGAGCACCGGCGCGACACCCATCACCAGCACCAGCGCCGACAGCACGCGTGCCATGTCGGGGCCTTCGTGACGGTCACGTACCATCGCGCGGGCGATGATCATTCCGGAACAGCCGCCGATCGCCTGCACGAAGCGCGCGGCGATCAGCGCCTCGATCGACGGCGCCAGGGCGCAGACCAGCGAGGCCAGTACGTACAGGGCCAGGCCTGCCAGCAGCGGCCCGCGCCGACCGTAGCGATCCGCGATCGGGCCATAGGCGATCTGGCCGATCGCGAGGCCGACGAAGTACGACGCCAGCGTGTACTGCACGACGCCCGCATCGGTGCCGAAATGCGCCTGCAGCGTCGGCAGGCTCGGCAGGTACAGGTCGATCGACATCGGCCCGATCGCGACGATGGTGCCGAGTATCAGCACCCAGCGGCGTGGGATGTTCGCCTCCATCGATGCCGTGGGCTTCGCTTCGCTCAGCCCACCCTACGGATCATGCTTCCGGCCGCATCTGCGGGAATAGCAGAACGTCGCGGATGCTCGGCGAATCGGTCAGGAACATCACCAGGCGGTCGATGCCGATGCCGACGCCTGCGGCCGGCGGCAGGCCGTACTCAAGCGCGCGGATGTAGTCGGCGTCGAACAGCATGGCCTCGTCGTCGCCGGCGTGCTTGGCCGCGACCTGCGCATGGAAGCGCGCGGCCTGGTCGTCCGGATCGTTCAGCTCCGAGAATCCGTTGGCGACCTCGCGGCCGGCGATGAACAGCTCGAAGCGGTCGGTGATCTCGGCGTTCGCGTCGTTGCTGCGCGCCAGCGGCGACACCTCGGTCGGAAACTCGGTGATGAAGGTCGGATCGAGCAGTTCGTGCTCGACGGTCTTCTCGAAGATCTCGGTCAGCAGCTTGCCCCAGCCGTAGGCCGGCTTGACGTCGCCGCCAACCTTCTTTGCGTGGGCGGCGAGGCGCTCGCGGTCGTCGAAAATACTCGCGTCGATGTCCGGATTGAAGCGCAGCACGGCTTCTTTCATCGTCCAGCGGTTGAACGGCTGGTCGAGATCGTAGTCGCGACCCTGGTTGACCAGCTTGCCGGACCCGTTGACCGCGATTCCGACATCGCGCAACAGCGTCTCGACCAGGTCCATCGCATCGCGATAATCCGCGTAGGCCTGGTAGAACTCCAGCATCGTGAATTCGGGATTGTGCCGCGTCGACAGCCCTTCGTTGCGGAAGTTGCGGTTGATCTCGTAGACCTTCTCGAAGCCGCCGACGACCAGCCGCTTGAGATACAGCTCCGGCGCAATGCGCATGTAGAAGTCGCGGCCCAGCGCGTTGTAGTGCGTCACGAACGGCCGCGCCGCCGCGCCGCCGGGAATCGGCTGCAGCATCGGCGTCTCGACTTCCATGAAGCCGAGCGTGTCGAGGAAGTTGCGGATGAAACGCACCGCCTTGCCGCGCTTCTCGAAGGTGCTCCTGACCTCGGGATTGACGATCAGGTCCAGGTAGCGCTGGCGATAGCGCACTTCGGTGTCGGTCAGGCCCGCCCACTTCTCCGGCAGCGGCCGCAGGTTCTTGACCAGCAGCTGCAGCGTGCCGACCTTCACCGAAAGCTCGCCGGTCTTGGTCTTGAACACCGTGCCGCGAATGCCGATGACGTCGCCGACGTCGGCCTGCTTGAAGGTCTCGTAGGCAGCCTCGCCGACCGCGTTGAGCTGCACGAACACCTGGATGCGGCCGGACATGTCCTGCAGCTGGCCGAAGCTGGCCTTGCCCATCACGCGCTTGGCCATCAGCCGGCCGGCGAGCGCGAACACTTCGGTCTCGGTTTCCAGCGATGCGCCGTCGCGCTCGCCATAGCTGCCGACCAGGTACTCGGCGAGCGTGTCGCGGCGGAAGTCGTTCGGGAACGCCTGGCCCTGCGCGCGCAGCCGGTCGAGCTTTTCGCGCCGCGTCGCGATCAGGTGGTTCTCGTCGAGCTGCGGCGGTGTGTGGTGTTGGTCGGTCATTGCACTGGTCGTCAGAGCCCCTGCTTCAGGCTCGCTTCGATGAAGGGATCGAGGTGGCCGTCGAGCACTTTCTGCGTGTCGGCGATCTCGACGCCGGTGCGCAGGTCCTTGATGCGCGACTGGTCGAGCACGTAGGAGCGGATCTGGCTGCCCCAGCCGATGTCGTCCTTGGAGTCCTCGAGCGCCTGCTTCTGCACGTTGCGCTTCTGCAGTTCCGCCTCGTACATCCGCGCCTTGAGCATCTTCATCGCGCGGTCGCGGTTGGCGTGCTGGCTGCGCTCCATCTGGCAGGCTACGACGATGCCGGTCGGCACATGCTTGATGCGGATCGCCGACTCGGTCTTGTTGACGTGCTGGCCGCCGGCGCCGCTGGAACGGTAGGTCGCGACTTCGAGGTCCGCCGGATTGATCTCGACCTCGATGTTGTCGTCGACTTCCGGCGACACGAATACGCCGGAAAACGAGGTGTGCCGGCGATTGCCTGAATCGAACGGCGATTTGCGCACCAGCCGGTGCACGCCGGTCTCGGTGCGCAGCCAGCCGTAGGCGTAATCGCCCTGGACGAAGATGGTCGCCGACTTGATGCCCGCGACTTCGCCGTCCGAGCGCTCCATCAACTCGACCTTGAAGCCCTTGCCCTCGGCCCACTTCATATACATGCGCAGCAGCATCTCGGCCCAGTCCTGCGCCTCGGTGCCGCCCGAACCCGACTGCAGGTCGAGGTAGCAGTTGGCGGAATCGAGCTCGCCGCTGAACATGCGCTTGAACTCGAGATCCGCCGCCATGCGATCGAGATTCGCCAGGTCGCGCGCGATCTCGTCGACGGTTGACTGGTCGTTCTCGGACTCGGCCAGTTCCAGCAGATCGAGGGCGTCCCTCAGTCCGCTGTCGGCGCGTTCGAGCGGCCTGACCACGTCTTCGAGGCGGGCGCGTTCACGGCCCAGGTTCTGCGCGCGTTCGGGGTCGTTCCAGACATCGTTGCGCTCAAGCTCGGCATTGACTTCGACCAGGCGGTCGCACTTGTTATCGTAGTCAAAGATAGCCCCGCAGCGCGTCGAAACGCGCGTGCAGGGCTTTCACCTCATTACGGATCTGCTGGGGTTCCATGGGGGCCAATGACACAGTGCCGGGGTCCGACGGGCGCGGATTATAGCGGCGCGGCAGCGGATGGATGCGCAATTCCGCGAAAGCCGCTGTTATAGTTACACGATCAATCGTCCTGAACATGGACAGATTCTGGGGAGAAACGATGAGACCAAAGTACGGGTTTGGGGGCTGGGGGCTGTTCGCACTTCTTTTGACGCTGGGGACTGCCCAGCCGGCGCTGGCTCAGGACGACGACTATTCCGAATTCGAAGACTCCGCCGAGTCCGCGGAACCGATGGAACAGGCGCTGCCGGGCCGCCACTACTACGTCTCGCCGATGTTCTCCTACACGCGGGTCGATAAAGACCGCGGCACCGACGATGGCATCGGCGGCATGATCACCGTCGGCAAGAAGGTGACCGACGGCCTGGCGCTGGAGCTGACCGGCTTCTACACGCAGATGGACCCCGAGTCCGGCGGCGGCGACTCCGCGGAACTCAAGGGCGCCGGCCTGGGCGCGATGATCTTCCTGTCCGACAAGGTGCCGAATTTCTACGGCCTGCTCGCGCTGATGTACGGGCGTACGGACAACCAGCCCGGCGAGATCCCGAACTACAAGTCGACGGTGTTCGACGTCGGCGCCGGCTACCTGTTCCCGTTCAATCGCCACATCGCGCTGCGCACCGAGGCGCGTTATCGCACCGATCAGCACGACCGCAAGCAGGCCGGCGTCGGCGAGGACAATGGCGCGTTCCAGGAGGCCCTGTTCAACATCGGCCTGCTGTTCCCGCTGGGCGTGGCGCCGCCCCCGCCGCCTCCGGAACCCGAACCGGCCGCGCCGGTCGACGCCGACTCCGACGGCGATGGCGTGCTCGATTCGCAGGACCAGTGCCCGGATACGATGCCCGGCGTGCAGGTCAACGAAGTGGGCTGCCCGCTCGATGCGGACGGCGACGGCGTGCTCGACGCCGACGACGAGTGCCCGAACACCCCGGCCGGCGCCAAGGTTCTCGCCAACGGCTGCGCACTTCTGGGTGACTGCCGCAAGCCGCGACCGGGCGAGCAGGTCGACGAGAACGGCTGCGCCGCGGTGCAGAAGTTCATCCTGCGCGGGGTGAAGTTCGAGTTCGATTCCGACATCCTGACGCCGGCGGCGCGCGACATCCTCAACGAGGTTGCCGGCACGCTGCAGGCTTATCCGGACGTCGACGTCGAGCTCGAAGGCCATACCGACGACGTGGGCACCGACGCCTACAACCAGAGCCTGTCCGAACGCCGCGCGATCGCGGTCAAGGCCTATCTGGTCGAGCACGAAGTCGACGTCGGCCGCATGGCGCCCGTCGGCTACGGCGAATCGCAGCCGATCGCGACCAACGACACCGAAGAGGGGCGCGAGGAAAACCGCCGCGTCGAGCTCAAGGTCATCGAGGACTGATTGTTCTGGCAGCACCCCGACCCGCCGGCAGAGATGCCGGCGGGTTTTTTGTTGGCGGATCCATGTTGACGCCGGCACGGGCACGCCGAAGAATCGGGCATCGGGATCCCAGGGGAATACATGAACAAGCTCAAAGCCGCGGCGCAGGCTGCACTCGTCCTGCTCTGCTCGGTCGCAGCCGCCCGCGCACAGGACGCCAAGTCGACGACGCCGCGCCCGCAGACGGTCGACGACATCCAGGCCTGCATGCAGCGCAACCTGGTGCAGCGCGGCGCGCTGCGCGATCTCAACCTCGACGTCCGCGACCGCGAGGGCAACAACCACGCGTTGCGCCTGAAGCTGTACTGGAAGCCGTCGGCGAAGGCCGAGGCGCGGGTCAACGTGAAGTTGCTCGAACCGCGCGCGATGAGCGGGTCCAGCTATCTGATGCTGCAGTCCGGCGACGAGGAGTCCGTGTACTTCCATCTGCCGCCGGAACCCAAGGCGATCCAGATCACCGGCAAGAACACTGCGGAGCCCTTGTGGGGCACCGATTTCAGCTACGGCGAGATCAAGCAGGTGCTGGGCCTGCTCTACAGCGGCCAGACCACCCGCACGGCCGACGGCGTCTACGCCACGCGCCCGGCCTTCGTGCTGGAAACCGCGACGGACGTCGAATCCTCCGGCTACCGCAAGGTCGTGTCTTATGTTGATCAGGGCAGCTGCGTGCTGCTCAAGAGCGAGTTCTTCGCCAAGGCCGACAAGCCGCTCAAGCTGCTCGAAGCCGACGCCGCCAGCATCCTCAGCGTCGACGACTACTCGGTGGTGCTCGACTACACGATGCGCAATCTGCAGGAAGGCACGCGCACCCAGGTCAAGCTCAGCGACTTCACGATCCTCGAACGCCTGCCCGAACGCCTGTTCGATCCGCAGCACTTCTTCGAAGCCTTCGAGTAAACAGGCGCTACCGAGGGTCCGGACGCGGTGGCCCGGCGCGGCGCCAACGCCTCCCGCTGGACCCGGCTGGTCGCCGACCGGCCCTGGCTGGTGCTGCTGGGCGTCGCGGCGACAAGTCTTGTTGCGCTCGCGCTGCTGCGCGACCCGGCCGGGAACGGCTGGCGGCTGCGCATCGACCCGTCGCTCGATGCGCTGATCGTTCCGGGCATTCCCGCGCAGCAGAACGATGCCGAGGTCCGGCGCCGTTTCGGCGCGCGTGAGCAGGTGATCGTCGTCGTCCGCAACGACGACGTGTTCCGCGCCGACACGCTGCGGCGCATCCACCGGTTGTCGCGGGATCTGTTCGACCTGCCCGGCGTCGCCCGCGTGCAATCGCTGACGACAGTGTCGCTACCCGCCGCCAGCGGCGAGCGGCTCGAGTTCGCGAGCTACGACGCCCGTGCGCCGGCGGACGGCACCGCGCTCGAACGACTGCGCGCCGCGGCCCGTGCCAATCCGCTCGTCCACGGCCATCTGGTGTCGACCGACGATCGCGCCGCGGCGATCGTCGTCGAACTCGAGGACGGCAGCGACGAGGCGCGCGCGGCGCTGGACCTGCCGGCCAGCATCGTACGCGCCGCCGACGCCGCCGCGGGGCCCGGCCTTGAGGTGCATGTCACCGGCGGTCCGGTGCTGCGCGCCGCGACCGGCGCCGCAGTGCTGCAGCAGCTGCACTGGGTCGTCCCCGCCATCGCCGTGCTGGTTATCACCCTGCTGGCGTTCGCGTTCCGCAGCCTGCGCGGCGTCGTGCTGCCGCTGCTGACGCTGGCGGTCGCGTTGCTCGGCACGCTCGCGGCCTTCGCCGTGCTGGGTCGTCCGCTGAACCTGGTCACGAGCCTGGTGCCGACGCTGGTGGCGACAATGAGCCTGGCGTATTGCGCACACGTCATTTCTGAATTCGAGGCGCTCGTTGACGAAAAGCCGGGCGCACCGCGCGCGGAGCGCATCCGCCATCTGATGCGGCAGATCGCCGCACCGGTCGCGTTGACCGCGTTCACCACCGCGGTCGGACTCGCGGCGCTCGGCATCAGCGATCTGCCGGCGATCCGCGAGTTCGCGCTGCTGTCGGTGCTGGGCGTCGTGCTCGCCGCGGCGCTGGCGCTGAGCCTGGTGCCGGCGGCGCTGGCCTACGCGGTCGTGACCAGGCGCCGCCGCGTGCGCAGTGTCGACGGCTTTGGCCGGCTCGCGAGCTACCTGGGCGGCTTCGACGTCCGCAACCGCAAGGCAATCCTGGTGACGGCGGTGATCGTGCTGGCCGTTTCCGTCGGCCTTTCGACGCGCATCCGCATCGGCGATCAGTTCATCGGCGTATTCGAACCCGATGCCCGCGTGCGCATCGACTACGAGGCCGTCAACCGCGCACTCGGCGGGGTCACGCCGCTGACGATCCTGGTCGACGGCTACACGCCCGGCGTGCTCGCCCAGCCCGAGGTCGTTACCGCCCTCGACCGGTTGCAGCAATGGCTCGTGCAGCAACCCGAGGTCGGCGGCGTCACCGGCATGGTCGATCACCTGCGCGTGCTCAGCCGCACGCTGGGCCACGATCCGGCGATGCGGCTGCCGGACTCCGCGGCGCGCGCGGAGCAGCTGCTGTTCTTCGGCGACAGTGCGGCGCTGCGGCAGCTGCTCAACGCGGACCGCTCCGCGACCCTGATCCGGGTGCGCCTGACGGCGGATCAGACCCACGAAGTCGCCGATCTGCTCGATCGCCTGCGCACCGAGCTGGCGACACTGCCAGCGCCGCTCGAAGCGCGCATCGCCGGCGACGCCGCGATCATCACCGAATCGGTCAACGCCGCCACCAGTGGCCAGCTGCAGAGCATCGCGCTGGCGCTGCTGCTGATCTATGCCTGCCTCGCGCTGCAGTTCACGTCCTGGCGCGTTGGCCTGCTGGTAAGCCTGCCGACACTGCTGCAGACCGCCATTTACTTCGGCGCACTGGGTTTGGGCGGCATCACGCTCAACGCGACGACCAGCCTGGTCGAGTGCCTGGTGCTCGGCCTCGCCATCGACGACACCATCCACTACCTCGCCCGCTTCGGCGACGCCGCACGCCGCCGCGCCTCGGAAACGCAGGGCGCCGTCGTCGCGCTGCGCGCGGTGCTGCGCCCGATCACGCTGACCAAGGCGATTCTCGGCGTGGGCTTCGTCGTCCTGGTCCTCGGCGACCTGCACAACCAGGTCGTGTTCGGCTGGCTCGCCGCGCTGACACTGTTCGCGGCATGGCTGGTGGACATCTTCGTCACGCCCGCATTCATGAGCGGCGTGCGCATCGTCACGCTGTGGGACAGCCTGCGCGTGAACCTGGGCGACGACGTGCAGCGCACGATCCCGCTGCTGCAGGGCCTGAGCCCGCGCCAGGCGCGCGTGTTCGCACTGATGGCCAACCTGCGGACGGTGCCGTCCGGCACGCGCCTGATGACCGAAGGCGAACCCTGCGGCGCGGACAAACCGGGCGATCCGGCGGGCGACATCTATGTCGTCGTCGACGGCACACTCGAGGTCTGGATTGAGCGCGAAGGCAGCAGGCAGGTCATCAGCCGACTCACGCGCGGCGCGGTCGTCGGCGAGATCGGTTACTTCGGCCAGCGCCGCACCGCGAACGTCGACACGCTGACGAGTGCGCGGCTGCTGCGCTTCGACGACGCCGACCAGGAGCGCATCTGCCGTCAGTACCCGCGCGTCGCCTCGCGCGTCTTCCTCAACTTGAACCGCCTGCAGGCCGAACGCCGCGCATCGCAGGCCCATCAAACCGGGTGAGAAACCTCATCCCGCAGCGGGAGTACTGCCGATGTCAGACCTCAGGGATCCCCGAGTGCTGTTTGCCGCCGAACGCACGCTGCTGGCCTGGCAGCGCACCTGCCTGACGCTGATGGCCTTCGGCTTCCTGATCGAACGCTTCGCGCTGTTCGTGCGCTTCCTCAACGCGCAGGCAGCCGTCGGCGTCGAATCGCCGGCCGCGTACCTGCTCGGCCTGGCCTTCATTGCCGCCGGCGCGGTACTGGCGCTGCTGGCGACCTTGCAGCATCGGCGCGTGCTGCGCGGCCTGCAGCCGGGCGAAATCCCGGCCGGCTACTGGGTCTCGTTGGCACCGATGACGACCATCGTCACCGGTCTGCTCGGACTTGCGGTCGCGGCCTACCTGATCCTGTAGGGCGGGCCCGGCAGACTCCGTAACCCACTCGGCGCTGATCCCCCGGGCTGCGCCCGGGCTACTTCTCTCAGACGGTCGGAAGCTTGTAGTCCTTGAGCTGTTCGCGCAGGCGCAGCTTGGAGATCTTGCCGGTCGCGGTCATCGGCAGCTCGTTGACGAAGACGACGTCGTCCGGAATCCACCATTTCGCAACCTTGCCGGGAAACAGCGCCAGGATCTGGTCGCGCGTCACCTCCTGGCCAGGCTTCTTCACGACCACCAGCAGCGGCCGCTCGTCCCACTTCGGGTGATGGGCGGCGATCGCCGCGGCCTGCGCGACCGCCGGATGCGCGCAGGCGACGTTTTCGAGGTCGATCGAGCTGATCCACTCGCCGCCGGACTTGATCACGTCCTTGGAGCGGTCGGTGATCTGCAGGAAGCCGTCGGCGTCGAGCGTGCCGACGTCGCCGGTCGGGAACCAGCCGTCCTGCAACGGGGTCTGGTCGAGGCGGTAGTAGCGGTCGACGATCCAGTGCCCCTTGACCAGGAGGTCGCCAAAGGCCTTGCCGTCGCGCGGCAACTCGCGGCCGTCGGCGTCGACGATCTTGAGTTGCACGCCGAACGGCGGCCGGCCCTGCTTGGTCTCGATCGCGAACTGCTCTTCCTTGGGCAGGTTCAGGTGCTTGATCTTGAGATTGTTGAAGGTGCCCAGCGGCGACATCTCGGTCATGCCCCAGGCATGGTGGATCTTGACGCCGTAGTCGCGCTCGAAGGTCTGCATCAGCGCCGGCGGACAGGCCGAGCCGCCGATCACGCAGCGCCGCAGCGTCGTCAGCCGCAGCTTGTTGGTCTGCAGGTGCGTCAGCAGGCCCTGCCAGACCGTCGGCACGCCGGCGGAGAAGGTCACACCCTCGGTCTCGAACAGCTCATGCAGGCTGGCGCCGTCGAGCGCCGCGCCGGGGAACACCAGCTTGGCGCCGACCATCGGCGCCGCATACGGAATCGCCCAGGCGTTGACGTGGAACATCGGCACGACCGGCAGGATGCAGTCGCGCGCCGACAGGCCGAACACGTCCGGCACCGCGCCGGCCAGCGTGTGCAGCATCATCGAGCGGTGCGAGTACAGCACGCCCTTGGGATTGCCGGTCGTGCCCGAGGTGTAGCACAGCGTGCAGGCACTTCTCTCGTCGAACTCGGGCCAGGCGTACTGGTCGGACTCGGCCTCGACCCAGTCCTCGTAGCAGATCAGGTTCGGAATCTTCTGCGACGGCAGGTGCGCGCGATCGGTCATCGCCACCCAGTGCTTGACCGTCGGGCACTTCGACGCAATGGCCTCGATCAGCGGCGCGAAGCTCAGATCGAAGCACAGCACCTTGTCCCGCGCGTCGTTGACGATCCACGCGATCTGCTCGGCGAACAGGCGCGGATTGACCGTGTGCATGATCGCACCGGAGCCCGACACCGCGTAGTACAGCTCGAAGTGGCGGTAGCCGTTCCAGGCCAGCGTCGCGACGCGCTCGCCGGGCTGCACGCCCAGGCGCTTGAGCGCGTTCGCGAGCTGGCGGCTGCGGCGCGCGGCCTGCGCGTAGGTGTAGCGATGCAACCCTCTCCGGATCGCGCCGCCGTTGTCGGCGCTGGGGCCTTCCACGGTTCGCGACACGATCTCGGTGTCGCCGTGATAGGACTCCGCGTGCACCAGCAGCGACGACACCAGCAGCGGTGCCTCCATCATCTGGCCGGGAACGAAGCTCGCCATTGTCTGCTCTCCTCTCGGTTATTCGGCGGGTTCGGATTGTGTGCGATCCCGGCGCCGTATGCAGCAGGCAGGTAACGGTCATAAGATCAAACCATGACTTCAACATCCGCCCCCGCGCCGCGCGGCGCTTACCCGCACTTCCAGCGCATCAGCACGCGCTGGAAGGACAACGACGTCTACGGCCATGTCAACAACGTCGAGTACTACAGCTACTTCGACACCGTGATCAACGCCTACCTGATCCGCGACGGCGGTCTCGACATCCACGGCGGGCCGATGATCGGCCTGTGCGCGGAATCGCATTGCCGTTTCCTCGACGCGCTGGCGTTTCCGGACGCCGTCGATGCCGGCCTGAGCGTGGTGCACCTGGGGCGCTCCAGCGTGCGCTACGAAATCGGCCTGTTCCGCGAAGGCGCCGACACGCCGGCGGCAGAAGGCTGGTTCGTGCACGTCTTCGTCGACCGTGGCACACGCCGCCCACACGCGATTCCCGACGCGCTACGTTCCGCGCTGGAACGACTGCAGCGCGCGCAAACCGAGACCCTGCCATGAATGTCCGCGCCGCCGTTCTCCGGCAGATGGGTCTGCCGGCGCCGTATTCACGCTCGCTGCCGCTGCGCATCGACGAAGTCGAACTCGATCCGCCCGGACCCGGCGAGCTGCTGGTGAAAGTGCGCGCGGCAGGCCTGTGTCACTCCGACCTGTCGGTGATCGACGGCTCGCGCCCGCGCGTGATGCCGATGGTGCTCGGTCACGAGGCTGCGGGCGAAGTCGTCGAGACCGGCGCGGACACGCGGGGTTTCGCGCGCGGCGACGCGGTGGTGTTTGCTTTCGTCCCCAGTTGCGGCCACTGCGACTTCTGCGCGACCGGCCGCGCCGCGCTGTGCGAACCCGGGGCGAAGGCCAACGTCGCCGGCACGCTGCTGTCCGGCGCGCGTCGCTGGCATGCGGCCGACGGCGGCGAACTGAATCACCATCTGGGCGTGTCGGCCTTCGCCGAATACGCGGTGGTGTCGGCGCGCTCGGCCGTGCGCGTCGATCCCGAACTGCCGCCGCGGATCGCGGCCCTGTTCGGCTGCGCGGTGATGACCGGCGTCGGCGCCGTCGTCAACACGGCGCGCGTCGGACCGGGCGAAAGCGTCGCGATCTTCGGCATGGGCGGCGTCGGCCTCGCCGCGCTGCTCGGCGCGGTCGCCGCCGGCGCCGATCCGATCATCGCCGTCGACGTGCTGCCGGCCAAGCTCGAACTGGCGGAGCGCCTGGGCGCCACGCGCACCGTGCTGGCGAGCGGCGCCGACTCGGTGGCGGCGATACGCGAGTACACGCGCGGCGGTGCCGCCTACGCGATCGAAACCGCCGGATCGGAAGCCGCGCTGGCCCAGGCCTACGCCGCCACGCGCCGCGGCGGCACGACGGTGACCGTGGGCCTGCCGCATCCGAGCAAACAATTTGCGATTTCCGCCGTCAGCCTCGTCACCGAAGAACGGACCGTGAAGGGTTCGTATATGGGCTCGGCGGTACCGACGCGCGACCTGCCGCGCTACATCGCGCTGTACCGGTCCGGGCGCCTGCCGGTCGACAAGCTGCTGACGCACACGCTGCGGCTGGACGAGATCAACGGCGCCTTCGATCGCCTCGCGCAGGGCGAAGCGGTGCGTCAGGTCGTGCTGTTCGACGCCTGAGCCGCCGCGGGATGCGTGCCATTGAGCGGCGCAACGCAGACGCGATTACGCCCGAGGTGCTTGGCCTCGTAGAGCGCGGAATCGGCCGCTTCGCGCAGCCCTTCGAGCGAGATCGTTGAGTTCGATGAGCGCGTCGCGACGCCGATGCTGATCGTCACGTACGGCGACACCGCCGAATGGCCGTGCGCGATGGCCGCGCCTTCGACCGCGGCGCGCACCCGCTCCGCCTGCAGGGCAGCCGCATCGCGGTTGGTGCCGGGCAGCACCATCACGAACTCCTCGCCACCGTAGCGCGCGACGAACTCGCCGGCCCGGCTCGCGGTGCTTTGCAGGACGCCACTGACCTGCTGCAGGCACTGATCGCCCTTCAGATGTCCGTGCGCGTCGTTGTAGGCCTTGAACTGGTCGATGTCGATCATCAGCAGCGCGATTGGTTCGAACAGGCGCCGGCAGCGCCGCCACTCCAGAGTGAGAACCTCGTCGAGCCCGCGCCGGTTCGGCAGCCCGGTCAGGGGATCGGTTTCCGAAAGTCGCTCCAGTTCATGATTGGCCGCACCGAGCTGCTCGATCAGCTGTTGCAGCTCGGTGCGCGCATTGCGGACGTTGCTGCGCTCGCGCAAGGCCAGCCACAGCAGCGCCGCCAGCATGAACGCGCCGCCGTAGGAGACGTAGGGCAGCAGCGCGCTGTGCAGCGCCCGCCCGTCCCAACCGCCGGCCGGCGCCGCCGCGAGTTCCCAGCTGCCGCCGGGAATCGCCAGCACCATGCGGATCGGCGATGCGTCGAAAACCGCCGGATCGCCGGCGATCAGCGCGCCCCGCTCGCCCAGGCCGTCCTTGCCGCGCAGCGCGATCTGCACATGCGATTCGGCGTCCTGCAGCCCGACGGCGCGCAGAAAGGACCCGAAGTCGATCGACACGCTGACCACACCCCAGTACTCGTCGCCGACGAACACCGGCGAGCGGTTGATCAACGCCTGCCCGCCCTGCACCAGATCGACCGGACCTGCCAGCACCGCCGCGCGCGTCTCCATCGCCCGGCGGACTGCCGGCCACTGCTCCGGCACATCCCGATAGGCCAGGCCGATCGCCTGTTCGTTGCCCGACAAGGGATAGATATGCGCGATGCGGTTGTCCGGCGCGATGCCGATGCTGCGGATGTACTTGCCGGACCGATACAGTTCCGACAGCGCGCGCTGGACACTCGCATCGTCGAGCGGACCCCGCGCATTGATGTAGGCCACCAGGCCCTGTGCCAGGAAGGCCGTCGAACTGAGCTCGCTCTCGATCCGGGCCCGCAAGGTGGCGGCGTAGAGCAGCGTCTGATCGCGCTGGGCGACCCGATCGGCGGTCCGTTGCAGCCCCACCAGATAGGTCGCGACGACCGTCAGCAGCAGCCAGACCAGCGTCGCCGCGACCACATGGAACACCTGGCTGAGATTCTTCCGCGTCATGGCCGCTGCTGTAAGGGCGCCCCTATGCCCACAGTCGCCGGTGGCTCAATTTGCCACAGCTGCAGTGGCTTGGGCGAGCCGCGACCGCCCCGCGGGCATTTGCTACCCTGCGATGCAGGTTCACGTAGGACACACGGGCGATGTGGGTCATCTCGGTCAGAAACGCCGCCGGCACCTTCCGCTTCAGACGCAATCTGTATGCGGGTAGCGTGCGCATCGGCCGCGCACCCGACAACGAGATCCAGCTGCCGGGCACGCAGGTGTCGCGTCACCAC
>JBAZXW010000008.1:24138-130701 GCA_041659605.1 Sinimarinibacterium sp. | reverse complement strand
CCCGAAAACTCCTCACCATCCTCAACGCCATGCTTCGTGATCACAGCCAGTGGAATCCCCACTTGGCCGCAAAACGCGCTTGACGAAACATGGTTGCTACGGCTGGGTCGAATTTCCCATCGGTCCCGGCCGGCTTCGCTGCTTAAGATGACCGCCACAAGACGGGAGGAGTACGTCATGGATGGTGGGCGCAAGGCCTGGGATGGCCTGTTCAGGAATGCGTGGGTGTTCGACGGCAGCGGTGCGCCGCCGCAGCGCGCCGATGTTGCGGTATGCGATGGCCGCATCGCGGCGATCGGGCCGGATCTGGATCCGGCGCAGGCGCAGCGGGTGATCGAGGCCGACGGGCAGTGGCTGATGCCGGGGCTGCTCGACATCCATACGCATTTCGATCTGGAAGTCGAAGTCGAGCCGCAGCTGCCGGAAGCGGTGCGACACGGCACGACCACGGTCGTTGTCGCCAACTGCAGCCTGGGCCTGGCCTACGGCGCGCAGCGTCGCGACGGCGCCGATCCGATCGTCGACTGTTTCGCGCGCGTCGAGAACGTGCCCAAGCACGTGCTGCGCAAGGTCGCCGATTGCGTCGACTGGAACGACTCGGCGGGATATCTCGCGCATTTCGACCGTCTGCCGCTCGGTCCGAACATCGTGCCGATGATTCCGCATTCGATGCTGCGCATCGAGGTCATGGGCCTGAAGGACTCGGTCAGCCGCGATCCGACCGAGGATGAGCTCGCGCGCATGGAAACGCTGGTCGAGAAAGGCATGCGCGAAGGCTATGTCGGCTTCTCCACCGATGGGCTACCGTTCCACTACCTCGCCAACGCGCCGAACACGCACAAGCAGATCCCGACGCAGTTCGCGCCGTTTGCCGAACTCAAGCGCCTGACCGGCGTCGTGCGCCGCTGGGGCCGGGTCTGGCAGGCGACACCGCCCAAGGACGACAAGCTCGCGGTGTTCCGTAATTTCCTGCTGACGTCAGGGCGCCTCTACGGCCAGCCGCTGAAGACCACGGCGGTTGCGGCGATCGACGTCACCACCAACCGTTCGATCGTGCGCCTGGGTCTGTTCCTGTCGCGCCTGCTCAACTCGCGGCTGCTGCGCGGCGTGTTCCGCTTCCAGGCGCTGGCCGCGCCGTTCAAGGTCTGGAGTGACGGCGTCGTCACGCCGATCGCCGAGGAGGTGCCGGTGTTGCGCCGGCTCAACGAGTGCGAGCTGGAAGACCGCGCCGGCCGTGCGGCGATCATGGCAGAGCCGGCCTGGGCCGATGCTTTCCGGCGCATGTGGATGCGCGGCAAGCACGGTTTCAACCGCGCCCGCCTCAAGCGCTGGCTGCGCATGGACGACAACGTGCTGACGCGCGATCTGCGCGACATGACCATCGACCGCTGTCCGGTTGCGGACTGGAACGGCGAGACGATGCAGTCCGTCCATGAGCGCCTGCAGCGCTGGCAGGCCGACGGGCAGAAGCAAGGGCACGGCGCGCGCAGCGCCGCCGAGGCCGAGGCCTTCGCGAGTTTCCCCCAGCCGGTCGGCGACGACTGCGCGTTCTTGCTGCACCTGCTGCGCCGCTACGACACCGATCTGCGCTGGTGGACGATCACGGCGAACCGCGATCCGGCGGTGATCCGCGCGCTGCTGTTCAATCCGCTGCTGCTGCCCGGCTTCAACGACAGTGGCGCGCACCTGACCAACATGGCCTTCTACGACGGCAACCTGCGCATGCTCAAGATCGCGCAAGCGGACGGCATGGAACGCGTCGCGCAGGCGGTGCATCGGCTGACGCAGGAGCCGGCGGAGTTCTTCGGCCTCGATGTCGGCGCGCTGAAAGTCGGTGCGCAGGCGGATCTGGTCGTCGTCGACCCCGAGGCGCTGCGCCGCTATGACGCCGACGCGAGCGTTGAGTACGTCTACCGCGACGCCTTCGCTCATCATCAGCTGGTCAACCGGCCCGACGGCGTCGTGCACCAGGTGATGATCGGCGGGCATCTGGCCTGGAGCGAAGGACGGTACACCGCGGCCTTCGGGCAGCAGCGCATGGGGCGCGTGCTGCGCGAGCGCAGCCACGAGGCGGGTGCCGAGACCGCGCTGGCGGCCTGACACGAGGCGCCGCGGTGCCGCCGCCGCGGGTGACGGCCTGCGGGCATGTGCCGGTCGTCCGTTCAGGGGGAATCCGGCCGCGTTCGTCGCGTGGCGCTTGGGGGGCTGTCCTGGCTTGGCGCAAGATGCCGGTACGTCAACCAAGCTCCCTGTGCGCATGGCCATCGCCGACCGTTTCTACCGCATCGTTGTCGACGCAGTGACCCGCGATCGTCTGACCCTGCCGACCTTGCCCGAGGTCGCGCTGCACATCCAGGACCTGTTGCGCAATGAAGAGGTCTCGACCGCAAGGATCGTCAAGGAGATCCAGTCCGATCCAGCGCTGGCGGTGCGCCTGATCCGCGTCGCCAACAGCGCCGCGGTGCGCGGAGGGCGCAGCGTCGACGGCATCCAGCAGGCAGTGACGCGCCTGGGCTTGCAGTACACGCGGCTGCTGGTCAATGGCTTGGTGCTCGAACAGATGTTCCGCAGCGGCAATCCTGCCTTGAAGGATCGTCTGGGCAGCTGCTGGCGCGAGAGTGTCGAGGTCGCCGCGCTGGCGCGCGCGCTGGCGGCGCAGTGCACGCTGCTGCCGCCCGAGATGGCGATGCTCGCCGGCCTGATTCATCGCATCGGTACGCTGCCGATTCTGCGCATGGCCGAATCGCATACCGACACGATTTCCACACCGGCCGAACTCGATGAGGTGATCGATGCGCTCGCGCCGCGCGTCGGCAGCATGGTCCTGCGCGCGTGGAATTTTCCGGCCGAGTTGGTCGATCTGCCGACGCTGTGGCCGGACGTCGGTCGCAGCCATGACGGCGCGGCCGACTATGCCGATGTCGTGATCGTTGCGGTACTGAGGCTGCGTGCCGAACGCGAGGGACAGCCGGTGCCGGCCGGACTGCCGGCGTTCGCAAAGCTCGATCTGGAAGCGGATTTCGAGCTGGGCGCAGACGGCCCGCTGGCGGCGAGCTATCGCGAATCGCTGGAGCTACTGCAGGCAGCGTAGGATGGGCTTCGCCTACGGCTCAGCCCATCCTACGGCTGCGCCAGCTGCGCCTCGCGCACGGCCTTGAACTCCGAGCCGTCCTTCCACTGCGGCCAGGACGCGTCGTCGGCGACGCGCCAGCCGACTTCCATCAGCACGCGCATGTCTTCGGCGGCGCCGCTCAGATCCCAGTCCGCCTTCACCTCGTCCGAAGGTTTGTGGTAGTCGTTCGCGGTGTATTCGCGCCGCTTCTGCATGCCGTAGCCCGCAGGCTTGCCGACGATCTCGGTGCCGCCGTCGGCGTACAGTGCCGGCACGCCGACCTTGGCCACTTCGAACTGATCCGAGCGGAAGTAGAAGCCCTTTTCCGGTTCGGCATCGGCGGCAACGACGCGACCCTCGCGCGTCAGGATATCGGCGAGCACGTCTTCGAGCGTGTTCTGGCCGCTGCCGATCACCTGGATATCGCGCGTCGGCCCCCACGGACTCAGCCCGTCCATGTTGATCAGCGCCAGCGTGCGCGACAGCGGGTAGAGCGGGTGGGTCGCGTAGTGCTTGGCGCCGAGCAGGCCCTGCTCCTCGGCGGTCACCGCCATGAACAGGACCGAGCGCTTGGGCGGCGCCGCCAGCTGCGTGTAGGCCTGCGCGATCTCCAGCACACCGGCGACGCCGGTGGCGTTGTCGAGCGCGCCGTTGAAGATCTGGTCGCCGCTGAGCGACGCGTTGCGACCGAGGTGATCCCAGTGCGCGGTGTAGACGATGTGCTCGTCGGCGAACACCGCGTCGGAGCCGGGCAGGCGTGCGACGATGTTCTGCGACTGCACCTCACGCACGCTGTTGCGGATCGAAAAGCTGGTCAGCGCCTTGAGCGGCATCGGCCGGAAATCACGACGTACCGCGGCGGCCTTGGCGGCGTCCAGATCCAGGCCGCCGGCGGCAAACAGCTCGCGCGCGCGCTCGTTGCTGATCCAGGCCTGCACCGGCACGTTGCCCATGTTCCGGTCGGCCGCGGCCAGTTCGAACTGCTCGCCGCTCCAGCTGTTCTGCACGACCGCCCACGGATAGCCAGCGGGTCCGGTCTCGTGGACGATGATCGCCGCGGCGGCGCCGAGCTTCGAGGCGATCTCGTACTTGTAGGTCCAGCGGCCGTAGTAGGTCATCGCCTTGCCGCGGAACAGGCTGTCGTCGAGCTGCGCCGGATCGTCGGTCTTGGGCACGGCCGGGTCGTTGATCAGCATGACGATGGTCTTGCCGCGGACGTCGACGCCTTTGTAATCATCCCAGCCGTACTCGGGCGCCTGCACGCCGTAGCCGACGAAGACCAGTTCGCTGTCGCGGATGTCGACCTCCGGCACGAAGCGGGTGGTGACGGCAACGAAATCGGTGCCGGGCTTCATTTCGAACTGCTTGGCCCCGCCCCACAGCTGCATCTTCGGCTTGCCGGTGATGCCGACCAGCGGCACGCGCTGCACGTAGCTGCCGTCCGGGTTGCCGGGCGCGAGGCCCATCGTCTTGAACTGCTCAATCAGATAGGCCGCGGTCTTGGCCTCGCCCAGCGTGCCGGGCAGGCGTCCCTCGAAAGCGTCCGACGACAGCGTGCGCACATGCCGCAGCAGATCGTCCGCGGTGATGCTCGCCGTGGCGGCCTCATCGGGCAGCGCGGGTGCCACGGTCTCGGGTACGGGCGCCTGTGCCGCACAACCGGCCAGCACGATGCCCAAAGACGTCGTCAGAAGTTTCGTTTTCACGTCGTTCTCCTCGTCAGTTACCGATCCAGCGCTTGAGCCAGGCGCCGACCGTCTCGTGCCACTGCAGGCTGTTCTGCGGCTTGAGCACCCAGTGGTTCTCGTCCGGGAAGATCAGCAGCTGGCTCGGGATGCCGCGCCGCTGCAAGGCGGTGAACGTGGCGATGCCCTGCTCGGCCGGCACGCGGTAGTCCTTCTCGCCGTGGATCACCAGCATCGGCGTCTTCCACTGCGCGACGTGATTGGCCGGGTTGTGCTTCTCGTAGTTCGACGGATCGGCGAAGTAGGGTGCGCCGTGTTCCCACTCGTCGAACCACAGCTCCTCGGTCGTGTAGTACATGCTGCGGTTGTCGAAGATGCCGTCGTGGTTGACCAGTGCCTTGAATGCGTCGGACCAGTTGCCGGCGATCCAGTTGATCATGAAGCCACCGTAGCTGGCGCCCAGCGCCGCGGCCTTGTCGCCGTCGAGGAAGTCGTAGGTCTTCAGCGCGTGCGCCCAGCCTTTCTGCAGATCCTCGAGCGGCTTGCCGCCCCAGTCCAGGCGGATCGCGTCGGTGAACGCCTGGCCGTAGCCGGTCGAGCCGTGGAAGTCGATGAACACGACCGCGTAGCCCCAGCCAGCGTACACCGCCGGGTTCCAGCGATAGTGCCAGTCGTTGCCCATGCTGCCCTGCGGGCCGCCGTGGATGATGAAGGCGACGGGGTATCTCTTGCCCTTGCGGTAGTTCCACGGCTTCATCACGTGGCCGTAGACGGTGTCGCCGCTGGCACCGGTGTAGCTGAACTGTTCGAAATCGCCGAAGCGCACATCGGCGAGAGTTTCGGCGTTGTGCTGCGTCAGGCGTGTGGTCTTGCCGTTGGCGAGCGTGAGACGGTAGAGATCGACCGGTGCGTTCAGCGTATCGAAGCCGTAGACGATGCTGTCTGCGCCGATGCTGAAGCCGGCGACATGGCCGGCGCCGGTCAGCGCATCGGCCTTGCCGGTGGCGACGTCGATCGCGAACAGGCGATGGCTGCCGATGTCGTCGGCCATCGCATACAGCGTCCGGCCGTCGCGCGAGAACTGCAGGCCGTCGGCCGATCGGTCCCAGCTTGGCGCGACTTCGCGCGTGTCGCCGGTCTTGAGATCGCGCAGCAGGATCGCGAAGCGGTCGGCTTCGAAGCCGGGGCGCCTCATCGCGCGCCAGGCGAGGTAGCGACCGTCCGGCGAGAACACCGGGCCGAGGTCCATCGCGGCATTGGTCGGGGTCAAGTTCTTCGGCGCGGCCGAGCCGTCGGCCGGCACCCACCACAAATCGAGGTTCGTGCTCCAGGCCTCGGTCGTGCCGGCGATGCGCGCAGTGAACACCAGGTGCTTGCCGTCCGGAGAGAACGCGTACTCGCTGGCGTCGCCGAAGGGTTTTGACGGGGCATCGCCGTCGATGCCCTTGGTGACGTGGACCGGCTTGGCGGCCTTGCCGTCGGCGCCGAGCGTGAGCGTGAACAGCTGCGCGCGCGTGCCGTCCTTCCAGGTGTCCCAGTGGCGAATGAACAGCTTGTCGAAGCGCATGCCGCTGGTTTTCTGCTTCGCATTGTCGTCGAAGCGTTGCTTGCTGCAGGCGAGGTCTGCGCAGTCGGGGAAGACGTCGATCGACACCGCGATGCGACCGCCGTCGGGCGACAGCGCGAAGTTGCTGACCCCCAGCGGCAGCTCGGTAACCGGCTTGGCGTCGCCGCCGTCGCCGAGGTCCAGGCGCCAGACCTGCGACGAGCCGCTGCGCGTCGACAGGAAGTAGATCCAGTTGCCGTCCGCAGACCAGCGCGCATCGCTGTGGTTGCCGTCGGCCTTGGTCAGCTGCCGCGTCTGGCTGGACTTGATGTCGAGCAGCCAGAGATCGAGTCCGCCCTTGTTGTTGTCCCAGTCGGTGCGCCGCAGCGTGTAGACGAGCTGCTTGCCGTCCGGCGAGAGCTGCGGGTCGGAGACGCGCTCGAGTCGGACGAGATCGTCGGCGGTGAATGGCCGGGGGCCGGAGGGTGTGGGCGAGGGCATGGCGGTGGGGGCGATGAGTGCGAGCAGGGCGCCCGCAAGCAGGGATCGCATCGGTTTCGAGGCTCCGGAAGTCGAGGCGCGATGTTAAACGGTCTGGCCGGCGAAACCGACTGGGGGGAAAGCCTCAGCGGTGCCGGCAGACGCTTGCCTATACTGATGGTGGCTTCGTCATTCCTGCGGATGCGGGAATCCAGGCGGCGCGTAGCGCCGTGCTCGGGGCCGCTGGATGCCCGCTTTCGCGGGCATGACGGATACGCAAGGAAAAGAACATCGAATGAGCGCCATCGACGCCCCGCGGTCCGGAGACTTCCTGGGCCACCCAAAGGGCCTGTACGTTTGTTTCTTCACCGAGATGTGGGAGCGCTTTTCGTTTTACGGCATGAAGGCGCTGCTGTTGCTGTACCTCCTCAAGTACCACCTGTTCGGCGACGACGCCGGCTACGACCTGCTCGGCGCCTACGGCGGTCTGGTCTACGCAGTGCCGGTGATCGGCGGCCTGCTCGCCGATCGCTATCTGGGCATGCGCAAGGCGGTGGTGTTCGGCGGCATCCTGCTGGTGCTCGGTCATCTGGGCATGGCCTTCGAGGGCGAGCGGGCCCGGCTCGTCGACGGCGTCGTCGTGCGCGACGACGCAGCGCTGCAGGTGTTCTATCTCTCGCTGTCGCTGATCATCATGGGCGTGGGCTTTCTCAAGCCGAACATCTCGACCATCGTCGGCAAGCTCTATGGCGACAACGATCCGCGCCGCGACTCCGGCTTCACGCTGTTCTACGCCGGCATCAACGTCGGCGCGCTGTTCGCGAGCCTGGTCTGCGCGTTTCTTGGCGAGACCTACGGCTGGAAGTACGGTTTCGGCGCCGCCGGCATCGGCATGATCGCCGGCCTGGGCGTGTTCCTGTGGGGACAGAAGTATCTCGAAGGCCACGCCGAGCCCAGCGATCCGGCGAAGCTGCGCGAGCGCATCGCCGGGCTGCCGCGCGAGATCTGGATCTACCTGGGCGGTGCCGGCGGCGTGCTGCTGGTCTGGCAGCTGATCCAGCGTACCTGGACCGTGCACGGCGCGATGCACCTGATCGCGCTCGCGTTCGTCCTGTGGTTCGTGTGGTTCCTGTGGGCCAAGTGCACGTCCGCCGAGCGCGGCCAGATGATTGCCCTGGTCGTGCTGATTCTCGCGGTGCTGGTGTTCTTTACCATGTACGAGCAGACCTACGGCTCGTGGATCACGTTCACCGACCGCCTGATGACCAAGGATCTGTTCGGGCTTGTCGTCGACGGCTCGACCGCCGTGCCCTGGGCAATTTTTTCGCTCGCCGCGAGCCCGGCGCTGATGGTCGCCGCGCTCGTCGCTGCCGATCGCGGCCGAGGCGGGGTAGCGCATGCGATGGTCGGTTTGATGGCGCTCGGGCTGGTGTTGGCGCTCGCGCACGACGTCGTGCTGGTGCGACAGACCGCAGGCTCGCTGACCTTCCTCGGCGCGTTCTTCATCGTCGCGCTCGCGCCGCTGTTCGCGTGGCTGTGGCCGTGGCTGGAGCGGCGCGGGCTTAACCCGAGCACGCCGCTGAAGATGGCGATCGGCCTGGCCGTCGCGGGCGTCTCGTTCCTGCCGCTGATCGCGGCCGCGCAGATCGCCGGTACCGGCGCGATGGCGAGCGTGTGGTGGCTGGTGCTGGCCTACCTGCTGCTCGAAATCGGCGAGGTCTGCCTGTCGCCGATCGGCCTTTCCGCAGTCACGCAGCTGTCGGTCGCGCGCGTCGTCGGCGTGATGATGGGCGCGTTCTGGCTGGCGACGGCCTATTCGGAAGTACTCGCCGCGCAGTTCGGCAAGCTGGCGTCGATCGAGATTCCGGAAGGCGCGGTGCTCGACATGGCCGAGGCCGCAGGCAAGTACGAAAGCCTGTTCACGACCATGGTCTGGATCGGCCTGGCTGCGGGCCTGATCGTGCTGCTGCTCACGCCCCTGCTCAAGCGGGCGATGCACGGCGTGAGGTGAGGCAGACGTAGGACGCAGCCCGGGTGAAACCCGGGATGACGCTGGCGCGATCCTCCGGGCTGCGCCCGGGCTACTCGCTCGAACGCATCCTCAGGCAGCCGCTCGCCGGCGTCGCGCCGCCAGGCCAATCAGCAACAGGCCGGCGAGCTGCCAGGACATCGCGCCGCCGCCACCGCCGCCGCCGCTCCCCGGGTCGGGAGTGGCCGTCGGCGTTGGCGTGGGCCCCGGAGTCGGCCCCGGAGTCGGTGTCGGTGTCGGCGTGGATCCCGGATTCTTGCCGGCGACCTTGCGTGTACCGGTGTTGTCGGGATCGAGCCAGGCCTTCAGCTGCCCGGACGCCACGCTATTGGCTTGCCATTGAGTTTCCAATCGGGCGTAGTAGTCCGGCTCGTCGTTGTCGACATTGCCGACGCAGGCGGCGCCGCCACCCGACAACACGCCGACGATCTGGCTGTTCTGGTTCCACAGGCCGGAGCCGGATGAGCCTTGCTCGGTCGTGCCCTGTGCCCAGATCACTTCCCAGGCGGGGATGTTCGGCCCCCCAGTCTCGATCTGCACCGTGGACTTGACCAGCGACTGCGTGAATTCGCTGATCTTCTTGGCGTCTCCCGACGGGTGGTGGATGCTGACCCCGTCGCTGCCGCCCGCGCCGCTGGCATCCCAGCCGGCGTAGTAGACACTGAACGACGCGCTGGGGAGCTGGCTCAGCTCGATCAGCGACAGGTCGGTGTCGCGGTCGCTGGCGCGCAGCGTGGCGCCGGTCTGATTCTGCGTGTCGCTCGCGTTGTCCGTACCGCAGCTGCTGTTCTGGAAGTTCCAGTAGACGACGACGCCTGACGCCGGGCTACCTGCATCACCGATACCGCAGTGGTCCGCGGTCAGCACATAGGGCGTGTTGTCCTGGGCGAGATTGTTGATCAGCGTGCCGCTGCACACGCCGACGAATCCGCCGCCCACCGGAATCTGCAGTTTGACCACCGCGCGGATTTCATCGCGCCAGTCGTTGCCCAGCGGGCAGACCGAATCGATGTTGCAGGCCCCCGACGAGCCGAGGTCGCGCTCGTTCTTGTAGCCGTGTCCGAGGCGGCCCAATTCCAGCTGCACCTGATCGCGCGCGGTTTTCGGCACGCGCAGCTCGATCACCGCGCTTTCGCCCGGCACTCGCGCCGTCCACAGCTCGCCATCGATGCTGTGGTTGCGGGCCGTATACGGGCCCTGGACTGTGCGTCCATCGGCATCGTAGATCCACAGCTCGGCGCCGTTCGGCACCTGGAAGCGCGAAAAATCCATCAACAGCGAGCGCGCGGTCGCGGAGTACACGCGCGTACGCCAGCGCAACGTATCTGCCGCGATCGAGTCCCAGACGCCGCCATCCAGGCCGACGGCCAGCGGCACAGTCACCGCGAACAGGGCCGGACCGCTGCCCTTCACCGCGCGCGCGGTATCTATCGCCTTGCTCGTCACGGCAGGCGGTGCGACGTGCAGTGGCAGTTCGTCGAGCCCGGCAAGTTCAGGCTGGAACGCGGCGCTGACCAAGGGCAACCACAACGCTGGGATCAACAGCATGCGGCGCATAAAGTTCTCCTGTGTGGTTCTATGCCGGCGTCAGGCGCCCGCCATGATGCACGCGAAACCCCTGCAGTGTAATCGTCGGCGGCGCCGACCGCGTGTGCGCCGGTTCTCAAGTGGGCAATGGCGCCCGCAGGTGCAGTGAACGCCCGTCGACCAGGCGCAGATCGGCGCTGGCCGCCTGCGCAAGCTGCAGAACCACGCTGACCCGGCTGCTGCCATCACCCGCATCGACGGCATCGACGACTTCGCCGGCCGGCGCGGGCGGCTCGCCAGCAACGATGTCGCTGCCGGACAACGGCGCGGCGCCGTCGACGCGGCACACAAACAAGCGTCGCTTGAGCTGCCCCAGGTAGTGCAGGCGCGCGACGATTTCCTGCCCGGTGTAACAGCCCTTGTCGAAGCTGATACCGCCAAGCCGGTCGAGATTGGCCATCTGCGGCACGAAATGGTCGCTGGTTTCCGGGTAGACGACCGGAACGCCGGCCTCGATGTCGGCGCGGCGCCAGGCGGTGTAGGGCAGTGCCGGCGCCAGGCCCGTAGCAAGCTTTGCGACCGCGGTTGCGGGGCCGACGATACTGTAGCGCGGCGCTTCGCCGAAGCGCCGCATGACCGTCAATGCCCGCTGCTTGTCATCAGCGCAGTCGAGCGCTTGGAGCGGAACCGGCAGGCCGGCGCCCGCGAGAACCGCCGCAGCGTCGTCGCCGAGCAGGCCGACGGCACTGATCTCCGCCGATGCGTCATCGAGCGTGAGCTTCGAGCGCAGCACGAACATGCGCAGGCGTTTGAGCACGCTGTCGGCGACGGACCGGTGAAGCTCGATCAGGACCGAATCGCCGGCGCGGATCAGATGGGCGACGGCGAGCATGCGGCCTTTCGGGCTGTTGTAACTGCTGATTTGCGCGCGCGTTCCGGTCAGCTGGCGCAGATCGCTGCTGAGCTGGCCTTGCAGGAACGAATCGGCTTCAAGTCCGCGCGCGCGCAGGTAAATGAGCGGACTCAGGTCGACGGATTGGACGGTCAAATGGGCGGCCATGGAACGGTGTTCATTGATCGCAGGCGGCAAACTTTGTCACACTATCGGGGCCGAGCAGATCACGTTCTTCAGTGTCCATCCGTCAACCGCCCGAATCCAAACCCGTCGTGCCACCGGCCGAACGGGATGCTGTGCCGCTGGTAGAGCTGCTCAAACAGCAGGTGCGGCAGCCACCCGGGCAGCCAATGCCAACGGGGCAGACGGCGAAGGTTCCGGAAATCGGCGGACGCAGCGACGGACCTGAGCCGACGCGGTACGGCGACTGGGAAAAGAACGGTCGCTGCATCGATTTCTGAGTCTAAATCAAAGGGCTGAATCAAAGGGCTGAGTCAACGGTCGGCGCGTCCCGCCTGACGTCTTTTCTTGGGGATCTGGTAATGAGTACGAAGTCGCCCGCGGGCAGTCGTCCGCTTTCGCCGTTCATGCTGGGGCAGTATTACCGCTTCCAGTGGACGTCCCTGCTGTCGTTTGCGCA
This sequence comes from Sinimarinibacterium sp., assembly GCA_041659605.1. Classification (GTDB taxonomy): domain Bacteria; phylum Pseudomonadota; class Gammaproteobacteria; order Nevskiales; family Nevskiaceae; genus Solimonas. The sequence continues at coordinate 118,787 of JBAZXW010000008.1, read as the reverse complement.
CCGCATCAGCGGGATCGGGCTGAGTCTGGGCACGTTTCTGCTGGCCGGCTGGCTGGTGGCACTGGCCGGCGGCCCGCAGTGGTACGCGGCGTACAGCGCGCATCTGACCGCCTGGTACGGCCAGGTGCTGCTGTTCGGCTGGTCGTGGGCGCTGATGTATCACCTGTGCAATGGCATTCGCCACCTGTTCTGGGACATCGGCCGCGGCTTCGAGCTCAAGACCGCTGAGCGGACCGGTTACGCGGCGGTCGTGGTTTCGCTGGCCTTGACGGCCGCGGCCTGGGCCGTCGCCTGCTTCGCCTGAAGGAGAATTCCATGAGCTTGCGATCTCCGCTGTCCCGTGCCCGCGGCCTCGGTTCGGCCAAGCAGGGCGTCCATCATTTCTGGGTGCAGCGCGTCAGCGCCGTGGCGCTGATTCCCCTCGCGCTGTGGTTCGCGTTCTCGGTGGCGGTGCTGGCGACCGGAGCGACCGACTACTTCGCCGTACGCCACTGGGTTTCGGCGCCGTCCGTCGCGGTCGTGCTGGTGCTGTTCATCGGCACCGCGCTGTATCACTCGATGCTCGGCGTGCAGGTGGTCATCGAGGATTACGTCGGCAGCGAGGGCAAGAAGCTCGCCGCGCTGCTGCTGTCCAAATTCGCGCACGCCGCGGTCGCTGCGGCGGGCATTTTCGCCGTGCTCAAAGTGGCCCTCGCGTAGCGAGGGACATCCCCGCGCAGGCGGGGATCCAGGAACAAAATACAGAGAAAATCATGTCTGCTTACGACATCGTTCATCACGAATACGACGCCATCGTGGTCGGCGCCGGCGGTGCCGGCCTGCGCGCGACGCTGGGACTGGCCGAAGCTGGCCTCAAGACCGCGAACATCACCAAGCTGTTCCCGACGCGCTCGCACACGGTGGCCGCGCAGGGCGGCATCTCCGCCGCGCTCGCGAACATGGGCCGCGACGACTGGCGCTGGCACTTCTACGACACGGTCAAGGGCTCCGACTGGCTCGGCGACCAGGACGCGATCCAGTACATGACGCGCGAGGCGATGAACGCCGTCATCGAGCTGGAGCACTACGGCGTGCCGTTCTCGCGCACGCCGGAAGGCAAGATCTACCAGCGCCCGTTCGGTGGCATGACCACCGAGTTCGGCAAGGGCCCGCCGGCGCAGCGCACCTGCGCGGCCGCGGATCGCACCGGCCACGCGATGCTGCACACGCTCTACCAGCAGTCGCTCAAGTGCAAGGCGCAGTTCTTCATCGAGTACTTCGCGCTCGACCTGCTGACCGACGACGACGGCTCGATCAAGGGTGTTCTGGCCTGGGACATGGCGACCGGTCAGCTGCACCGCTTCCGCGCGCAGCTGGTGATTCTTGCGACCGGCGGTTACGGCCGCGCCTTCTTTTCCTGCACCGGGGCGCACACCTGCACCGGTGACGGCGCCGGCATGGTGCTGCGTGCCGGCTTGCCGCTGCAGGACCTCGAATTCGTGCAGTTCCACCCAACCGGCATCTACGGCGCCGGCTGCCTGATCACCGAAGGCGCGCGCGGCGAGGGTGGTTACCTCACCAACAAGAACGGCGAGCGCTTCATGGAGCGCTACGCGCCGAGCGTGAAGGACCTGGCGCCGCGCGACATGGTCAGCCGCGCGATGGCGACCGAGATCCGCGAAGGCCGCGGCGTCGGCGAGGAAGCCGACCACATCCATCTGCATCTCGAACACCTGGGCCCCGAAGTGCTGCACGCGCGCCTGCCGGGCATTTCGGAGTCGGCGAAGATCTTCTCCGGCGTCGACGTCACCAAGGAGCCGATTCCGGTCGTGCCGACGGTGCACTACAACATGGGCGGCATCCCGACGCTGTACACCGGTGAAGTCGTGACGCTCAAGGACGGCAATCCGGATTCCGTCGTGCCGGGCCTGATGGCGGTGGGCGAAGCGGCCTGCGTCTCCGTGCACGGTGCCAATCGCCTGGGCTCCAACTCGCTGCTCGACCTGGTCGTGTTCGGCCGTGCCGCGGCGATCCGCGCCGCGCAGCTGGTCAAGCCGGGCCAGACGCACAAGACGATCTCCGGCGCTTCGGAGGAAAAGGCGCTGGCGCGTCTCGACAAGTTCCGCAACGCCAAGGGCGGCTCGTCGACGGCGAAGATCCGCCTCGACATGCAGAAGACGATGCAGAAGCACTGCGCCGTGTTCCGAGAAGGTCCGCTGATGCAGGAAGGCGTCGTCAAGCTCAAGGGCGTGATCGAGAATTTCGAGCGGGACCTTTCGGTGTCGGATCGCTCGATGATCTGGAACTCGGACCTGGCCGAGACGCTGGAGCTGGACAACCTGCTCGGTCAGGCCCTGATCACGATCGTCGGCGCCGAGAACCGCAAGGAATCGCGCGGCGCCCACGCGCGCGACGACATCAAGGATCGCGACGACCAGAACTGGCTCAAGCACACGGTGGCCTGGCGCACGGCGCCGACGGACGTGAAGATCGACTTTCGCCCCGTGCACATGCAGCCGCTCGACAACGAGGTCGAGCATATCCCGCCGGTCGCGCGCAAATATTGATAAGGCAGAAAGGAATCAACCATGGCTCAGTTCTCGCTTCCGCAGAATTCCAAGATCGACAAGAAGGCCGGTAAGGTCTTCAAGGCGCCGGCCGGCGCGAAGAAGATCCAGTCCTTCAAGATCTACCGCTACGACCCGGAGACCGGCGCCAATCCGCGCGTCGACACCTACGAAGTCGACATGGCCAGCTGCGGTCCGATGGTTCTCGACGCGCTGATCAAGATCAAGAACGAGGTCGACCCGACGCTGACCTTCCGCCGCTCCTGCCGCGAGGGCATCTGCGGCTCGTGTGCGATGAACATCGACGGCACCAACACACTCGCGTGCATCAAGCCCTGCGACGAGATCAAGGGCGACGCCAAGGTCTATCCGCTGCCGCACATGCCGGTGGTCAAGGACCTGGTGCCGGACATGACGCATTTCTATGCGCAGCTGGCATCGATCGAGCCCTGGCTCAAGACCGACTCGCCGGCGCCGACGCGCGAGCGTCTGCAGAGCGAGGAAGACCGCGGCAAGCTCGACGGCCTCTACGAGTGCATCCTCTGCGCCTGCTGTTCGACCTCGTGCCCGAGCTACTGGTGGAATTCGGACCGCTATCTCGGACCGGCGATCCTGCTGCAGGCCTACCGCTGGCTGGTCGATTCGCGCGACGAAGCCACCGGCGAGCGTCTCGACGCGCTGGAAGATCCGTTCAAGCTGTACCGCTGCCACACGATCATGAACTGCGCGAAGACCTGCCCGAAGGGTCTGAACCCCGCCAAGGCGATCGCCGGCATCAAGCAGATGATCGTGGAGAGAACGGTCTGAAGATCGTGGTGCAAGCTTCTGCAACTGCGCAGCCGGCCGATGGCCGGCTGCGATGGCTGTTGCGTCGGGGCATGAAGGAACTCGACGTGCTGATGGAGCGCTATTACGCGGCACGCTACCCCGGCGCTCCGGCGAGCGAGCGAGCCGAGTTTCTGCGCCTGGTCATGTTGGCCGAAGACCCCGACATCTGGGCCTGGGTGATGGGTTACGACACGACGCCGGCGGAATACACGGCCATTGTCGAACAGCTACGCATCCACCGGGGATGAGCATGTCGCGCAGCGACACTGCCGTCCCTCGCCCGCGTAGCGGGAGAGGGGAGGGCCGGCCGCGGCTGCGGGTGGCGGGGTGAGGGCGGTCGTGCCGAACGAGTTCGGCATCACCGTGGATCTGAGCCCGCGCCCGTCGATGCGGGCGCTGCGCTGGGCGTTCGCGCTCCATCTGGCTTGCTTTGCGCTGTTGCTGGCCGCGCGTCTCCCCGCCGTGCCGACGGCCTTCCTGGCTGCGTCCTTCGGGGCGTCGTGGGCCTGGGTGCGGCGCCATCCGGCGCTCGGATTCGGCGCGCGCGCGTGGACGCGCCTCATCTGGCACGCCGAAGGCGGATGGACCCTGCGCCGCGCCGACGGCACTCAGGTCGACGCCGAGCTTCAGCCGGATTCGATCGTGCGCCCGGCGGTGCTCGTGCTGCGCTTTCGCCTCCCGGACGGCCGTTCGGCGGCGCGTGTGTTGCTCGGCGACGAACTGACGCCGGAAGCGCTGCGGCGCTTGCGTACCCGCTTGTTGTCTGCGGGCTGACAAAAAGAGGGGAACGGCGCGAGCCGTTCCCCAGGTGACGGGCGCTTGTCGCGCCCTGTCAGGCGCTCGGTTGGGTATCAGAAGCGATAACCGACGTTGATGCCGTAGGCCAGCGGGTCGATCTCGACCGTGCCCAGATCAGTGCCGTCGCTGCTCGCATCGGTGTCGATGTCGATGTAGCGCAGGTCCATGCCGACGACCCAGCGGCGCGCCGCATCCACGGCGAAGTCGACGCCGACCTGGCCGGCGAGGCCGAAGGAGTTGTCGAGGTCCAGCGGCGTGCCGTTATCCAGCTTGGTGTCCCAGAACATCGTGTAATTGACGCCGATCGCGGCATACGGGTCGATGCGGCCGCTGGGCAGAAAGTGGTATTGCACCGAGATCGTCGGCGGCAGGTGCGTCGCCGAGCCGGCCTTGTCGCCGTTCAACTTGATGTCATGATCGAACGGCAGCGCCGCGAGCACGTCCAGCGCGATGTTCGGCGTGAAATACCAATCGATGTTGAACGTCGGGCCGACCTGGCTTTCGACTTCGACATCGAGTGCCCCCCCGGCCAGGGAACCGTTGTCCGACTTCGGCGCGACGTTGTGCGCGCCGACGCGAACCAGCAGCGGGCTGCTTGCCGCGAAAGCCGAGCCGGTGCCCAACACGGCTGCAGCGGCAAGGGTGGCGAGGGCGAATCCTTTGCGTTTCACTGATGCTTCTCCGATCACGATATCGCTCGATATCGGGTGCGAATGATCGGAGCCGGGTCAGTTACGGGAACTGATCCGTGTCAATGCGGCGACAGGCGATGGTAGGGCTTCAGGCGCGGCCGGCGAGGACGGTTGCAACCGCGTCGGGCCGCAGATCCGGGTAATCCAGCGTGTAGTGCAGGCCGCGGCTCTCGCGACGGCTCATTGCGGAGCGCACGATCAGATCGGCGACGGTGACGAGGTTGCGCAGCTCGATCAGATCGGCACTGATGCGGTAGTTTCCGTAGTAGTCCTGGATTTCCTGTTTGAGCAGGTCGACCCGATGAAGGGCGCGTTCGAGTCGCTTGGTGGTGCGCACGATGCCCACGTAATCCCACATGAAGGTGCGCAGTTCCAGCCAGTTGTGGGCGACGACGACGTCTTCGTCTGAATCGCGGACGCGGCTCTCGTCCCACTGCAGCAGCGGGCCCGGCATCTCGCGCGCCGGCAGCGTGGCGACCAGATCGTTGGCCGCGGCCTCGGCGAAGACCAGGCATTCGAGCAGCGAATTCGAGGCCAGGCGGTTGGCGCCGTGCAGGCCGGTGCAGGCCACCTCGCCGATCGCGTACAGGCCGTCGACGTCGGTGCGCGCGGCGAGATCGGTCTGCACGCCGCCACAGGTGAAATGCGCCGACGGCACCACCGGGATCGGCTCGCGCGTGATGTCGAGGCCCAGCTCCAGGCAGCGCGCATGGATGCTGGGGAAATGGCTGCGGATGAAGTCGGCCGGTTTGTGCGTGATGTCGAGCAGCACGTACTTCAGTCCCAGGCGCTTCATCTCGTAGTCGATCGCGCGGGCGACGATGTCGCGCGGCGCCAGCTCGCCGCGCTCGTCGAAGCGCGGCATGAAGCGCTCGCCGGGCTTGCCGTCGCCGTCCGGCAGACGCAGCACCGCCCCCTCGCCGCGCAGGGCCTCGCTGATCAGGAAGCTGCGCGCTTCCGGGTGATACAGGCAGGTCGGGTGGAACTGCATGAACTCCATGTTGGCGACAGCGCAGCCGGCACGCCAGGCCATCGCGATGCCATCGCCGGACGCCCCATGCGGGTTGCTCGAGTACAGGTAGACCTGATTGGCGCCGCCGGTGGCGAGAACGACCGCGCGTGCCGGGACGGCGTGGACGCCGCCGCGCTGGACATCGAGCAGGTAGGCGCCCAGGACCCGGTTCGCGGCGCGATCGACGATCAGGTCGACCGCGAGGCTGTCCTCCAGCACACGGATGCGCGGGTGGGTGGCGGCAAGGCCGGACAGCGTCGTCTCCACGGCGCGGCCGGTCGCGTCCGCCGCGTGGACGACGCGGCGGTGGCTGTGCCCGCCTTCGCGGGTCAGGTGCAGGCCGTTGCCGGCCGCGGCATCCGCGTCGCGGGTGAATTCGACGCCCTGTCCCATCAGCCACCGCACGCAGTCCGGCCCGCGTTCGACGGCGTAGCGCACGACGCGCTCATTGCACAGGCCGGCGCCGGCGATCAGCGTGTCGCGGACGTGGTTATCCAGCGAATCCTCCGCATCCAGAACGGCCGAGATGCCGCCCTGGGCCCACAGCGTGCTGCCGCTGGTCAGCGGGCCCTTCGACACCACCGTGACCGCGATCCCGGCATGGGCCAGCCGCAGTGCGCAGGACAGGCCGGCAGCGCCACTGCCGATCAGCAGCACGTCGGTCGCCAGAACCCTGGAAGTGTTCATGTCGTGCGTCACGGTGTTGTTAGAATGCAAAGATTGTCAGGGAAACCATCCGGGACTCGCGCAGGCGGCGGGCAGACTGCGTCCGGGATGGGCTCGATATTCCAAGTGTAACCGTGCCGTCACGCGCCAGCGTCGCCGCACCGGGGGCCGCAGGCTGCTAGATGTCCGACACCCAGATCGATGAACAACTGGTGCTCCGCGCCCAGGCCGGCGACCAGCGCGCGTTCGAGCTGCTGGTGCGCAAGTACCAGCACAAGATCGTGCAGCTGGTCGGCCGCCTGGTCGGGGAGGCCGACGCGCCGGACGTGGCTCAGGAAACCTTCATCCGTGCATGGCGTGCGCTGCCCGGCTTTCGCGGCCAGTCGGCGTTCTACACCTGGGTCTATCGCATCGGCATCAACACCGCCAAGAACTACATCGTTTCGCGTGCACGCCGGCCCGCGGATCACGACATCGATATCGCCGACGCCGAACTTTACGGTCACACCGAACATCTAAGCGATATCGACACGCCGGAAGCCGTGCTGCTGAGCGAGGAGATCAGGCTCCGGGTCGAGCAGACCATCGAGGCCCTGCCGGCGGACTTGCGCAAAGCGATCACGCTGCGTGAGCTGGAGGGGCTTTCCTACGAGGAGATCGCGGAGGCGATGGACTGCCCGATCGGGACCGTGCGGTCGCGGATCTTCCGCGCCCGCGAAGCCATCGACACCGCGCTCAAGCCGCTGCTGGACTGAAGAGCCTGCCGATGGAACTTTTAGGATGTTTCGTGGTTCTGCATGTATCGACTGCCGCTAGGTGCCTTGATGGCTAAAGACTCGCTTTCCGCCCTGCTCGACGGCGAATGCAGCCCGGGGGAACTGGACCGCATTCTGGAGGAGATGGATCGCTCTCCGGAGCTCAAGGCCAGCTGGAGCCGTCTTTGCGTATCCCGCGATGCGATGGAAGGCGTGCATATCCGCAAGCCGGCGATCGACCTCTGTGCCGGGGTGATGGCGCAGCTCGGCGAACGCCCGGTTTCGACCAGCGCCCGTGTCGTGCAGCTGTTTCGCGCCCGTGCCCACGCCCGCAGCTACGCCCCTAGTTACTGGAAGCCGCTTGCAGGACTTGCCGCAGCGGCTTCGATCGCGGCCGTCGCCCTGACCCTGAACCTGCGCCAGGATGGTCCGGCAGCCGGTTCCGGACTCGTCGGCATGCCGCAGATCGCCAGCGAAGTGTCCCTGCCGGCGGCGCAGCGCCGGCCGCGTTATCTGCAGACGGTGTCCGTCGATGCCGACAGCGCCGAGATGGCGCGGCGCGCGGCGATGCAGGAGGAGCTGCGCGATTATCTGATCGAGCACAGCAATACCCTTGCCGATCGCGGCATGGGCGTAACCCTGTCCTATGCCCGCTTTGCAGCGCACAGCGTCGGTGAGCCGGAGGCGATGACCATATCCGCCGACGTCACCGGAGACCAGCCTTGAGGCGGCTTCGGCTGCCGATTGCTGTATGCCTGTTCGGCGCCTTCGCATCCGGCCAGGTCTGGGCCGCCGCTTCGTCGGATCTGCTGGTGCGCATGAGCGAGGCCGCTCGCAGCGTCAATTACCAGGGCGTGATCGTCTACCGGACCCAGGAACGCCTGGAGACCCTCAAGGTGGTGCACGGCGTCGACGACGGCGTCGAGATGGAGCGCGTGCAGGCGCTGGACGGTGCCCCGCGCGAAGTGGTCAAGCGCGACGGTCAGGTGATCTGCCTGTTGCCCAAGGACCGCCGCGTCACGGTCGACAAGACCACGCCCAAGGGGTTATTCCCGGCGCTCAGCGCCGAACGCGTCGCGCAACTGGCGGAAGTCTACGAGTTCCGGGATATGGGTTCGGCGCGCGTGGCCGGCCGCAGCTGTCGAGCGCTGGCGATCACGCCCAAGGACGACTTCCGCTACGGCTACCAGATCTGCGCGGATGCCCAGACGGATGTGCCGCTCCAGGTCAATCTGGTTGCACGCGATGGCGTCGTGCTCGAGCAGATGAAGTTCACGGAAGTCGAGTTCCCGCGCTCGATTCCGGCGCAGGCCTTTGAGTCGAACCTGGAGTCCGCGCCGGCGCAACAAGCGGCGCAGCCGGTGCAAGCGGCCCGTGTCGCCGACGTGCCGGTGGCCGGCCCGGCCGCAGCCCCGGCGCCCTGGCAGTTTCGCGACTTGCCGCCGGGTTATCGCGTGACCATGCGCGAAGTGCGGCCGACCGCCGACGGCAAGGGCGTCGTCGAGCACGTGCTGATCACTGACGGGCTGTCCGCCATTTCCGTGTTCAGCGCGCGGCGCGAAGCGCCGGCGCAGGGTTTCCAGGGCCAGTCGAGCATGGGCGCAATGCATGCCTTCGGCCGCCTGCTCGGCCGCGTACACATCACGGTCGTCGGCGAGGCGCCGCCGCAGACGGTGCGCCTGATCGGCGAAAGCCTGCAGCCAGGGGAGGCGGCACCGTCGCCGCAATCCGCCGTGGCGGGCCCCGCGGCCGCGGACGGCGACCCCGACCATGCCGTGACCGGGCCGTGATCGAAGAGCGCGCGATCGTTTCGCGGATCGACGAAGGCGGGACCTGGGTCAAGGCTTTCGGCCCGGAATCCTGTCCGCGCTGCGCGGAGGGACGTGGTTGCGGCGGTGGTGTGCTGGGGCGTCTGGTCGGCCGCAGGCATTCGGACGTCTGCGTCGACGGAGCGATCCGCGATCTGCGCTGCGGCGAGACGGTCATCGTCGGCGTCGACGAAGCGGCGCTGATGCAGGCGTCGCTGTGGGTCTATCTGGTGCCTCTTGTCGGCATGTTCGCCGCCGGCGCCTTCGCCCAGCTGGTCCTGCACGCGCACGATCTGCTGGTCGCCGGGTTCGGCCTGGCCGGTTTCGCCGGTGGCTTCGCCGCGACCCGCGCCGCTGCGCAGCGCGCCGCACAGTCGGCGCGCTATCGCCTGGTACTGCTGCGTCGGGATGCGCAGACGGCGCAGGTCTGCGCGCGTCCGCCGGGGTCCTGATTCGCTGAAGTTGCAGTCTGCGGTAACCTGCCACGTTTGAGCGCGTTTGTATTTCAGACGCGAATCCTTTGAAATTCGCGCTGAAATCCACTCCTCGCGCCCACCGGCTGGAGCCGTACATGCTGTCTGTCGCCCGCTCATGGCGGTGTCTGACTCTTCTGATCCTGCCGCTGCTCGCGGCCTGCGAGCGTGCGCCCGTGGTCCAGGCCAGCGCCTATCCCGACTTTGCGGATCTGGTCGAACAGGTGTCGCCGGCGGTGGTCAACATCAGCACGGTCCCGGCCGAGGCGCCCGCAGCGGATGCGCCGTCCGGAGAGTTGCCCCCGGACGGGCTGGAAGAGACCCCCGAGTGGTTCCGCAAGTTCTTCGAGCAGCAACAGGAAGAGGCGCCGTCCGACGGCGACGAGTTCTTCCCCGACCAGCAGTCGCTGGGCTCAGGCTTCATTCTGTGGGACGACGGCTACATCCTGACCAATTTCCACGTGATCCGCGGCGCCAAGGAAGTCATCGTCCGCTTGCTGGATCGCCGCCAGTTCACGGCGCAGGTGGTCGGTAGCGACGAGGCCAGCGATCTGGCGCTGCTGCGCATCGACGCCACCGAGCTGCCGGTCGTGCGTATCGGCGAGTCGCTCAAGCTGCGGCCGGGGCAGTGGGTGCTGGCGATCGGCTCGCCTTTCGGCTTCGATTACTCGGTGACCGCCGGCATCGTCTCGGCCAAGGGGCGGGCGCTGGTGACCGAGCAGTATGTGCCGTTCATCCAGACCGACGTCGCGATCAACCCGGGCAATTCCGGCGGACCGCTGTTCAACCTCGACGGTGAGGTGGTCGGCGTCAACTCGCAGATCTACTCGCAGTCCGGTGGCTACATGGGGGTTTCGTTCTCGATCCCGATCGATATCGCCGCCAAGGTTGCGCGGCAGCTGCGCGACACCGGTGTCGTCACGCGCGGCTGGCTCGGCGTCGTTGTCCAGGAGGTCGACCGCGATATCGCCAAGCAGTTCGGCATGGGGAAGGCCGAAGGGGCCCTGATCGCACGCGTGCTGCCGGACAGCCCGGCGGCGCGCTCCGGCTTGCGCGAGGGCGATGTGATCCTGCGCTACAACGGCGAGCCCCTGCCGAGCTCGCAGAGCCTTCCGCACATGGTCGGTATCACCGATCCGGGGGCGCTGGCGACGCTTGATGTGATCCGTGCCGGCAAGGAGTTGCAGCTCAAGATCGAGGTCGGCACGTTGCGGTCCGAGCAGACGCCTTCCCCGGCGGCGGCAGTCCCGCCGATCCGGCTCGGGCTGCAGGTGCGTTCGTTGACCGCGGAGGAACGTCGCGCCGCGCAGGTCGTCAGCGGCGGCATCCTGGTGACCGATGTCGGCGAGGGTCCGGCGGCGCGCGCTGGGGTGCGTCCCGACGACATCCTGATCCAGCTGGCCGGGCAGGTGGTCGACAGTCCGGAGCGTTTCGACGAGGTCGCCGCACGGTTGACGCCCGGACAGACGGTTGCGGTGCTGGTGCAGCGGGGCGGCGCCCCCTTGTTCCTGGCCCTGGATGTGCCGCCCACGGCCGAGAAATGACCGTGAGCACTTCCGGTATAGCGGGCTACCTGCTGCTGGGCCGGCCGGACTGCCATCTGTGCGAAGCGTTCGAAGAGGACTTGCGCACCCATCTGGGCGACACCGATTGCCGGATCGAGCATGCCTGCGTCGACGACCGCGCCGAGTGGCGCCTGCGTTTCGGCCGGCGCATTCCGGTCCTGCTCGACGGGCAGGGCGAGGTCGTCGCCGAAGGCCGCTTCGACGCGGCGGCGTTCCGGTCCGCCGCGTCCGGCTAGGGCGGGCGGAGTCGCGCGCTCGCGAGGCGTAGCCCAGCGGACGCGATCGGTGGGCTCCGCTGCGCGCCACCCACCCCATCCACCCTACGGCTATACTGCGCGACCCTCGTCTACGTCCCTATCGTGCGTCAGGATCACATCCGTAACTTCTGCATCATCGCCCACATCGACCACGGCAAGTCGACGCTGGCGGACCGTTTCATCCAGCTGACCGGCGGCCTCGAGCAGCGCGAGATGACCCAGCAGGTGCTCGACAACAACCCGATCGAGCGCGAGCGCGGCATCACGATCAAGGCGCAGGCGGTGCAGCTGCATTACCGCGCCAAGGACGGCGAGCTCTACCAGTTCAACCTGATCGATACGCCGGGACACGTCGACTTCTCGTACGAGGTGTCGCGTTCTCTGGCCGCCTGCGAGGGCGCGCTGCTGGTCGTCGACGCGTCGCAGGGCGTCGAGGCGCAGTCGGTCGCCAACTGCTACACGGCGCTCGAGCAGAACCTCGAAGTGCTGACGGTCCTCAACAAGATCGACCTGCAGAACGCCGAGCCGGAACGCGTCTGCGAGGAGGTCGAACAGATCATCGGCATTCCGGCAGTCGACGCGCTGCGCATCTCGGCGAAGACCGGGCTCAACGTGCCCGATGTGCTCGAAGCGGTCGTGCACAAGCTGCCGGCGCCCAAGGGCGATCCGGATGGTCGTCTGCAGGCGCTGATCATCGACTCCTGGTTCGACAACTACCTCGGTGTCGTCTCGCTGCTGCGCATCGTCAACGGTTCATTGAAGAAGGGCGAAAAGATCCGGGTGATGTCGACCGGACGCGATTACGAAGTGACGATGATTGGCGTGAACACACCCAAGCGCGTGTTCAAGGAGGTGCTGGAGTGCGGCGAGGTCGGCATGATTGTCGCCGGCATCAAGGACATCTTCGGTGCACCGGTCGGCGATACCTTGACCGCTGCGGCCCGGCCCTGCGATGCGCCGGTGCCCGGCTTCCGTGAGGTGCAGCCGCGCGTGTTCGCCGGCATGTTCCCGGTCGATGCCGAGGACTTCGAGGACTTTCGCGAGTCGCTGCAGAAGCTGCGGCTCAACGACTCGGCCTTGCAGTTCGAACCCGAGAACTCGACTGCGCTGGGTTTCGGTTTTCGTATCGGCTTCCTCGGCATGCTGCACATGGACATCGTGCAGGAGCGGCTGGAGCGCGAGTACAACATCAATCTGATCACGACTGCGCCGTCCGTGATCTACGAAGTGCTGAAGAACGATGGCGACGTGATCCGCATCGACAATCCTGCCGAGCTGCCCGACTCGGGTTCGATGCAGGAGATCCGCGAGCCGATCATCAACGCCCGCATCCTGATGCCGCCCGACTATGTCGGCACGGTGATGCAGCTGTGCATGGAAAAGCGCGGCGTGCAGAAGAACCTTCGCTATCTCGGTTCGCAGGTTCAGATGGAAGTCGAGATGCCGCTCGCCGAAGTCGTGCTCGACTTCTTCGATCGCCTCAAGAGCGTGTCGCGCGGATTTGCGTCGTTCGAGTACGAGTTCGTGCGCTTCCAGGCCGCGGACCTGGTGCGGCTCGACGTGCTGGTCAACGGCGACAAGGTTGACGCCCTGGCCAGCATCGTCCACCGCGATACGGCGTATCCGCGCGGACGCGACCTCTGCGAGCGCATGCAGGAAGTGATCCACCGGCAGATGTTCGACATCGCGATCCAGGCGGCGATCGGCTCGAAAGTCATCGCGCGCACGACGGTCAAGGCGCTGCGCAAGGACGTGCTGGCGAAGTGCTACGGCGGCGACGTCAGCCGCAAGCGCAAGCTGCTGGAGAAGCAGAAGGAAGGCAAGAAGCGCATGAAATCGGTCGGCAACGTCGAAATTCCGCAGGAAGCCTTCCTTGCGGTGCTGGGCGTCGATCGCAAGAAGTGACGGGGTACGCTTCACGTACGGGGGAAATCGAGGCATGGCGGACTTTCATATCGACTTCGCAGTGATTCTGACGGCGCTGACGCTGGTCACCGGCGTGGTCTGGGCGCTGGACAAGTGGCTGTTCGCGCCGGGGCGCGCGCAGCGCATCGATGGGGCGAAGGCGAACGCATTCGTTGACTTCTGCAACTCGTTCTTTCCGGTGATCTTCGTCGTGCTGATGCTGCGCTCGTTCGTCGCCGAGCCGTTCCGCATCCCGTCCGGGTCGATGATTCCGACCCTGCTGGTCGGCGACTTCATCCTGGTCAACAAGTTTACGTTCGGCTTGCGCGATCCGGTGTTCCATTACAAGTTCTTCAAGGCCGGCGAACCGCAGCGCGGCGACGTCGTCGTCTTCCGCTGGCCGGTCGATCCGAGCAAGGACTTCATCAAGCGCCTCGTCGGTCTCCCCGGCGACCGCATTGCCTACCGCGACAAGCAGCTGTTTGTGAACGGCGAGCCGGCGTCCCAACAGCCGGCCGGCGTCTATACCGCGCCGGGGCTGCCGCCGCCGGGCGTCGTTTACCGGCTGACCGAGAATCTGACCGGCGTCGAGCATCACGTGCTGGTCAATCCGGCGCGGCGCCCGGACGATTTCGAATTCGTCGTGCCGCCAGGGGAATACTTCGCGATGGGCGACAACCGCGACGGCTCGGACGACAGCCGCCGTTGGGGTACAGTTCCGGAGCGGAATCTCGTCGGCAAGGCGTTCATGATCTGGATGTCATGGGACAGCGCCGAGACCCGGATCGACTTTTCGCGGATCGGCAATTGGATCAAGTAGTACCGGCAATGGGGCTGACCAGAGGAGTCATCATGCGCATGCGGAGCCGTCAACGAGGCCTGGGCTGGTTCGGGCTGCTGTTCGTGTTGGGTGTGATCGCCTTCACCGCGATCGTCGTCATGAAGTGCCTGCCGATCTATCTGAACCAGATGAAGGTCGCGAGCTCGATCAACAAGGTGGCGGCCGATCCCGAGAACGGTCGCGCCGAGGCGATGGTGCTGCGCAATGCCTTGCAGCGATACTGGGACATCGAAGACATCAGGTACCTGGAACCACGTGACGTCAAGGTCAAGCGCACCCAGACAGGCCGCTTCCTCAGCTACGAATACGAAGCGCGCGAGCATTTGTTCTACAACATCTCGATCGTGATCGATTTCGCGGCAGATGTTCCGCTCGCCAATGTCCAGTCTTGAGCGACCTGCTTGAACTCCTGCAGAAACGCCTGGGCCACCGCTTCGCGGATCCGGCGTTGCTGAATCTTGCGCTGACGCACCGCAGCCTGGGCGGGCGCAACAATGAGCGTCTGGAGTTCCTTGGCGACGCGCTGCTCAATTTCGTGGCGGCCGACACGCTGTACGCGGAAAAGCCAGCCGCCGAGGAGGGCGCCCTGTCGCGCCTCCGCGCTGGGCTCGTGCGTGAGGAATCGCTCGCGCGTCTGGCGCGCGAACTGCAGCTTGGCGAGGTCATCCGCCTGGGCGAAAGCGAGCTGAAGTCCGGCGGCTTTCGCCGCGACTCGATCCTGGCCGATGCGGTCGAGGCAGTGCTCGGTGCGGTGTTTCTCGACGCCGGTTTTGCCGAAGCCAAGTCGGTCTGTCAGCGTCTGCTGCTGCCGTTGCTCGCCGAGCTGCCGGACGCCGAGTTGCTCAAGGATCCGAAGACGCGGCTGCAGGAGTGGCTGCAGGCGCGCGCGCGTCCCTTGCCCCGATACGAGATCCTGAGCGAGGAGGGACCGCCGCATGCGCGCCGCTTCGGGGTGTGCTGCTCGCTGGCAGACGCGGACATCCGCACCGAGGCGGAGGCCGCCAGTAGGCGCAATGCCGAGCAGCAGGCGGCGCAGTCGATGCTGGCGCAGCTGGAGAGCGGACGTGCGTAGCGGGATCGTGACGATCGCAGGTCGCCCTAACGTCGGAAAATCGTCGCTGCTCAACGCCCTGGTCGGGCAAAAGGTCAGCATCGTTTCGCACAAGCCGCAGACGACGCGGCATCGCATCCAGGGCGTCCTGCACGTGGGCTCCGACCAGATCGTCTTCGTCGATACGCCGGGTCTGCACCGCCTGCAGAAGCGCGCCCTCAACCGCGCGATGAACGAGGCGGCCGCCAGCGCCCTGCGTGACGTCGACCTGGTGCTGTTCGTCGTCGAGGCCGGGCGCTGGACCGAGGAGGACCAGGCGGTGCTCGAGCGGCTTGCGCGCAGTGCCGTGCCGGTCGGACTCATCGTCAACAAGATCGATCACCACAAGGATCGTTCCGCGCTGCTGCCAGAGCTGCAGAAGCTGGCGGCGATGCGCAACTACAGCTTCGTGATTCCGGTGTCGGCGCTGCGTCGCGAAAACCTCAAGCCGCTGGTCGACGAGATTCTCGCGCGGCTGCCGGAAGGTCCGCCGCTGTATCCGCCCGGCCAGGTCGTTGCCCACGGCGAGGCCTTCACCGTCGCCGAAGTCGTGCGCGAGAAGCTGATCCGCAACCTGCACGAGGAACTGCCGTACGCACTGACCGTCGAGGTCGAGCATTACGAGCGCGGGGAGGGCCTTGACCGCATCAGCGCGATTATCTGGGTCGAGCGCGACGGCCAGAAGAAGATCGTGATCGGCGAGAACGGGTCGACCCTCAAGAAGGTGGGCTCGGCGGCGCGCCGCGAGCTGGAGCACCAGCTCGGCCGCAAGGTGTTCCTGCAGCTGTGGTGCAAGGTGCGCGAGAACTGGAGCGACGATCCCAAGGCGCTGCGCCGTTTCGGCCTGAGCCTGGACGACTGAAACGCACAGGCTGCTCATGCACGCGCAGGTCCAGTTGGAGCCGGCGTATCTTCTTGCGCAACGCCCGTATCGCGAAAGCAGCGCGCTGATCGAGATCTTCACATCGACGCACGGTCGCGTCGGGCTCGTGGCACGCAGCGCGCGCGGCCCGAAATCGCGCCTGCGCGGCGTCCTGCAACCGTTCACGCCCTTGCTGCTGTCGTGGCGTGCTGGCGGTGAACTGGGCACGCTGAGCGCGGCGGAAGCGCGTGCCGCGCCGATTACCCTGAGCGGCGAGCGCATCTTCTTCGGCTGGTATCTCAACGAGCTGCTGCTGCGGCTGCTGCAGCGCCAGGATCCACATCCTGCGCTGTACGCACTGTACGCGGCTGTCCTGCCAAGCCTGGCGGGCAGCGCCGACGAGGCCGAGCGCGCGCTGCGCCTGTTCGAGAAGCGGCTGCTGGCCGGGATCGGCTACGGGCTGCGTTTTCCGCCCACCATCGACCCGGTCGGACGCTACCGGCTCGATCACGATGGCGGCTTTGTCGCCGTGCAGGACGGCTACAGCGGTGCGAGCCTGATGGCCGTGCGCGACGAGCAGCTCAACGACCCCGCGCTGCGTCGCGACGTCCGTCGCTTGCTGCGCGAGGCGATCCGCCGGCAACTCGGCGGCCGCGAACTGGAGTCCGCCGCACTGTTGCGGCAGATGCGCCGCCGGGTCGGTACGTGAATCGTATCGACGCTTGGGCTATCGTGCGCCGTCCCCGATCTCCCGAATCCGCACTGCAATGACGCGTTCCGTGAAGCCCGCCCGTCTCGAGCCGATCCGCCTGGGTGTCAACGTCGACCACGTCGCGACCGTGCGCCAGGCGCGCGGCACCGATTATCCCGATCCGGTCGAAGCCGGGCTGGTCGCCGCGGCCGCGGGCGCGCACAGCATCACGATCCATCTGCGCGAGGACCGGCGCCATATCCAGGAACACGACGTGCGGCGCCTGAAGGCGCGCTGCCCGGTGCCGATCAATCTGGAGATGGCGGTCACCGCGGACATGGTGGGCTTCGCGTGCCGCATCAAGCCGCAGTATGCCTGTCTGGTTCCCGAGCGCCGCCAGGAGCTGACCACCGAGGGCGGACTCGACGTCGCCGGGCATACGGACGAAATCGCCGCCGCGTGTCGGCGCCTGGCCCGCGCCGGCATCGCCGTCGCGCTGTTCATCGATCCGCAGCCGGTGCAGTTCAAGGCGGCGCTGCGCACCGGCGCGCCGCACATCGAAATCCATACCGGCAGTTATGCCGAGGCGCGCGGTGCACGGCGCCAGCGCGAACTGGCGCGCATCGCACGCTTCGCCGCCCAGGCGCACGCGGCGGGGCTGGAAGTTCATGCCGGCCATGGTCTGAGTCTCGACAACGTAGCGCCGATCGTGCGGATTCCGCAGATCGTGGAACTGAACATCGGTCATAGCATCGTCGCGCGAGCGCTGTTCGTCGGCCTGCCGGCGGCGGTTGCCGAGATGCGCCGTACGATGACCGACGCGCGCGGATGGTGACCCGGCGCGCCGCCAGGTCGCAGGCTCCCGGCACGCCTGCGGCGCTGTACGGTATCGGCGTGGATATCCTGCGTGTCGAGCGCATGCAGAAGCTTCTCGACCGGCACGGGCGCCGCGTGCTTGCGAAACTGCTGTGCGCCGCCGAGATGCGCGAAGTGCGCGCCCGCGCCAACACCGCGCGTGCGCTGGCGATGTGCTTCGCCGCCAAGGAAGCCTTCGTCAAGGCGCTGGGCACCGGATTCTCGGGAGTCGCCTACAAGGATGCGGGTGTGGTGCGCGAGAGCAACGGGCGGCCGCGCCTGATCTTCAGCCGCAGCATGCAGGCGCGCCTGCGCGCGACCGGCATCGGCGCCGCGCACATCTCGCTGAGCGACGACGGCGGCATCGTCTGTGCCTACGTCGTCCTGGAGCGTAACGGCCCGTCCGTTTAGCGGCGCTATTTCCGCTGGATCGCATCGAGTGTGTCGCCGACGGCGCGGCGCACGTTGTCCAGTTCGCGCTGTCCGCGCGTGGCCGCGCGCAGCGTCGTCGCGCGCAACAGCCAGTCTTCGAGCGCGGATGTCGTCTGCCGCAGACGCGCCAGGTGATAGAACGCCGCCGTACCGCGCAGCGTGTGGGCGGCGTCGCGGGCGGCGGCGAGATTGCGCGATTCGACGGCGCTTTCGAGATCGCGCAACTGTTGCGGCAACTCGGTGGTCAGCAGGGCCAGCAGTTCCGGATCGTTGGCCAGGCGCGCCGCGGCCGGCTCCGGGCCGGACAACGCGGGATCGATGCAGCGCAACAGCTCGCGTTCGTCGAACGGCTTGATCAGGATCGCGTCGGCACCGGCGTGCAGAAAGGCGGCGCGCTCGTCGGGTTCGAGATGCGCGCTGACCGCAACGATGCGGCCGCGCGTGCCGCCAATCTCCGCGTTGCGGATCTCGCGCGCGCAGCTGGGGCCGTCGAGTCCGGGCATGTGCGCGTCCAGCAGCGTGATCTGCGGCCGTTCCCGGCGCCACAGCTCGAGCGCGCTGCGCCCGTCGCCGGCTTCGAGGGTGTCCAAGCCCAGGCGCTTGCACACTTCGCTCAGGTAACGGCGGTTGGTCACGTTGTTGTCGGCGATCAGGACGCGGCGTCCGGACAGCGGCGGGGCCGGTGCAGTCTGGCCGCTGGTGATCAGACGCAGGATTTCGTCGTGCAGGCGCTGACGGCCGATGGACTTGGCGTGGCAGGCGGCGGCACCGGCGTCGCGCAAGTCGTCGTGGACCGGAAGGGCTGCCGATGCAACCAGGGCCAGCAGCGGCGGCTGGTGCTCCACGCAGGCCGCCAGAATGGCGCTGAACGACGGCAGGCCGCGGTCGCCCGGCTTCAGGCCGAGGATCACGAGGTCGGGCTTCGCCGACGGCACGGACGTGCGCACCGCAGTGGCCAACTCGTCGGCGCTGCCGAAGCTGCGTACCTGGATACCCCAGAATTCGAGCCAGTGCACCAGCGACAGGCGCGTGGTCGTATGCGCCTCGAACAGCCAGATACGCCGTTCGGCGAGCTGCAGGTCGTGACCCGGCGCCGAGCCGGCCTCGGCGGTCAGCTTCCAGGGGATCAGAACGGCAAAAGTGGACCCTTTGCCGGGCGTGCTGTCGACGCTGACTTCGCCGCCCATCAGCTCGGTGAGCTTGCGGGTGATCGACAGTCCCAGACCGCTGCCCCCGCCCTGCGGGCGGCCAACCTGCCGGAACGGCTGAAACAGGCGTTGCTGCTGTTCCGCGGAAATGCCGATGCCGGTGTCGGTGATCGAGAAGCGCAGCCAGGTGCGTCCCGCTTCCTCGCGCTCGCGCATCACGCGCAGCACGACTTCGCCGCGTTCGGTGAACTTGATCGCGTTGAACAGCAGATTCGTCAATATCTGGCGCAAGCGCTGCGCATCGCCGCGGACCTGGCCGGGCACGTCGTGATAGACGATGCGGACGAGTTCGAGATCCTTCTCGTAGGCCAGCGGCGCGAGCAAGGCACAGGTGTCCTCGACGGTGTCGATGACGTTGAGCGTCTCGTCGTTGAGATGGAGGCGGCCGGCTTCGATGCGCGTCCAGTCGAGCAGGTCGTTGATCATCGTCAGCAGCGAGCGCGCCGATTTTTCCAGCGTGTCCAGCTGCTGCGCCTGGTCGGTATTGAGGCCGGAGCGGCTCAGCAGATCCGCGTAGCCGAGAATGCCGGTCAGCGGCGTGCGCAGTTCGTGCGACAGGCTCGACAGCATTTCGCTCTGGGCGCGGGCCTCGTCCTGGGCGTGGCCGGCGGCGCCGCGCAGCGCGCGGTTCTGCGCCGACAGGCTGTCGCGTTCCTCGCGCAAGCGCCGCGTTTGGTCGGCGACACGCTCGTCGAATCTGGTCGACAGCCGCGCCAGCTCGGCGCCGATCCGATTCGCGGCCTGGGCCAGATCCCCGAGGCTGCCACGCAGGGATTCCGGCAGGCGATTGTCGCTGCGGCCTTGCGCAAGTGCGCGCAGGCCCAGACTGATCATCGAAAACGCCGCCGTCATCCGCCGCAGTTCCCAGACGGCCAGCGCGAGGCAGAACAGGCCGGTCGCCAGGGCGGCGACTTTCCAGCGCAGCGGCAGCTCCTGTCCCGACAGGATCGGTAACGCCCCCAGGGCAACACCGAGCAGCCCGAGCAGCAGCAGTGCGGTGCCGCCCGGTGGCCAGCGCCGCAGGCTGCCGCTGCGACCGGCCGAGTTCGTTGTGTCGGGGACCTCGTTCACGCGTTCCTGTACCCCCTTTGGCGAACCGCGCCGTGAAAATTGGCGATAATTGCGGCGATGACTTACCCGACGCTCGCCGACTTTATCGGCAACACGCCCCTGGTCCAACTGCGCCGCCTGCCGGGCATCGGCAGCAATACGCTACTGGTGAAGCTGGAAGGGAACAATCCGGCCGGTTCGGTCAAGGACCGGTCGGCCTATTCGATGATCCGGCGCGCCGAGGAGCGCGGCGAGATCAAGTCGGGCGACGTGCTGATCGAAGCCACCAGCGGCAATACCGGCATTGCGCTGGCGATGGCGGCGGCGGTGAAAGGGTACCGGATGGTGCTGATCATGCCGGAACACCTCTCGGTCGAGCGCCGTGCGGTGATGAAGGCCTTCGGCGCGGAGTTGATCCTGGTCACGCAAAAGCAAGGCATGGAAGGTGCGCGCGACCTCGCGCTGCAGATGCAGGCGGATGGCAAGGGCAAGGTGCTGGACCAGTTCGCCAATCCCGACAACCCGCGCGCCCATTACGAGGGCACCGCGCCGGAGATCTGGCGCGCGACGGACGGTCGCATGACGCACTTCGTGTCATCGATGGGCACGACCGGAACGATCATGGGCTGTTCGCGCTTCTTCAAGGAGCAGAACCCGCGGGTACAGATCGTCGGCGTGCAGCCGGACGGCGAGTCGTCGATTCCCGGCATTCGCAAGTGGCCGGAGGCTTACCTGCCGAAGATCTTCGACCGCAGCCGCGTCGACCGCATCATCGAGGTCAGCGCCGCCGACGCCGAGGACACGATGCGCCTGGTCGGCACGGTCGAGGGCCTGTTCTGCGGGCCGAGCTCCGGCGGTGCGCTGTGGGCGGCGCTGCAGATCTGCCGTCAGGTCGAAAATGCGACCGTCGTCAGCGTCGTCTGTGACCGCGGCGACCGCTACATCTCGACCGGCGTGTTCCCGGCCTGACGCTCATGCGCGAGCCTGTGCTCGTCTTCGACATCGAGACCGTGCCCGACCTGGACGGCGGCCGGCGCGTGCTCGGCCTCGACGGCATGAACGACGCCGAAGTCGCCGCGGCGATGAAAACCCTGCGCCTGGCCGAGCGCGGCAACGATTTCATGCCGGCGCACATGCAGCGCATCGTTGCGATCTCGGTCGCGCTGCGCCATGTCCAGGGCAGCAATGAAAGCTTCAAGGTCTGGTCGATCGGCGACGAGGACGCCGACGAGGGCGAGCTGGTGCAGCGCTTCTTCGACGGCATCGAGAAATATCGTCCGGTGCTGGTGTCGTGGAACGGCGGCGGCTTCGATCTGCCGGTGCTGCATTACCGCGGCCTGATCCATGGCTGCGCCGCACCCAAATACTGGGACACCGGCCATTTCGACCGCGAGGCGAAGTGGGACAATTACCTGGGCCGCTACCAGTTCCGCCACACCGACCTGATGGACGTGCTCGCGATGTACAGCGGCCGCAACAACGCGCCGCTGCACGAGATGGCCCTGCTGCTCGGCTTCCCCGGCAAGCTCGGCATGGACGGTTCCAAGGTCTTCGACGCGTTCCGCGCCGGCCGCCTGCGCGACATCCGCAATTACTGCGAGACCGACGTGCTGAACACTTACCTGGTCTATCTGCGCTTCGAGCTGATGCGCGGCCGCCTCACGCACGAGACCCACGCACAGGAGGAACAGCGCGTGCGCCAGTTCCTCGAAGCCAGCGACGCGCCGCACTGGGCGGAATTCCTCGGCGGCTGGGCGGGCTGATCGGATGAGAAAGCGCAGACCTCCTCCGGCCGGCGAGTTCACGGCCGACATCCTCGATTTCGACCACGAAGGCCGTGGCGTTGCGCGCGTCGCCGGCAAGGCTACCTTCATCGCCGACGCATTGCCGGGCGAGCGCGTGCGCTTCAAGTATCTGCGTACGACCAAGGACACCGACGAGGGCCAGTGCATCGCCGTCGAGACGACGAGCCCGCATCGCGTCGCGCCGCGTTGCGCGCATTTCGGCCTGTGCGGCGGCTGCTCGATGCAGCACCTGGCCCCGGAGCAGCAGATCGCGTTCAAGCAGAAGCAGCTGCTCGACCAGCTCGCGCGCATCGGCAAGGTGGTCCCCGAGCAGATCGCGGCGCCGGTCGTCGGCGACGATCCCGAGTATGTCTGGGGCTACCGTCGGCGCGCGCGCCTGGGTGCGAAGCTGGTGCCGAAAAAGGGCGGCGTTCTGGTCGGCTTCCGCGAACGCGAGTCGAGTTTTCTCGCCGCGCTCGATCGCTGCGAAGTGCTCGATCCGCGCGTCGGACTGAAGCTGCGCGCACTCGGCGAGCTGATCGCGTCCTTGTCGATCCGCAACCGCGTGCCGCAGATCGAAGTCGCCTGCGCTGATGCAGTCGCCCTGGTGTTTCGCGTGCTGGAGTCGCCCAGCGACGCTGATCGCGCGCTGTTGTCCGCATTCGGTGCGCGCGAAGGTTTCGAGATCTACCTGCAGACCGGCGGTCCGGACAGCATCCGGCCGCTGGGCGAGGCGCGTCGGCTCGAATATTCGCCGGACGGCTCGGCGCTGCGCCTGCGCTTCGAGCCCTGCGACTTCATCCAGGTCAACGGTGCGATCAGCCAGCGCACGGTCAATCAGGCGCTGGACTGGATGGAGATTGCGCCGGGCGATCGCGTGCTGGAGCTGTTCTGCGGGCTCGGCAATTTCTCGTTGCCGCTGGCGCACCGCGGTGCGCAGGTCATCGCGGTCGAGGGCGACGACGGACTCGTGCGCCGGGCGCGCGAGAACGCGCAGCGCAACGGGCTCGAACTGCGCTTCGAGAAGGCGGATCTGTTCAACACAACCGCCGATGCGCCATGGCTGCCGGCGGCGGTCGACAAGGTCCTGCTCGATCCGCCGCGCGCCGGCGCGCGCGAGATCCTGCCCATCGTCGCCGCGCGCAAGCCGCGGCGCATCGTCTACGTGTCATGTCATCCCGGCACGCTCGCGCGCGATGCCGGCATGCTGGTGCACGAGCACGGCTACCATCTCGCGCGTGCCGGCGTGATGGACATGTTCCCGCACACCGGGCATGTCGAGAGCATGGCGCTGTTCACGCGAGACGGGTGATGGCCCTCGAAATCGAGCGCAAGTTCCTCGTCGTCGGCAGTGCCTGGCGTGCAGAGATCGTACGCAGCGTCGAGATGCGCCAGGGCTATCTCACAAGGGAAGCGGGCACGCAGGAAGCGGGCCGAGCGTCGGTGCGCGTGCGCATCGAGAGCGGCGCGGCGCGCCTGAACATCAAGGCTGCGGTCGTCGGTGCAGCACGCGCCGAGTACGAGTACGCGGTCCCGCTGGACGAGGGACGCGAAATCCTGGACACGCTGTGTTTCGGGCGCCTCGAAAAGGTCCGCCACTACATTGAGCGCGACGGGCTGGTCTGGGAAGTCGACGAGTTCCTGAACGACAATGCGGGACTGATCGTAGCCGAAGTGGAGCTGACGTCGGTCGACCAGGACGTCGTGCGTCCCGCCTGGCTGGGCCGCGAGCTGACCAGCGATCGACGCTACTACAACCACTACCTGGCTTTGCATCCCTGGCGCAGCTGGCCGGCTGCAGATCGCGCCGATGCGGATTGAGGTCGACATCGGCGCGCAGGTGTTGCGCCTGTTCGACGGTGCTTCGCTGCTGCGCGAGTATCCTGTGTCGACCGCGGCGAACGGCGCGGGCGAGTGCGTCGGGTCCGGATGCACGCCGCGCGGGCGGCACGCGGTGCGTGCGAAAATAGGCGCCGGCCTGCCGCCGGCTGCGGTGTTGCGGGGCCGGCGCTGGACCGGCGAGATCTGGACGCCGGAACTGCACGCGCGGGAACCGGGACGCGACTGGATCCTGTCGCGCATCCTGTGGCTGTCGGGCTGCGAGCCGGGTCGCAACAGGCTGGGCGGTGTCGATACCTTCCGGCGCTATATCTATCTGCACGGCACGCCGTACACGGCCGAGCTGGGCACGCCGCAGTCGAAGGGCTGCGTGCGCCTGCGTAACGAGGATGTCATCGAGTTGTTCGAGCTTGTCCCCCCGAGAACCGAAGTTGAGCTCCACGATTAAGAGAAAGGCACCGCCGCTGGGTCCGCCCCTGGGACCGTTGATGGTCGACGTCGGCGGCATGGAACTGACGGCCGAGGATCGCGAAGTCCTGCTGCACCCGCTGGTCGGCGGTGTGATCCTGTTCACGCGCAACTACCGTGATCACGAGCAGCTCAAAGCCCTGTGCGACAGCATCCTGGCGCTGCGCAGTCCGCGCCTGCTGTTGGCGGTCGATCACGAAGGCGGGCGCGTGCAGCGCTTCCGCGTCGGCTTCTCGCGCGTGCCGGCGATGCGCACGCTCGGCAGTCGCTATCTCGAGGACGCCGCGCTGGCCTTGGCGGACGCGCGCGCCTACGGTCAGACCATCGGCCAGGAGCTGGCAGCTTTCGGCATCGACCTGTGCTTCGCGCCGGTGCTCGATCTCGACCACGGCGTCAGCACCATCATCGGCGATCGCGCCTTTTCCGATCGCAGCGAACGGATCGTCGAGCTGGCGCGCGAATTCCGCGCCGGCCTCAACGCCGCCGGCATGGCGGCGACCGGCAAGCACTTCCCCGGCCACGGCGCCGTGCGCGCGGATTCGCACGTGGAGCTGCCGGTCGACCGTCGTTCGGAAGGCGAGCTGCGCGCCCAGGATCTGCTGCCGTTCCAGGCGCTGGTCGCGGACGGTCTCGAATCGATCATGATGGCGCACGTGCGCTACGTCGCGGTCGACGAGACGCCGGCGTCGCTGTCGCGCAAGTGGATTCGCGAGATCCTGCGCCGCGAGTTCGGTTTCGGCGGCGCGGTGTTCTGCGACGATCTGTCGATGGGTGGCGCCGCCGTCGCCGGCACGATGGAGGAGCGCGCCCGCCTGGCGCTTGCGGCCGGCTGCGACATGCTGCCGGTGTGCAACGATCGCGCGGCGGTCGTGGGCCTGCTCGATGCGCTGAAGGACCTGAAACCCAACCGTGCCGCTTCGCAGCGGCTCAAGCGCCTGTATCGGCGGACGACGGACAAGCGGCCATGAACACGACGCCCGAGGCGGCCCAGCGCGTTCTGCGCACCGCGGACTGCCTGCACAGTGAACTGGCGGTGCAGGCCGCCTACGATCGGCTTGCTGAGGCGATTGCGCGCGAGTACGAAGGGCGCAACCCGCTGCTGCTGTGCGTGATGATCGGCGGCCTGCACGCGACCGCCGAGATTTCGCGGCGTCTCGCGTTCCCGCTGGAGATCGACTATCTGCACGCGACACGCTACCGCGGCGCGACGCAGGGCGGTGGCCTGGTCTGGAAGAAGCAGCCCGACGCGACGCGCATCGAGAGTCGTCACGTCCTGGTGATCGACGACATCCTCGACGAGGGCCATACGATGGTGGCGATCCGCGACGCGCTGCGCGGCTTTTCGCCGGCTTCGCTCAAGGTCGCCGTGCTGACCGAGAAGTTGCACGACCGCCGCGCACCGGGCGCACATGCGGAGTTCATCGGCCTGCAGGTCGAAGACCGCTACGTCTTCGGCTGCGGCATGGACTACAAGGAATACTGGCGCCAGCTGCCCGCCATCTACGCGGTCAAGGATCTATGAGCACGCCGTTGCCGTCCCGCACTCCGCCCGTGGTCGCCGTGATCGGCGGCACCGGCATGAACCAGTGGCCGGGACTCGAGGTCGACGAGCGCCGCAGCGTTGACACGCCCTACGGCGTGCCCAGCGCGCCGCTGCTGTTCGGCCGCGTCTACGGTACACGCGCGCTGTTTCTGGCGCGTCACGGCGAAGGTCACAAGCTGCCGCCGCATGCGATCAACTATCGCGCCAACCTGTGGGCGCTCAAGCAGGCCGGCGTCACGGACATCGTCGCAATCGCCGCCGTCGGCGGCATCGCCGACTGGTTTGCGCCGGGCGAGGTCGCGATTCCCGAGGACGTGATCGACTACACCTGGGGCCGCGAGCACACCTACGCGGACGGCCGCGAGGGCGCCGCGCTCACGCACGTCGAGTTCACCCAACCTTATGCACCGCGCCTGCGGAAAGCCCTGTCGGAGGCGGCGAAGAGTGCATCGGTTGCGGTCTCCGGCGCGGGCGTCATGGCCGTCACCCAGGGGCCACGCCTGGAATCCGCTGCGGAAGTCCGCCGCCTGGCGCGCGACGGCGCCGACATGATTGGCATGACCGGCATGCCCGAGGCCGCGCTCGCGGCCGAGCTGGGCATTGCCTACGCCTGCCTCGCCGTCTCGGTGAACTGGGCAGCCGGCATCAAGGGCCTGGGCGACATCCACGCCGAGATCGAGCAGTCGATCGAATCGGGCATGAGCAAGGTGCGCGGCATTCTTGCGTGCGCGCTGCCCGTTCTTGCTCAGGTTTCCGCGTAGTCGAGTTCGATGCCGTAGGTCTCGCGCAGGCTCAGCAGCGCGACGGCGGCCAGCACGAAGACCACCGCGCCGATCGCCAGCGTTGTCGGGATCAGCCCCAGGCTCGGCGACAAGGCGGCAAGCACGAGCGTGACCGGCACGGTCGCGGCGCGCACGAGATTGGGCACCGAGGTCGACACTGTCGCCCGCACATTGGTGCCGAACTGCTCGGCGCCGATGCCGAGGAACACGGTCCAGTAACCCTGCGCCAGGCCCATCGCGAACATCAGCAGGCAATACGCGGTCGCCGTCAGGCCAGGCGTCAGCAGCAGCACCGCGGTCAGCAGGGCCATCGCTACGAGACAGGCGCCGATCACGCGCTTGCGGCTGCGCAGCGCTTCGCTGATCACACCGGACAGGGCACTGCCCAGCGCCAGCCCGATCGACTGCCAGCGCAGCACTGCCGCTACGGCGAGCGGCGTCGTCAGGCCCAGCTCTTTGCCGAACTCGGGCGCGAAGTTCACGAACAGCGCGGAGGCGTACCAGATCGGCACGCCGACGGCCGTGACCGCGAGAAAGCGCAGCGCCAGACGCGGTCGCGTCAGCAGCAGCCGCGCCTGACCGCCGCCGCGCGCCTTCTGCTCTTCGAACATCGCGGATTCCCGCAGCACGACCCAGCGCAGCGCGAGCACCAGCAGTCCGAGGCAGCCGCCGAGCGCATAGGTCGCGCGCCAGGGCAGCAGGTCGCCGCTGAACGAGGCGGTCAGCGCGCCGAGCAGGCCGAGGAAGGCGATGATCGTCGTGCCGTAGCCGCGCCGGTTCTTCGGCAGCAGCTCGGCAATCAGCGTGACGCCGGCACCGAGTTCTCCGGCCAGACCAACACCCGCCAGAAGGCGCAGGGCCGCGTATTGCTCGACTGTGCCGACGAAGGCGTTGGCGAGATTGGCGAACGAGTACAGTGTGATCGTCGCCAGCAGCGCGAAGCGTCGCCCCATGCGGTCGCCGATCACGCCCCATAGAAAGCCCCCGGCAAGCATGCCGATCATCTGCAAGTTCAGCAGGGTGATGCCCCATCGGGTGCCGTCGTCGCCGGTCAGACCCAGTTCAGAGAGCGAGGTGACGCGCACGACGCCGAAGATGACGATGTCGTAAAGGTCGACGAAGTAGCCCAGCGCCGCGGCGGCGACGATCAGGATCTGGCTGCGGGATACGGAACTGCTCACCGGCGTGATCTCCTGCGGCCTCACGCCGACATGTACAGGCCGCCATTCACCGGAATGTTCGCCCCGGTGATGTAGCCGGATTCCGCCGCGCAGAGAAAGGCGACGACGCGCGCGATGTCCTGCGGTTCGGCCATGCGCCCGACCGGCACCTGGGCAACGATGGTCTGCAGCACCTCGGGCTTGATCGCCGCGGTCATCGGCGTGCGCACATAGCCGGGCGAGACGGTGTTGACGGTCACGCCCTGGCGCGCCCCTTCCTGCGCCAGGGCCATCGTGAAGCCGTGCATGCCGGCTTTCGCCGCCGAGTAGTTCGCCTGTCCGAACTGGCCTTTCTGGCCGTTGACCGAGGCGATGTTGACGATGCGGCCGAAGCCGCGCGCACACATCTCGGCGAACACCGGCTTGCAGCAGTGGAACACGCTGTCGAGGTTCGAGCCCAGCACCGCGCGCCACTGCTCCAGCGTCATCTTGGCGAAGCGCGCGTCGCGAGTGATGCCGGCGGCGTTGACCAGCACGTCGATCTGACCGAGCCGTTTCTGTGCCGCCTGCATCGCCTGCGACGCGCCGTCGGCATCGGCGAGATCGGCGAGCTCGACGCCGATGTCCAGGCCTTCGGCGGCACGTGCGCGCGTCCACTCGGGAATACGCTCGGCCTCGCTCGGATGGCCGAGCGCGACGACTTGCAGGCCGGCTTGTGCGAGGGTGCGGCAGATCTCGGTGCCGATGGCGCCGGTGCCGCCGGTGACGACGGCCTTGAGAGGAGAGGTGGGAGCGGTCATCGGCCTTTTTTGCGTTGTGCGATGGAGGTGATTTCGGTGTCGGGCTCGTACTGGCGCTGCAGCGTATGGCGGCGCTCGACCCGTTCGAGGCTGATGTCGTAGTCCAGTACCAACGGTTCGCTGGTGCGGCCGTCTGCTGCGATCGCCTGCGCCTGCAGGCGCACCGGCCCGGCGATGTAAACCGGCGCGCGATACAGCGGCGCGCCGGTGCCCGGAGAGCCAGCGATGCTGTAGACGACATAAGCATCCGGATCACTCGCGCTGAGCGTGATGGACTGCGGCTGCTCGTAGGCGCCCGGCGCCGGCTCGGCATGCAGCGTCAGCGGTGCATCGCCGGCGGTCTCTGTGGCCGGCTTGAAATGCGCCATCGGGCTGGACCAGCCGCTGCGCGCGCTGTGCGCGAAGCAGGTCGTCAGCTGTCCGGCCGTAAGCGTCACGCGCTCCTGTGCCGCATTGGCCCGCGAGGGGGAGTCGCCACCGGTGGCGCAGTAGAGCTGCGCGTCCGCCTGGTCGGCGCGCAGCAGGTCGCCGTCGCGGACGATCGTCGGCGCGGCTTCCACCGGCAGCGGCTCGGGCGCTGCACGCAGGAAGTCGACGATGACCTTCATCGTCTCGGGTACGCGCGGCAGCTCCAGATGATCGAAGTAGGTGCCGTGCTCACGGTTGAACGCAAGGTTGTGCGCGCCCTCGAGTGCGGGGCTGTCCTGCGTCGGCGACGGGAACAGCGCGTCGCCCCAGCCGCTGCCGTCGTACAGCGTCATGTAGCGCGTCGGTCCCGGCGTTTCGCCGCCGCGATTGAGCTGTGCAAGCCAGGGGCTGTCCGGCGCCAACTCGTAAGACACGACGCGGTTCTGTCCGCGCGCGTCCGGCCACGCGGTCCAGACGCCGTCGTTGGCACCGCACGCAGCGACGAAGTTGCGCACGCGGTGCCAGCTGTTGGTCTGTTTCATCCACTGGCGCACCAGGGTCACGCCCAGCGAGTGGGCGACGATGTCGACCTGGCGCACCTCGCGGCCGCTGGTCTTCGACAGGTATCCGGTCACGCTGTCGACGATGCGCTCGATGCTCTCGACCGAAAGGTCGTTGCTGTCGAAGTAGCGCACGTTGTCCCAGCCGTAGCCCAGCGCCCACAGCTCGTTGGGCTGGTAGCCGGCGTCAAGGAAGTATTCGCGCGCCGGCAGCCAGAAACGCGCCGACACGGTGTTGCCGTGGATGAAGATCACCGGCGTGTGCTGCAGCGTCTCGCCCGTGCCGCCGAAGCCCGGCATCGGCCGCCCGGTTTCGGTGGACACGGGTGGCGTGAAGCCGGCGGGGAAATCGCGCAGCTGCGGTGAGTCGATGCCGATTTTCGGCAGCAGCCACTCGCGCGGCGCGCAGGCGGTGGCCAGGCACAGCGGCAGCGCCAGGGCGAAGCGATGCAAGGTCTTCATGTGCGCGTCCTCACGGTGCCCAGAACAGGTAGACCATGCGCAGCTCCAGGTACGGCGATGCCGATACCGCGGCCGCCTCCTGCACCGCGTTCTGCGTCGATGTCTGCTCAGCGCCGGGAATCGGCGTCGCGCCCGGGCTGTCCGGATCCTGCGCGTAGACGTCGTAGGTCGCGTCGATCTGGCCGCCGCGGCCGGAGATCGGCTGGGCAATGCGCAGGTTGAGGACGGTCGAGGTGCGGTAGACGTAGTAGATGCCCGCCGTCAGCAGCGTGCCTTCGATGCCGCGATCCTCATAGGGGCCGGGGCGCGGCTTGAGATAGAAATACTCGGCCGAGTTGCAGATCTCGGGCGGCACGACGACCCCGAGCAGCTCTGCGGATGAGTTGCAGGCGCTGGTCGGCGGCAGCGGCTGATCCTTCAGGTTGAGGGAGTATTTTTCATAGCGGTTCGGTCCGACCGACCGGCGGTGTGACCAGCCGATGTCGGCGAACCAGTGCTCGCTGAACTTCCACGCCGCATTGACCTCGATGTTGCGCACGTCGGCCGGCTGGGTCGGCGTCAGGCCGCCGAAGGACGGATCGTCGTTGTCGCCGTTGAACTGCCAGGCGAAGGTGCCGTCGATGTAGACGCGCCCGAACAGCTCGCTGTGAAACGCGAACTGCGGGATCACGCTCCAGTAGTTCGTGCCGGTATTGAGCAGGGCGTCGGTGTCGTAGCGGCCGACCGGGAATTTCACCGTCGTCGCCAGCAGCGGGCTGAACTTGACCGGACCCCAGCGATGCTCTTCGCCGTAGATGCCGCACAGGCCGAACAGATCGCCCAGGCCGCTCGCGCCGGAGTGCTGGCCGGCGGTGAGGTCGCGCGTCACTGCCTTGCCGGTGGCCTGCTGGTGGCCGAGATTGCCGATGATGCGGCAGAACTGCGGATGGTCGTTCAGGTACCAGATGTCGGTGTCGCGGAAGACATTGCCGATCCACAGGTACTTGAGCAGCAACAGCGTCGCGTCGACGCTGTCGCCGGGCGGTATGAACGGCGAACCGACGTGCACCGTATCGCCTTCGCGGTTGTAGACCTCCTCGATCTCGGTCGTGATCAGCGTGAATTCCGTGTACTGGCCGGGCGCGAGGCGCGAATACTCGGACAGGTGTGGCGTGAAGACGATGCCGGCCTTTGCGGTGCCGGGCAGGCCGATCGCAAGCGCTGCGACTAGCGGGAGCAGCCGACGCATGTGAACGCATCCCCCTGTCCGAAGTTGTAGCGCAGGCTCAAAGCCCAGCGGTCCGAGGCATAGCTGCGTGCGGGGCCAAGCCCGTCGACATGCGCGGTCTCACCTTCGCTGGTCGTGCAGTTGGCGGCGCCTTCGATGCAGCCCGCCGGCTGGCGGTTGGTGAATGGCAGGTCGAACTCGCCGCTGCGCCCGGACAGTGGGTGCACATAGCTGGCGGACACCAGCAGGCGCTGCGCAACGAACCAGTGCAGCGCCAGACCGGCCGTGCGCAGCGACGTGCCGTCGTCCTCGTAGCGGCCCGGCGTCGGGAAATTGTCCGACTCCGGCACGGTGGCCGGCGGAGTCGGTGCGTTGGGCGCGTACTGCGGATCCTCATAGAGATTGGCCTGGCCGTGACGGTCGCTCAGCGAAGCGCTCAGATGCAGGCCCGGCAGCAGGCGCTGACCCAGGCTCAGATCGAACCAGGCGTCGTCGCCCTGCTCGGACGGCGCCAGGCCACCGAACTGCGGCTCGTAGTTGACCAGGTGGACGCGATAGCCCGCGCCGGTTTCGAGCAAGGCACCGGACCAGGGGCGCCATGCGGCGCCGAGCTGCGCGTGGAACGCCCAGTGATTGCTGCCGGCGTTGGTCGGCGCCTCGTGCTCGTAGACGCCGGTCGGCACGTTGACGCCGAGCAGCAGCAGGCCGGCGTTGCCGGGCGTGCTGCCTTCGCTGCGCCAGTCGCGGCCGCCCCATAGAAAGCTGCCGAATTCCAGCGTCGTGTCGCCGATGCCGCTGCCGTTGTTGGCCAGATCGTCACGGCTGTCGATGAAGTCCACCAGACCGCCACGCGTCTCGGTGCCGAGATGGCGCAGCGTCACGCGCGCGGTGTGCAGGCGCGACGACAGGAACGGAATGTTCTGGCTTTCGAACAACGGAAAGGTCCAGGCGAAGCGCGCCTGCGCTTCGCGCAGCGGGGAGCGGGTGGGGTCCGGCAGCGACGGTGTCGCCGTGTCCTGTTCCTCGCCATCGGCGTCGAACACGCGGTCGCGCTCGTCCTGGGCGTAGCTCAGGTCGACGTACAGGCCGGGGTACAGCGGCAGATAGCGGCCGAGCGCGGTGTCCGCGACATCGGCCTGCGCAGCCGACGCCATTAGCAGCAGCGCGGCGCTACTCGCGCGGGTGACTCCCCTCATGCAAACCTCCGGACGCACGTTCATGGATGCGGCGGATTTCGGGCTTCAGAAGCTTGCCCGCTCCGCTCTTGGGTAATTCGTCGAGAAACAGGAAATGGCGCGGCAGCTTGTAGCCGGCCAGGTGTTGCTTGAGTTGACTGCGCAGCATCTGCGCATCGGCCTGCGTGCCGGCGGCGAGGCGCACGGCGGCCAGGCCCACCTCGCCCCAGCGTGCGTCGGGCACGCCAACGACTGCGCACTCGGCGACGCCGGGCAGTTGCGCCAGCGCCGCTTCGACCTCGGTCGGATACACGTTCTCGCCGCCGGAGATGTACATCTCCTTGCGGCGACCGACGATGAAGTGGCGGCCGGCGGCGTCGCGGCGCGCCAGGTCACCGGTCCAAAGCCAGCCGTCGATGAATACCTGGCGCCACTCCTCGTCGCGGCCGTCGTAGCCCGCGCAGACATGCTCGCCGGCGAGCGTCAGTTCGCCAACCTCCTCGTCCGCGCAGAGCGTGCCGTCGGCGTGGCGGATCACCGCCTGCGTGTACGGCAGCGGATAGCCGACCGAGTCGGGGTGCTGCTGTGCCTCGTGCAGGGGCAGGCGGAAACAGTTCACACCGGCCTCGGTCATGCCGTAGCCCTGGCGGAAGCGCAGGCCGCGCGCCGCATAGCGCTCGCGCAGCGGTGCCGGGCAGGGTGCGCCGCCGGAGATCGCCCAGCGCACGCGCGAGAAATCCGCTGTGGCAAATCGTGGATGCTCGGCAAGCATCTGGTACATCGTCGGCACCATGAACATCAGCGTCGCGCCGCTGTGTTCGAGCGCCTGCAGGTAGCGGCCCGGCTCGAACTGGTCGAGCAGCGCAATGCGGCCACCGAGTGCGAGCAGCGGCGTCGTGAACACGTTGAGCGCGGCGTGGAAGCAGGGCGTGGCCTGGATCGCGCAGTCGTCGGCACGCAGGTCCCAGCCTTCGATGGTGTTGCGATTGTTGGCAAGGATCTGCCGGTAGGTGATGCGCGCGGCCTTGGGAATGCCGGTGCTGCCGCCGGTGCACAGCAGCATGTGGATGTCGTCGCGACTCACCGCCGTGGCGGTCATCGCGGCCGGCGCGGCGGCAAGCCGGGACTCGTGCAGGTCGAGGGACCACACCGGCGCGCCGAGCATCGCAGCCGTGGCGGCATGATGCGTGTCCGCCAGCATCAGACGCGGTGCGACGCGCCGCATCAGCTCGCGTTGTTCGGCTTCGCTCAGCCGATAGTTCAGCGGTGTGAACACGAAGCCCAGGCGCGGCGCCGCCAGCAGCAGATCGATATGCGCGAGGTGGTTGTACGCGAGGATGGCGACGCGATCGCCCTTGCCGATGCCCTGCGCAGCCAGCACCGCAGCCAGGTGCGCCGCGCGTTCGTCCAGTTCGCGGTGGCTGTACCAGCGCCCGTCGTGCCACAGCGCGGGACGCGCGTCGCGCACTGCGGGGGGATGGAGCAGTTCGATGCCGCTCATGGCGCGCGATAGCGCAGACATAGCGCGTTCCAGACATAGCCGATGCCGGCGGCGCACAGCACGATTGCGTCGCCGTCACGCAGCCGCCTCTGGTCGCGCGCCAGCAGCAGCGACAGCAGCGGATCGATCTGGCCGATGTGGCCGTAGTCGCTCAGATAGATCGAACGCTGTGCCGGCACGCCGATGCGTGCGAGCACGGCTTCGTGCGCACTGCGCTTCATGTGCAGCATCGCGACGTAGGCAAGGTCTTCGCTGCGCACGCCGCTACGTTCGCAGGCCTCGCGGATCACCGCGACGAAATTGCTCAGCGAGCGTTCTTCGAGGCGGGCCTTCATGCGCTCCGGGTCGGGCACGGTGAAGCGGAAGCGATCCAGGTTGGCGGCGGTCAGCGGTTCGCGCGTGCCGCCGACCGGAACGATGACGTCTTCGGAGAAGCTGCCGTCGGTGTGGAAGCCGGCGCCGAGGATCTCGAAGCCGGGGCCTTCGCGCGTCACCACGGCCGCGCCGCCACCGGCGGCGAGGTTGTTGAGAAAGCGCGTCGCCGGATCGCGGTAGTCGACCAGATCGCAGTTGCGGTAGCCGCCGGCGATCAGCACCGCGTTCATCTCCGGGTTGGCGGCCAGTGCATCGCGTGCGAGCTTGAGCGCGAGCACCGCAGTGCCGCATTTCTGTCCGACGTCATAGGCGTAGGCGCGCGTCGCGCCGAGCGCGTGCGCGGCATGGATGCCCGCGGTCCATACCGGGTACTCCTTGTGTTCCTCGGTGATCGAGATCAGCACATCGATCTGTTCGGGCGCGATGCGGGCGTCGGCGAGTGCGGCGCGGGCCGCGCGGATGCCCATCGCGTTGCTGTGATCCTCGGGACCGGGGACGGTCTTGGCGCGGATACCGAGCTTGTCGCACACGACCGCTTCCGGCACACCGCTCGCAGCGGCAATGTCCGCCGCAGTCTGGCGCTGCGCGGGCAGATACACGCCGAGGCCACGCAGGATCATCGACGGCGCTCTCCCCGGTGAACGGTGACCTTCGCGGCGATGCCCTCGCTGATAAAGGACATCACCTCGTCCATCACCGCCTTCCCCGGCCGTTTCTGCTGCCACAGGCAATGGCGCAGGCCCAGGAAATGGCCGATGCCCATGATCGCCCAGGCGCGCACCTGGCCATCGCCGGGCGCAAAGGCGCCGGTGCCAGCATCGCGATCGAGCGCGCGTGACAGACCCTCGGCAAGGCGCTCGTAGTAGGTGCGGAAGGCCGGCTCGTCGACGAACTGGCACTCCTGGACGATGCGGTACAGGCCGGGGTGGCGCTGCACGAAGTCGAGGAATGCCTCCAGGCCGTCACGCTGGGCCACCAGCGGATCCGTGTCGTCGGCGACGGCCAGTGCCATGTGCTTGCGCAGGGCGTGACCGATCTCGTCGACCAGCGCGCCGAAGATCGCTTCCTTGCTCGGGAAATAGATGTAGAACGTGCCCTGGCTGACGTTCGCGCGCACGGTAATCGAGCTGACCGACGCTGCGTGGAAGCCGCGTTCAGCGAATTCGACCTCGGCGGCATCGAGCAGCCGGCGCAGCGTCGCTTCGCCGCGCGCGGTCAGCGGTCGCGAGCGTTGGGTGAGGGGTGCGGAGAGGCTGTTCACTCTGAATATGACAAGTGAGTCATATCTCATATCATGAGCGTCGGTCGTTGCGGAAATCAAGTTTCATCTGCCGAAGCGGCGCTACTATGGGCCTCGATCGAGCAATCGAACCGCTGCTGGCTTGCACCCCGGGAGAACTGAGTTGACCGCGATTGCAGACAGGCTGAGCGAAATCGCCGGGACCCGGGTCCGGCTGCGTGAGTACTACGAGCTGTGCAAGCCGCGCGTGGTCATGCTGATCGTCTTCACTGCAATCGTCGGCATGTTTCTGGCGGCGCCGGGATTGCCGCCGTCGTCAGCGTTGCTGTGGGGCACGATCGGGATCGCGCTGCAGGCGGCGTCGGCGGCGGCGGTGAATCAGATCATCGACCGCAATATCGACGCGCGCATGGCGCGCACCTGCGGTCGGCCGTTGGTGACCGGGACGTTGACGGTTGCCCAGTCGGTCGCGTTTGCCGCGGCGATCGGCCTGATCGGATTCGCGGTGCTGTGGTTCCTGGTGAATCCGCTGACCGCGCTGCTGACGCTGTGCACCTTGATCGGCTACGCGGGCATTTACACGCTGTATCTGAAGCGCGCGACGCCGCAGAACATCGTCATCGGCGGGGCCGCCGGTGCCGCACCGCCGGTGCTGGGCTGGGCGGCCGTGACCGGCGACGTGCACATGCACGCGCTGGCGCTGTTCGCGATCATTTTCGTCTGGACACCGCCGCACTTCTGGGCGTTGGCGATCGAACGCTGCGACGAATACGCCAAGGCAGGTATCCCGATGCTGCCGGTCACGCACGGCATCCCGCACACACGGACGCAGGTGCTGCTCTACACCATCCTGCTGACGGCCGTCACGCTGCTGCCGTACGCGACCGGCATGTCCGGCCGGCTGTATCTGATCGGCGCACTGGCTCTTGATGCGGTCTTCCTGGTCTACGCGATCCGCCTGAAGTACGCGCCGCAGCCGGGACTGCCGATGCGGACGTTCGGCTATTCGATCGTCTATCTGATGGGGATCTTCACCTTGCTTCTGGTCGACCACTACGCCGCCGCGCTGGTTGACTGACGCGCTGTTTGACGGACAGGCCCTCCGCGAATGAAGCGCTGACGGCTTGGCATTGTTCGGCGTTTCCCGGGACCGACTTGAGTCCGATCAGGTTTGTTTGCCAGACTAGGGCCGCCTCGTACACCCAGGGCCTTCACCCAGGGAGTAAGCATGGTCGCGTTGCCGCAAGTAGCTGACACGGTCGGCTTTTCGCTACGCACACCCATGGCGCCAGCCATGGATGCAGGGGGAGGGCGGCCCCGCGCTTCTCGCACGATCACGTTTCCCGGCTCGCACGAACGAACGACGGGAAGGCGTTCGTCCCCGATCTTTCTGCACGCACGCAGCGCATGTTCGGAGGACGCCGCATGGCCATTGCCGTTGCGTTGATCTTGCTGTTGCTCGGCTCGGTGCTGTTTCACTTCCTGAGCCCGTGGTATCTGACGCCGCTGGCGTCCAACTGGGGTTCGATGGATGACACCATCAGCATCACGTTCTGGGTGACTGGCCTGGTCTTCGCCGCAGTCAACCTGTTCATGGCCTACGCGATCATTCGTTACCGGCACCGGAGCGATCGGCGCGCGCACTACGAACCGGAGAACAAGAAGCTGGAAATCTGGCTCACCGGCGTGACGACGCTCGGTATCGCGGCCCTGCTGGCGCCGGGCCTGATCGTCTGGGCGTCATTCGTGCAGGTTCCCGAGGATGCCACCGAAATCGAGGTGGTCGGGCAGCAGTGGCACTGGAGCTACCGCTACCCCGGCAAGGACGGTGCGCTCGGCACGATCGATGCCCGTCTCGTCGACGACGACAATCCGTTCGGCATGGATCGCAACGATCCGCGTGGCCAGGACGACGTTCTGATCAGCAGTCCCATCATCCGGCTTCCGATCGGCCGGCCGGTCAAGACGGCGTTGCGGTCCAAGGACGTGCTGCACAACTTCCAGGTCACCCAGTTCCGCGCCAAGATGGATCTGGTTCCGGGGCAGGTGTCCTATTTCTGGCTGACGCCGACGCGCACCGGGCGCTACGAGGTTCTCTGTGCGGAACTCTGCGGCTTCGCCCATTTCGCCATGCGGGGGGCCGTTGATGTCGTCGAGCAGGCAGCCTTCGACGAATGGATTGCGCAGCAGCCGACGTACGCCGAGATTGCGGCGCGCGTTCCGGGCGAGTCGACCGCCGGCAAGTCGCTGTTTGCGCCCTGCACTGCCTGTCACGGCGCACAGGGCGAGGGCAACCAGGCCGTGAATGCGCCCAAGCTCGCGGGCCAGCCGGCGTGGTATCTGGTCCGGCAGCTGCAGAACTTCAAGGGCGGCCTGCGCGGGGCGCATCAGGACGATGCGCTGGGTCAGCAGATGCGCGCTTTCGCGAACATGCTGGCCGACCGTACTGCAATGGCGAACCTCGGGGCCTACGTCGAAACTCTGCCGGATCAGGCCGCCGAGGCTTCGGTCGCCGGCAGTCCGACACGCGGAGCGCGCATCTATCGCACGTGCGGTGCCTGCCACGGCGGCGCCGGACAGGGCATCCAGGCGACCAACGCGCCGCGCCTCGCGGGCATGAGCGACTGGTATCTGCTGCGGCAGCTCGACAACTTCAAGCAGGGCATCCGCGGCCGTCACGCCGACGATCTGTACGGCTGGCAGATGGCGGAGATGTCGAGGATTCTGAAGGACGATCAGGCGGCCGACGACGTCGTCGCCTACATCAACACGCTTTCGTCTGATTCGCGCACGGTGGCGGATGTCCGTGCGTCGTTGGCGCAGAGGAGCAACTGATGGCTCACACCGCATATGACGCGCTGTCGTCCGCTCCGCCGGCCGAAGTCGAGGAGATGGATCTGGTCCATCCGCACAGCTTCGTCGGCAAGTACATCTGGTCCCAGGACGCCAAGGTCATCGCCGTGCAGTACGGGATCACCGCCACGGCGATCGGCCTGGTGGCGCTGGGCCTGTCGATCGTGATGCGCCTGCAGCTCGGCTTCCCGGACACTTTTTCCCTGATCGATCCCGGCAACTATCTGCAGGCGGTGTCGATGCACGGCATGATCATGGTCGTGTACCTGCTGACCGCGCTGTTTCTCGGCGGCTTCGGCAATTACCTGATCCCGCTGATGTGCGGCGCGCGCGACATGGTATTCCCGTACCTGAACATGCTCAGCTACTGGGTCTACCTGGCCGCGGTGCTGGTGCTGGTCTCGAGCTTCTTCGTGACCGGCGGTCCGACCGGCGCCGGCTGGACCTTGTACCCGCCGCAGGCGATCAGCGCCGGTACGCCCGGCGTTGACGGTGGCATCGTGCTGATGCTGCTGTCGCTGATTCTGTTCATCGTCGGCTTCACGATGGGTGGTCTCAACTATGTCGTCACCGTGCTGCAGGCGCGCACTCGTGGCATGACGCTGATGCGCCTGCCACTGACGGTCTGGGGCATCTTCATGGCGACCGTGCTCGCACTGCTGGCCTTCCCGGCGCTGTTCGTGGCTTCGCTGATGATGCTGCTCGACCGGCTGCTCGGTACCAGTTTCTTCGTGCCCGCAATCGTGAACCTGGGCGAGCAGTCCAGCCATGCCGGCGGCAGCCCCTTGCTGTTCCAGCATCTGTTCTGGTTCTTCGGCCATCCCGAGGTCTACATCGTCGCGCTGCCGGCGTTCGGCATCGTTTCCGATCTGATCTCCACGCACGCGCGCCGCAATATCTTCGGCTATCGCATGATGGTCTGGGCGATCGTCGCCATTGGCGCGTTGAGCTTCGTGGTCTGGGCGCATCACATGTACGTCAGCGGCATGAACCCGGGATTTGGCTTTCTGTTCGCTACGACCACGCTGATCATCGCCGTGCCGACGGCGCTCAAGGTCTACAACTGGGTGCTGACGCTGTGGCGCGGCAATATCCACCTGACGGTGCCGATGCTGTTCGCGATCGGCTTCATCTTCACCTTCGTCAACGGCGGCCTGACCGGACTGTTCCTCGGCAACGTCACGGTCGACGTGCCGCTGTCGGACACCTACTTCGTCGTCGCGCACTTCCACATGGTCATGGCCGTCGCGCCGATCATGGTGATCTTCGGTGCGATCTATCACTGGTATCCGAAGATCACCGGGCGCATGCTCAACGAGACCGCCGGCAAGATCCACTTCTGGATGACGTTCGTCGGTACCTACGCGATCTACTACCCGATGCACTACCTGGGCTTCCAGGGCGTGCCGCGCCGCTACTACGCCTACGGCGACACCTCGTTCATCACCGACTCGGTACAGACGCTCAATGCCTTCATCACGATCGCCGCGATCATCGTCGCGCTGACGCAGATCCTGTTCCTGTTCAACCTCGCGTGGAGCCTGCGCAACGGCGACGAGGCAGGCCCCAACCCGTGGAACGCGACGACGCTGGAGTGGCAGACGCCGCATACGCCGCCGCACCACGGCAACTTCGGCCCTGAATTGCCGGTCGTCTACCGATGGGCCTACGACTACAGCGTGCCCGGTGCGAAAGACGATTTCATTCCACAGAACGTCCCACCGGAGCGGGTGGAGCCCGCGCCGGACGGCGGCACCGGGGTGCACGCGTGACCCTGACGCTGATCCTGCTGGCGACGTTGATGGCCGTCTTCTCGGGCTGGCTGATTCGCCAGTCCATCGCCGACACGCCATGGGTTGCAGCGTCGGGACACGTTGTCCCGCTGCGCTCCGTGCCGGCCGGCGTGACCGCGCCGCGCGTCGCGCTGGGCGTGTTTCTGGCGGTCGTCACGTCGGTCTTTGCATTGACCATCAGCGCCTACATGATGCGCATGGCCGCCAGCGCGGAGTGGCGTTTCCTGCCGCATCCGCAGCTGGCCTGGGTCAACACGGGCCTGCTGGTGATCGGCAGTCTCGGCTTGCAGATCGCCTGGACGTCCGTGAAGCGCGAACGTCCGGGTGCGTTCTGGCGCGACGCATTCTGGTTGGCGCTTGCCCTGGGAGTCGGCTGTACCGTCGCGTTCATGGCGGGTCAGTACCTGCTGTGGCGCGAACTGATGGCCGCCGGCTATTACATGACGGACTACGTCGGCAGTGCGTTCTTCCTGATGATGAGCTTCCTCCACGGTGCGCATCTTCTCGGCGGGCTGGTCGTCCTGACGAGGGCCGTCGTGGCGTTCCGGCGCGGCGCGCCGCTGTCCCGGCTTCGCGAAAGCATCGCCTTGTGCGCGGTGTACTGGCATTACCTGTTGTTCGTCTGGATCGTCCTGTACAGCGTGCTGTTCGTCGGTGCCGTGCCGCTGTACGGCTGGTGTCGCGGCTAGGGGGCAAGTCAATGGCAAACGAGGCTGAAGCTGCGCCGGTACTGAGCCCGGGCCTGAAGGGCCTGGTCTCCGACTTCGGCTCCGACCAGCGGGCGTTCAAGCATGTGCCCTGGGGCAAGGCGATGATGTGGATCTTCCTGCTCAGCGACACTTTTGTGTTCGCGTGCTTCCTGGTCAGCTACATGACCGTGCGCATCTCCACGGCCGATCCTTGGCCGAATCCCAGCCAGGTGTTCTCGCTGCATATCGGCCAGACCAACGTGCCGCTGCTGCTGATCGCGATCATGACCTTCATCCTGATCAGCAGCAGCGGCACGATGGCGCTGGCCGTCAAGTTCGGCTACGAGAAGAACCGCAAGGTCACGGCGATCCTGCTGGTGCTCACCGCCATGCTCGGTGCTTCGTTCGTCGGCATGCAGGCGTTCGAATGGACCAAGCTGATCATGGAGGGTGTGCGCCCCTGGACCAATCCCTGGGGCGCGCCGCAGTTCGGCTCCACGTTTTTCATGATCACCGGCTTTCACGGCACGCACGTCAGCATCGGCGTGCTGTTCCTGATCGTCATGGCGACCAAGGTGATCCGCGGTGCCCTCGACGACGAGCGGCCCGGCTTTCTGACCGGACGCAAAGGCCGTTACGAGATGGTCGAGACGCTGGGGCTGTACTGGCACTTCGTCGACCTGGTCTGGGTGTTCATCTTCGCGTTCTTCTATCTGTGGTAGGAGGCAGCCATGGCGCACGTTCAAGCCCAGCAGCAGCATCCGATCGGCATTTACCTCTGGATCTGGGGACTGCTGTTCGTATTGAGCGCGTTCTCCTACCTGGTCGACTATGTCGGCTTCGAGGGCCTCCTCAGGTGGTTCCTGATCTGCCTGTTCATGATGCTCAAGGCCGGATTGATCGTCTCGATCTTCATGCACATGGCGTGGGAGCGGATGGCCATCGCCTGCGCGATCCTGATTCCACCCGGCGTGCTGCTGTTCCTGATGGGACTGATGACGCTCGAGGCCCACTACACCTTGCTCGCACGGCTTCGCTACTTTCTCAATTGAAACGAAAGCGACCCCGCCGCCGATCGGCGGCGGGGTGTGTGGCGTGCGGGCGCCGGCTTACGGCCAGGTCTTGACGAAGAACTGCGTCAGCCGGTGCTGCCAGAACACGATCCAGTGCGGCGACCCTACGGCCGTGCCCGCCGCCTTGAGCCGCGGGTGGCTCTTGATGCTTTCGTTGAGAATCTTGCCCTGCTCGGGTTCCAGATCGGCGAAGAACACGTGCTTGCCGTCCTTGAGCGCCTGCCCGAACTGCCGGAAGTGCAGGTTCGGCTTCTGGATGCCGAGCAGCCCGCCTTCCCAGGTCAGGAAGCCGAGCAGCACCACGGAAAGGAACACGAACGGCAGCCATCCGGCCGGCGTGTCCGTCCAGCCCGCGCTGTAGGCGACGAC
The DNA here is from genome assembly GCA_041659605.1 of Sinimarinibacterium sp. Lineage (GTDB taxonomy): Bacteria > Pseudomonadota > Gammaproteobacteria > Nevskiales > Nevskiaceae > Solimonas. The sequence goes on along the minus strand of JBAZXW010000008.1, from coordinate 76,372 downwards.
GAGGACCAGGATCGCCGCGCAGGCGCCGATCAGAGCCCCGAGCAGCGTCGAATGGATGATGTCTTTCTTCATGAACGACACCACCTGGTGCAGGTGGTTGTGCTGTTCCGCGGCACTGTCGTCGTTGGTCAGCACGTGGATCTGCGGCGTCACGATTCCCGCACGCTCGAGCTCCTCTTCGAGGTGCTCCAGATCATCAAGGTCATCACTGATGAAGAAGTGCCGTGTCAATCTCATCGTAGTCTCCTCATTGTTCGCTGCCGGTCCGACGCGTACTCCCCTGCATACGAGCTGGTTATGCCCGGTTCAGGGTGCTACGGCCTGATCGACAACTTGCGCCAGAAAGCGAAAGACCCGATTTGTTCCTAGCATAGCCCAAGGCTCCGGACAGCGCATGCCCTTCGGCTCGTCGGCCTGCAGCGCGGCTGGACTGCTGTTGGCGGTCGATTCCGCCCAAGTGCTTAACGGTCGACGCGCGAGACTTTCGCGACGATGCCGAGCTTGGCGCTGTCGAGGTGATGGAGCTCGTCGCGGCGCATGCGGCGCCGCTCGCGCAGCTCGTACTGCACGAAGCCGTCGCCGGACGGAACCGTGTAGCGCAGGTCGGCGTCGACCTGGAGGTAGCGGTTCAGCAGCAGCGCGACGCTGCCGTCGACCGGTGCGAGCGTATAGGCGCTCGCGGTCAACGGGTCGAAGACGTCAAGCAATTGACCCTGGCGCAGCTTGAGCGCCGGGCCGCGGTCGGAGGGGGGATCCTTTTGCGTCCATGCCAGGCGAATCAGCGGCTGGAAGCGTGCGGCGTTGCGCAGCTGCGTCCATTGCTGCTGCAAACCGAACTCCGCATCCGGCAGCAGCGTGATACCGGCCGCAGTCAGCGCGGCGCTGTCATCGAGCGCGATCGCATTTTCGGCGGGAGCGACCGGTGCATGACCCGACTCGCCCGAGGCGTATCGGTCGAGAAAGACGATCAGGTCGACGCGGTAGGTCTCGGCCAGCGCGGGCAGGCTGAAAAAGGCCAGTGCCAGTGCAAAGAGAGGTGCGCGCACGCGGTGTTTCATGTTCTCCATCGCCTTAGGGTCCGATCTCAGCTCGGGCGCAGTGTAGCCAACAGCTCCTGCGCGCGCGGCGCGCGCGATTCGACGGCGTCGAAGTTGCCAAAGCAATGCAGGCGCGTCTGACCTTCGAGCCTGTAGACCTTGGGCTGCGCCTGGATCAGGCGGATCATCTTGGCCGGATCGACGCGCGGCTGCGCCCCGAATTCGATGGTGATCGACGGGCTGCCGGCGCGGATGCGCTTGAGGCCGAGCGCCTGCGCGCTGACGCGCAGTTCGGCGGCTTCGAACAGGCGCTCGCAGGGCGGCGGCAGCAGGCCGAAGCGGTCGATCATCTCGACCTTCAGCTCGCGCAGCTCCGTTTCATCCGCGGCTTCGGCGATGCGCTTGTACAGCGTCAGGCGCGTATGCACGTCGGGGATGTAAACATCCGGGATCAGGGCGGCGGCACCCAGATCGACCTCGCAGCCGGCGCGGCCGAACGGTGTGTCGTCGAGCTTGCCGGTCTTGATCGCCTTGACCGCCCGCGTCAGCAGTTCCGCGTACAGCGTGAAGCCGACTTCCTCGATCTGCCCGGACTGTTCGGCGCCGAGCAGTTCGCCGGCGCCGCGGATTTCGAGGTCCTGCGTCGCCAGCGCGAAACCGGAGCCGAGATCGCCGAGGGTCTCGATCGCTTCCAGCCGCTTCTGCGCGTCTGCATTGAGCGCACGCCGGCTCGGCACCATCAGGTACGCATAGCCGCGATGGTGGCTGCGGCCGACGCGGCCGCGCAGCTGGTGCAGCTGCGCCAGGCCGAACTGGTCGGCGCGGTCGATGACTATCGTGTTGGCGGTCGGTACGTCGATGCCGGATTCGATGATCGTCGTGCACACCAGGACGTTGAAGCGCTGGTGATAGAAATCGAGCATGACCTGCTCGAGTTCGCGCTCGCGCATCTGGCCGTGCGCGTAGCGCACGCGGCCTTCGGGCACCAGCTCCTGCAGCTTGCGGCTGAACGACTCGATGTCACGCACTTCGTTGTGCAGCACGAAGATCTGCCCGCCGCGGCGCAACTCGCGCAGGCAGGCTTCCTGCACCAGCGCGTTGCTCCATTCCGACACCGAGGTCTTGATTGACAGCCGCGACGCCGGCGGTGTCGCGATGATCGACAGCTCGCGCAGTCCGGCCAGGCTCATGTTCAGCGTGCGTGGGATCGGTGTCGCGGTCAGCGTCAGCAGGTCGACCTCGGCACGCAGATTCTTCAGCCGTTCCTTGTGGCGCACGCCAAAGCGGTGTTCCTCGTCGACGATGACCAGGCCCAGGTTCTTGAAGTGCACGTCCTCCTGCAGCAGGCGGTGCGTGCCGATGACGACGTCGAGACGACCGTCGGCCATTTCCTGCAGCAACGCGTTCTGCTCCCTGGTCGTGCGCATGCGCGACAGCGCGCCGACGCGGATCGGAAAGCCGGCGAAGCGGTCGGCAAAATTCTTCGCGTGCTGTTCGACCAGCAGGGTCGTCGGCGCCAGCACGCAGACCTGGCGGCCGGCGCGTGCGGCGACGAAGGCGGCGCGCAGCGCGACCTCGGTCTTGCCGAATCCGACGTCGCCGCAGACGACGCGGTCCATCGGCCGTTCGGTGCGCAGGTCGGCCAGCACGGCGTCGATCGCGGTCTGCTGGTCCGGCGTCGGCGCGAACGGGAAGCCCTCGCAGAAACGCGCGTACTCGGCCGCGTCGAACTCGAGGGCGATGCCCGGTTTGGCCAATCGCCGCGCCTGCACCTGCAACAGCTCGGCGGCGACGTCGTGGGCCTTTTCGCGGGCTCGCGCCTGCGCCTTGGCCCAGCGATCGGAGCCGAGGCTGTGCAGCGGCGCGGTCTCCGGTTCGCCGCCGGTATAGCGGTGAATCAGGTTGAGCGAGGCGACCGGCACGTACAGCTTGCCGTTGTTGGCGTATTCGAGCACCAGGTATTCGGCCTCGACGCCGCCCGCATCGAGACGCTGCAGGCCGAGGTAGCGGCCGACACCGTGCTCGACGTGCACGACCGGCGCGCCCGGCACCAGCGACGACAGGTCGCGCAGGATCGTTTCCGGATCGCGGATGCGCGTGCGGCGGCGGATCTGCTGCGCCGGTGCGTGCAGGCCGAAGACCTGCGTTTCGGACACCAGGCCGATGCCGTCGGCGGGCAGGCGGAAGCTGTTCTGGATCGGGCCGAGCGTGATGCCATAGCGTTTGCCGTCGCCGGCGAACGCAGCCCAGTCGGCGTACTCGCGCGGCAGGATGCCGAACGGGCGGAGCCAGCCGAGCAGGGCTTCGCGCCGTCCCGGCGATTCGGCGACGAACAGCACGCGGTCTTCGTGTGCGGCCAGCGCGTGACGGATCGGCTCCGCGCCGGCGGCGAACACCTCGACGCCACCTTCGGCTTCGCCGATCTGCACGTGGGCGAAACGCTGCAGATCGCCGAGCGCCTGCGCCGGTGTGCGGAACAGGTCGGCGGGTTTGAGCAGCGGCCGCTCGATGTCGCCGCGATAACGTTCGTAGCGTTCCTCGATCTGCCGCCAGTCCTCGCTGAGCGCGGCATCGATGTCGTCAAGCGCGATCAGCAGCGCATCGGATGGCAGATAGTCGGTCAGCGTCGCCGTCGTCCGCGGCGCGAAGAACAGCGGCAGCCAGGCCTCGATGCCGCCCGGCATCAGGCCGCGGCTGACCTCGCTGTAGATGCGCGAGCGCGACGGATCGCCGGCGAAGGTCTCGCGATAGTTGCCGCGGAATGTGTCGATGCCGTCCTTGTCGGTCGGGAACTCGCGCGCCGGGAGCAGGCGGATCTGCGCCACCTTGTCCTGGCTGCGCTGGGTCTCCGGATCGAAGCTGCGGATGGTTTCGATCTCGTCGTCGAAAAGGTCGATGCGGTAAGCCGTCTCGCTGCCCATCGGGAACAGGTCGATCAATGCGCCGCGCACTGCGAACTCGCCCTGCGCCTGGACCTCGGACACGGACTGATAGCCGACCGCGACCAGGCGCTCGCGGAAGCGCAGCGGGTCGAGTTTCTCGCCGACTTCGAGCTGGAAGGCGCGGCTGTCGAGCCAGCTGCGTGGCGGCAGGCGCTGGATCAGCTGGTCGGCCGTGGTCAGCAGGACGCCGCGCTGCATGCGCGGCAGGCGGTGCAGGGCGGCGAGGCGCTGCGAGAGGATTTCCTGGTGCGGCGAGAACTGGTCGTAGGGCAGAACCTCCGTGTCCGGCAGGTGAACCAGCGGCAGATCCTTGGGCAGGAAGAAGCGCAGCTCCTCCTCGACGCGATAGGCGTGCTGCTCGTCGGCGACGAGAACGACGGTCAGGCCTGCGTGGCGGGCGGCGGCGCCGGCGGTGGCCAGGGCGGCCGAGGCGCCGGGCAATGCCGGCCAGCGCGTCGGTCCGTCGGCCGTCACGGCCGGGTTCAGGGGAGAAAAGCTCACGAAGTGCGTTTTCGGGCCGGCCCGGACGGGCGCAGCCGGTTCAATGCGGATGGTGCGCTGATTATCTCACGCACGCAGGCGTGCGCCGATGCAGGCCCGCTTCCGCGGTTCAGCGCGATTGCCGGTCGAAGCGGACGGTTTGCTCGTCGGGCTTGGGTGCGGCGGCTGCGACGGTCGCGCAACCCGCGCAGCTGCTGCAACCGCTGTCGCAGCCTGCGGCGATCTTCGGCGATTCCCGGCCGAGCGCCTTCAGAAGGCGGGACCGTACCGCGGGGAGCATGCGACCGAACACGGTCCACGTACTCCAGCCGACCAGCACGGCGATGACCGCAAACTCGAACCAGGCGTACGCGTTCACGTCAGCACCCGTGTCAGCTGATAGGTGACGAACGATGCCAGATACGCCAGCGCAAACAGGTAGCCGGCCGCGAGTCCGACGGTGCGCCAGGACTGTGTCTCGCGGCGGATGACCGCCAGCGTCGAGACGCACTGCGGCGCGAACACGTACCAGGCCAGCAGCGACAGCGCGGTCGCCAGCGACCATTGAGAGGAAATGATCGGCAGCAGCTGCGCGGCGGAATCGTCGCCGGTTGCGGTCAGCGCGTAGACGGTGGCCAGCGCGCTGACGGCGACTTCGCGTGCGGCGAGGCCGGGCACCAGGGCGATGCAGATCTGCCAGTTGAAGCCGATCGGCGCGAACAGTACATGCAGCGCCTGGCCGATGCGGCCGGCAAGGCTGTACTCGATGGCCGCGCCGGTGAAATCCGGCGGCGGTGCAGGGTAGCTCGACAGCAGCCACAGCAGCACCGTCAGCGACAGGATGATGGTGCCGACGCGGCGCAGAAAGATCAGCGTGCGCTCCCACAGGCCGATGGCGATGTCCAGCGGATTCGGAACGCGGTAGCTCGGCAGTTCCAGCAGCAGCGCGTGCTCGGTCTCGTCCTTGCGCCAGGCCTTCATCACGCGCGCGACCGCGAGCGCGCCGACGATGCCGGCGACGTACAGACCGAACAGCACCAGGCCCTGCAGGTTGAACAGGCCGGCGACGGTGCGCTGCGGGATGAAGGCGCCGATCAGCAGCGCGTAGACCGGCAGTCGCGCCGAGCAGGTCATCAGCGGCGCGACCAGGATCGTCGCCAGGCGATCGCGCGGATCCTGGATCGTGCGCGCCGCCATGATGCCGGGCACCGCGCAGGCGAAGCTCGACAGCAGCGGGATGAACGAGCGCCCGGTCAGACCAGCGCCGACCATCAGCCGGTCGAGCAGGAAGGCTGCGCGCGGCAGGTAGCCGGACTCCTCAAGCAGCAGGATGAACAGGAACAGGATCAGGATCTGCGGCAGGAACACGACGACACTGCCGACGCCGGCGACGATGCCGTCGACCAGCAGGCTCTTCAGCGCGCCGTCGGGCAGCAGCGTCGACAGCAGGGCGCCGACCCAGGAGACCGCACCGTCGATGCCGTCCATCAAAGGCCCGGCCCAGGAGAACACGGCCTGGAACATGAAGAACATCAGCACGGTCAGGATCGCCAGTCCCAGGCTCGGATGCAGCAGCCAGCGATCGAGCGCATCGTCGATGCGTGCGGTACGGCTCGGCACACTGACGCATTCGGCGAGCAGGCGACTCACCTGCGCGTGCAGATCGGCGTCCGCGGGCGGGGCCGGCGGCACCTGCGGCAGTGCGGCGTCGAGCTGGCGCACCAGTTCGTCGGTGCCGCGGTGGCGCACCGCAACGGTTTCGACCACCGGGATGCCGAGGCGCTGGTGCAGCTTGTCGATGTCGATGCGGATGCCGCGCTGCGCCGCGGCGTCGCTCATGTTCAGCGCCAGGACCATCGGCAGGCCGAGCTGCTGCAGTTCGAGGACGAAGCGCAGGTGCAGGCGCAGGTTGGTCGCGTCGACGACGCAGACCAGCAGGTCGGGACGCGCCTCGCTTTCGAAACGACCCATGCAGACGTCGCGCGTGACCGCCTCGTCCGGGCTCGTCGCCGCGAGGCTGTAGGTTCCGGGCAGGTCGAGTACACGGATGCTGCGGCCGGACGGGGCGACGAAACGGCCTTCCTTGCGCTCGACGGTGACGCCGGCGTAGTTGGCAACCTTCTGCCGGCTGCCGGTCAGGCGATTGAACAGCGCGGTCTTGCCCGAGTTCGGGTTGCCGACCAGCGCGATATGCAGGGCTGTGTCCACCGCGGTCCTCAGGCGGCCGCCAGCTCGACGCGGACGCGCTGCGCTTCGGTGCGACGCAGCGCAAAGCGGGTGAAGCCGATCTGCACCAGCAACGGGTCGCGCTGGAACGGGCCGTGCGCAACCACGCGCACCGGCTCACCTTTGACGAAGCCCAGATCGCGCAGGCGGTGCGCGATGGTGTCGTTCGCGCCGACACCCTCGACAGCCAACACGAGGGCGGTGGCGTGATGGGGAAGATCGGACAAGCGCATCGGCAGCGGCGTCAAGTGAGACAGATAAGAATGATTCTCATGATACATCGACCGCTGCGTCCTGTCTCCCCTCCCTCTCCCCCGGTCGTCGCCGTCGTTCGGCTGCTGTCCGCCGGCTGTCACTTGGCGTAATAATTGCCGCGCGTTGTATCACGACAGCGGCGGGATTGACCCGCCCACGATTTTGGGGAAAGTACCATGCGTATGCATTTTGCCGCTGCGGCTCTGTCCGCGGCCGGTTTCCTGTCATTGGCAACGGGCGTGTCCGCGGCGACCCCGGACGCTGGCACGATCTCCGACGGTACGCGCGAGTTGGCCTACGGTGCCGGTCCGTTTCCAGTGCGCAACGCCTCGGCCGGCGCGGTCGTCGCCGACGAGGAGTGCGTCGAGCCCGCGCTGCCCTGCGATATCTACACGCTGACCATCGATCTGTCCGACGCCTATCTGGCGGCGCATCCGGACGATATCGTCGTCATCCAGTGGCGCTGGCCGAACGCCTTCGAGGACTACGATTTCCGCATCTTCGACGAAGCCGGCGCGGTGGTGACCACCGCCGGCACGGCTTCCGACCCGGAGAACGCGATCATCGGCGCGAAGAATGGCACCTACACGATCCGCGGTGTGCCGTTCACGGTGTTCGGCGGCAGCTTCGAAGCGACGCTCAAGCTGGCGAGCCCGCAGGAAGCGCCGGTGCCTCCGGCCGCACCCGGCCCGGCACCGGAATACGTCGCCTGGGGCGCGCCGGACGAAGTCGACGGCAACACCGGCGAGCCGTCGATCGGCTTCAATCGCAAGACCAATCGCATCATGTATTTGTCGGGCACGGTGACGCTGCGCACGACGTATCCGGAACTGCTCGACGAGCCGCTGCCGGAAGTTTGCGATCCGCTGTGGGAGGACGTCAGCTTCCCGTACACCGGCGTTATCACTTCCGACCCGATCCTGGTGACCGACGAAGCAACGGGGCGCACGCACGTGTCGCAGATGCACATTCCGGTGCCGGTGCCGCCGACCGCGGTGGGCCTCAACAGCATGTACGCCTACACCGACGACGACGGCGACACCTGGGTGCCGGGCCAGATCAGCCCGCCGGAGGGCGGCTACGACCACCAGACCGTCGGCTCCGGTCCGTACCCGGAATCGCTGGCGGTTTTGCGTACGCCGACCAACGGCGGCAGCGCGGTGTACTACTGCTCTCAGGCGGGCTTCACGGCGTTCTGCGCGCGCAGCGACACCGGCGGCCTGACGTTCCCGACCGGCTTTCCGATCTACAACGCGCAGACCGACGGCTTTGGCGGCCTGCATGGTCACGTCAAGGTCGCGCCGGATGGCACGGTCTACGTGCCGGTCAAGGCCTGCGGCGACCAGCAGTGCGTGACCGCCTCGGACGACGGCGGCGTGACCTGGGCGGTGCGCCGGCTGATGGACTCGACCCCGGGCGCATCCGATCCGTCGCTGGGCATCGCCACCGACGGCACGCTGTACTTCTGCTACGTCGGCGGCGACGGCCATCCGCGCGCGGCGGTGTCGCACGACAAGGGTCTGAGCTGGGAAAACACTTACGACATCGGCGCCGCCCAGCACATCGTCAACGCCGTGTTTGCACAGTCCGTGGCCGGCGATCCGGAGCGTGCCTCGTGTGCGTTCATCGGCACGACGCAGGGCGGCAACTTCCAGGCGCTGGATTTCCCCGGGGAGTGGTACGGCTTCGTCGCGACCACCTACGACGGCGGGCAGAACTGGCACACGGTGAACGTCACACCGGACGCACCGGTGCAGCGCGAGTCGGGCATCTGGCTCGGCGGTGGCGGCGCCGGACAGCGCAACCTGCTCGACTTCAACGAGATCACGACCGACGCGCAGGGCAACGCGCTGTTCGCGTTCGCGGACGGCTGTGTCGGTGATTGCGAAACCGGTGCCTCGAACACTTTCAGCGCGAAGGCGTCGATCGCGCGCCAGATCGGCGGCAAGCCGCTGTTTGCGGCCAATGACCCGGTGCTGCCGGCCCCGCCCAAGGCCGCGTGCCTTGCCGGTCAGCGCGATCAGCTCGCCGCGCATCTGAGCTGGCGCGTGCCGGCGAGCATGGGCAGCGCGATCTCCGGCTACAAGGTCTTCCGCGGCAGCAGCGACGCCGATGAGGTGTTGATCGGCGAAACGGGCAAGGCGCGCTACGACGATTTCGGCGCCGACCCGGCGGTGGAGAGCTATCGCTACCGCGTCGTCGCCGTCAACGCGCAGGGCGAGGGCGTGCACAGCAATCCGGTCGAACTGCCGGTGGTGCCGATCGTCGAGGAAAGCTCCTGCGTCATTCCCGGTATCACGCTCTACACCGACGGCAGCAGCGACAGCACGTCCAACGGCGTGCCGGGCCACGAGCTGCTGTTCGCGGCGCTCTCCGAGCCCAAGGAGATGCCCGGCAAGCTGGTGCTGACGATGAAGGTCGACTCGCTCGATCCGCAGCCGCCGGCGAGTACCCGCTGGGCCACCTATTACGACGCGCCGGACGGCTCCGGCGTGCGCTATGTCGCGATGGTGACGACCGACGGCATGCCGAGCTTCGAGTACGGCACCAAGGGTTCGATCGAGGATACGGTTGGCACCTACACGCCGGACGGCACGCCGGACGAGACCTCGAGCTGGAGTCCGGACGGCACGATCGCGATCGTGCTCGACAAGGCCACGCTCGGGTTCGTCGACGGCAGCACGCTCACCGGCCTGTCGACCGTCGTGCGCACCAGTTCCGCGGCCGACGGTGCCGGCGTCACCGCCGACGACGCCGGCACGGCGGAATACCAGCTGCGTGGCACCGCGGCCTGCAACGTTCCTTCGAATCCGACGCAGCCGCCCAACCAGCCGCCGCTGGGCGACGGGTCCGAGGACGCGGGTCGTTTCGGCGGTGCGCTGGGCTGGGCGATGCTGGCGCCGCTGCTGCTCGGCGGCGCCTTGCGTCGTCGAGCGGTCGGGGTCAGCCGCGCCTGAAGGCCAAGGTGCCCTGTTCGGCGTCGACGACGATGTGGTCGCCGGCGCCGAACTGGCCGTCGAGGATCATGCGCGCCAGCGGGTTCTCGACCAGCGACTGGATCGCCCGCTTGAGCGGCCGCGCACCGTAGACCGGATCGAAGCCGGCCTCGGCGAGCTTGTCGAGCGCGGCGTCGCTGAACTCCAGCGCGATGCTGCGTTCCACGAGCCGCTTGACGACGCTCTGTGTCTGGATGCGCGCGATGCTGCGGATTTGCGCCGCGCCCAGCGGGTGGAACACGACCGCCTCGTCGATGCGATTGATGAATTCCGGGCGGAAGTGCTGGGACACGACGCCCATCACGGCTTCCTTGATCGCATCGTAATCCTGACTGCCGGCACCGCCTGACTGGCGACTCGTCCTTGAACCCAACATTTCTTGGATGAGCTGCGAACCCAGATTCGAGGTCATCACGACGACGGTGTTGCGGAAGTCCACGGTGCGGCCCTGACCGTCGGTCAGACGTCCGTCGTCAAGCACCTGCAGCAGCACATTGAACACTTCCGGGTGCGCCTTCTCGACCTCGTCGAGCAGGATCACGGAGTAGGGCCGGCGGCGCACGGCCTCGGTCAGATAGCCGCCTTCGTCGTAGCCGACATAGCCCGGCGGCGCGCCGATCAAGCGGCTCACCGAGTGGCGTTCCATGAACTCCGACATGTCGATGCGCACCATCGACTCTTCGGAGTCGAACAGGAACGAGGCCAGCGCCTTGCACAGCTCGGTCTTGCCGACGCCGGTCGGGCCGAGGAACAGGAAGGAGCCGATCGGCCGGTTGGGATCTGACAGGCCGGCGCGCGAGCGGCGAATCGCATTGGACACGGCGGTGATCGCCTCATCCTGCGACACGACGCGCTGGTGCAGCGCATCTTCCATGCGCAGCAGCTTCTCGCGCTCGCCTTCCATCAGCTTGGACACCGGGATGCCGGTCCAGCGCGCGACGATCTCGGCGATTTCCTCCTCGGTGACGCTATTGCGCAGCAGCGTGAACTTCTTCGGCGCCTCGCCATCCTGGCTGGCCAGGGCCAGCCGCTTCTCCAGCGCCGGGATCACGCCGTAGCGGATCTCGGAGGCACGGCCGTGGTCGCCGGCGCGGTAGGCGACGTCGTACTCCTGCTTCGCGCGTTCGAGCTCCTCCTTGACGCCAGCGGAACCGGCGACCTGCGCCTTCTCGGCCTTCCACTGTTCGTCGAGATCGGCGTATTCCTTTTCCAGCTTTGTAATCTCGCCTTCTAGCGCGGCGAGCGACTTGCGCGCGCCCTCGTCGTCCTCCTTCTTCAACGCCTCGCGCTCGATCTTGAGCTGGATCAGGCGCCGGTGCAGGCGGTCGAGCGCTTCCGGCTTGGAGTCGATCTCGATGCGGATGCGCGACGCGGCCTCGTCGACCAGGTCGATGGCCTTGTCCGGCAGGTTGCGGTCGGTGATGTAGCGCTGGCTCAGCTTCGCCGCCGAGATCAGCGCGCCGTCGGTGATGTCGACGCCGTGATGCACCTCATAGCGCTCCTTGATGCCGCGCAGGATCGCGATCGTGTCCTCGACGCTGGGTTCGCCGACGAAGACCTTCTGGAAGCGGCGCTCCAGCGCGGCGTCCTTCTCGATGTACTTGCGATACTCGTCCAGCGTCGTCGCGCCGATGCAATGCAGTTCGCCGCGCGCCAGCGCCGGCTTGAGCATGTTGCCGGCGTCCATCGCGCCTTCGGCCTTGCCTGCGCCGACCAGGGTGTGGATCTCGTCAATGAACAGGATGATGTTGCCCTCCTGCTTGGCGAGGTCGGTCAGCACCGCTTTGAGGCGCTCCTCGAACTCGCCGCGGAACTTGGCGCCGGCGATCAGCGCGCCCAGGTCGAGCGTCAGCAGGCGTTTGCCCTTGAGCGACTCCGGGACTTCGCCGTTGATGATGCGCTGTGCCAGCCCCTCGACGATCGCGGTCTTGCCGACGCCCGGTTCGCCGATCAGTGCAGGATTGTTCTTGGTGCGGCGCGACAGCACCTGCACGACGCGGCGGATTTCCTCGTCGCGGCCGATCACCGGGTCGATCTTGCCGGCGGAGGCGCGTGCGGTCAGGTCGATGGTGTACTTCTCCAGCGCCTGGCGCTGGTCCTCGGCGTTCTGGCTGTCGACCTTCTGGCCGCCGCGCACCGCCTCGATGGCTTTTTCCAGCAGTTCCTTGCGTGCGCCGGCAGCGCGCAGTGCCTCGCCGACGGCATCCTTGTCGTCGACCGCCGCGAGCACGAACAGCTCGGTCGAGATGTACTGGTCCTTGCGCTTCTGCGCCAGCTTGTCCGTGAGGTTCAACAGGCGGCCGAGATCGGCAGAGACGTTGACCTCGCCGGTGGCCTGGCCCAGGCGCGGCAGACGGTCGACAATCTGCGCCAGCTTGCTGCGCAGCAGGTCGACCTTGACCGAGGCGTTCTGCAGCAGCGGCAAGGTCGAGCCACCATCCTGGTCCAGCAGCGCGCCCAGCAGGTGCGCCGGCTCGATCGCCGGGTTGTCGCGGCCGACCGCGAGCGACTGCGCATCGGCGAGGGCCTGCTGGAAGCGGCTCGTGAGTTTGTCCATCCGCATGGCGGCGATCCGTAATGATTGAACGTGTCCATGAACATGCGGACCGCGGGGTGCGTTTCAAGGGCGGGGCCAAGGGAGGGATATTTACTAGGCCGCTGGTCCGACGGTTGTGCTACGCTCGTCCGACAAAATATTACAAGTGCGCATGGCCCGGCCGGTGTTTCGGGACCAGAACCCGCAGAGGTCGAGCGCCGAGGAAGAACCGCAGATCGGGGCAGGAGCGCCCTCCGGGGGGGAGGCTCCTATGGCTGAGGATCGAGGCGGTGATTGAAATGGGGGTATCGGGCAGGACTTCCGCGGTTCCGGGTGCGGCTGCCAGATCCGGTCGAACCGCGTTCGCGATCCAGGGCCTGCTTTATGCGGGTGTTGTGGCCGGCGCCCTGCAGCTGATCATGCATGCCTACGGCTTGCAGAATGCCGGACCTTACCCTCTGCTGACCCTGCTGGCGGCCATGTTCGCGTTCGGCCTGCTCGGCCGGCTGGATTTGCTGGCATCGTGGAAAGTCGGCCGTCCCGGTTCGGATGGCACCCAGATGCTGTACCGCTGGATGACGCTGGTCGGCCTGCTGCTTTTTGTCGCCTACGTGGCGAAGTTTTCCGAAGTCATTTCGCGCGTCGTGTTGCTGGCCTGGGCCGTCATCACGCCCGCCGCGCTGATGCTGCTCAACTACGTGGCGCGCAGGTTCGCGCGCCGCTTCGTTCCCCATACTGTCGCGCGGCGCAGCGCCGTCGTCCTGAGCATCAGCGAGGCTTCTCACACCCTGTTTCGGACGCTGCAGGAATCCGAGCGGTACAACCTGCACGGCTTTTTCGACGACCGGACGAGCGGACGCGACGGCCCTGCGCCGGCGCTGGGCGTGCGCCTGGGGTCGGTGGCCGGGCTGAAAGCCTATGTCCAGCAGAACGGAATCGAGGTTGTTTTCATTACCCTGCCGAAGAGCGGGTCCGAGCGCGTGGTCGAGGTCATGAACGAACTCGGCGATACGACGACATCCGTCTACTTCGTTCCGGATCTGGTGCTCGACGAATTCCTCGATAGCGAAATCTCGCTGGTCGAGGGCGTGCCGATGTTGCGCATTGCCGAAACCCCGCTGTTTGGTGTCCATGGGCTGTACAAGCACGTATTCGATGTCTTCAGCGCATTCATCGGCCTGTTGCTGCTGTTGCCTTTGCTGCTGATGATCGCGCTTGCGGTGCGTCTGGATTCGCCGGGGCCGGTGCTTTATCGGCAGAAGCGCTACGGCCTCAATGGGCAGGAATTCGATGTCTACAAGTTCCGCACGATGCGGATCAACGATCCGGAAGACCGCATCGTGCAGGTGTCGCGCGACGATCCACGGGTGACGGAAGTCGGCAAGCTGTTGCGCCGGACATCGCTTGACGAGCTGCCGCAGCTGCTGAACGTGCTGTGCGGCGACATGAGCTTGGTGGGCCCGCGCCCGCACGCCGTGCAGCACAACGAGTTCTACCGCAAGGCGATCCGGCACTACATGCTGCGCCACAAGGTCAAGCCCGGGCTGACCGGCTGGGCCCAGGTCAACGGCCTGCGCGGTCCCTCCGCCGAACTGGCCTCGATGGAGGCCCGTCTGCGCTACGACCTCTACTACATTCGTCACTGGTCGCCGGTGTTCGACCTCAAGATCCTGATCCGCACGCTCGTCATCGTGCTGCGTGACCGCAACGCCTTCTAATCAAGAGCCTGCGCGCCCTTGCCGTGGATGCGGCGTCAGGGCTATTGTCGACAGCATGTCATCTTGACGAGGTTAACTGGTTGAACGGCCAGCTTGCGGGCATGCCGTATAACTGGGAAACCCAGATTTCGGATGGAAAGCATTCCGGCCATTCTGAAGGTCGATTCCGGCGGCATGCCGGTGTCTTGGATTCCGTGGCAGACCGCGGTGGTGCTGTACGCCCGCGATCGCGTGCGCTGGGAGGCCGGTGCGGCCCGTTTCCTGATCCGCGGCGGAATCAACGCCCGTACCGGCCGGCGCTCGGCCATCGAGATCGGTTCCATCATCGCCGTGGCCGATCGTTCGCGCCGGTATCAGCGTGGGGTTCCGCTGTTGACCAACCGCACGCTGTTCCAGCGTGATCACCACCTGTGTCTGTACTGCGGCCGGCAGTATCCGATGGCGCATCTGACCCGCGACCACGTCGTTCCGGCGTCGCGCGGCGGGCATTCGGGCTGGGAAAACTGTGTCACCGCCTGCCGCGACTGCAACCAGCGCAAGGATGATCGCACGCCCGAGGAAGCGCGCATGAAGCTGCTGGCCGTACCGTACACCCCCAATCTGGCGGAATATTTGATCCTGTCGAACCGGCGCATCCTCGCGGATCAGATGGAGTTTTTGCTCGCGCACGCGCCCAAGCAGGCGCGCGCCAGCTGATTGCTGCACTGCCGCAGGTCGGCTTGTGGCTGCCGTGCGGCGCGGTAAGCCGAATTGACTAGTGAACTTTTGTCAAAACTGACGTAAGGTGGCTAAAAGTGACGTAAGGTTCAAAAAGTTTGGCAGGTTCGGATGGTCGGCAGCCCATGAGCGGGGGGCGCTTTCGGGGCTAACGGGGTGGGGAGAGAACTTCGGATGAGTGCACAGGCACAGATCAAGGTCGGTCAAAACGCGTCTGCGTCTGCGTCTGCGGACGGGAAGGGCGCGTTCAGCGCCAACCCGATCGTTTCCGCGCTTCACCAGATGGCGGTGTCGGTCCTTGGCGAACAGTTGCGCGAAATGTTCGAGAAGGCCGACGACATCCTGTTCGACTCGGCCGAGAAAGCCCGCGCCAGCGACGAGCAGCGCCTGTACATGGACACGATGCGCATCGTCCGCGTCCAGCGCGGCAAGATCATCCAGGCATTCCAGGAATCGCTGCAAAAAGCACTCGCCGGGATCGGCGAGGGCGCCGACGACGCCCAGGACGCGGCCGGCAAGCTCGACGACATGTCGCAGTGGTCGCTGGAGGACGGCGACGTGCTCGAGGAGCGCATCGCGGTCAACAACATGCAGACCAAGGCCTCGTCGCTGTACTCGCACGAGCTGGTCGAGTTGCAACGCCGTCTGGCTCGCCTGGCCGACATGACCGGCAACGGCTTGTCGCCGGAATCGATGTCGCCGCTGCGCATCATCCGCGCATTCCAGAATTCGATGCGCGACCTGCCGGTCGATTTCCCGATCAAGTTGGTCATCTACAAGCTGTTCGACCGGGTGGTCGTCGGCCGGCTGTCCGAAGTGTTTGTCGGCGCCAACCAGTTGCTGGCCGTGCATGGCATCGAGCCGCGTGTGGATGCGGCGCCTTCGCCGGCCGCGCGCCCCGATGCGCGGCGGCAGGCGCGTGGCATGCCGCAGGACAGCGGCGTGCCTTCGTGGGTTTCCAAACTCGATCGGGCCACGATGGGCGCGTTTGGCGCATCGGCGGCCGGAGCCGGAGCGGCGGACTACGGGGCGGCGCCGGGTGCCATCGGCGCCGGACTGCCTGCGGGTGCAGCCGCGCGTTGGGCCAGTCATCTGGCAGCCGTCGGCGGGACGGCAGACGCGCCTTACACCGATGCCATGCTGACGCAGGACGTTGCCCAGATTCTGGGCAGTTACGAGCAGGGGCGCCGTCCGCAGGCGCCGGCATGGCTGCCGCCGGAGACAGTCGCGCTGGTGGCGCGGATGTTCGACAGCTATTACCGCGATCCGCGGCTTCCGGACAATCTCAAGCCGATTCTCGCGCGGCTGCAGCTGCCGATGATGAAGGCGGCCGTTGCCGATCGTCATTTCTTCCTCGATCCCCATCACGCGGCACGGCGAACGGTCAACGACCTGTTCGAGATGCTGCTGCAGTTCGGTTCGGCCGAAGCGGCACCTTCGCCGCAGCTGATCAGCGAGCTGCAGGGTCTCATCGATGCGATGGTGCAGGCGTTCAATCTCGATCCGGCGAAGCTGCGCGGCGCCCCGGCGCCTGAGCCGGTCGACGAACGCACCGCAGAATCTTTCCTGCGCGAGCAGGAGGAACTGCAGCAGAAAAAGAACCGGGCGCGGATCGAGCGCGTGCGCCGCATCGTCGCGCATGAAATCCGGCGGCGTATCGGCGAGCGCAAGGTCACGCCGGGCGTGATGCGCCTGATGCTGTCCGGCTTCGGTCCGCTGCTGTGTCTCGATTACATCCGCAACGGCGTCAACGGCGCGTCCTGGACCGAGACGATGCGCCTGATCGACCGGGTGCTCGACAGCCTGCGCGGCGCGCACGGCGGCGGCCACGTCGAAGAGCGCGCAGCCGAGGAGGCCGAAGTCGTGGCGGCGATCTCGCGCCGCCTGGCCATGATCGGTTTCTCCGAAGAGCGGATGAAGGAAGTGGTGTCCGGCCTGCTGCAGGCCTATCTGGAACTGGCAGAACCCAAGGCGGGTCGCGGCGCGGCGGCAGCGGATGAATCGCCGTCCGAAACTTCGCTGGCGAATGCCGAAGTCGCGTTGTCTCCGGAAAAGGAATTGCAGGGACTGTTGGCGATCCTGCTGGTTCCGGGCAGCTGGTTCACGGTCTGGGAGCCGGTCACCCAGACCAAACACTGGGTGCGCGTGAAGGGCTACTACCCGCCGCAGAATGCGGTGATGTTCGGCCACTACATGGAAGAGCGCTTCCTGCGTGTCCGCGCGACGGCGTTTGCGACCGCGTTGATCGAAGGTCTTGCGGCGCCGATCGATCCGTCGACGGAGCTGCAGAGCGCCATTGCGCGCGTCGCCGAGCTGCCGTTCGAGCGCGCCTCCGACCCGATCGTCTGGACCACCGTCGAAGGCGGTGTCGCCGAAGGGTAGGGCGCATCCTGCGCGAGCCGGAGTGGAGTGCGCGTCCTGCGCAAGCCGGGGCCATCCCTGGCCCCGACTATCAATACAGGCCGGCGTAACTACAGATCGATGAGGTCGAGGTCGTCGTCGACCAGGCGGCGCAGCGCGCGTTCTTCCTTGTACTTCTCGACGTCGCGCCAATCGCGCGACTTGTCTGCGCTCTCCGCGGCTGATTCGTCGACGCTGAGAACTTCCTCGTCGCCGGCTTCGGCGTCCTCGGCGAATTCGTCGAAGCTCTTGGGAGCTTCGGTCTGCGTCTGCGGCTTCTTTGGCTTGCGCGGCATTCTGGGTGCGTCCTCGGCGTGGCCCATCAGTACAGCCACCATTTGCGCGCGTTTTTAGCAGGCTTTCTCCGGCACGGGAAGACCCCCTCTGCGAGATTGCGAAATACCCCGGAATTTCATCCGTTCCGGGCGCCTCGGTTACGCCGCCGCGCGGGGCGGGAGAGCGCCAGCAAACCCAGGAGCAGGCTCAGACCGAAGGGCATTGCGCCACCACCGCCACCGGAGCCGCCACGCGTTTCCAGCGCGGCTTCGAGGGTGTAGCCGAGCGATTCGTCCAGCGAGTAGTTCAGCACTGTGACGTAATAGGTTCCGGCACGCGGATTGTCGATGACGACGGTTTCGTCGCCGTCCTCGCCGCCGCCGACGTCGTCCGCGTCGGTGAAAAAGGTCGGGTCTTCGTCGGCCGGCGCGCCCAGGTCAATGTCATACTGCGCAGGCTCTGCGTATTTCACCAGCACGTCGATGTCCTTGGACGTGCCGGTCTCCGGATCGGTCTCCGCGCTCGTGGTGCGGATGACCAGGCGGGTATCGCCCGCTGGCGCCGTCGGCAGGTCGATGTGGTAGGTGTGGAACTCGTCGTGCAGGCCCTTGGACAGGGTTTCGGTCACTTGCTCGTCCGCGGTGAGCTCAGCCAGCTCAAGGCGGAACGGTCGCCGGGTTTCGTAGGCGCCGCCGTTGGCGCTCAGGGACACGGCGAATGCCAGATCCTGATACGGCGTGGCAACCGTGTCCGCAACCTTCACCGAGAAGCGTGCCGCAGCCGTTCCGTCCTGCGCGAGCGTGCCGAGCGCAGCCGCTCCGTCGAGCACAGTGACGGCGGCGGGTGCGATCAGTTCGGCCTGCACATCTGCTGCCGGCATCCATAGGTTGGCGACGACGACCTCAAGCTCGAGGGTCTCGCCGGGGTCCAGTCGCTCGTTGCCGTCGTCGATCAGGCGCACCGAGCGCAGGATCAGCGAGGGACGCGGCGCGAGGTCGAGGCTGTTGGCGGCGTCGACGCGCCCGCCAGCGGTCAATTCCTCGACGTCGCCGTTTTCTACGCCGGCTTCCGCGCCTTCGATCAGGCGCGCGCGCAGTTCGCGGTAGTCCGCGTTGGGATACACGGACTTGATCAGCGCGGCGATGCCGGCGACATGCGGCGACGAAAACGAGGTGCCATTGACGCCGCAGGGTCCGTCGCTGCCGCAGCTTTCTCCGGTGACATAGCCGCCGCCCACTGCCGTCGTGACGATCTGCAGCCCGGGCGCGGCCAGATCGGTGCTCAGCGGCCCGAACTGGCTGAAGCTGGCGACGTTGTCCTGGCGGTTGGTGGCGGCCACCGCGACGACGTTGGGGACATCGTAGTTCGCCGGGTAGGCGGCGACCGAGTAGTCGAGGTTGGAATTGAAGTTGCCGGCGGAGGTCACGAACAACACGCCGGCCGCGGCCAAGTCCTCGATCTTGTCCTGTTCGATCTGCGAGAAGCCCGGGCCACCGTAGCTCGCGTTGATGATCTGCGCGCCGTTTTCGCGGGCATAGTCGTAGGCATCGAGAATCGCATCCTCGCTCAGCTCGACTGCGCCGTCGTTCACGCGCCCGATCTTCAGCGGCATCAGGCTCGCGTTCCATGCGACGCCGGCGATGCCTTCATCGTTGTTGCCGACGGCGCCCAGGCTGCCGGCGACCAGGGTGCCGTGATCGAGCACACCGTTGCTGTCGGGACTCGGATCGTTGTCGTCGCCGACGAAGTCGCGGCCGGCGATGAAATTCGCCGCCAGATCCGGATGCGTCAGGTCGAAGGCATCGTCGATCACCGCGACCACGACCGCCGGATCGCCGACGCGGGTGAACGTGCCGTCGTCGGCCGGATCCCAGGCGGCGGGCATGTTCATGTCGGCGCCGGGAATGCTGGCCAACTCGCCGCGGCTCGCACAGGGGGTGTTGTCCGTATCGCAGACGAAGTTGAACTGGCCGGTGCTGTACAGGCCCCACTGGTCGGCGAACAGCGTGTCGTTCGGCAGGGCGACGCGCGTGCGGCGCAGGTAGTTGGGCTCGACGCGCAGGACGCTCGGATCGGCGGCCAGCACGCGCCGTGCGCCGTCAACATCGGTGAACGAGGGCAGTCGCAGCAGATGCGTGCGGCCATCGAGCAGGCTGCGCTCCACGCGCATGCCTTTGGCGGCATACCCGGCCTTGGCGTAGACCGCCGCCGAGGGGGAGCGGTACTGCACGATCACCTCGCCCGGCCGATAGAGCCGCGGCTCGGCATAACGGGCGGCGTCGGCGGAAGCGGCATACAGGCTTGGCAGCAGCAGGCCAGCCAGACCGAGGACGGAGCGGGTACGGAAGCGCGATGTGGACATGGGCTTGAGGCTCCTGAACGAACGCGGGTAATTGTGGGCTGGTTTTTTGCGGCGCGATGAGTAGAATACGCGTCCTCGCGTGGGGCGGTAGCTCAGCTGGGAGAGCGTCGCGTTCGCAATGCGAAGGTCGAGGGTTCGATCCCCTTCCGCTCCACCACCGAGATTCGTGACCGGGTTCGCTGCCCGGCGGTAGACAAGCCAGGACATGGGCGGCCGCGGCCGCCTGTGTCGTTTCCGGCTCGCAGACATAAGCTTCGAAACGACGAAGCCGTTCGAGCGAGGGTTTCGAGAACCGGTGCGGGAGGCCGCACATGGGTTCCCTCGCGCACGCAGTCTGGAGGTTTACTGACATGTCCAGCGTTACACGCGCCACCTTCGACGAGGTGATGGTTCCCAACTACAACCCCACCGGGATTGTGCCGGTGCGCGGCCAGGGCTCGCGCCTGTGGGACCAGCAGAACCGCGAGTACGTCGACTTCGCCGGTGGCATTGCGGTGACGGTGCTCGGCCATGCGCACCCCAAGCTGGTCGCAGCGTTGAAAGATCAGGCCGGCAAGCTCTGGCACCTGTCGAACGTCATGACCAACGAGCCTGCGCTGCGCCTGGCGCAACGCCTCGTGTCGTTGACCTTTGCCGACAAGGTGTTCTTCTGCAACAGCGGTGCCGAGGCCAACGAAGCGGCGTTCAAGCTCGCGCGGCGCTACGGCAACACCCAGTTCGGCCCTCACAAGAACACCATCATCGCGTTCCACAACGCTTTTCACGGCCGCACGCTGTTCACGGTGAGCGTGGGTGGGCAGGCGAAGTACACGCAGGGTTTCGAGCCGCTGCCAGGCGGCATCCGCCATCTGCCGTACAACGATCTCGCCGCGCTCAAGGCGGCGATGAACGACACGGTTTGCGCGGTGGTCATGGAACCGGTGCAGGGCGAGGGTGGTGTGCAGCCGGCGACACCCGAATTCGCACGCGGCGTGCGTGCGCTGTGCGACGAGTACAAGGCGCTGCTGATCTACGACGAGGTGCAGACCGGCAACGGCCGCAGCGGCAGCCTGTATGCGCATGAGCAGCTCGGCGTGACGCCCGACGTGCTCACCACTGCGAAGGGCCTGGGCGGCGGCTTCCCGGTTGGCGCGATGCTGACCACCAATGCGCTGGCGGATGTGCTCGCGTTCGGAACGCACGGTTCGACCTATGGCGGCAACCCGCTGGCCTGTGCGGTCGCCGCGGCGGTTCTCGACGAGATCGCCAAACCGGAAATGATGCGCAACGTCGCCGAGCGCTCGGCGCAGCTGTCAGTCGGATTGAAGGCGATCGGCGAGCGCTACGGACTGTTCGGCGAAACGCGCGGTCTGGGCCTGCTGCTCGGCGCGCCCGTGACCGATGCGTGGAAGGGTCGCGCCAAGGACATCGTCAATGCGGCGCTCGCCGAAGGCGTCTGGCTGCTCGTTGCCGGCCCGGACGTGCTGCGTTTTGCGCCGGCACTGAACATCAGCGCGGCTGACGTCGCCGAGGGCCTGGCGCGCCTGGAGCGCGCCTGCTCAAAGCTGCGCTGATTGCCGCCGATCAGCGATTCAGCGGCCAGCGCACCTGCTGGCCGCTGACTTCGAAAATCACGCCGTCCGGCAGGATCTCGACGACGCGAGGCCCCTGGCTCAGAACGCTGCCTTCTGGGTAGCGGCGACCTTCGACCATGATCCAGCGCTTTGCCGGCTCCGCGTCGTGGACGTGGACCTGTACGCGGAGGTCCGGAAAGCGCGCGCGAAAATCCGCCGGCATGTCGTCCAGCCTGGGGGGCTCGAGGTGCAGCGCCCCGGTTTCCGGCGCCGCGGTCGGCACGCCGCCGGCATCCGCCTCTACTACCGCCTCTGCCGCCGGTGCGGCAGAGGCGCTCACCGCGCCCTGGAACACCGGCGTGATGTCGTCGAAGCTGCCGTACTCGTCCAGCGTGAGCGCTTCGCTGGCAGCGGGCGCTGCCGGCATCGTTTGCATCGGATCACTCTCGGCGACGGGCTCCGGATCGGCCGGACTGGGCGCCGGCGCCGCGATCGGTGTGGCGACGGTCTGCTGCACGGCGTGCTCGGGTGCGGGCGGTGCCGGCTTGAACAACAGCGCTGCGGCGCCGATGCCGGCCAGGAACAGCGTCGCGCCGGCGAGGAGCAGTGTGGTCGGACGCATGGCCGTGCCGTGCTCGCCGGCATAAGCGCCGGCCGATTCGGTCGATGGGCCCGACGTCCGCTCATGTTCTGCGCGCTTGAGCGCATCGAGGATGTAGCTCATGGCAGCCCCAGTCCCAGCTTGGGTGTATCCGGCAGCTCTTCGCCGAGTTCGATCAGCGTGCGGACGCCGGCGATGCCGTCGACGCTGAGGCTGCGATCGTTCTGCAGCCTGCGCACGGTTTCGGCGAGAAACGGCGTGAGCGTGACGGGCGTGGTGTCGCCGGCGGGCAGGTAGTCGAGTTCGATCAGGCGCTGGTGCAGCCATGCGATGTCGGCACCCTCGGCGGTTTCGTCGATCCGGATCGCATGGGTCTCGCGCCGCCACAGCAGCAGGAACTCTCCCGACCACGCCCGCTCCAGTTCCGCGAGTGTCAGGCGCATCGGGCCGAGCACCGTGTCCAGCACCGCATGGTCCTGGCCCAGCTCGAGCAGCAGGAAATGCTGCAGGCCTTCCGCAGGCAGGGTCAGCGCCAGGATCGCCGGACGATTCATCTGCCGCAGGTCGGCCCAGTTGCCGGCGCTGCGGTAGCACTCCAGCCCGGTGACCTGCAGCGCCTCGCAGACATCATCACCGCGCGCGATCGATGGGCGCGGCGTCCACAGGCGGATCAGGCGCCCCATGACCACGCTCAATGGCTGCACGGTCTTGCTCAGGTCCGCCAGAGATGCGGTGGGCAGGCGTGGCATCAGCAGCGGCGCCGGCGCGTCGACTGCGTCGGCCGACGTCGCCTGGCTGTCCTCGACCGGCGGCGGCGGCGGCATAGGCTGGCGTGCCTCGCTGCGCGCCGCAAATATCGGCTCGTTGCGCGTGAAGCTATAGACGAACAGCGCCGCACAGCCGACCAGAACGACCAGCCACGCCGTTTCGATCCAGCGCCAGCGCAGCGGCGCCTTCGGGTCGAACACCAGCGGCAGCTCGCCGATCGCTTCGCGCGCGGCCTTGCGCGCGATTGCCGTCGTGACTTTGCGCATGCGCCCGGAAAAGGCACCGAGCAGCGCGCGGTCGCAGATGATGTTGATCAGCCGCGGCACGCCGCGCGCCTGGCGGTGAATCAGTTCGACCGCGGCCGGCGTGAAGATATCGGTGCGCGTGCCGGCGATGCGCAGGCGGTGCTCGATGTACTCGCGCGTCTCCTGCGCCGACAGCGGCGTCAGGTGGTAGCGCGCGGAGATACGGCTCGACAACTGGCGCAGATCGGCGCGCGACAGCAGCGCCGACAGCTCGGGCTGGCCGACCAGCATGATGCGCAGCAGTTTGGCCTTCGCCGTCTCCAGGTTCGTCAGCAAGCGAACCTGTTCGAGAACCGCCGGCTCGAGATTCTGCGCCTCATCGATGATGAGAACGGTGCGGCGGCCGGCCGCATGGGTCCGCAATAGGTGTTCGTTGAGCGCGTCGACCAGCGTCTTGAGGCTGACCGGTTGCGGGTAGACGACATGGAGTTCGTCGCAGATCGACTGCACGAACTCCTGCTCGCTCTGCCGCGGGTTGTGGATCATGGCCACGTTGACGTCCGGCAGCTTCTGGTCGAGCAGGCTGCGGATGATCGTGGTCTTGCCGGTGCCGACCTCGCCGGTCAGCTGGACGAAGCCGCCGTATTGCCCGGTGCCGTACAGCAGGTGGCCCAGCGCCTCCTGATGGCGCGGCGACAGGTACAGGTAGGCGGGATCCGGGGTGATGGAGAACGGCATCTCCCGGAGCTGGAAGTACTCGGTGTACACGGTGGGGTCGGAAACAAACGCGTCGCGAGTATAACCACTCAGCCCGCTGTGGCCCGCAGCATGTCCACGTGCGGGATGCCGTCTTCGAGATAGGGCGCCGAGATCGTGCGAAAGCCCAGCGACTCGTAGAAGCGCTGCAGATGCTGCTGCCCCGACAGGAACACGGGCGCCTGAAGATGCCGCCGCGCGCACTCGCGCAGGCCTTCCTCCATGATCCGGCGGCCCAGGCCACTGCCGCGCGCGGCTGCTGAAACGACCAGGCGCCCGATCGCCGGATGCGCGTTCTTCAGGCCGGGCGGCAGCAGGCGCAGATAGGCGTGCAAGCCGCCGCCGGTGTCGAAGCCGCACAGGTGGCGGCACTGCGGGTCGAGTCCGTCCATGTCGGAATACGCGCAGTTCTGTTCGACGACGAAGATGTCGGAACGCAGCCGGAGAAACGCATAAAGGGTGTCGGCGTCGAGTTCCGACCAGTCGTACCAGCGCCAGGTCACGGGTAGGCTCTTAGTTTCGTTGGAAGTCGTAGAGGTTGCCCAGCTTGAGCAGTCGCGTCAGCCGATCCAGCGCGGTGCGGCTTTCTTCGAGCAGTTGTGGGTCGGCGAGATCGTCGAAGCTCAGGCGGTCGCGGTAGTGACCGTCGATCCAGGCAATCAGTTCGGCATGGCATTCGGCCGTCAGCCAGCTCGACGGATGAACCGCTGCGCGCTCGGACTCGCTGAGCACGACGCGCAGCCGCAGACAGGCGGGGCCGCCGCCGTTGTTCATCGACTGGCGCAGGTCGAACACGTGCACGCCGTCGACCGGGTTGCCCGGATCGCCGACGATGCGCTCGATCGCCGACCAGACTTGCGGATTCCCTTCGCATTCCTGAGCGACGATCAGGCGCATGCCGCCGCCGGGCGGGCACACCAGCTGCGAGTTGAACAGATAGGACGCGATGGCCGCGTCGACGCCGACCTCGGCCGCGGGGATCTCGACGAACACCGGGCGCCGGGCGCCGCTGAAATGCGTGCAGATCCATGCGCGCAGCGCTTGCGGGTCGACGAAGGCCTGCTCGTGGTAGAGCAGCAGTTCGCGGTTGCCGACCGCGATCACGTCGTTGTGGAACACGCCGCGGTCGATCGCCTCGGGATGCTGCTGCGCGAAGAACGTCGCCGGCGTCGACAGCTCGTGCAGGCGCGCGATCGCTGCGCTGGCGGCGTGCGACTGCCGCGCCGGGTAGCGCGCGGGCGCGGGCTCACCGTCGCTGCCGCGGCCGTAGACAAACAGCTCCAGGCCGGGTTCGCCGTAGTCGGCGCACAGCCGCGTGTGGTTCGCGGCGCCTTCGTCGCCGAGCGCGAGCGTGGCCGGAAGTGGCGGGTGATGCGCGAAATGGCTGGGGTCGGGAAAGGTTGCCTTGAGGATGCGCGCGGTCGCGTCCGCCTCGATCGCGCGGTGCAGGTTCGTGCACAGGTTCGCCGGCGTGAAGTGCACGCGGCCGTCGCCGGCGTCGGCGCCGGGCGATACGGTCGCCGCGTTCGCGGCCCACATCGCCGAGGCGGACGCGCTTGCGGCGAGCAGCGCAGGCGCGTCGCGCCGCACCTTCGCCAGGATCTGCGCATCGGTGCCGGAGAAGCCGAGGCGCCGCAGCGTCGGCAGGTGCGGGCGCTCGTGCGGTGGCAGGATGCCTTGCGCCAGCCCGAGATCGTGCAGCGCGCGCATCTTCATCAGGCCCTGGCGCGCGGCCTCGCGCGGGTTCGACACTGCGCTGGCGTTGCGCGCCGACGCGACGTTGCCGAACGACAGCCCGGCGTAGTTGTGCGTCGGTCCGACAATGCCGTCGAAGTTGGCCTCGATCGCGGTGTTCACGGCGGAATCACAGGTTCACGCCCGGCGGCAGCGCTGCCGGCAGGCGGCTGTGCGGAGCCTCCGCGCTCGCCATCGGCCAGGCGCAGTAGTCCGCAGCGTAGTAGGCACTCGGGCGGTGGTTGCCGCTGGCGCCGATGCCACCGAACGGATAGCCGCTGGATGCGCCGGTCGTCGGCCGGTTCCAGTTGACGATGCCGGCGCGGATGCGGCGCCAGAAGCGCTCGTACTCGGCTTCGTCGTCGCCGATCAGTCCGGCGGCGAGGCCGTAGCGTGTGCGGTTGGCGCCGTCGATCGCGGCGTCGAAGTCGCGGTAGCGATACACCTGCAGCAGCGGGCCGAAGTATTCGTCGTCGGGCACGTCGTGCGCTTCGCTGACGTCCAGCACGCCCGGCGTCAGGAACGCCGCACCGGCATCGAGTCTGCGCAGCGGCAGCAGCGTGCGCGCGCCGTTTGCCAGCAGCCGTTCCTGCGCCGTCAGCATCATCTGTGCCGCAGCGGGGCCGACGACCGGACCCATGTAGGGCGCCGGCTCTGCGTCCCAGCGTTCGACACGCAGCGCGGCGGCGACGTCGACGACGCGCTGCAGGAAGGCATCGCCCCAGGCATCGGCGGGCACGAACAGCCGGCGCGCGCAGGTGCAGCGCTGGCCCGAGGTGATGAACGCCGACTGGATCACGTCGAGCACCGCGGCGTCGCGGTCGGCGACCGGACGCACGATCAGCGGATTGTTGCCGCCCATCTCCAGCGCGAGAATGCGGCGCGTATCGGCGGCGAACTGGCGGTGTAACAGGCTGCCGGTGCACCAGCTGCCGGTGAAGTACAGGCCGTCGAGTTCGGCGTGCGCGGCGATCGCCTCGCCGGTCGCGCGTGCGCCCTGCAGCAGGTTGAGCACGCCGGGCGGCAGTCCGGCACTCTCCCACAGCCGTACGCTCAGTTCGGCGGTCGCCGGTGTCTGCTCGCTCGGCTTGAACAGCACCGCGTTGCCGGCGAGCAGCGCCGGCACGATATGGCCGTTGGGCAGATGGCCGGGGAAGTTGTACGGGCCGAACACCGCAACGACGCCATGCGGGCGATGACGCAGCACGTGACGGCCGAAGTCGCTGGGCTGCTCCTGCATCCCGGTGCGCTCGTGGTAGGCGCGGATCGAGATCTCGACCTTGCCGACCATCGCCGCGATCTCGGTGCGCGCCTCCCACAGCGGCTTTCCGACTTCCTCGGCGATGCAGCGCGCCAGGGTTTCCGCGTTCCGCTTGAGTTCCGCAGCGAAAGCCAGGGCAATTGCCTCGCGCTCGGCGACATCCCGTTCCGCCCAGTCCGCGAATGCCCCGCGCCCGGCGCGAAAGGCGTCGTCGACGTCCTGTGCATCGGCGGCGCGGCCCTGCCAGATGCGGTGCAGATCGTGCGGTGCGAGGCGATCGAATCTATCGCCGCGGCCCTGGCGCCAGCGGCCGTCGATGTAGAGCTGTCCGGTGAGCATGGGCGTGTTCCGTCGGAATGTGCTCGGTTATAGGGCGACGATGCGCGCAGTATCGCCGGCGGTGAGTTGCAGTGCCTGCGCCAGCTCCGGCGGGATCGCCAGCGGGTCGCGTTGCGGGTTCAGGGTCGCCAGCGCGCAGCGGAAGTCCCGCAGGTTCTGGTTCGCGATCAGGTGCGTGGTGCCGCCGGCCGGTGGTTCGCCGATCTGCACGCGCAGCGTGCGCGAACGCTGGATCGAGCGGACTTCGCCGGTCGGCGCCTCGACCGCGGGCCCGCCGTCGAAGATGTCGATGTAGCCCTGATAGCGGAAACCCTCCTGTTCGAGCAGGCGGAGCGCCGGCGCCGTGTGCGGATGCACCTTGCCCATGATCGCCTGCGCCTCCGCCGGCAGCAGCACGGTGTAGATCGGGTGCTTGGGCATCAGCTCGGCGATGCAGGCCTTGTTGCCCTGGCCGACGATGTGCTCGGCGTCATCGTATTCGATGCTGAAGAAGTGCCGGCCCAGTCCTTCCCAGAACGGCGAGCGGCCGGCTTCGTCGGAAACTCCGCGCATCTCGGCGATCACCTTTTCGGCGAAGCGCTGGCGAAATTCGGCAATGAACAGGAAGCGCGATTTCGACAGCAGGTGGCCGACGCCGTCGGCGCGGAAATCCGGCGCCAGGTACAGCGAACACAGCACGCTGGTGCCGGTCAGATCGTTCGACAGGTACAGCGTCGGCACGCGGCTGTAGACGTCGAGCGCGCGGCTGGCGTGCACGGTGAGGCCGACGTGGTAGTTGTAGAACGGCTCGTCGAGTCCGCAGGCCGCCTCGATCGCGCAGCAGCCGCCGACCGCGCCGGTCGCCGTGTCCTCGAGCACGAACATGTAGCGCTGGTGGCCGGGTTCGGCGACGTCCTCGGCGAAGGAGCGCAGCGAGCGCTCGATCTTCGCGCGCAGCGTCTCGCGCTCGGGCGGCAGCGAGGTGAAGCCGGCACCGGCACTGCGCGCCATCTGCAGCAGCGCGTCGAGATCGTCGGCGCTGATCGGTCGGATGACTTTCATGGCGCGTTGCTCCAGTCGATCTCGCCGCTGGCCAGACGCAGCAACAGCAATGCCGACACCTTTGCGCGCTCCGTCAGCGAAGACACGCGCATGCGCTCGGCGTCGGAGTGAATGTCGCGGCCGACGACGCCGAGGTTGTCGACGTTGGGCAGGCCGTAGGCGGCAAGGTTGTTGCCGTCGCAGCAGCCGCCGGTCGGTTTGAACGCCAGCGGGGTACCGAGCGCGCGGCCGCAGTCGGCGACGTGGTCCATCAGACGCTGCTGACGCGCGTCGACAATCTTCGGCGGTCGCGTGAAGCCGCCGCGCAGCTCGCAGCGGATGCCGTCGCGCTGCGCGCGCGTCAGGATCAGGTCGAGCTGGTCGTGAACCCAGCAGGCGTCGTCGGTCTTCGCGGTGCGCACGTTGAACTTGAATATGCACAGATCGGGGACGACATTGAGCGGCCCGCCGCCGTGCACGTAACCGGCATTGAAAGTCACGCCGTCGCGCTGGCCATTGAGGCGGTCGACGGCGGCGATGACATCGGCCGCCGCGCGCAGCGCGTTGCGCCCGGCTTCGGGGTTGCGGCCGGCGTGCGCGGAGACGCCGTGCACGATCACATCGAAATTGCCGCTGCCCTTGCGCGCGCCGGCGAGGCTGCCGTCGGGCAGCGCCGGTTCGTAGACGAGGCCCAGGTGCGCGCGTCCTGCGGCTTCCTTGAGCAGCGGATCGGAGCTCTGCGAGCCGATTTCCTCGTCGGGATTGAGCAGCACTTCCCAGCCGATGCGTTCGCGCCAGGGGCTGCGTTCGAGGGCGGCGAGCGCGGTCCACATCACGAGCAGACCGCCCTTGAGATCGGCGACGCCGGGGCCGTGCAGCTGGTCGTCGCCGTCGGCGCGCACGGTCTGGAACGGATGATCGGCCGGGTAGACGGTGTCGAGATGTCCGCCCAGGAAGATCTGCAGTGGCGCATCCGGCCGCTGGCGCAGCCGCAGGGCCGGGGCCACCGGCGTTTCGCGCAGCACGCCGGCGTTGTCGGTGGTCAGAAGCGGCGGCAGCGCGATCCATTGGTGGCTGCAGCCCAGCGGCGTGAAGCGCGCCAGCATCTGTTCGCCGACCGCGCGCACACCGGGCAGGTTGAAGCTGCCGGAGTTCTGGTTCGCGAGGCACAGCAGCGCCTCGCGAAGCTCGGGCAGCTGCGCGTCGATCCACGTCAGCAGTGGAGAAAACTCCTCTCGCATCGGCCTGACCGCTTCTGTTTTAATGAGTCTAATCGTGTCTTGTGACCAGAAGTGTGCGCATGAGGAGAATCCTGGTATCGGGCCTGGGGGCACTCCTGGCCGCGTTGGTCTGCCTGCCCGCGTCGGCGGCGGACCCGGCCCTGTGGGAAAAATCGACGCTGAACCAGATCCTCAAGCGCGGCGAACTGCGCGTCGGCGTCGAGGCTGGCTACATGCCGTTCGAGATGCGGAACAAGAAGGGCGAGATCATCGGTTTCGACGTCGATCTCGCGCGCCTGATGGCCAAGACCATGGGCGTGAAGCTGACCTTGGTCAACACGCAATGGGACGGCATCATTCCGGCGCTGCTGACCGACAAATTCGATCTGCTCATGGGCGGCATGACGATCACTGCCGAGCGCAACCTGCAGGTGAACTTCTCCGATCCTTACATCACCATCGGCCAGTCGGTCTTGCTCAACCGCAAGCTCACCGGCACGGTGACGGTCTACAGCCAGCTCGACGATCCACGCTACACGATCGCAACCAAGCTGGGCACGACCGGCGACATCGCCGCGAAGCGCTTCCTGCCGAAGGCGCGGCTCAAGAGCTTCGAGACCGAGGCCGAGGCGACGATGGAGGTGCGCAACGGCCGCGCCGACGCCTTCGTCTACGACCTGCCGTACAACGTCGTTTACGCCGCGCAATTCCCGGATGCGCTGGTGCATCTCAAGGAACCGTTCACGCACGAGGCGCTGGGCTGGGCGGTGCGCAAGGGCGATCCGGACTTCCTCAACTGGCTGAACAATTTCCTGCGCCAGATCCGCGACGACGGCGTCTACGACGCGCTCTATCGCAAGTGGTTCGAAAACACGGTTTGGCTGCGCAATGTCAGCGGCTGAGCGCGTGGGCCGCCGTCGGTTGAGTTGGTATGCGCTCTATGTCGCGGTGATCGCGGCGCTGGGCTACGGCATTTTCGCGGCTGGCCAGCGCGTCGACTACGACTGGCACTGGGAGCGGGTGCCGCAGTACATCGTCAGTTTCGACGGCGAGGAAGTCACCGCGCCCTTCGACGGCTTCGTCGCGCTGGAGAACGAAGGCCGCAGCATCCGCCTCAATGCGCTGCGCACCGCTGAGACGACGACGCTGACCGAATTCGACCGGGTACAGGTCGGCGATGGCGACCTGGTCTTCGAAGGCGACGTGCTGGCGATCCGCAACGGTGTCTCGGCGGGCCCGCTGGCCTGGGGCCTGTGGCTGACGCTCAAGCTGTCGGCGCTGTCGCTGCTGTTTGCCCTGGCAATTGGTCTCGTCGCCGGGCTCGGCCGCGTCGCCGCCAATCCGGCGGCGCGCGGGCTGGCCGCGACCTATGTCGAGCTGATCCGTGGCACGCCGCTGCTGGTGCAGATCTTCATCTTCTATTTCTTCTTCGGCACCGTGCTCGACCTGTCGGCCTTCACCGCCGGCGTCGCCGCGCTCGCGGTGTTCACCGGCGCCTATGTCGCGGAGATCGTGCGCGCCGGCATCGAGGCGGTGCCACGCGGGCAGATGGAAGCGGCCCGCAGCCTCGGCCTGTCGTATCCGCAGGCGATGCGCCACGTGATCTTGCCGCAGGCACTGAAGAAGTCGCTGCCACCTCTGGCCGGCCAGTTCATCAACCTGATCAAGGACTCGTCGCTGGTGTCAGTGATGGCGCTGACCGATCTGACCAAGGCCGGGCGCGAAGTCGTCAGTTCGACCTTCAGCCCTTTCGAGGTCTGGTTCACCGTGGCCGCGATGTATCTGCTGCTGACCGGTGCGTTGTCGCTGTGGGTGCGGCGCCTCGAACGGAGGTTCGCGCATGACTAAACCTGTGATCGGGCCTGCGAACGGCGAAGTCCTGATCGACGTCCGCGGCGTCAGCAAGACCTATGCGAACGGCGTCGTCGCGTTGCGCGGTGTGTCACTGACGGTGGCGAAGGGCGAAGTGGTCTGCATCGTCGGCCCGAGCGGGTCGGGCAAGTCGACGCTGCTGCGCACGCTCAACGCACTGGAACCCATCAGCCACGGCGAGATCCAGGTGCTCGGCCAGCCGGTGCACGATTCGCGCACTGACCTGAACCGCCTGCGCACGCGGGTCGGCATGGTGTTCCAGGCGTTCAACCTGTTCCCGCACCGGACCGTCATCGACAACCTCATCCTCGCGCCCAAGGTGGTCGGGCGTGTCCACGACGGCGAGGCGCGCGAGCGTGCGATGCGGCTGCTGGAAAAGGTGGGTCTGGCCGACAAGCACGACCAGCACCCGGGCCAACTCTCCGGCGGCCAGCAGCAGCGCGTCGCGATCGCGCGCGCCCTGTCGATGAACCCGGCGATCATGCTGTTCGACGAGCCGACCAGCGCGCTCGATCCCGAGAAGGTCAACGAGGTGCTCGACGTCATCAAGGATCTCGCCGCCGAGGGCATGACCATGTGCGTGGTCACTCACGAGATGGGCTTCGCCCGCGCCGTTGCCGACCGAGTCGTGTTCATGGAGGCCGGAGAAATCGCCCATGTGGACGCGCCGGACCGCTTCTTCGGTCCCGACGCACCGCCGCGCCTTCGCGAATTCCTCGGCCAGGTCCTGCATGGCTGAGTGCGCATCGACTACCATTGCGGCCGTTCCGTTGCCCTTGTAGCTCAGTGGATAGAGCGACCGCCTCCTAAGCGGATGCTCTCACTTCCGCAGGTCGTTGTGAAAGTTGATAAAACGACATATATCAATAAGATAGACATTGCATAGACTTGCAGGAGATTGCACCGATTTGCACGAAAAGTGTCTCACACTGCAGATAGAGTGCAGATGGAATCGGTTTAACTTCCGGCAATCATTTGCCCCTTGCAGCGCATTGCAAGCTGTGGCAGCTTAGTAGCAGGAGACGGCAAAACACCCTCGGCGCGGCGACGCGCACCAGACCAGTGTCGGGACAACAAACGAGCCCGCCATGAACCGGTCGAGAGTCCATGGGTGAGTTCTCCTGCGTGGGCAAAAGCGAAGCTATTCGCCCGCGCTCCATCCGCAAAGCTCGGGTGGTGGGGTGTCTCCCTGGCCTTCACGGCCGGGCAGCTTGGTTAGACAAGCTGTGGGCGCCGCTCGGGTAGGCAACCCAAACAAGCCAGCTCGCGTGAACTTCGCGAGCAAGAAATGGCTAACCGTGCCGAACCACTCCCATACGTGCTGGACCTGCAGCAGCTCGCCGAGCTGCTCGGGACGACCCCTCTAGGAATTCATTGCCGCCGTAGCCGCGGCGGAAATCTGCCGCCACCGTTTTCGGTCCGGCCGCTGCGTTGGCGAGGGCAGGCTGTTGCTGATTGGATGGAGCGCCAGGAACAGGCTCTCGATCCGGCGCCTGTTGGCGAGCGCGTTTCGCGCAGGAGGGCGTGATGGACGAGGACGGCACCCTCTTGCCGGCGGCTCAAAGTGCCACCCAGACCTATTCAGCGACACCCGCCACCGAGGCTGCAGATGGCGCTTGTGGAGTGGACGCCGAAGCGAGCTGGGGGAGGCAAAGATTCGGCGGTCACGACAAATTTCTCTCTGCAATTGAGGCTATCGCGAGTCGGCCGCAAACACCGAGGGACGTAGCCTGCATCCACACAATTTGGACGGAGGTCAGCCTCCCACATCAGCAGAAGAAGTTGGTGCGCCACGAGCGCAGCTCCGGCAAGGCTTCGATCGTGGTGACCGGCGGCGATCTCAACATCAGGTCACAGGACGGCGAGGCCAAGATGATTCAGACGGTCGTGCCGTGCGGTGTCGCGGCGAGACTACTGCTTCTCGAGATCGAAGCCGAGGTCCTGCGTACGCAGTCGCTCGTTGTGAATTTGGAGTCTTCGCCGAAGGCTTGGCTGAAAAAACACAAGCGTAGTTACTCAGCCACGGTTGCGGATCGCTACGTTGAGGCTTGCCTGAATCTCTGTGGGATGCATCTGACGGTCGGATTCGACGGCGCAACTTGGAAAATTGATCCCATTGAGCGTGTCGAGGAATACCTTGTGCGGGAGAACGGCCGGCCGTGGCCCCGGCGGGTGCTGGTTCGTGAGGCATACGCGAACTTGCTCTGGGACGATAGCTATGTTGTCCATCAGGGTGCACAGATTGCGCTTTCGACCGTTGGTTCACTTGCCATGGATATTGATCGGTGGTTGAGCCGGCGACTGCACGACCTCCAAAGGATCGAGCGAGTGCCGTGGCCGAGAATTCAGGAACAATTTGGCGCGAGTACAACCGGCGCGCAGGAAGGAAGCTGGAGACGAATGTTTGTGAAAGCTTTTGAGTATGCGATCGCAGCCCGCAAAGGCTGCAAAGCCTCCGCGGACGTCGACTGGCACAAGGGCGGCGTGTTCTTGGTGCCGTCCCCGGACGCAGTGAAACGCCAAGAACGCAAGCGCGGGGCGCGGCCAAGCTGGCGCACCTGACGAATGCCTGCCTCTCGGATGGGGGGACAAGTTGCATTGACCCGGCCTCGGCTCGACGTCTGAGGACTATTACAGCCGGCAGCGCACGCCCGATTGGCCGACTCAGATTCCTCCACCCGTGGCCGGGTCAAACTCCACCATCGGCTACTTCCGGTGAACACCTGCGGGACAGGTTTCCGCAGTTCTCGGACTGGCGGCAAGCTGAAGGTCTCCGTCGAGCGGCCGGCCTGTGCCATCTAGAGCCGCTTGAATGTCCGCGGGCGCGGAAACCGGCCGTACGAATGCGTGCCCGATGACCGCAATGGAGGAACAGTAGGGCTGAGTCCTAACGGCCAAGGGCGGTCGGCGGCATCGCGGATCTGCCTTCGCCAGAGCGGACAATCGCTGCGCGGTCCGCATTCGGAACGCGTGTGCCAATCCCGGCCCGTGGCGAATGTCGGCTTCCAGGCACTTCCGCTCTCCGCCCGAAGCCGAAGTCGTTCGGCCCCGCTCGGCCGCCCACAACAGCTCGGTTGTGCGCATGAACCTTGGCGCCCATCTAGTCCTTTTCACCGGCGACTCCGGCGGAGCGGACCGACGTCCAGTAACAGAAGCCCCGAAGGATGGATCGGTTGAATCGCGGGCCACCACGGGAGCTAGATTTCGTCTCGGACTTCCTTCGTTAGCCATGTCGGAGCACAGGCGTTTGTCGTTTCCGCCGGACCGACTATTAATAAGTACTCATCCGTTGTCCTCCCTGACCAAGAGGTCGTCGCCGAACTGGAGGGGCTCGGCGTTGTGTACCGCACTGATCAAGCCGACTCGAGTTGCTGCCAGCGACGGAAAGTCGGTGAAGACGACGACGGCCGGCCGGGTGGCTGCGACAGCATTCGTTTCCTGATGGGATCAGGCTATGCGGCGGCCGTGGACGCCTGCCTGCGACTATTTCGCGAGAAGCGCTACGCGATGGACGGCACTTGAGGCCACGCCGGCGCGCCTGCGACCGGTCAGGCAGCGCTGAGTCGGGCCGCGAACTCTGGCGTCCCGGCACAGCGCAGGAACTCGTCGCGCTCGCGGTCGAGGTGCGCTCGCAGCGCGGATGGCTCGTCGCCGCACAACAGGCGCTTCCAGCCCGATAGCGCCTGCACCGGCTGCGAGCGCAGGGTATCCGCCAACTGCGACGTCGCCTCGTCCAGATCGCCGTCGTCGACCAGCCGGGCGACGAAGCCGAGGCGCTCGAGCTCGCTCGCCGACAGCGCGGTCCGCGTCGCCAGGATGTCGAGCGCCTTCATGCGGCCGAGCGGCTGCGACAGGAAGTACGAAAGCCCTCCGTCCGAGGTGGTCCGCAGCGCGGAATAGGCACAGACGAATCGCGCCGAGCGTGCCGCGACCAGGAGGTCGCAGGCCAGCGCCAGCGAGAAGCCGCCGCCGGCTGCCGCCCCGCCGACGCTGGCGACGACCGGGACGCGCAGCGCACGGATCGCGAGGATCGACTCGTGAAAGCGCTCGACGAGTTGCGCCAGCCGGTGCAGGGATTGCGCGAGGCACCGGCGCATCAGGCGCAGGTCGCCGCCGCCGCAGAACCAGGGCGCGCCGCTGCGCAGGACGACGACCCGGACGCCAGCCTCGTCCTGCGCGCAGGCGAGCGACGCGATCAGCGCGTCCAGGGTCTCGAAATCGATCAGCGGCATCCGCCCCGATGCGCCCAGCGTGATGACGAGGACGCCTTCCGCCGCGAGCGTGCAGCCGACGTCCGGCACCGCCC
Organism: Sinimarinibacterium sp.; assembly: GCA_041659605.1. Classification (GTDB taxonomy): domain Bacteria; phylum Pseudomonadota; class Gammaproteobacteria; order Nevskiales; family Nevskiaceae; genus Solimonas. The sequence goes on along the minus strand of JBAZXW010000008.1, from coordinate 40,752 downwards.
CGGCACTCACGGCGTTGCCGTCCGCGGCGGCGGGGCGCGTATCGTCAGGGCGAGCCCGCCCAGGACCAGCGCCGCGCCCAGGAGCATGCCTGCGGTGATGGGCTCGCCCAGGGCCAGCGCGGACGCTGCCACGCCCACCGGCGGGACCGCCAGCGACGCCAGCGCCGTCAGCATGGCCGGCAGGCGCCGGCTCAGGACGTTCATCAGCCAGAACGCAAATCCGGTCGCGACCACGCCGTTGAACACGACCGCGGCGACGACGCCACCGGACCATTCCGCTTCGCGCCGCGGCTCGGCGAGGACCCACCAGCCGAGCAGCACGAGGGTCGCCACGCCCAGCTGCCAGGGCAGCGCCTGCAGCACGCTGCCGACCCAGTGGTGGGCGCGCAGGTGGACGATCGCGAACGACCACAGCAGCGCGGCGAGGAGCAGCATGGCGTTGGCCGTCACGGTCGGCACGCTGCCCCAGTCCATCTGCGCGGGTCCCAACAGCACGCCCACCCCGGCCATAGCGAGCACGGCGCCGACGACGATCGGCAGCGACAGGCGCTCGCCAAGCAGGAGGACTGACAGCGGCGCCACCCACATGGGCGTGGTGTAGGCGAGCACGGCCGAGCGGCCGGCGCCGACGACCTCCAGGGCCTTGCTCACCAGGATCAGGAAGGCGGCGGTTTGCAGCACGCCCAGGTGCAGAATCAGCGGCCAGTCGGCGCGCGCCGGCCAGCGCAGGACCCCGAGCGCCGCGGTCAGCGCGAACATGGTCAGCGCACCGAGCAGGCAGCGCAGCACCGCGAACTCGACCGGCCCGATCGCCAGCACGCCCACCTTCATGATCGGCCAGTTTATGCCCCAGACGACGGCGATCGCGGCCAGGCCCGCGAGCGCAGCGCGTCGATCGCCGATGCCGGCTGGCGCGCTCACCGGCGGTTGGGATTGGCGCGCAGGCGCGCGCCGGCGTCCAGGCGCAGCGTCTCACCGTTGAGCATGTCGTTCTCCACGACGTGGACGACGAGCGCGGCGAATTCCTCCGGCCGGCCTGCGCGCACCGGGTGGACGTTGTCGGCTGTCAGCGCCGCGGTCGCCTGCGCGATCAGCTCCGCGCTCATGCCGGGCTGGCGCAGCATCGGCGTGTCGAACAGGCCCGGCGCGACGGTGCAGGCGCGCACGCCGATCGACGACAGGTCGCGCGCCAGCGGCAGCGTCATGCCGGCGACGCCGGCCTTGGCGGCTGCATAGGCGATCTGGCCGGTCTGGCCGTCGAAGGCGGCGATCGACGCGGTGTTGATGATGACGCCGCGCGAGCCGGACTCGTCGTACGGCGCCTGCCGCGCCATCTCGGTCGCCGCCAGGCGCGCGACGTTGAAGGTGCCGACGAGGTTGACCTCGACCGCCTTGCGGAAGCGCTCCAGCGGGTAGGGCTCCGGGCCCTTGCCGACTGTGCGCCCCGGCGGCACGGCGACGCCGGCGCAGTTGACGCAGATGCGCAGCGGCGCCAGCGCCGCCGCGCGGGCAACGGCGGCACCGACCTCGGCCTCGCTGCAGACGTCAGCGCGCTGGAACTGCATTGCGCCACCGAGCTCGGCGGCGAGCGCCTCTCCCTTGCGCGCGTCGAGGTCGATGGCGACGACGCGCGCGCCGCGCGCGACCAGCGCGCGCGCGACCGCCTCGCCGAGGCCCGAGACGCCGCCACTGATGAGCGCCGAGGTGTTGCGGATGTCCATTCGTTTCTCTCTGATGATCTTTGGGCTTGGATGAACAGATCAGGAAGCCGCGTCGCGCTCCTCGCGCAGCGCGCGCCGGCGGATCTTGCCGGACTCGTCGCGCGGCAGGCGGGCGAGGAACTCGTAGGAGCGCGGCACCTTGTAGGCGGCGATGCGGCTGCGCACGAGCCGGTCGAGCGCCTCGACCGCCGGCGGCGTCGCGGCGTCGGCCGGCTCGATGATCGCGTGCACGCGGCGGCCGAGATCGTCGTCGCGCAGGCCGACGACGACGACGTCGGCAACGCCCGGGTGCTCGGAGAGCACGGACTCGACTTCCGCCGGGTAGACGTTCGCGCCGCCCGACAGGATCAGGTCCACGCGGCGGTCGGCGAGGTAGAGATAGCCGTCGGCGTCGAGGTAACCGAGGTCGCCGACGCTGGCGAAGCCGTCGGCGGTCGTTGGCGCCGGCGCCGAGCCGCGGTAGGCGTAGTTCGGCGGCGCGCCGCCGAAGCGGGCATAGATCTCGCCGACCTCGCCCGGCGGCAGCGCCTGACCCCTCTCGTCGACGATGCGCAGCTCGGTCAGCATGCCCTTGCCGACGCTGCCGGGCTTCTTCAGCCACTGCGCGCCGTTGATGATCGTCGCGCCGACGTTCTCGGTCGCGCCCCACATCTCCCAGACCTTCTCGGCGCCGATGCGCTCGATCCAGCCGCGCTTGACCCAGTCCGGGCACGGCGCCGCCATGTGCCAGAGCACGCTGATGCCGGAAAGATCGCGGGTCGCGACGTCCGGCACGCGAAGCATGCGCGCGAGCATCGTCGGCACCGTGCTGACGACCGCCGGCCGGTGGCGCTCGATCAGCGCCAGCGCCTGCGCCGCGTCGAAGCGCTCGTTGATCAGCGCGCTGGCGCCGGAGAACAGCGCCAGCTGCGACAGAAAGAACGGCTGGTTGTGGTATAGCGGCCCCGGCGAGTAGACGAGATCGCCGTCGCGGAACTGGAACAGCGTCGTGAACGGGTTCTGCACCGGGAAGTGGAACGCGCCCGGCGCGACGATCAGCTTGGGCTTGCCAGTCGAGCCGCCGGAGGCGATCGCCTTGAACGGCGCCGGGATCGCGTCGGCCACGTCGTCGTCGGCCCAGGCGGACAGGTCGGCGAGCTGCACGCGGGTGATGCCGGCGAGCGCGGGGTCGTCGGCGACGATCGCCGCCGGTGCACCCAGCGCGAGCAGGCCGTCGCGCTCGGGGGCGGGCAGCTTGGGCGACAGCGGCATCGGGCAGGCGCCGAGTTTGTAGGCGGCCGCGGTGGCGATGAAGTGCTCGAGGCTGTTGGGCAGGTGGATCGCGACGAAAGCGCCGGCGCTGACGCCGCGCGCGGCGAAGAGGCGCGCCAGGCGGTTCGACGCGCGGTGCAGCTCGCCAAAGCTCAGCGTCGACTCCTCGCCGTCGGCGCGGGCCAGACGCACGGCGATCGCCTGCGGGCGGCTCGCGGCGAGCTCGGCGAGCCGGCGGCCCGGCGTGTACAGCGCAGCGGCAGGCGTCGTCATCGTCAGTTCACCTGGCGGTCGCGGCCGCTCCAGAACGGCGCACGCAGCACGTTCTTCTGCACCTTGCCGGCGGCGCTCATCGGCAGCGGCTCAGTGCGCAGCACGATGCTGCGCGGCAGCTTGTAGCCGGCGATGCGGGCGCGGCAGTGGGCGATCAGCGCCTCGACGTCCGGCCTGCTGCCCGGCACCGGCACGATCTCCGCGTGCACCGCCTCGCCGTAGGTCTCGTGAGGAATGCCGAAGACAGCCGCCTGGGCGACGTCCGGGTGGCTGCACAGCGCGGCCTCGACCTCCGCGCAGTACACGTTCTCGCCACCGCTGACGATCATGTCCTTCAGGCGGTCGACGATGTACAGATAGCCGTGGGCGTCGAGGTAGCCGGCATCGCCGGTGTGATACCAGCCGTCGCGCAGGGCGCGCGCGGTCTCCGCGGGCTGGCCGAGATAGCCGCGCATCAGCGTCGGCGTGCGCACGATCACCTCGCCGATCTCGCCGGCCGGCAGATCCTGGCTTTGCACATTGACGACGCGCAGCTCGGCGAACAGCGTCGGCCGGCCGGCCGAGCGCAGGCGCTCGGGATGCGGGGCGTCGGGGTCATGGTCCTCTCGCTTGAGCAGCGACACCGCACCGGCCGCCTCGGTCATGCCGTAGCCCTGGACGAAACCGGTCGTGGGCGGCAGCGCGCGGATCGCGCGGTGCAGCAGCGGCTCGGGCATCGGCGCCGAGCCGTAGACCAGCGTCTCGAGGCTGGAGAGATCGGTGCGCGCGAAGTCCGGGTGATCGAGGAACATCTGCAGCATGATCGGTGCGACGACGAGCGAGGTCGGCCGGTGCTGCGCAACGAGGCGCAGGACCAGGCCCGGGTCAAAGCGCGCGACGAAAATGCCAGGCAGGCGCTGCTGCACGGCGCTGACCAGCGCGACGGCGCCGGAGAGATGGAACATCGGCGCGACGTGCAGCACCGCGCCGCGCGGCGCCGAGATCGCCTCGACGACGGCGGTCAGCGCGGCGAGAGAGAGCGCGGCGTGCGACAGCAGCACGCCCTTGGGCCGGCCGGTCGAGCCGCCGGTGTAGAAGATGGCGGCCAGGTCCTCGCCGCCGGCGCCGGCATCGGCTGGCACCGGCGCCGTGCCAAAGGGCAGCGCGTCCCAGGCCTGCACGCGCACGCCGGCAGGGCCATCGAGCTGCGCGGCGAGCGGCGCGAGCGTGCGGTCGCACAGGAGCAGGCGCGCGCCGCTGTCGCGCAGCTGCGCGACGAGTTCGGCGGGCGCCAGGCGCATGTTGAGCGGCACGACGACGGCGCCCAGGCGCCAGAGCGCGAAGCAGGTGTCAAGCCAGCGCGCGGCGTTCAGCGCGAGCACGGCGACCGGCGTGCCACGGCCGACGCCGAGTGCGGCGAGCGCCGCCGCCATCGCGAGGACGTCGTCGCGCAGCGCCGCCCAGCTGCGGGTCTCGCCCTCGGCGTCGGCGGCGGCGGGCGTCGCGGCGGCGAGCGCGGCGGCGCGGTCGATCAGGTATCCCAGGCGCACGGCGCGTCTCCGTCAGGCAGTCCTAGAACTCGTAGCGGAATTCGGTCGCGACCAAGCGCGGCGGCTCGGTGATCCGGTAGTAGTAGCCGTTCGGGCCAAGGTTGTCGGTCGCGCGCACGAACGTGATCGAGTCCGTCAGGTTCGTGCCGACGACCCGCACCGACCAGCCCTGGACGTGGTTGGCGATGCCCAGATAGGCGTCGAGCTTGGTGTGCGCCTTCTGCGTAAGGCGCTCGTCCAGCGACTCGCTGGTCGTGTAGTCGCTTTGGTATTTCGCGGCGAGGCCGCCGACCAGCGTGAGAGCGTCGCCGACCGGCACGTCAAGCGAGCTGGCGAGCGAGCCGGTGACCAGCGGCGTGCGCTGAAAGCGCTTGCCGGATACGTCGCAGCGCGGGTTGCCGTCGCCGTCGGTATCGCTCTCGCCGGCGCGGCACTGGCCCTCGCGGAACTCGAGGTAGCGCGTGTCGTTGTAGCCGACGGCACCGATCAGCGACAGCCAGTCCGTCGCCTGCCAGCGGCCGTCGGCCTCGATGCCGCGGGCGCGGGCGTGGCCGGCGTTCTTGACCACCGAGATCTGCGTCTGCGAATCCGCCGTTAGCACCTGGAAGTCCTTGAGGTCCATCCAGAACGCGGCGATGTTGAAGCTCGCCGCGCCGCCGAGCAGGCGCATCTTGCTGCCGATCTCGAAGGCATCGAGGTGCTCGGCCTTGTAGGTCAGGCCCGCCGGGTCGGCGCTGGAGGCGAACTCGTTGAAGCCGCCGGAGCGCTGGCCCTTGGCCCAGCCGCCGTAGACGTTGATGTCGTCGGTGAGGTCGTGGATCAGCGTCGCCTTGGGCGAAAACTCGTTCTCCGAGCGCTCCATCGTCGCCGTGAACTCCTCACCGCCGAACGCCGCCATCCAGATCGCGCCGCTGCCCTGGTCGAAGACGCGGTTCCAGTTCGCGGTCTTGGTCTCGCGCCCCAGCCGCGCGCCGAGCAAGAGCTTCCAGGCGTCGGCGAAGTGCCAGGTCACCTGGCCGAACGCGGCATAGGCGTCGCTGCCCTGGCCGAAATACATCGTCGTCTGGTCCGTGCGCTCGTTGCCGCCAGTGCCGGGTCCCGGCAGCGGCAGCGGCGGCACCGGCGGGTCGACCGGCGCGTTCTGCGCGGCGAGCAGCGCGGCCAGTTGCGCAGCGTTGGTCCAGATCGACAGCGCGCTGTCCGTGATCTCGCGACGCTGGCCGAACAGGCCCGCGATCATCTCCGAGCGGCCGAGGTCGGCGCCGAAAAGACTCTCCAGGCCCAGCAGGCCCGGCACTTCCGGCGAGGCGACGCGCAGCTCCAGCGTCGTCTGTGGGTTCTTGTCGTGGGTGTCGACGCCCAGCGCCGTCATCGGCGACTGGTCGGCGTCCAGCGAGTCGAGCACGTACAGCGTTGACCAGCCGCCGGCCAGGGTCAGGCCCCAGCCGGGCAGGCCGACGTTCGTCAGGTCCCAGTCGGCGCTGACGACCGCGGTGTCGATCGTGCGCAAGGAGCGCTCCGGCGTGTCGACGGAGCCGCGCTGGTTGATCTCGAAGTCGATGTCCGGATCGCGCTGGCGCAGGAGCGCCTGCACCGCCTGGCTGACGGTGTCGATCTCGGTGCCGGTGCCGCGGAACTCGATCTCGGCGCGCTCGTAGGACAGCTGCAGCGAGCCGCCGAACAGGTCGGGGAAGCCGAGCTTGATACGGCCGGCGAGCCGATCCACGCCGTTGCTGACGTCGTTCAGGTCTGGATACTTGCCGAAGGCGGAGTTGTCGACGAAGCCGTTACGACTCTCCTTGGTGAACGCGGCGCGGAAGTTGACGGCGTCTTCGATCAGCGGGCCGCCGAGCGCCGCCTCCGCACGCTGGCCGCCGAGCTGGCCGAGGCCGCTCTGGAGGTAGCCCTCCCAGTCGGCGGTCGGCAGGTTGGTCGAGAGGTTGAACAGGCCCGCCGGGTTGTTCTTGCCGAACAGCGTGCCCTGCGGGCCGTGCAGCGCCTCGATGCGCTGCAGGTCGAACAGGCCCATCTGGAAATACTGGCTGCGGCTGTAGGGGATGCCGTCGACGACGAGGCCTACCGTCGGCTCGAACGCCTTGTTGGTCTCGTGGGTGCCGAAGCCGCGCATGCGCACGTCGATCAGGAACGAGTTGGCGTCGACCGAGACGTTGGGGATGAACGGCGCCGCCTTGGTGAGGTCGGTGATGCCCTGCTGCGTGATGAACTTCTCGTTGAGCACGGTGACCGAGATCGGCACGTCGCGCAGCGTCTGCTGGGTCTTCTGCGCGGTGACGACGATCTCGTCGAGCCCCGCGGGCGCGGCCGGCTCGACCGGTGCCGGCGGCGGCGGTGCGGCCTCGGGGACGGCGATCACGGCGGCGTAGGGCTCGGAGCCCGCCGCAGCGGGCGCGGCGTCGGTCGCGGCCGCTGCCGGATCGGCGGCGGCAGCCGACGCTGGCGGCGCGGGCGACTCGTTGGCCTGCGCCGGCGCGCCGTCGTCCGCGGGCCACTGGAAGCCCGCCGCGGCGGGCGTATCCGCCGCCGCGGTCGCGGCAGCGCCCGGCTCGTCGCCCGCGGATGGCGCGGCGTTCCCACTTTCCGCTTCTGGAGGGGCCTCGGCGCTTTCGCTGGCTTGGGCTTGCTCGGCGGACTCGTCGGCCGTGGCCTCGGGGACTTCGGCTTCGGCGTTGTCTTCGGGCTGCGCCGCGACGGGCGCGAACGCAGCCGCGAGCAGCCAGAGGGCCGTCGCGGTGAGCGTGGAGCGATGCGTGGACAAGCGAATCTCCTCGAACGTGACGGCTGCGGCTAGGCCGCGAGCTGGGCCATCCTGATTTCGGTCTTGTAGAAGCGGCGCGCCGCATGGTTGCGCAAGGGCTGTGGCACCGCGCGCAGCAGCACGGTGCGCAGCAGGCGCCAGCCCCAGGCCCGCGACAGGATCACCTCGCGCATCGACGCCGCGCCCGACTGGTAGCGCCGCGCGATGGGCAGGATCCGGTCCTGGTAGCGCGCGAGCGCCTGCACCGGGTCGTCGTGCTGCGCGAGGCAGCGCGCGACGCAGTACGCGCCCTGCAGCGCGAGCGCTGCGCCCATGCCGGAGAAGAACGTCGGGCAGTAGCCGGCATCCCCGACCAGGGCGATGCGGCCGCTCGACACCCGCTGCGCCGGCACCATGAGGATCTCGTCGGCGTAGACGTCGCTGCGTTCGGCGAGGCCCCCGAGGACGCCCTTCACGGCATCGTCGTGGTCGGCGTACTCGCGCAGCAGGTACTCGCGCCAGGTGGCGATGGGCGCGCCCATGGGCGGCGCGCGGTGCGCGAGGTCCTGGTAAACGATGAGGCCGAGGCGGTCGTCGGCGACTGGCAGCAGGTTGACCATGCTGCCGGCGCCGAAGTACGCGCGGGCGCGCTCGGTGCCCAGGCCATGGCGGTGATCCTCCACCATCGAAGCGATGTAGTGGCCGCCCAGTGGCCGCAGCGTCGCCTCGGGAAAGAGGGCGCGGCGCGTCGCCGAGTGCACGCCGTCGCAGCCGAGCACGGCGTCGAAGCGCTCGGTCGTGGCGTCGTCGAAGCTGGCGAGGACGCCGTCGTCGCCCTGCAGTAGACGGGTCACCGTGCGCCCCAGGCGCAGCTCGACACCCTGCGGCAGCGCCTGCTCCAGCACCGCGTGCAGCGCCGCGCGTCGCGTCATCATGTAGCCGCCGAGCGCCGCGTCGGCCTCCTCGAAGGCCTGGTAGCCGATGCAGCGGCCATCCGGCGTGCGGAATTCGGCGCCGAACATCGGCGCGAGCTGCGCCTGCAGCGCGGGCTTGAGGCCCAGCGCCGCGAGCACCTCGACACCGGTGCCCTTCAGGGCGATGAAGTGGCCCTGCGGGCCAAAGCGCTGCGCGCGGTCGATGGCGACGACGCGGTGGCCGTCGCGCGCCAGCCAGTGGCTGCTGGCGAGGCCGGCGATGCCGGCGCCAACGACGAGGATGCTGCGCCGCTTCATCGGCCGGCGACGAATTGCGTGATCAGCGCGGCGACGCGCTGCGGCTGCTCGAGCGACAGCGCGTGCCCGGCGCCGTCGATGCGCTCCAGGCGCGCGCCGGGAATGCGCGCGGCGATGCGCGCGCCATTCTCGGGCGCAATCGCCGCGTCCTCGCTGCCGCACAGGACGAGCGTCGGCGCGCGGACCTGGCCGAGGCGCTCGCCGGTGTCGTGGCGCAGCGCGGCCATGCCGCGGCGCCGGCCCGCGTCCATCGGCCGCTCGACGAGCACCGCCTGCAGCTGCGCGACCGCCTCGGGATGGGCGGCGAGGTAGCTGGCGCCGAACAGCAGCCGCGCCCGCGCCTGCGCCTTCTCCTGCGGCGACATCTTCATTTCCGCCTGCGCGCGCGCTGCCGCGGCACGGATCATGTCGTCGAGCTTCTCCACCGCGAGCGCGCCGCCGGGGGTCGTCGCCGCGAGCACCAGGTGGCCAACCTGCTGCGGGTGCCGGATCGCCAGCTCCTGCGCGACCATGCCGCCGAAGGAGAAGCCGACGACCGCGGCGGCCGGCAAGCCGAGCGCCCCGATCAGCGCGGCGACGTCGTCGGCGAGGTCGGCCATCGTGTAGTCGGCCGCCGGATTGGCGGTGGCGCCGGAGTCGCGCTGGTCGGGGGCGATGACGTCCAGGCGCGGCGCCAGCAGCGGCACCAGCGAATCGAACATGCCGTGGTCGGCCTCGCCGCCGTGAAGCAGCACGACCGCGGGCCCCTGGCCACTGCGGGTGTAGGCCACGGTGATGCCGTTGGCCGGCACGGTCTGGATGGTCGGTGGTGCCATCGTCATGTCTCCCTCCCTCGCACCGCGGTCCGGAGGACCGGAACAGGGCCGTTAGTGGACTTGCAGGTGTACTGTATGACGGTTTATAGTACACGTCAAGTTCTGGCGTACAGTACACAAATGCCTCACGGGAAAGAGATCCACCGCATGGCCACGCCGCTGCCGCTGCTCCCGCTCGTGCTGCCGCGCCGCCAGTTCAGCGAGCGTCAGCAGGAGCTGCTCGCGCAGCTCGAGCGCCTGTTCCTGCGCGAGGGCTTCTCGCGGCTGACGATCGGCGACATCGTCGAGCGCCTGTCGTGCTCGCGCACGACGCTGTACCAGATCGCGCGGAGCAAGGAGGACCTGGTGCTGGTCGTCGTCGACCGCTGGCAGCAGCGCATGCAGCAGCGCGCGGTCGAGCTCCGCCGCGGCCTGGACAAGGCGGCCGACATCTTCTATGCCTGGTCGGAGCTGAGCGTGGAGGAGCTGGCCGACATGTCGATCCAGTTCCTCGACGACGTCAACCAGGCGATCGCGGTGCGCCAGCTCGTCAACCACTATAACGCCCACTCGATCCGCGCCATCGAGCAGATCCTCGCCGACGGCATCGCCCGCGGCGAGATCCGCGACCTCGATCCGCACATCGCCGCGCAGTTCTTCAGCCTGGGCGTCATGCGCCTGGACGCGCTGTTCCGCGACGAGCAGATGCGCCACACCGGAAAGAGCGCCGGCGAGATCGCGCGCGAGCTGTATCGCGTCTTCATCTATGGCATCCAGCCGCTGCCGGCCGAGCGGCAGAAACGCGCTGCCCGTCCTATCCCCGGCAACGGTGCCGAGCGCCGCGGCCGCAAGGCCTGACCAGGAACCCCATGGACTACCAACGCATCCGCTACGAGAACCCCGCGCCCGGCGTCGCCCGCATCACCCTGGCGCGCGACGAGGTGCGCAACGCCCAGGACCGCCGGATGATCTACGAGATCGACGACGCCCTGCAGCGCGTCGGCGCCGACAACACGGTCAAGGCCGTGATCATCGCCGCCGACGGCCCCCACTTCTCGTCGGGCCACGACCTCGACGACGCCTACGACCAGAACAACGACGAGTTCCGCCGCGTCACGCTGTGGGGCGGCTTCGACGAGCCGGGCCTCGGCTGGCACATGAACCTGGAGGAGGATGTCTTCCTCGGCATGGCCCGCCGCTGGCGCGACTTCCCCAAGCCAACGCTGGTCGCCGTGCAGGGCGCGTGCATCGCCGGCGGGCTCATGCTGGTGTGGCCGTTCGACATCGTCATCGCCGCAGACGACGCGACCTTCTCCGACCCGGTCGTCGCCTTTGGCACCAACGGCGTGGAGTACTTCGCGCACGTCTGGGAGCTCGGCCACCGCAAGGCCAAGGAGTTCCTCTTCACCGGCGCAGCGCTGTCCGCCGAGGAGTGCCGCCGCATCGGCATGGTCAACCACGTCGTGCCGCGTGCCGACCTCGCCGAGTTCACGCTGAAGATGGCGCAGCGCATCGCGACGCGGCCGATCATGGGCCTGCGCCTTGCAAAGCTGTCGGTCAACCAGAGCCTCGACGCCCAGGGCCAGTGGACCGCGATCCAGGCCGCGTTCTCGCTGCACCACATCGGTCACGCGCAGGCGCGCCTGCTGCACGGCCTGCCGGTTGACCCCGCCGGCGTGGACGTGATCCGCCGCGAGGCCAAGCAGCCGCCTTCGAGCTGACTGGCCGCCGCGATGAACTTCGAATTCTCCGACGAGGCGCGCGCGGTCCAGGCCGAGGCGCGCCGGTTCTTCGGCGAGCGCTGCCCACGCCCGCTCGTGCGGCACGCCGTCGAAGGCGAGCAGGCCGCGGCCGCGCCGCTGTGGCGCGAGCTCGGCACGCTCGGCTACCTCGCCGCCGGCATCGACGCCGAGCACGGCGGCCAGGGGCTGGGCCTCCCCGAGCGCTGCCTGATCTGCGAGGAAGCCGGCCGCGCGCTGGCGCCACTGCCGCTCGTCGCGCACTGGACCGCCGTCACCGCGATCGCGCGCCATGGCAGCGCGGCGCAGCGCGCGCGCTGGCTGCCGCCGCTCGCCGACGGCTCGATCATCGCGACCTGCACGCTCGCGCCGGCCGGCGCCGGCCCCGGCGTGGACTCGCCTTGCCGGCTGGAGCACGACCTCGTCACCGGCACGCGCCAGCCAGTCGAGGCCGGCGCCGGGGCGGGCCTCGTCGTGCTGCAGGCGCACGCGCCGGACGGGCTCTGCCTCGTGCTCGTCGAGCTGGCGCAGGCCGCGGTCGAGCGCACCGTCGTGCCGATGATCGATCCGTCGCGCCCGCACGCGCGGCTCACCTTCCGCGGCGCGCGCGCCGAGCGACTCGGCGCCGCCGGAGCGGGCGCGGCGCTCGCGGACGGCCTGCGCGACCACGCCGCAATCCTCACCGGCTTCTGCCAGCTCGGCGGCGCCGACGCCGCGCTCGCAATGGCGCGCGACTATGCGCTCGAGCGCTATGCCTTCGGCCGCGTCATTGGTGGCTACCAGGCGATCAAGCACAAGCTCGTGGACGTGTACGTCCGCAACGAGATCGCGCGGGGCCATTGCTACTACGGCGCCTGGTCGCTGGCCACCGACGCGCCCGAGACGCCGGCGGCGGCGGCCGGCGCGCGCCTGGCGGCGACGCGCGCGTTCTCGTTCGCCGCGCAGGAGAACGTACAGGTCCACGGGGGCCTGGGCTTCACCTGGGAAGCCGACTGCCACCTGTACTACCGGCGCGCGCGCCTGCTCGCGCTAGTCGACGCGCCACTCGACGCTTGGCGCGAGCGCCTGGTGGATGCGATGGCGACGCCGGCGCCCGACGCCGCGCTCGCGCAGGTCGCGTAAGGAGCCGCATGGACTTCAACGACACGCCCGCCGAGGCCGCCTTTCGCGCCGAAGTGCGCCGATGGCTCGCCGCCAACGCGCCGCCGGCCGACGCGCTCGGCTACGACGCCGCGGCGTTACCCGCCGCGCGCGCCTGGCAGGCGCGCAAGGCCGCCGCCGGCTACGCGGCGATCACCTGGCCGGTTGCGCTCGGCGGTCGCGGCGGCCGGACGATCGAGGAAGTGATCTACCGGCAGGAGGAGAGCCGCTACGGATTCCCCGGCTCGCACTTCGCGATTGGCCTGGGCATCTGCCTGCCGACGCTGATGAGTTACGCCACGCCCGAGCAGGTCGCGCGCCACGTGCGCCCGGCGCTGTACGGCGAGGAGATCTGGTGCCAGCTGTTCTCCGAACCGGCGGCGGGCTCGGACGTCGCCGGCATTCGCACGCGTGCGCAGCGCGACGGCGAGGACTGGGTCGTCAACGGCCAGAAGTGCTGGACCTCGGGCGCCGAGTACGCGGACTTTGGCCTGCTCCTCGCACGCACCGACGCTGGCGTGCCCAAGCACCGCGGCCTCACTGTGTTCTTCGTCGACATGAAGAGCCCCGGCATCCGCGTGCGGCCGATCCGCCAGAGCGACGGCGGCAGCGAGTTCAGCGAGGTGTTCTTCACCGACCTGCACATCCCCGATTGCCAGCGCCTGGGCGGCGTCGGCGAGGGCTGGAAGGTCGTGCTGACGACGCTCATGCACGAGCGCAATCTCGTCGGCGGCAACAAGATGTGGCCGACGCCGGCCGAGGTGCTCGACATGACGAGCCGGCTGACGCTGGACCGTGCGCCGGCGAGCCGCGACCTGCGCGTGCGCGCGCGCATCGCCGACTGGGAGGTCGATCACCGAGGGCTGGTCTACCTCTACTACCGCGCGCTGACCTCGCTCGGCCGCGGCCAGGCGCCGGGCCCCGAGCAGGCGCTCCACAAGCTCGTCTCCTGCAGCCAGGGCCAGGAGATCGCCTGTTTCCTGATGGACCTGATGGGGCCGGCCGGCGCGATGGCGCCGGCGGCCCTGGGCAGCGCCTGGGCGAGCGTCGAGAAGACCTGGTGGTGGAGCTCGGCGCAGCGCATCGCGGGCGGCACCGACGAGATACTGAAGAACATCATCGCCGAGCGCGTGCTCGGCCTGCCGGCGGACGTGCGCGTCGACAAGGACGTGCCGTTCAGCGAGCTCGCGGAGATCCAGAGGAGGACAGCATGACGGACAAGTGCGAATTCATGACCGATGCGTGGCTGGCGATGGTCGAGGAGGTCGTGCGCGACATGCTGCGCGCGGCCGACCCGGCGGCGGTTGCCAAGGTGAGGTTCACGCTCGGTGAGACCTACGAGAACGTTCCGACGGCCGTGCGCGCCTGGGGCGAGCCGGTGTGGGCGCTGTCGATCCAGGGCAGCGCGGTGAAGGTCATGCGCGGAACGCCGGAGAAGCCCGACCTCGCCCTCACCAGCCAGTGGGAGGACGCGGCGCGCGCGGTCCTCGTCGTCGACGAGGCGCGGCACAAGGCCGACCAGATCCAGCGCATGATGAACGGACGGCTGCGCATCACCGGCAATCCGGCGAATGCGCCGGCCCAGCTGCTCGCCGGGCTGCATGGCCGCATCGCCGCGCGCAGCTGCGTCGACCCCGCGCATGCCGGCGGCGCGCCGGCATGCGCGGCGCCGGTCGCCAGGAGCGGCTGGGACCCCGCGGGGCTGCCACAGCCGACGACCGACCTCGAGCAGGTCAAGCGCGACCTGCGCGAGTGGGGCTACGGCATCCTCAAGGATGCGCTGCCGCCCGCGGAAGTGCGGCGGTTGCGCGAGCGCCTGGCCGAGCAGGCCGCGCTCGAGATCGAGCAGAAGGTCGCCTGGCTCGGCAACGGCGGGCGCGGCGGCAACACCTGGGTCGGCGGCGAGCGCGCCGGCCAGGTCGCATCCTGGCAGGGTATCCGCACGCTGCTCAACAAGGGCCGCGAGTTCATCGACCTCGCGATGCACCCGCGCACGCTGGAGTGCATGCGCTCGATCTTCAACGGCATGGACTTCCTGCTCGGCAGCACCAACGGCCTGATCATCCGCAAGGGCGCGGTGCCGATGGTCGTGCACGTCGACCAGCAGTTCGTGCCGGGCGAGACGGTGATGCCGTTCGTCGCCAACGTCATGTTCGCGCTGTCCGACTTCACCGAGGCCAACGGCGCGACGCGCGTCGTCCCCGGCTCGCACCGCGGGCCGGCGCCGCCGCTCGCGATCGACGAGCGCGTCATGGACGCCTTCAACCCCGACCCGATCGAGACGGTCCCTGCGGTGTGCCCGGCGGGCTCTGCAATCATCTTCGAGGGTCGGCTCTGGCATACCTCGGGCGCGTGCACCGCTGACGACGTGCGCTACTCGGTGACGACGTACTACACGCTGCCGTTCATCCGCCAGCAGGACTGCTACCCGCTGTCGATGCACGACGACGTCTACGCCACGCTGACCGATGCCGAGCGCGCGATGTTCGGCTTCAAGGCGCAGCCGCTCGGCCGCATCGACCCGCGCTTCCCCGGCGATCGTGTCAACGTCGACGTCAAGTACCCGTACACCCCGGAGCTGCGCCGCGGCGGCAGCAAGCAGGCGGTGCCCGAGCCCGAGCAGCTCAACTACTCGATCGGCGTGAAGGGCGACCGGCTGACGCTCGAGCAGGACATCGCGCGCGCGGGCGGCTGATGACCGCGCGGTTCGACTGGGCGCGCAGCGCAGCGCTGCTGCTAGGGCTCCTCGCCTTGGGCGGCGGCGGAGCGGCGCCAGCCAGCGGCGCCGCGGCGGAATGGCTGCCGGGCACGTCCGCCTGCCCGACCGAGCAGCTGGCCGCGGCTGCCTGCGACGCCGCCGGCACCCTGCTTCATCGCGGCACGCTTCAACGGCCGCGATCCTGATCTCTCGCGAGAACACCGCATGACCGCTACGCTTCGCTACGACGGCAAGGTCGTCATCATCACCGGTGCCGGCAACGGCCTCGGCCGCGCCCATGCGCTCCTGTTCGGCAGCCGCGGCGCGCGCGTGATTGTCAACGACCTGGGCGGCGACACCCGCGGCGGCGGCCGCTCGACGACGGCGGCCGACGAGGTCATCGCGCAGATCCGCGCGCTCGGCGGCGAGGCGGTCGCGAGCCACGACTCGGTCGAGGACGGCGCGCGCATCGTACAGTGCGCGCGCGACCACTTCGGCACCGTCGACGTCGTCGTCAACAACGCCGGCATCCTACGCGACGTCAGCTTCCACAAGATGACGGCCGAGGACTGGGAGTGGGTGCAGCGCGTGCACGTGGCCGGCACCTTCCGCGTGACCCACGCCGCCTGGCCGATCCTGCGCGAAAAGGGCTACGGCCGTATCGTCATGACGACCTCGGCAGCCGGCCTCTACGGCAACTTCGGCCAGGCGAACTACGCCGCCGCCAAGCTCGCCGTCGTCGGCCTCGCCAGCACGCTCGCGATCGAAGGGCGCAAGAGCAACGTCCGCGTCAACACGATCGCGCCGATCGCCGGCTCGCGCCTGACGCAGACCGTGCTGCCGCCCGAACTGGTCGAGGCCCTGAAGCCGGAGGCGGTATCACCGCTCGTCGGCTGGCTTTGCCACCACCGCTGCGAGGAGACCGGCAGCGTCTTCGAGGTCGGCGCCGGCTACATCGGCAAGCTGCGCTGGTCGCGCAGCAGGGGTGCGGCGTTCCCGCCCGGGCAGGCGTTCGGCCCGGAGGACGTCGCCGCGCGCTGGTCGCGCATCAACGACTTCACCGACGCCGAGCACCCGGCGAACGTCGCCGAGTCGATGGCGCCGCTGATCCGTAACCTGAAGTCGCCGCCGCGCGGTGGCAACGCCCTGCTTGACGTCGATGCGGCCTACGCCGATACGCTGGAGGTGGAGTCGCGCTACGACGAGCGCGACCTCGCGCTTTACGCGCTGGGTGTCGGGGCCGCGCGCGACCCGCTCGACGCGAGCGAGCTCAAGTTCGTCTACGAGCAGCACCCGGACTTCCAGGCGCTGCCCAGCTACGCGGTGATTCCCGCGCTTGGCGCGTTCCTCGATCGCCAGCGCCAGGGCGGCACGCTCAAAGGCCTCAACTACGGCATCGAGCGCGTGCTGCACGGCGAGCAGATGACCGAGCTGCTGCAGCCACTGCCACCGCGGGCGACGCTGCGCCACGTCTTCCGCCTC
>JBAZXW010000008.1:0-24128 GCA_041659605.1 Sinimarinibacterium sp. | reverse complement strand
GGCCTGGGACAAGGCGCCGAACGCGGTCGTCGTCATCGCCGCCGACATGCTGGACGCTTCGACGGGCACCCGGCTCGCCGCCAACGAGATTACGCTGTTCGTGCGCGGCGCCGGCGGCTGGGGCGGCCCGCGCGGCGCCGGCGGCGAGGGCGAGTCGGCATCGGATCGCGCGCCCGACGCGAGCGTGCGCGAGGCGATCCCGGCGAACCAGACGCTCCTCTACCGCCTGTCCGGCGACTGGAACCCGCTACACGCGGACCCGGCGTTCGCGCGCCGCTTCGGCTTCGAGCGGCCGATCCTGCACGGGCTGTGCACGCACGGCTACGCCGTGCGCCACGTCCTGCGCACGTTCGCCGACAACGACGGCCGGCGCGTGAAGTCGATCCGCTTGCGCTTCGCCGACCCGGTGTTCCCGGGCGACACCCTGGAGACGCGCATGTGGCAGGTGACACCGACGCGCATTGCCTTCGCCGCGCGCGTCGTCGAGCGCGACCGCTTCGTCGTTCGCAACGGTGTGCTCGAGCTGCACCCGCCGCCGTCGAGCGCGGCGCCCTGAACCCCGTCCCCTTTTTGTTCGGCCTTGGAGAACCGCCGTGAGTGAGCGCGTATGCGTCATCGGAGTGGGCATGACCCGATTCACGAAACCGGGCGCGAGCCCGGAGTACCACACCATGGCGCGCGAGGCCGGCGAACGGGCGCTCGCCGACGCCGGCATCGGCTACGACGCCATCGAGCAGGTCTACGCCGGCTACGTCTACGGCGATTCCACCTGCGGCCAGCGCGCGGCCTACGAACTGGGCCTGACCGGCATCCCGGTCGTCAACGTCAACAACAACTGCGCGACCGGCTCGACCGCGCTGTGGCTGGCGCGCCAGGCGATCGCCGGCGGCACCGCGCAGTGCGTACTGGCGCTGGGCTTCGAGAAGATGGAGCGCGGCGCCCTGGGCACGAAGTTCAACGACCGCGAGCCGCCGGTCGGGCGCCATGCGCAGGTGATGATCGATCTGCAGGGCCTGAGCGCCGCGCCGCCCGCGGCACAGATGTTCGGCGGCGCCGGCCGCGAGCACCAGGCGCGCTACGGCACGCGCCGCGAGACTTTCGCCAGGATCGCCGAGAAGGCGCGCGCGCACGCCGCCAACAATCCCTACGCGCTGTTCAACGAGCGCCTGAGCGTGGAGCAGATCCTCGCCGCCGAGCCGGTGTTCGAGCCGCTGACGCGCCTGCAGTGCTGCCCGCCGACCTGCGGCGCCGGCGCGGCGATCCTATGCAGCGAGGCGTTCGCGCGCCGCCACGGCATCTCCCGGCCGGTGACGATCGCGGCCCAGGCGATGACCACCGACTTCCCTTCGAGCTTCGAGCCGAAGTCGATGATCCGCATGGTCGGCTACGACCTGTCGCGCGAGGCGGCCCGCCAGGTGTACGAGCAGGCCGGCATAGGAGCGCAGGACGTCGACGTCGTCGAGCTGCACGACTGCTTCACCGCTAACGAGCTCATCACCTATGAGGCGCTCGGTCTGTGCCCCGAGGGCGGCGCCGAGAAGTTCGTCTGGGATGGCGACAACACCTATGGCGGTGACGTCGTCGTCAACCCCTCCGGCGGCCTGCTCTCGAAGGGCCATCCGCTCGGTGCGACGGGGCTCGCGCAATGCGCGGAGCTGGTCTGGCAGCTGCGCGGCCAGGCCGAGCGGCGACAGGTCGAGGGCGCACGGCGCGCGCTGCAGCACAACCTGGGCTTGGGCGGCGCCTGCGTGGTCACGCTGTACCAGCGCGAGTAGGTGGGTGGGCCTGCGCAGCTGATCCAGGCGGCCAAGGCGGCGCATCCTTCGCATCGCGACACTGGAGGTCCTCTCCCGACACCGGAGCCTTGCGCTGGTCGTGACGCAGGCCGGTCGCGGCGGCGCCTGGCGCTTCACGCAGGAGCGCATCGGCACGTTGCGCGCCCAGGGAATCGACGTGCTGACGCTGCGCCCGCGCGACGTCGGTCAGCCCGGCTGTGTCCTCGAGTCCCAGGACCGCGCCATCGACACGCTCGTCTTCGACGCCGCGGCCAAACGGCTAGGCTTTTTCGCCGCCGCCAATCCCGGTGGCGTAAAGGGGCAAGTCACATGAAAGGCAACGGAAGCGTCGCGCGCGTCGCGTCGAAACTGGGACAGGAATTGCGGGTACTGGCACAAAGCGAAAATGGCCTTGCCCTGTTAATGAACTGACGATGGGCGCCCCGTGAACGGCGGCTCTGCGGAAGCGATTTTCGAGGGGGTCGCCGACGGTCAAGGCCTGGCGGCTGCCGATCGTCGCTTCGATCCCCCCGCAGCTGATGCGAAAACTCAGTGCCCGGAACCGGCCTGCCAGGAATGACTCCTGAGGGTCGACAGCGGGAGTATGAATGCCCTCGCGGAAAGTTAGCTGCCGTTCGGCAGCCCCGTGAACGTCAGCAATCGAGAGACGGGGCGCGTGAGTCCTTTGGGCTGGTCACCGACCGTCGCTCAGGTGCCAGAAGCCGCCACTGACCACAGACAGGTTTTGGCCTATCGGCTTTTGATAGCGAAGCACCGGTGGGTCGCTGGTCGGTTGCGGGCGGCGCCCTATAATTCGCTCCGGCGGCGCGCGCTCATCCAGGGAAGGATCGGCCATGAGAAGGCAGCAGAATAGAGCGCAGGCGCGCTCCGAAGTCGCAGACCGAAATGGCGCACCACCTGTGAAGCGCAGGTTCCCGAGTCCGCTGCGGGCATCGCTCCTTCTCGCGATCACCACGACGGTGGCCGCCGCCAGCGAGTCGGCTTCCATGTTCCCCTTGTCGATCCAGGTGAAGGACATCTCCGCGCCTGGACTGGTGTTCGCAGTGGCCGACATCCTCGAACAGGACATGGTCTTTCTCGGCGACCCGTTCCTCAGGGTCTCGCTCGAGGGTCGCTATGCCTCTGCAGCAGAAGCCTGGAAGGGGCTCGGTGATCGCCTGGGGCTCGACGCCCTTGAGGCCGACGGGTTGCGTCTGCTGGTTCCTCGCGGGTGCGTCCCCGACGGCAAGGGCTCGGGCGCGGAGGTTCCGCTCGCCGGCGAGTCGGTGATTTTCAATTTCAGCCGTGTATCGCCCGCGGTCATCGCGGGACATCTCGCCGAGGTCGGCGGGCTTACACTCGCCGCTGGCGTCGACGACCGCCCGATCGGGCAGCTCATTGGCTTCCGCCTGCGGGAGGGCCCGCCATCGGCGGCCGCCCGCGTGCTGTCGTCCGTGACGGGCACGCGCCTGCGCCAGCGCGACGACGGGAAGTTCGACATCGTCGAGTCCCCAGATCCACGCTGCAGCGCTCCACCGGCGTCGCCCCGGGAACTGGGAGCACTGCTCACGATGAGAGACTTTCCCGCTGCGCTCCACGCGCCTCGTCGGCCGATCAACGACTACAACCCAAGAGGCCAAGAGCCAACGGAGGAATTCGCGCTGGCCGACCTGGCAGCCCGTGGACGCATCGAGACGCCAGCCTTCACGGTCGGGCTTGTCGAAGCGCCGACCGGGATCACGCATCAGGTCGTCCGCGACAACTATTTGGGGCAGGACTATGGCAAGGTGACGACGGTCGACGCCGCCGGAATTGCGCTGCTCGAGTTATTTCCGCGCACCGCGGCCGACGGCGGCGTTGGCTGGGAGGAGCGTGCGACGCGCCTCAATTTTTCGGCTGCCAGCCCGGCAGTGGAGCCGGGTCGTCCGAAGCTCTCGATTCATTGCAGTCCGGTGGGGCCCATCAGAGCGGGCACCGCATTCATCGACGGCGCGGCTGCGGTCGACGGTCGGCTTGAGTCGGCGGCCGCAGTGACGGAGGACGCCCGACGGGCCATCCTTCGTGCAGGAACGCGCGAACTCTTCCGAAAGGGCAACCGGGCCGGCGCGTTCGTGGCGCCTGCCGGGGCACGCATTACCATCAACACCTACTGGGTGGGCGAATTGCAGGAATCCGCCGACGCCGCGTCGGTGAAGCAGGTTAGAACGTTTGGATACGCGCCCGCCGCGACCTACGCCTACCTGGACACCACCGAACCCTTCAATTGGGTGGAAGTCATTGTCGAGCGCGGGGACGATTCCGAAGCGGAACCCGTTCGCGTGTACGAGATCTGCCGCGATGCAGGGTTCACGCTCGATCCGCGCTGACGCTCTTGGGCGGAACGCCCGCGTGAAAGCGCCGTGTTCCGAATCGCCGAGCAACAAGGCGATGTCGGCAATCTGAAGTCGCGGATCACGCAGGTACGGCTAAAAAATTAGGTGAACTAGTGTCGCCGTAGTTCCCCCGAAGGACCGCTTTCTGCGTTTGAAATTGGCTGCCTGCCCGACCGCTTTGGGCTGATTGCGACCAGATCCGGCCGCATTGACTGGCCAGCGTCGCCTCATACACGTGGGCCGGCCGTCCCAAAGGAGGATTGCGCGCTCGACGGTCGACCGCCAGAGATTCCGGCGGCCGCAGTGTCCGGTCTCAAGGCTGCATAGAGCACTGCCGTACGTCGAGCCTCCCGGGGGGACAAGTTGCATTGCCCCGGCTCGACGTTCGAGGACCTCTACAGTCGGCGCACGCGCTCGGCGGTCGACCGCAAGAGATTCCGCTGAACAACCCTGTTGATACAGATAGTTATGCAGGGGACAAGTTGCACGAATCAGGGAGACAAGTTGCATCGGCCGTTGCCCAGCACTCCCTTGGGGTTCCGAAGCAGATCCAGAAGCCAGCCCCTTGAATTATGAAGATCTGCCAGGGGACAAGTTGCACCGAAGCCCGGGGGACAAGTTGCACGAGGCAGGGAGACAAGTTGCACCTTCCCTATAGCTTTGCCTTTTCCTGTAATTACCGGTAGTAGGGTGGCGGTGGCTGTGCATAGATACGAAGCGCCCGCGCTTCGCGCGGCGGCCGAACGCGGCCGCCCCTTCGGGGGCGCACCCCCCGCTGCGCGGCCCCCCGGTGGGGGGCCTTGCTGGCTTGCCGAGGCGCGGGCGCAGTCAGCGCTGCAGCTAGGCGTGCGGCCGCGACCAGACCGCAGCCCGCACATCGTCCATCGCCAGGGTTTGCGCGCGCTCCGCGCGCTTCCGCGGGGCTCCGCCCCGCACCCCAGCGTCAATGAACAAATCTGGCGGGCGCCCGGCAAGTGGGGCTCACCGAGCCGTGGGCGTCGAGATCCTCACTGATGAGCGAGAGCTGACCTTCAAGGCCCAGCTCGTCGGCGCGCTTCGCCGCGCGCGCGTAGGCCCGCTGGAGTGCGCGCCGCAGGTCGCGCGGCGGCATTCCCGTCACTTGCGCGACGACGTCTGGGCCGAGCGGCCGGAACGCCTTTGCTAGCAGGGGATACTCGCTCCGCAGCCCCAGGTCGACCGAAGCGACGATGGCCGGCATTTGCTCCGTCCCTGGGGCTGCGATCGTGTATACGGTCAGGCGGGAGAGGACCTCTGGCCGCACGTAGTCAGCGATGTTTGCTGTGAGCAGGAAGAAGCACTTCGATACATCCATCTCGACCTCGAGATTCTCATCTCGAAAGCGACTCGCAGTCGAAGGCTCCAAGAGCGTGAGCAGTGACGGCCATACGGGCCAGGTACCCTCGACCTTCACTTTGTCGAGTTCGTCCAGCAGGATCAGTGGCCGCAAGTGCAATGGTGTGAGTGCTAGGGCTTGGGCTAGCGCTCCAGGCCGGCCTTGGTTCCATTGCTGACTGGCACCGGTGAGGAGCCAGCCAGCACTCAAGTCTGCCAAAGAGCGCATGTGCAGTTCAGCGGCCAGGGCGCCGCACAGCGCGCGCGCGAACGCGGTCTTGCCTACGCCAGGGGGGCCGAGAAGAAGCGTCGGGGGCAGCTCGAGGTGCGACCGGCACCGGGACGCGAGGCGGATTGCGTCCTCGATCGCCGCGATCACGTGGCTAAAGTTCGGAAACCTGGCTCGAAGGCTAGAAACCTCTGCCAGCGTCCGCGCCGATGCGCGTGCGAGGGGGCGGACACGTTTTTCCAGCAGGCCTCGCAGCGTGGCCAGGGTTTCGATCGTCTTTGGTTCTGGTCGGCAATTCGGCGCCTCCAGTGGACGGATGCGCTCGAGCAGCTGCGCCTCGCTTGCGATGGCCCACTGCAGCCCGCGGCGCCTGCGCGCCGGCAGGGGCGAAGGTGCGGGCGGTGGGGGCGGATTGCTATCTTGTGGGGTGTTCTCTCTGCGGACTGCGTTAAGTACGCGATCCAAGCCCAACTCACGCCAGAACCCTTCATCGATCCGGCAGGCGTCGTCGGCCGCGCACCCGCGTGTAACCAGGTTCACGGCCTTTGACGTCGTGGCCATTCCCAAATAGCGGCCCGCCGCTCGCACCAGGCAGTGCGCGGCGACGATCGCGGCGACCCCGATATCGATCTGCAGGTGGCCCGAGAGGCGCTCGAGCGTCCAGTCATGAAGCTCGCCTGGTGGCACGCCGATCGCCGCCTCGACCTCAGCGAGGCACAGCGCGGCAAGAATTCTTTCGCCGCAGCGGACCAGCTTCGGATGGACGCCTTGGCCGACGAAAAAGTCCTGGGTGTGGCGGTCAAAGGCGATCCAGCGTGCGTGATGGACGGTGGTGCCGGTTTCAGTAAATACGAAATTGGCCTCGCTGGCTGTCCAGGCGGCGATGGCGGCGGCGCGCCGCACGGCTTCAGGGCTGCCCAGGAGGCTGTAGATGAGCGGGTGAAAAACTGTTTGTGTGGACATGGCGGGGTCTGTAATCGAGGAATGGAACCCCGTCCGTGGCCGGGGCTACTTAGCGCAGGTCGCCGGTATTCGCGCGCAGTTCAAGGTTTTGTCTCCAAGTCATGAAGGTTCATGAGGCCCGGGCGCCATTAATTCTTGGGCGCCTATGAAATCGATGATGGACTAGGGACGGTGGAAGTCCATATTTGGAGGGATCGAGTTCGCCGATCCGCTGAATTAGGCAAGTTTCGAAGACTCGGTGTTAGCGTGTTAACGCGCAATCGGGTTGTCGCGTGCTCGCGCTGTCGAGTCATCGCGATGCCGAGCAATCGCGATATCGCGCTATCGCAGCGGTCTCGATGACGGGGAACCCGGATGATCGTACTTATCGGCGGCGAAAAAGGTGGCAGCGGAAAAACGACGATCGCTGTAAACCTCGCGGTTGCGCTCGCTGTCTTGGGGCGAGATGTGGTGTTGATCGACGCTGACCCGCAACGCAGCTCGTCGCAGTGGGTATCTCGCCGGGACGCGTCGAAGACGGTGCCTCGCGTGCATTGCGTGGAGCGTACGGGGGACGTGTATGCCACCATCGTCGATCTTGCGTCGCGCTACGCCGAAGTGATCGTGGACGCAGGCGGCCGGGACTCGGAGGAGTTGCGTTCCGCGATGCTCGCCTGTCACACGATTCTGCTTCCCGTTCGTCCCAGCCAACTGGACGTCGAGACCGTAGCCCACGTTGACGCTCTGTTGCGACGGGCCCAGGCTTTCCGCCCGGCCTCCAAGGCTAAAGCGTTCGCCGTTTTGTCGCAGTGTCCGACTCATCGTGCCGTTACCGAATCTCACGGGGCAGCCACTTACCTTTCAGAAGTGTGTCCCTCGTTTAGGGTCGCGAAGTCGCGGCTGCATGAGCGCAAGGTTTACCGTGACGCCATGATTTCCGGGATTGGCGTTGTGGAGGGCGGCAACGCTGCCGCATCTTCTGAGATTCGAAGTCTGCTTGAGGAGGTGTACTGATGCGAGAAACGAAGTCGACGACGTTTGCGCCGCGCCTCTCGGCAGCGGAGGAAGAGTTTGTGCGCGCAGCGGGCGAACAGCGGCGCGCCCAACGACAGGATGCCCGCACGAAGCTTCGACAAATGATGATTCGCGTCGATGAGGAGCTACTGCTTGACGTTCAAAACGCCGCGCTGCGGAACAGCCAGGGAGTGGCAGAGTTTGTTCGAGCCGTTCTGCGAGCAAAGGTACCGCGCAGCGTAGAGACTGAGGACACAGGGCGTCTTCGCCAACGGGGAGAGTCTTTGACCGAATACGCGGCTCGCATGGCGAGCTTGCCCGCAGATCGGTAGCGCGCTATCGCGATGTCGCGCACTCGCGATAGCGCGATATGTTCCGCGAGGAACACTTCGGCGCTTAGGATCGCGGCCGAATCCGCCGAAAGCTTGCCGAGGGGTCGGGCGGGGCTGAAGATCCGGACATGCGAAGGCACAGCCAACAGCGAATACCCGGGCGACATACGCGCGCGAGCGCGTGTTTCCCCGCCCGGGTAGCTCAACGGCAAGAGCAGGCCCCGGGCGCCACGAAGTCCTCGGTCCCGGAGTCCGCATGTCCAATTCACAACAACACCCAGGTGACGTCTACTCGCATCGCCGAGCCAATCTCGCTGCGTTGAAACTGCGCTATCCCGCGCAGTTCGTCGGGCCGATGATCAGTTGCAGCTGGCCCAACGGCTGGCATCTGTTGGTCGCCGAGGCTTGCGCGCACGCGGCGCATCACCGCGCCCGGTGGGATCAGATCAAGGAAAAGCTCGGCGGCCTGACGTTGCACGTCATGCCGATCGACGATGGCGAAGACGTGCAGCTCGCGGCCTGGCTGACCAAGATCGAATCCAGGTCGCTACAGACATGCTCGCTGTGCGGCGCAGAGGGGGCGCGGCTGCACGACATCGGCGGCTGGTTGCTGACAGCCTGCCGCAGCTGCGTGCCGCTGATCGCAGCGCATCGATCGCTGCCGAGGGTCGTGCGATGAAGATCCGGATCTACTCCGATCTGCACCTCGAGTTCGGGCGCTTTGACTCGCCGTTTACGGAACGCGGGGCAGAGGACCTGGTCGTCCTCGCCGGCGACATCGACGTTGGGGTCGCCGGCGTGCAATGGGCCGCGCGCACGTTTCCGCATGTGCCGGTGATCTACGTCGCCGGCAATCACGAGTTCTTCGGGCACGACTTCAGCTACCTCGTCGACGAGTGCAAGGCTGCTGCTACTGGCACAAATGTCCACGTGCTCGAGCGCGATTCGATCGATGTCGGTGGCATCCGCGTTCTGGGCACGACACTTTGGACCGACTATCGCGTCGCAGGCGAGCACCGTCAGCAGGAGGCCATGGAGTGGGCCGAGGTCAACCTTGCGGATTCGTGGCAAATCCGCACGAACGGCCGACCAACAAAGTCGGACCGGTTTCTGCTCGAGCACCTGCACAGCGTTGCGTGGCTCGATGAACAAATCGCCGTGGCCGATCGTCCGGTCATCGTCGTCACGCACCACGCGCCGACGCTGCGAACGACGGATCCATTTTACGCCGGCAGCATCAGCACAGCCGCGTTCCACTCAAACACCGAACATCTCCTTCGCAAACCAGTGAAGCTGTGGATCCACGGACACACCCACTACAACGTGGATCTGCGCGTGCGCGGCGTGCGAATTGTGGCGAACCAATGGGGCTACCCGAACGAGGCCGTCCGAGGTTTTCGCCGCGACGGCCTGATCAGGATCAAGCCATGAGCTATCCGGCACCAACCTGCCACGAGCTACGGCGCGATAGCGGCGCGCGTGGGCGCGTCCTGGTTGTGGGCGACATCCACGGCGAGTACGACATGTTCATGCGTCTGCTCAAGCACGCCCGCTACAACGATATGTGGGATACGGTGTACAGCTTGGGCGACGTGATCGATCGCGGGCCCGAGAGCCTGCGCACGCTTGAGTGGTTCGCCGGCCGGCGACGTGCCTACATGCTCATGGGCAACCACGAAGCGATGATGATGCAGGCCGACGAGGACTACCAAATCGGCAGCGTCTGGCTGCATAACGGCGGCGGCTGGGCGCACTCGCTGGGCGCGCGCGAGCTCTACCTGTACCGCTGCATGTTAAGAGCTCTGCCGCTGACCGCCGAAATTGACTACGACACCGGCGCGTACCTGGTCGGACTGGTGCATGCCGATGTTCCGTCCGGCCTGGCCTGGAAGCGGATGAAGCGGGCGCAGACGCAGACCCTCGACGCAATCGACGATTGGCGCGACACCGCGTCAGTTCAAGCTATCTGGGGCCGCCGTCGCTTCAAGGCAGACTTGATCATGCGCAGGATCGCGAGGGATCAGATCACGCCGGAGGTGAAGGTCCGTGTATGGCAGCACGTGCAACCGGTGCGCGGCGTCGATCTGCTGGTTTGCGGCCACACGGTGCTTGATGACTTCGTGCCGCGAGGGCGGGCCAACGTGCTGTGGATCGAGACCGGCGCGGCCTACGGCGGGCGGCTGACTGCGGTTGATCCCGTGCGGAAGGTCTACTGGCAGGTCGGCCACACGGAGGGGGAGGTGTGGGGACCGTTGCCGCTACCCGCGCTTGATCCGGTGTCGCGTGCCTACCGACCGACGCGGGTGGACATCGAGGCCGCAGCGGCCGCTGATGCTCAGCGCAGGGGCCGGCTCGGGCCCTTGCACGACATTTGGGGTAGTCGGCCATGAGGCCGTGGATGGTCGTTCTTGACGTGGAGTGTCTCGCGTCGCCGGGCATGTTGGACATGCTGGCCGCCATCTGCGGTGCTGACCTCAGCGACGAGGTCCAGGATGCGCTGGATCGTCTCGAGGCGCGCGACCTCCAAGCTGATCATGCGGCACTAGAGGCTGCCGTGCTTGTGAGCACTCACCCAGTCCTCGCGGTTCTGCGCGAGCGGCTGAAGCTGCTGCGCTCCTGCGACGGTCTGGAGCCTGACGCCGACGTTCCGTGATGAACGGCTCCCGAGTGGCCGTCCAATCCTCGGAAATATGGCGCGCGGAATATGGCGCGGGGCACACTCTATCCAGGCAACCAATCGGCATGGGCATGGCAAAGCAATCTGGAGATTTGGAGCGGGTTCAAAGCTGGTTCGGGCGGCCGGGGATCGGCGAACGGGATGAGTCACTTAGACGCCTTGTCAGAGATGGCAGAGCCCGGTTGGTGTATGAAGCCCGAGACAACACTCAGCGGCTGCCGCACGTTGGCCTTTTGCTCCGCGGTGCCACAATTCAGGGATGGATCCTGCGAGCTGGTTTCGAACACGAACACGCAGTAGAGGGGGAAGCATTCTCCTTATACATGGACAGTTTGCTTCCTGCTGCAGGCCTTGAGCGCGCGCTCTCGGTTAATGATAAGTCGCGCACGTTACCCCTGCTCTGTGTTCGACGGGGCGAACTAGTCGGAGACGATCTGCACGAACGGCATCACGTCACATGGCAAGCGGCAACCTGCGACAACCTGACATCAGCGTTGGGACTCCTTGAGGTGGTGTCACTCATGAAGCCGCTGGAGATCACGAAGCCAAGGGGCCGTAGCGAACGCCACGCTCGCGTGCTGGTGGAACACGCGGATCGTAAGTGGAAGGGCGTGTGCTTCGACGTGGCGCGGCTGATGGCGGCCCAGGAATTCAGGCCGCGGAGCTGGACCGATCTCTGTGATAGTTCGCTGGCACTTGTTCGAGGCGGTGTGCGCTACGACATCACTCTGCGTTCGCACTCGCATTGTTTCAGCAGGGAAGTGGTGTCGGTAACTGACGCCGAGCTGGTCGCGGCGTGTGAGATTCGCGGCAGTCGGCCCGCTGACCAGGGAGCGAGATGTACCGTGCTCGCGCAACGTTCGGCCCGCGATCAGCACTGGCTCATCAAGCTCGCGAGTAAGGACCACCAGACATTGTTTCAGGACTATCCAGTAGTGTCAGGCGGCGCGGCATTGGAAATCTGTGAGCGCGCCCTCCATCGTGGGCACCTTCCATCTATTGATGAGATCCAGGAGCGCGAGGACTGCGCACGGGAGGCATTTCTCGATCATGTGGCCGAGGCGTCCGACGCGATGCGGCGCCTCGAATACGTTCGTGAGGCACTGAATGTGCCCGTGCCGCAAGAAGTTCTGGACCGGCGTGAGCGGCTAAAAGCGATTCAACGGATCGCAAGTTCACCGGGGATGGACATGCCCTGACTCAGGACCATCTGTTTCGCAAAATCAAAGGGACAGACAAATGGCTCAGCCCACCTACACCGTGCGGATTCCGCGTTCGCTGGAAGACCGCCTATTCCCCGTGTCGCAAGCGCAGGGCATCTCGCTCGCGCGCCTCGCGAAAAAACATCTGGTCGGTTTCCTGGCGCTTGATCCGTCCACCCTCTCTCAGGCGGTGTTCCCAATTCAACATGGCGGGCCGGGACTCCACGTCGTGTTCGGTCTCAACGCCATCGAGCGCAAGCGATTGGCGATGTGGTCAAAGCATCACAAGTTGCCAATTGGCGCTCCTGGCAAGGCCATGACCGCCATTTTGTTTGCCAGTTCCCCGTGCGGTCGGGCCCTGCTGGAGGCCGAACGGGTGCGGCTGGTTGAGCGCCTGCGGCAGATCGACGACGAGCTCGCCGCCAGTTAGTGATCAAGTGATGGATCGCCCAGAGCCGGCATCCCGCGGCCTCGCGGGGTAACGCCAGGCGTGGGGGCGGTTTCCAGCGACTCGATGAACTCGGTCACCGAGCCATCGAACATCGCCTGATACCTCGAGCGCGGCGTGTAACGCTCGCGCAGCTCGGCGAGGCTCACGCCAACTGCGCGGGCCAGGGCAGGCAGTGCGGCGTCAGCTTCTTCGTTATAGCGGTCCAGCACTTCCATGAGCAGCGCGCCAGCAGCTGGATCAGCGAGATCGCGCTGCCAGGCGATCTCTAGCGCCCGCTGCGCGGGACGCACGCGAGCGACGATGCTTGCAAGGGCTTCTGACGTCATTGCCGGTCTCCGTAAGCTGGATGAGGTTCCAGTGTTCATGCGGCCAAGCGATGCGCGCTCGTTTTCATCGGGTGGTGACTGGCCGAAGGTCATGGATGCTCATGAACCCCTGTGATCCGTCGAAATATGGCGAGGGAGATTTGCGCGGTGCCAACATAGTCCAACCTTCCATCAGAGCTGGCTCAATGACCTCACAGCAAATGCGGGAACGCGCGACCGCTGCTCTTCGGCTGATCGCCGAAGACGTCCGCCAGCACATGCCGTACCCCCACGCTGGAAACCGTGCCTGTATCGCCGTAGTCGCCAACCTTTTCGATGGTGCCCAATACCCGCTCAACCTAAATTACCTGCGCTCACTCGACTCCGCACAGACCCAAGCGTGCCTCGACATCATCGCGTACGACGTCGCAGGCGGATTTGGCACACCGGAAATCCAGGATTGGGGCGTGATCGATCGGGAGGAATTGTGCGGGTGGTTCGAAAAGCTGGAGCGCAGGACTGCGCCAGCGCCCCAGTTCGGCTGACGGCAACTGATTGCAGGCCCCGCATCAGATGCTACTGCTCTGCTACCTGCTTTCCATTGCAAGCCACAACGTGGCCGTGGTCGACACTGCGCAGTTGGAGCATTCGATCGGTGAGGGCATCGCGGATGACGAGGCGGCCGTTGCCGCTGCGCGAGAACACCTCAATTCGCTGCCGCGCGCAGTGCGGTGGGCACATCGGCTGGTCGTTCCGTCCTTGACTGTGGTCGTTTTCTGGGGCTGCGTCGCACTTCCTTTGCACCCGGTGGCCGTGGCGGCCGGATCGGCACTTTATGGATGGCTCGTGGCCAAGGGTTTCCAGAGCATCAGATCCACCGCGCTGCGGCTGAACGCTGCTGCATTTGCGCGCGCAATCGTGCTCGTTTCGGTGCCGGCGATCGCCGTGTGGACCGTGCTGCACTACTACCGGTAAGTGACTGACCTGGAGCCTCGCTTCCGGCGGTTATTGCGCACACTCACCATTGATCCGCGGAAATATGGCGAGCGCGCGAATGGACTTGCTACTATTGGCTGCATCGGCGGAGAAGGCATCGCCGACCTGTTGACCGGCACGTCCGGGAAGGCCTTGAGCCATTGCCATTGCAGGACCTGAAAATCCACTTCGCACTTTCTCAGTCGCGACCGTGGCAGGTTGCCGGTCACCAGCCATCGCGTCGTGCTCGGAGATGTGACGATGGAACAGATTTTTAGCCCTGCGGGAACCCCGATCAAACAACTGCGGGAGCGCGCGAAGCGATTGGCGCGAGACGAACGTCGGCCCCTGCATGAGGTTCAGGACACACTCGCGCAAGAAGACAGCGGTCTCAGTTGGTCCTCCATGATGGCGGCGGCGTGGAAGCTGAACGAAGATGGCATCCTGGTAGCGATGGGGAACGATTGCCCGCTCTTGATTCAACACGGGGGCTTGGTGGCCGCTCTTAAAGAGAGCACTGCAGACTGCGCGGAGGACCTCGAGGGTTTTCAATTCGATTTGACCATCAAAGAAGAGCTGCTCGACGACGACGACGGCGGCTGGTATCGCATTCTCGAGCTCGGCGCGAGCGACGGCCTTTGGCAAAAGCTCGATGAACGCATGGCGCTGCTCGCGTTCGAAGCATTGCAGCGAGATTCTGTTTCTGGATGGGCCAGCCTTGCAGTGCGCCTTGAGAATAGAGACCTGTGCCGGTCGCCCATCGAGGAACTCGTCAAGGTCTCGACGAAATTGGCTTTGTGGCGCTTGCTAGATGAGCATGGCCTGAGCCACGACGAGCTGGATTTTCAGTCGCGGTATCGCTACCAGGGGCAAACGCTGCAGGTGTTCTCGGCTAACGATTTCGCCCTCATCGCCGTGGTCGACGCTGAAGACGAGTTCGCGGCAGTTGAATGGAAGAAAATCGACATCAAAGCGTGGCGGTCCATTGAGTCGGACATGCGCAGGCATTTTGGGCGGCCGGAGCACGACTTCGGGAGCTTTTCATTTGTGCTCGATGCGGTAGGGCTTTGGCAAACCGAGTCGGGGCGAGACGAGCGGCACTTGATGGAGATGTAGGGAGCCCCCGCCGGCTACGCGGGTGACGGGTGATCCTTACACGGTGGCCGCGATGGCGGGAATGACTCCATCGCGGCCACCAACGCCCTCGCACCTGGCTTGCGTAGCCAATAAGCGTTCTGTCTCAGTTCCTCGAACGCATTTTGAACATCAGAACGCTCACGAGCCTTCGCCAGGTCGCGGGCCAACTCCGGCGATACACCACGCAACGCGTGAAGCCGCAACCAGCGCACGACTTCGGCGTCGGTTAGCTCATCGAGATTCACGGCGCGTCCCGCGTCGAATGACTAAGCTGCTCACCTGCGCGAGCGGCCTTGGTGCTGTTTGGCGACTGCGCATCTGGACCGCGCGCGGTCTGGACTGCGATCTGACGCTGCACCGATCCCAGCGCGCCGGCGGCGGCGCCGGCGGCCATCAGCTGCTGTGTGCGGGTAGACAGCTGCTCGTCGCCTATGCTCGCGTTGCGGCCACCGACCCACTCGAGGATCTCGTCAGCGAGCTCGTGCGACAGTGAGAAGCACTTCAGCGTGAGCGCCACCAACAGACCCGTGACGATGCCGAACGTCGCCAAGAAGGCAAACAAACCCGGTGGGGAGTTCACGTCAAGGGAGGCGAACATCAGGGGGAGAATGAAACGCAGGAACCATCCAACGACCTGAAGCATCACCGCGCCGATCAGGATGCCGGCAATCAGAAGCACCGGCCGCAGCACGATGCCGATGACCAGCAGATAGCCCTGGCGCGCACTGTTGCCAGCGATGCCGTCCCCATCAGGGATGGCGTGCGCGGCGGCCCACACCGGCATGGCCATGACGGCTTTCACGCACTGGATCATCCACCCGACGATGTTGATGACCCACAGGATCAGCGGGACCGCAGGAAGATAAAAGGCGAGGAAGAAGCCGATCATTATGAGCGGCACAGCGATCGCTGAGAGGAGGCCGGAAACCCATGTGATGGCCTTGCCTGCCGGGCCGAGCTTGCGGGCGACCTTGGCGACTGCACCGGTGGCGTTGCCGTCCTCGTCCTCGCCGGTTAGCGCACCGGCAGCGAAGCCAACAACGCCGGTGTTCCAGGCTATCTCGCCCACAGACATCAGTGACCAGACAAAATCGCCATCCTCGGTGAGCCCTCGAATCATCCACTGCGACACGTTGACCAGGTCCAGCGTTTCGCTGACGGCGTCCAACGCCTTCTGCACCGAACCATGTGGCCCCACAGTCCCGGCATCCACCAGGTAGCGGCGCGTGCTCGCCTCCGTGGGTTGCGACGTCGGATCTGCACCAGGTGCAGCCGTGCCATTTCCAGCGAAGTCCAGGTCGACGGCCTGCAGTTGCTCGATGCGAAAGATCGCGCCTTGCGTGTCGTTCCAAACTTGCGGATTAACGAGGCCATCCGCCGCGAGCTGGTTGAAATCGACTCGCGTTGTTTGCACGCCGCCCGACCTATTCAACACTTCGTGGATCGTGCGGTTCAGGGCCTGCATATTCCAATAAAGAGTCCCCAGCGTGACCCACCCGCTCGAGCGCAGCTCATCTTGGAACGCGGATGTGGGGACGTTATCGATCAGCTTGGGCTGCGTGGCGGCGACCAGGTCCTGCGCGGCCTTGGCAGCTGCGGCCGTCAGCGCGTCGCGGTAGCGCGTTGCTCCGGCGACGTAGCGGGCGTAGTAGTCGTTGACGACGTATTGTTCCGGCTCGCCATCGCCGTACGAGCTGGGAAGCGAGTCCGAGGATGCGTTTGGGATGCCGGCGATGATGTCTTGCGCGAGCTGCGCGAACTCAGCGTGCAACTTGGTCAGCGCGTCGAGCCTCGCAGCAAAAAGGTCGCGAGCGGCCTGGTCAATTGGGGTGTTGCTGAACTGATCCGACGTCGTCTGCAGAACGATCTCTGATCCGCACACGCCTTCGCCCAGGCCCGAGCCTGGCTTGCCGCTCCATACCGCCTCGAGGCCGAGTGTCCAGTTCCCACCGGAGAAGAGATCGCTGGACAGGCCGTCAAGCGTGTAGGTGCCGAGTGCGCGCGAGCCGTCGAAGTCGTCGACAACCGAGTTTCGTTCGCTGATGTCGTGCGCGCGGCGCTCGATGAGTGACTGCCCATTGGCGTTCACCAGGCCAGCCGAACACAGCTCGGTGAGGAGAACGTTCATGGCGTTCTCGTTGGAGTTGTCCGCGTAGATGGGGATGCTGGGCTTCCCCATGTAGAAATTGTCGAGCACCAGGTCGTACGCCGAGTTGGCGATGCCGATCGACAGGTGAATCATCCACAGCATGATCATCTGGACGAGGCTGTAGCCGCCCATGATCGGCAGCAGCATGCCGAAAGCGGTGACTGATCGAAGCGGTACCCAGAGCGCGCTGTATCGCCGGCTGGCGCTGGCGCCCTCATAGGCCCCTTGCAGGACGGCGCCGACGCCGCCCCAGGTGATAATGATCACGGCCAGGAACATGCAGGCCACGTTCAACACGCTGGAGACAATGCCCAGCATGCCGCCCTCGCCGCCGCGATCGATGGTGTCGATGCGCTGCGTCGGATCACTGAATGTCGCTGCCTGCCAGGCCGACGGCCCGAAGATTTCCGCCATGAAGGCCGCTGACCGGTCCTGCGGGCGGACCGTGAAGAAGTTCTCCACCGTCGGCGCCGTCGCGCTCGAGGGCGCCGCAGCCTGCGTTTGATCGGCGGCCGACGCGGCGCAAGTGACGAACAGGGTGAGCGCCGCGAACAGTGAGCGGGTTGGAGTCATGAGCGCGCCTCGTTGGTCATGGACCAATTGTGGTCGGCCGCGTGCGCGCGATGCCTGTTGGGAGGGGGATGACCACGGACGCCATGGCGGCTCATGGACACGTGGGGTGTAACAGGCGGGGAGTGGGCTGGGTCGAGCAGACTGGACTTCGTCAGTTGATCACGGAGATTCCTGGTGAAAATGCTTTTTGGTGTGGTGCTGGTCATTGCCTCGGTCGCGGCAGCCCAGGCTGCGGACGATCAAGGCATCGGTGACTACCGCTACTCGTCTCTTCCGTCGGCGCTGAAGTGCCGCACGACCGGTGGCAACACGGCTGCGTGCGCAGGCCAAGACCATGGGCGGTCGGGCGGAGGCGATGTGGACGCCCGCGATGAGACTGTGAGCGAGCAGCAGAGCGAGAAGGGGCCCTGGTGCGGAAACGGCATGTGCGAGGCGGCAGCGGGTGAGGACTCGGTGAGTTGCGCCAATGACTGCGGTGGATCCGTGCCTGGCGGCGTCGGACCGGAACGCAGCGAGTACTGCGAGCCGCAGACGATTGCTTACCAGTTTGCCGTTCGCGGCTCGACCAGCGCCGCGACCTGTTCGGTCGACGGTGCGGTCGGCGCGGATCAGCCTGGTGGCCGGATGATCTTTGGCCAGGTGGTCACCATCACCGAGCAACCTAGCCAGAGTTCCAACAGCGCGCGGGTGATCATGGGATCGGGAGCATGCGGAGGCGGATATCAACTCGATGCGAGTGTTGAGTTTCGCTGCGAGAACGGGATCATCCAGCCGCGCTCAGCCAACTGCGGCTGCTGCAAGATCGTAGGTGGCGTACAGCGCTGCCAGGGCGATCAGTAGTGCACGCAGCACCTCAGGGGCGCGTTCTAACGCAAGTCATTGACGACTCTTGTGATAGTTCGCTTTAGCTGGGCGTCGGTCCCGTAAACGGCGCCTGCGCGGTCGGCGCGATCGCGCCGAACAGCCTGCAGAACAAGGCCGCAATCCGCTCGGCAATTCGGGCCAAGGCCTCGGCCAACTCCTGGAGCTCGGCGTCACTCTCACCGGGCTTGGGCTTGTCCGCCGCCACCGCCTTGAGTCGCTGGACCTCGGCGCGCAGACGAGGGATCCACGCGCACCTGGTCTCACTGTCCTCGGGTAGCGCCGCCACGGCCTGTGCAGCGCCCTCGAGCTCAAGCGCGGCGTGCTGCATTTTGGCGCGCAAGCCAGCGGCGCGATCACGGCGCTCATCGGCTCCGGTCGCGGATCGATAATCGGCGATCGCGCGCCGCGCCGCCGCGGAGGTACCCACGGCCGACTCGCACGCCTGCGCTGCGGCCGGCTCGCGCTTACCGGAGATGCCCGCCAGCATCCCCTGGACCAGCGCCCGCGCTGGCGCCGTTGCTGCATGGAAACTCGCAGTCACGGCACGGTCAAGCAGGCTCATGGGCACTCTGGAATCTACCGGTGGCGCGCTCGTCTGCGGCGGGCGCGCGGGATCCTGCACTGCCTGCTCTTGCTGCGGCGCGGACGCGCGGTCATGGACGCCGCGCGACAGCACCTGTGCGCGCGACTGGTGTCCGGCCAGGACACCTGGGTGCACGCCGTGCCGTAGCAGATCCGTCACCACGTCTTCGTGTCCCTGCTGCCGCGCCTCAAGGGCAGCAGAAACCGCCAGCTCGCCGCCCGGCGAAATCCGGGCCTCGCCGCCGGGCGCTGACGGATCCGACTGCCGCGCCGTCATAAGGTAGGCGACGACCTCGCGCTGGCCGCGGCCTGCGGCCTCCACTAGCGCCGCGCCGCCGTCGCTGGTGAGCCGCACGTCGTGGGCCTCAACCAGGCGCGCGACGGTAGCCAGATCGCCCGCCCCCGCCGCGTGCAGCAACTCCGGCAATTGAGGCGATGGCCTCGGCGCGCTTCCCGGCGACTTGGCACCGACGGCGTGGTCGGTGGGCAGTGGCGCGTGCGCGCTGACAGTGTGTTCTTGGGCTCCTTGCCGTGGCGGGATCGCGTCGAGCAGTTTCACGATATCTGCATGGCCGCCGGCGGCCGCGGCTTCGCGCGCAGCGCGGCAGTGCGCGGACTCTTTGAAAATTCGCCATCCCTCGGGCGGGGCGCCCGGGTTCCCTGGCTCGGGCTGACGGATCTCCAGAAGCAACTTCACCGCATCGCTGTTGCCAGCGCCGGCCGCAGCGGCCAGCGCGCGCGCGCCCTCAACAGCGATTCTCGCTTTACGCTGGTCGTGCAGCTCGCGGATGGACTCGAGGTCGCCGTGCGCTAGCGCCTTCTCTAGCTGCTGGATGACCTCTTCGCTGGGCGGCGCCGCAGCTTTGCCGCGACGGCGAAAGTTAGTGACTGACATGCTTGTCTTCCGATGTGATGGTGCGCCTCCAGCATCCGTCGTAGGTCATCGTCGTTTCCACTTTTCCATGGATGACCATGGATCGGTGCGTGGCTGGGCCCCGCGGAGCGCCGCTAGGTAACGGAATCTGTGCCGTTTGCCTGGTTGACCGCGGCCTGGTCGCGGTCACAGACCTTGACGCGGCATCGCTGCCCGCCCGCGCCGTGGCCAACCAAAACACAGGCCGATTGGCCCGTGAAAAAAATGGAGGCGGCCGCGGAGCGGCCGCACCTCATGCCGCGGCGGCCTTGGCCGGCGCGGCCGGCGTTCTGGCGCCGTCTTGCGGCGGCAGCGGGGGCAAGTCGAATGCTTTGCGGTCGTGGTCGCGCTTTAGACGGCGGTCGAGCAGCGTTCGCAGCGACGCTTCGTCTGCGGCCCGTAATGCGCCGAGCTGCAGGACCTCGCCGTCACGCACCGCTTTCAGAACTACCGCGCCGATCAGGATGGCTTTACGCGTTTCAAGGCGGCGATGCGCCTCGGAATCTCGCGCGGCCATCTTGCGCAGTTGTTCTTCGGCTTCCTTGA
The DNA here is from genome assembly GCA_041659605.1 of Sinimarinibacterium sp. Taxonomy (GTDB): domain Bacteria; phylum Pseudomonadota; class Gammaproteobacteria; order Nevskiales; family Nevskiaceae; genus Solimonas. The sequence continues at coordinate 3,737 of JBAZXW010000008.1, read as the reverse complement.
TCTTCTTCTGCAGGGCTTCACGTCTAGCGATCATCTGACACTCCGGTGTGGCTGCGATGCAGTTTGTCGCGGGTCGTCGTCGGGCCGCCTGTTTTCATCCCTTGTCGCCGGTCGTCATCCCCTCTCAGCTCATGACGTCTCATGGAGGTGACGTGTTTCATAAAGAACCATGGGCGTGGGTACCGCATGGACGATCCGCGCCCGTGAAGCGAGAGGAGCCGGGGTGGGGTCCCCCAGGGGAGGGGGCGGAGCCCCCATCCCCTAAAGGGCGCACGTACGGGTTGGCTCCGCCAACCCAGTGCTTCGGGGTGCGCCCCGGACCCCCTGCAAACAGGCAGCCGCGCAATCACATGCGCGACGATGGGTCATGGCGATCTACCACTTCAGCGTCAAACCGATGAGCCGGTCGACGGGCCGTAGCGCGCCGGCCGCTGCGGCATATCGGTCCGGCACTGCGCTCATGTGCACTCGCGACAAGGTGGTCCACGATTACCGGCCCCGGCGGGGTGACGTGGTGCATGCCGAGATCGTCATGCCCAAGGGCGTCACCTGGGTTCCGTCCCGCGACGACCTTTGGAACGCCGCGGAGGGTGCGGAGGCGAGGAAAGATGCCAGGGTCGCTCGTGAGGTCGTGATCGCTCTTCCCTACGAGCTGTCCCCCGCTGAGCGGGTCGAGCTTACTCTGGAGCTGGCACAGCTCATCGCGGACAAGTTCGGCGTCGCCGTCGATGTGGCGGTACACCGACCGGGGGAGCGGGGTGACCAACGGAACCATCATGCACATCTGATGCTGACGACTCGTGTCATCGATGGCGATGGCTTGGGGGTGAAGTCGTTGCTCGAGGGGCGCGACAAGGATCTGCTGAAAGCTGGACATCCAAGGGTCCGCGACCAGATCACCTGGCTGCGCGAGGACTGGGCGCGAATGACTAATCGCGCGCTTGTGCGCGCGGGGGTCGCCGCGCGCGTCGACCACAGGACATTGCTGGCGCAGGGCGTGGATCGTGAACCGACGATGCATCGAGGCGTCGCGGCCTCGAACATGGAGCGGAGCAACAAAACCACAGAGCGCGGCGACCAGGTCCTGCAGATTGAAGCGCGAAACGAGGAGCGGCGGCTGCTCAAGTCTGAAATTGCCAAGGCCCATGACGATCTTCGCCGCGAGGAGCGGCAGCGAGTCATTGAAATCCGTCGAAAGCTGGACATCTCCGACCAGCAGCGCAAGCTGGTCAACAAGGCCGCCGACACCAGGATCGCTCGCCTCAGGCGCGCGCGCGTCGAGTTGCAAACACGTGATCAGCAGCTCGAGGCGGCGCGCAAGCGTCGGCGCTTGCGCACAGAGACGGAGGCCGCGGCGATCCGCCTATTTATCGGAGTCCAAGTCGTGCGGTTCCAAAAGGTCACCACATCTATGCTCCAGCACTCACGCCGCGGCCGGCGACCCACACCCGTCGAGGAGGTCGCGCAAATGCGAGAGGCCGCAGTCGCGCGCTGGCACGCGTTGACCGAGCCGAATCCGTCCACTCCTATTGAAACTGCCGAGCCCACTTGCAATGAACGAACCGCGATACCCCACGGTGAAAGATTCGAACCTCAAGGAAGCCGCCCGCGCCGAGGCGATGATCGAGGGCCGCGCCCGCGCGTGGGCTGAGGTTCGGGTAAGGCTGCAGGAAATCGCTGATTACACGGGGCTGGTGCTCACGGCGATTGCATGGGCCGACGCCGACCAAGTGAAGGCTGATGGTTACTCGACCCCAGTGAAGTATGAATGGACCGATAAGGACGGCCGGCGGCGCACAGCCACGGATAGCGCGTCGATCCGTTTCCGCGTGCGCGATTCCCATGGGTTTGTGATTGAGGACGCCCTCGCGCTGTCTGGCGCGGCGGTTTTTGAGCCGGCCACTGAGGACGCCCACGAGGTGCCTGCGCCAACGGGACACAGTACCCCCGTGCAAACAGGCAAAGATCCGCAGTTGTGACCTACTTTAGGTGGGCCCATTTCTGGAGCCCACCTCATGCGTCACCTCTCAGCGATCCTCCTCTCCCTCGCGCTGTCGAGCGCGGCCGTGGCTCAGCAGCCAACGGGCCGCGTCGCGGAAATTCCCGCGATCAGCGGCGAGATTAACCCTGGCGGTGGAAATGCAACCACCGAATCCCCTGCCGACGCGCCTCAGTCGGTCAGAGCGATCCGCTGCGGCGACGGCTTCTGCTCCTGGGGTGAATCGGCCGCGTCGTGCCCAAGCGACTGCCCGGGGGCCTACGGCAACTGCGGCAGCGCGCAGAACACACTGGTCACTTCGTTCCCGACCGGAACGGCCGCCTGCGACCCGGGCCAGGCCACGACCCAGAACGGGGATGGGGTCGGCAATGACGGCACCTACAACTGGTATTGCCTGGGCACTTCCGGCAGCTCGCCGGAATGCTTCGCGCAGCGCCCGGTGTATCCGGCCTGCGGCAGCGCCAACAACGGCGGCAGCCTGACCTATCCCACAGGATCGCCGGCATGCGCCATCGGTACGCAGTACGACCGCGACACCGCAGGTGTCGACGGGTTCTACAACTGGGACTGCGTCGGCATCAACACACCGGCCACCGAATCGTGCCAGGCCACGAATCTGTCGGCCCCACCGGTCTGCAAAGCCTACGGTGGCGCCTACGTGGCCGAGCCGTCCAGCAACGACGCTACGGGCTGCGATCGCGGCACGTTCGGCAACGCGGCGGACAGCGTCGACACCTGGCGCTGGACCTGCTCGAACTCCAACACCGGCGCGTCGGCCAACTGCTCGGCGGCCAAGCCGACTCCTGCGCCCACAGCGGCGCCGACGCCTGTGCCGACAGCAACTCCGGTGCCCAGCGCGCCGCGGATCGACAGCTTCGCCTCAAGCGCCGTGGCCGACCCAGTCAATCCGGGTTGGTATGTCGCCACCACCGGCCAGACGATCACGCTCTCGTGGACGAGCACCAATGCCACGACCTGCACCGCCAGCGGTCAGTGGAGCGGCAGCAAGGCTGTTGACGGCTCGCAGGGCGGCGTGACGCCGGCCAGCGCGCCGCCCGGCAATCGCACGTACACGCTGACCTGCACCAACGGCGCGCAGAATGCGACTGCCAGCATCGTAGTTCGCTACGTCAACGCGCCGACGGTGAACCTCACCGCCAGCCCGACGGCGATCGCCACCGGTGGCACGTCGACACTGACCTGGTCGACCAACAGCTCGGCGACTTCGTGCACGGCGTCCGGGAACTGGAGCGGGGCGAAATCCACCGGGACGAGCCAGACTCAGACGGTGTCGCCGGCCAGCAGCGGAACGAAGACTTACACCTTGACGTGCTTCAATGACGCCGGCGCGTCGGGATCCGACTCTGTCAGCATCACGGTTGGAGCGGCGCCGACGCCCGCCCCCGGCTCCACCGGTGCGTGCGGCGGCGTCGGCGACACGGTGACGTGGGGTTCTGCGAACCAGTGCTCTGGCACTGTCCCGAACGATGCGGATGGCTTCTGGCCGATCTCGGTGACCGACAGTATCAGCAGTGGTAACGGGTACACCGGCACTATGCGGTTCGCCTGCAGCGGCGACACGAGCAGCTACACGCTCTCACAGTCGCCGACCGCGGGGGATGGGTGCACCGGGCCGGCGCCAACGCCGACTCCCACGCCCACGGCAGCGCCTGGCTGCACGGGCCCGGTCACGGTGTTGTGGAGCGGTGCGGCCTCAGGATGCTCCGGTTCGCGCGCC
>JBAZXW010000007.1:0-132826 GCA_041659605.1 Sinimarinibacterium sp. | reverse complement strand
GCGCGAAAACTCGCACGCATTGCCTTCGCGCGGATGAAAAACCAAACCGACTATCAACCACAGATCCTCAGCCCAGCCGCTTGAGGGTGAACATAGAATCTCCTACGGTCAAGGCCAATAGGCCGAGATCCCCGCCACGCCTTGCGCGTACGCGGCAAACGCCGAGCCCAGATCACGCGGCCCGACGCCGCCGAGTGCATAGACGGGAAGCCCCGCGTACTGGATCGCGGCGTCGAATGCCGCCCACCCCAAAGGCGCGGTGCCGGGATGGCTACGGGTCTCCTGCACCGGCCCCAGCACTGCAGCATCGAAACCGGCGCGCGCGGCGTGAAGGACTTCATCCGCGGTATGGCAGGACGCGAATTGAAGCCCGGGCGCATCCGCGAGACGGCTCGCAAGGCCCGCCAACACGCCGGATGTGGCGTGCCAGCCATCCGCACCCAGCTTCAGGGCCTGGCGTGGATCCCGATCCAGGATCACGCGCAAACCCCGCGCATGCGCAGGTGGAATCAGGGCCCGGGCACAGTTCCAGTAGACCGCGTCGTCGAGCTTCGGCAAGCGCAGGCGCAGGAGCGCACGCGGCGGCAGCTGCGTCAGCCCGGCCAGCAGCCGCTCGGGCGTCGCTTGCGGCGGCGTGAAAACATAGTGCTCCGGGAGCACGAGAGCCCGCGCTGTCGGTGCGACGGTGGGCAGAACCTGAGGCCAGGTCTTCAGTCCATCGACCGCCACCCAGGCGAAGGCCTGCCCTTCCCGGCCATGCAGTTCGCCGGAAAAGCGCGTGACCAGCCAGGTGTCGAGCAGCACGGTGCGATTGCTGTACGCGTGCCGGAAGCGGATCAGCGGACGCGCCTCGTCGACCGTGATGCCCAGCTCTTCGTGAAGTTCGCGCGCCAGCGCGTCGCGGGGCAGCTCGCCCGGTTCGATCTTGCCGCCGGGGAATTCCCAGCAGCCTGCCGCGATCTTGCCCTCGGGCCGCTGCGCGAGCAGGACCTCGCCGGACGGATGCTGCAGCACACCGCAGGCGACGTGGATGACCGGCTTGGATGCGCTGGCGCCGCCCCCCTCACCCCGCCCCTCTCCCTCCGCATGCGGGGGGAGAGGGTGAATAGTGGTCACGTCCGGTACTCGGCATTGATCTTGACGTAGTCGTAGCTGAAGTCGCAGGTCCACACCGTGGTCTCCGCGGCGCCGCGGCCCAGACCGATCGAGATCGTGAACTCGTCCTTGGCGACCACTGCCGAACCGAGTTCCTCGCGGTAATCCGGACGCGGCTCGCCGCCCTCGATCAACCTCACGTCGTCGAGCGCCACGCTGACCGTACGCGAGTCGAGTCCCGCAACACCGGCCTTGCCGATCGCCATGACGATGCGCCCCCAGTTGGCGTCCGAGGCGAACATCGCAGTCTTCACCAGCGGCGAATGCGCGACCGACAACGCCACCTGGCGGGCTTCCTTCGCATCACCGGCGCCGTGAACGCGGATGGTGATGAACTTGGTCGCGCCCTCGCCGTCACGGACGATCGCATGCGCCAGCTCGCGGCACACGTCGTTGATCGCCGCAGCGATCGCGGCGTAGTCGCGGTGCGTGGCGTCGATGTCTTCGCGCCCGGCCTGCGCGGTCGCGAAGAGGACGCAGGAATCGTTGGTCGAGGTGTCGCCATCGACGGTCACGCAGTTGAAGCTCTGCGCAACCGCATCCTCAAGCGCCCGGCGAACCGCGGCCGACGTCAGGCGCGCATCGGTGCCGATATACGCCAGCATCGTCGCCATGTCCGGATGGATCATGCCGACACCCTTGGCGATGCCGGTGACGGTGACCTCGCCCTGCGACGTCGCCACCTTGCGCGTCGCCCCCTTGGGCACCGTGTCGGTGGTCATGATCGCGCGCATCGCGTCCAGCCAGCCGTCGGCGCGCAGATCATGCGCCGCACGCGGTATCGCCGCGGTCATACGCTCCAGCGGTAGCCGCTGACCGATCACGCCGGTGGAGAATGGCAGCACTTGTCCGCCGCTGCAGTTGAGCGCACGCGCGGCCGCAGCGCAGCTGGCCTGCGCATCCTCGACGCCGCCGCTGCCGGTCGCCGCATTGGCGTTGCCGGCGTTGACCAGCAGGCCGCGGATCTCCATCCCGGACGCCAGCAGCTGCCGGCACACCTGCACCGGCGCAGCGGCGAACGCGCTCTGCGTGAACACGCCGGCGACACGGCTGCCGGCAGCCAGCTCGATCAGCAGCAGATCCCTGCGTCCCGGCTTCTTGATCGCAGCCTCGGCGACGCCCAGGCGCACGCCGGGAACGGGATGAAGGACTTCTGGAACTTTGAGGTTGACCGGCATCTGTGTAGGGCGGGCCGCGCCCGCCATCCCTTCCAGGTTCTGTTGCACGCGGCGGGCACGGCCCGCCCTATGACTGCACGCTCGTCGTCAGACGAGCGCCCCATGACAATGCTTGTACTTCTTGCCGCTGCCGCAGGGACACGGATCGTTGCGGCCGACCTTGGGCATCTCGCGCACCACGGTCGCCGGTCGCTCCGGCTGCGGCGCCGCCGCCTCGAGCCGGCGCGGTGACGGCAGCGGACCGTCCGCCGCGCCCTCAGTCGCGCTTTCGACCGCCGCCGCTTCGACGCCGGGGGCCGACTCGTGCTGCAGCTGCATCTGCCGCTCGCGCACCTCGGCCTGGCGGCGACGTTGCTCTTCAACCTGCTGGACTTCCGCCTCAGTCTGGACCCGCACGCGTGCAAGCAGCGAGGTCACCTCGTGCTTGTAGCGCGCGAGCATGTCGTGGAACATCGTGAAGGCCTCGCGCTTGAACTCCTGCTTGGGGTCCTTCTGCGCGTAACCGCGCAGATGGATGCCCTGGCGCAGATAGTCCATCGCGGCCAGATGCTCGCGCCACAGATTGTCGAGCACCTGCAGCATGATCGCCTTCTCGAAGTGCTCCATCACCGGCGCGCCGATCTGCGCCTTCTTCTGCGCGTAGGCCTCGGCGAGGCCGGCGACGATGCGCTCGCGGACGCCCTTTTCGTTGAGATCCTTCTCGGTGTCGAGCCATTGCCGGATCGGCAGATCCAGCAGGAAATCCCGCTTGAGTGAATCCTGCAGACCGTCGATGTTCCACTGGTCCTCGATCGTCTGCGGCGGGATGTAGGCATCGATGACCGCGTTGACGACATCCGGCCGGATGTCGTCAACCATGACCGTCACGCTCTGCGCGGCCATGACGCCGTTGCGCAGCTCGTACACGGCCTTGCGCTGGTCGTTGGCGACGTTGTCGAATTCGAGCAGATGCTTGCGGATGTCGAAATTGTGTGCTTCGACTTTGCGCTGCGCCGTCTCGATCGCGCGCGTGACCCAACGGTGCTCGATCGCCTCGCCTTCCTGCATGCCGAGCTTCTGCAGCATCGCGCGCATGCGCGGCGGCGTGAAGATGCGCATCAGGGTGTCGTCGAGCGACAGGTAGAAACGCGAGGCGCCGGGATCACCCTGGCGGCCGGAGCGGCCGCGCAGCTGGTTGTCGATGCGCCGCGATTCGTGGCGCTCGGAGCCGATCACGTAGAGGCCGCCCGCGCTCAGCACCAGGTCGTGCCGCTCCTGCCAGGCGCTCTTCGCGGCGTCGCGGGCAGCCCCGTCTTCCGCGGGGATCAGGGCCAGTTCGGATTCGAGGTTGCCGCCGAGCACGATGTCGGTACCGCGGCCGGCCATGTTGGTCGCGATCGTCACCGATCCCGCGCGCCCGGCCTGGGCGATGATCTCCGCCTCGCGCTCATGCTGCTTGGCATTGAGCACCTCATGACGGATGTCCTCCTTCTTCAGCAAGTCGGACAGCAATTCGGAGGTCTCGATGCTGGCGGTACCGACCAGCACCGGCTGCTGGCGCGCGTGCGCTTCCTTGATCTCGCCGATCACCGCTGTGAACTTCTCTTTCGCGGTCATGTAGACGAGGTCGCCCTGATCCTTGCGGATCATGGGGCGATTGGTCGGAACGACCACGACTTCCAGGTTGTAGATGTTCTGGAACTCGAAGGCTTCCGTGTCGGCCGTGCCGGTCATGCCGGCCAGCTTCTTGTACAGGCGGAAATAGTTCTGGAAGGTGATCGACGCCAGCGTCTGGTTTTCCTGCTGGATCTGCACACCTTCCTTGGCTTCCACGGCCTGGTGCAGACCGTCGCTCCAGCGCCGACCGACCATCATGCGGCCGGTGAACTCGTCAATGATGATCACCTGTCCGCCGCGCACGATGTACTCGACGTCGCGCTTGTACAGGTGATGGGCGCGCAGCAGCGCGTTGAGGTGATGCAGCAGGATGATGTTGGCCGCATCGTAGAGGCTGTCTTCGTCGCCGAGCAGCTTCGCCGAACGCATCAGTTCCTCGACCTTCTCGTGCCCCGCCTCGGTCAGATGCACCTGCTTGGACTTCTCCTCGACCGCGAAGTCACCGGGGCCCTCTTCTTCTTCCTGTCGCGTCAGCCGCGGAATCAGGACGCTGATCTTGCGGTACAGCTCGGGATCGTCGTCGGTCGGACCGCTGATGATGAGCGGTGTGCGCGCCTCGTCGATCAGAATCGAGTCGACCTCGTCGACGACGGCGTAGTTCTGGCCGCGCTGCACCTTGTCGGCCTGAGCAAACGCCATGTTGTCGCGCAGGTAGTCGAAGCCCAGCTCGTTGTTGGTCGCGTAGGTGATGTCGCAGGCGTAGGCGTCGCGCTTCTCCTGGTTCGACTGGCCGGAGACGATAACGCCGACCGACATGCCCAGGAAGCGGAAGATGCGCCCCATCCACTCGGCATCTCGGCGCGCGAGGTAGTCGTTGACCGTGACGATGTGCACACCCTTGCCGGGCAGCGCGTTGAGGTAGGCTGGCAGCGTCGCCACCAGGGTCTTGCCCTCACCGGTGCGCATCTCGGAGATCTTGCCTTCGTGCAGGACCTTGCCGCCGATCAGCTGCATGTCGAAGTGGCGCATGTTGAGCACGCGCTTGCCGGCTTCGCGCACGACCGCGAAGGCATCGGCCTGGACCTGGTCCAGCGTCTCGCCCTTGGCCAGGCGTTCGCGCAGCACGGCGGTCTGCGCCGTCAACTCGGCATCGCTCATACCCGCATAGCGGGACTCCTGCGCGTTGACCTGCTCGACCAGACGATTCAGGCGCTTGAGAACGCGCTGATTGCGGCTCCCGAAAACACGAGCCAGCAGATTGTTCAACATAGGGTTCCGTTTCTGACCGCGCGGCGCGCGGGGTGGATCTTCGAAGGCCGCCCAACAGGCCCCTTTCAGGGCCGCGTATTATGCCTCTGTTGGGGCAGCGACCTGCGATTCAAGCCGGGGCGAAACCAAATCCCTCGTCAACGCGCGGCGTGAATGTACTGTTCGGGATCGACCAGATTGCCGTTGAACAGCACTTCGAAGTGCACGTGCGGACCGGTCGAGCGGCCCGACGATCCCATCTTGGCGATGCGCTGGCCCTTGGACACCTTGTCGCCGGCCGCGACCAGGAGCTTGCTGTTGTGCCCGTAGCGGGTCGTGTAGCCGTTGCCGTGGTTGATCTCGACCAAGTTGCCGTAACCGTCGCGGGAACCTGCCTCGGTGACGATGCCGGCTGCCACGGTCAGAACGTCAGCGCCCGAGCGACCGGCGAAATCGATGCCCATGTGCCGGGTCAGGCGCCCGGTGAACGGGTCGGTGCGCACGCCGAACAGCGAGCTGATCCAGCCGCCGTCGATCGGCCAGCCGGACGGACGCACCTGCTTCTGCATGCGGCTCGCGAGCATCAGATCCTCGAGCACGCGGAACTGGCGCTCACGATCCGAAAGCTGCCGCTCGAAATCGCCCAGCGAAGCCAGCAGCGCATCCAGCCCGCTGTCCGCGAGCACCGCCGACTCCGGACCGCCGATCGCCGGCGGCTGGTCGAAATTGAACTCGCCGCTATCGAGCCCAGCGATCTCGGTCAGCCGCTGACCGGCGGCGTCGAGGCGCAGAATGTGTGCCTGCAACTGTGCGATGCGCCGCGCCAATGCGGCGGAATTCTGCTCCGCCTGCGCTCGCGCCGTCTCCAGCGCGCCGCGCTGCAAGCGGACTTCCTCGGACCAGTTGGACACCAGCGCGGACGGCAGTCCGGCATCTTCGCCGAATCCACGCATCCAGAATCCGACCGAGAACGCCGCGGAAACGACCACAACGACCACGAGCACCAGCGGCAGCCAGCCCAACACGTGACGGAGATCTAGCGGAAACCGCCAAGTGCGGCCACGCTTATGGCTGACGACGATGATATCCATTACCGCTAATGCACTCCGATCGAACCGAGCCTCGAAATCTGAGGCAAATTCTGAACCACCGTCCGCAGACTGCCGGCGGCATCTTCGTGCGCGCCCAGCGATTGGCCGACATCAATCGCATGCTGCGCGACTGGTGCGACGAACCCTGGGTTCACCAGATCCGCGTCGCCAATATCCGCGGCGACACCGTGGTCCTGTACGCTTCGACTGCCCCTGCACTCCTGCGCTTGCGGCATCATGGCCGCTCGCTGCTGGCGTGGCTCAACGCCCGCTACCTGCTTTCCTGCACCCGAATTGAATCCAAAGTGCGCCCCCCGGTAACCGGCGCGACCGGGCGAGTGTAGCCAGCCCCGTGCCTCGGGCGCAAGACAAGTCGCTGAAACTGCGGGTTTTCCCCGATAAGGGGTCGCAACGCCTTGATCAAGCGGCGGCGAGGCTGCCGCGGACGAACGAAATCGGCGCCGGGCGGGTGGCGTCATCGTAAGTGGTGATCTCGAACGAAGCCGTGTCCTCGAGCACCGCGCGCACCAGCTTGTTGTTGAGCGCGTGGCCCGATTTGAACGCCGTGAACGCACCGACCGCCGGGTGGCCGAGCAGGTAGAGATCGCCGACCGCGTCGAGAATCTTGTGGCGGACGAACTCGTCCTCGTAGCGCAGCCCGTCGCGGTTGACCACCCGGTAGTCATCCAGCGCGACGACATTGTCGAGACTGGCGCCCAGACCCAGGTTGGCGGCGCGCAGCGTGTCGAGCTCGCGCATGAAGCCGAAGGTGCGCGCGCGGCTGACTTCGCTGACGTAGCTGGTGGTCGAGAAGTCGATCACTGCGCTCTGCGCGGACGCGCGCAGAGCCGGATGACGGAAGTCGATGGAGAACGACAGCCGGAAGCCGTCGAAAGGTTCGAACCGCGCCCACTTGTCGCCGTCCTGCACCTGCACCGGCTGGCGGATGCGGATGAACTTCTTGGGCGCGTCCTGCTCGTGAATTCCTGCGGACTGGATCAGGAACACGAACGGCCCGGAGCTGCCGTCCATGATCGGCACTTCCGGCGACGACAGCTCGACCACGCAGTTGTCGATCCCGAGGCCGGCGAACGCCGACATCAGGTGCTCGATGGTCATGATCTTGGTGCCGTCGTCTGCGACCAGGGTGCTGCACATCACCGCTTCGCGCAGCAGCTGCGCGCGCGACGGCACTTCGACCGCCGGCGACAGGTCCGTACGGCGGAAGACGATCCCGGTATCCGGGCCGGCCGGCAGCAGCGACAGGTAGACCTTGCGGCCGGAATGCAGGCCGATGCCGCTGGCCCGCACCGCCTGCTTCAATGTTCGTTGTCTGACCATCGCGCGTCGCTAGATCGGCTCCACCAGATGCAAAAAGGGCACAGCGCGGAGTGTCACGCTGCGCCCTAATGACACCGAAGTGTAACACTTGGTTCGCTCGGCACAGTTCAACAGCGGCCCGCAGCCGCGTCCCTGGCGGTGAATTGCCCCTGAACGCGGCGCACTGCGGCGGCCTTCAGTCCGCCTGGTTCCGCAGGAAGGCCGGGATGTTGATGATGTCCTCGTCGAGACCCAGCGGGAACGCGCTGCCGCCGCCGGCCGCCGCCATCTTGCGCTGACGGTGCACGGCCGGGATGTCCAGGTTCTGCGAGCCCAGAGGCGGCATCGCCGGCATGCTCGGCAGCGTCATTTCCGGACGCACGAACTGGGCGACCTTGGGGTTCATCGGCATCGCCGGCATCGCGGGCGCAGCATGCTTCGTGCCCGGCAGACCCGTGGCCACGACGGTGACGCGCAGCACGCCGTCGAGGTTCGGGTTCATCGACATGCCGCACTTGGCGTCGGCTTCGTCGGAGGCGATCTCGGAAACACGCGAGTTGATGTATTCGAGCTCCTCCATCGTCAGCGACTCGTCGCAGGTCACGTTGACCAGCAGGCCGCGCGCGCCGTGCAGCTCGATGTCGTCAAGCAGCGGGCTCGACAGCGCCATCTCGACCGCCTTCTCCGCACGCCCCTCGCCGCTGGCCTCGCCGATGCCCATCATCGACATGCCGCGGTTGGTCATCACGGTGCGCACGTCGGCGAAGTCCACGTTGACCAAGCCCGGACGGGTGATCAGGTCGGAAATGCCCTGCACCGCGTTCTGCAGCACGTCGTTGGCGGCGCGGAAGCAGTTCAGCACGGTGATCTTGGTGCCGAGCACGAGGCCCAGCTTCTCGTTCGGAATCAGGATCAGAGAGTCGGTGTACTGACGCAGTTCGTCGATACCCTTGTGCGCGACGGCCATGCGCTTCTTGCCCTCGTGCGCAAACGGCTTGGTGACGACCGCGACCGTGAGCACGCCCAGCTCCTTGGCGATCTGCGCGATCACCGGCGCCGCGCCGGTGCCGGTGCCACCGCCCATGCCGGCGGTCACGAACAGCAGGTCCGTGCCTTCGATCATTTCGCGGATGCGATCGCGGTCCTCCTCGGCGGCCTGACGACCAATTTCGGGGTTGGAGCCGGCGCCCAGGCCGCGGGTGATCTCCGCGCCCAGCTGCAGCTGGCTATTGGGCATGCAGCGCTCGAGGTGATCGCGGTCGGTGTTCGCGCAGATGAACTCGACCCCCTCGATGCTGGCCTGCGCCATCTGGTTCACGGTGTTGCAGCCACCGCCGCCGACGCCGATGACACGGATCACTGCGCGCTTGCGCTGGCCATCTTCCAGTTCGAATACATCTCGTGCTTGTCCAGCCATCTGTCCACTCCTGCGCGGTTGCGCGTCCGTGTTGCTGTTCACCCGTCGGACGGCCGCTGCCACTGCAGCGACTGCCTGATGTTTTTTTATATCCACTACGTCGCGAATTTAATATAAATGATAACTGTGAGAATGTCAACGAAAAATTGACGAAAAACTCAAATTAAAAACTTCCCTTGAACCACTCTCCGGCGCGCTGCATCCAGTAGCCGACACCCTGATTCGCCGCGCGCGCCGGCTGCGGCCGCGACTGACGCCCGTACAGCAGCAGCCCGACCGCCGTCGAATACGCCGGATTGCGCGTCACATCCTTCAGACCCTCGACGTTGTGCGGCACGCCGATGCGCACCGGCAGTTCGAACACTTCCTCGGCGAGCTCGACAACGCCCGGCATCTGCGCCGAGCCTCCCGTGAGCACGACTCCGCCGGCGATCAGCTCGTACCAGTCGGAACGGTGCAGTTCCTTGCGGATGAAGCGGAACAGCTCCTCGTAGCGCGGCTTGATGACCTCGGCCAGCGTCAGGCGCGCCAGGCGCCGCGGCGCCTGGTCGCCGACGCCCTTGACCTCGATCTCTTCGTTGCCCGCCGCGAACTGCGGCAGCGCGACGCCGTGCTGCACCTTGAGTTCCTCGGCATACGGCGCCGGCGTACGGAAGGCGACGCTGATGTCGTTGGTGACCTGGTTGCCGGCAATCGGCAGCACCGCGGTGTGGCGGATCGTGCCGCCCTTGAACACGGCGATATCAGAAGTGCCGCCACCGATGTCGACCATGCACACGCCCAGGTCGCGCTCGTCCGGCAGCAGCACCGCGTAGCTGGACGCCAGGTGCTGCAGAATCAGCTTGTCGACCTTGAGTCCGCAGGACTCGACGCACTTGTAGATGTTCTGCGCCGCCGAAATCGAACCGGTAACGATGTGCACCTTCGCTTCGAGACGCACGCCGTGCATGCCGATCGGATCGTGGATGCCCTCGCGGCCATCGACGACGAATTCCTGCGGAATCACGTGCAGGATCTTCTGGTCGGCCGGAATCGCGATCGCCCGCGCCGCGTCCATCACGCTTTCGACATCGCGCTCGCTGACCGAGCCCGCGCGCACCGGCGCGACGCCGGTCGAGTTGAAGCTGCGGATATGCGTGCCGGAAATGCCGACGTAAACCGACTGCGCGCGGCAATTGGCCATATGCTCGGCGTTCTCGACCGCACGCTTGATCGCCTGCGTGGTTTGCTCGATGTTGACGACGTCGCCGCGGTTCATGCCGCGCGAGACGTGCTCGCCGCGGCCGACCACCTCGATCTGCCCGTCAGGCGTGACCTGGCCGACGACGGCGACGCATTTCGACGTGCCGATGTCCAGTCCCACGAGCAGGTTGCGTTCCTCACGTCGCGCCATGCGTCAATTCCTCTTGGGGTCGGCTGCCGGCTCGCGCCAGCCCACCGAAAAACCGTTGGTGTAACGAAGGTCCACGTACTTCACCGCGGCGATGTTTCCGGCCAGCGCCTGCGTCGCCGGTCCGAGCAGCGCGTCGGTCGTGGCGACCGGCTCGTCGCGACCGAAATGCAGGGCAATGCCGTTGCGCGTGAAGCCGGTCCAGTCGCCGCGCGCGTCCTCGTTCAATCCCTGCAGCGCGAACAGCGAGCCGTCAAGGCGCGCGGCCAGCCGGCGGTAGGTGTCGAGCACGCGGGTGGCGCTGCCGTCCGGACCGGTCAGCTCGGGCAGGGATTCAGGAACCTCGCGCCCTTCCGGCGCGAAGATCACGGCGTCGCCGTCGAGCAGGCTGTTCTTCCCCCAGCGCGCCGCCGGCACCCGCTCCCACACACGCACGCGTACCGTCGCCGGCCACTCGCGCTCGGCGCGTACGCGCGCGACCCAAGGCAGCACCTGAACCGTGGTGTGCACTGCGTTCAGGTCGACGTCGACGAAACGTGCGTCCAGCAGCGGACGGACCACGGTATCGATTTCGCCGACGCTGACGCGGCGCAGTTCGCCCTCGATCAGCAGCCGCGCCACCGGACGCGCGCCGGTCATCTGGAAGAAGGCCCACACCGCCGCCGCCGCCGCGAGCAGCGCCGCACTGCCCAGCGCAAAGCGCAACAACCGCGAGCGGCCCGTCGATTCCGGCAGGTCGTCGTCGTCGAACAGACCCTGGGTCATGGCGATCGCCGTCATCGGCCCGCCTCCGTGCTTGCCGACAGCGAGGTTTCGAGGATGGCCCAGCACAGCTCGGCGTAGTCCATGCCGCGTGCGCGCGCCGCCATCGGCACGAGGCTGTGCGAGGTCATGCCGGGGACGAGGTTGACTTCGATCAGCCACGGCTGGTCCTGAGCGTCGAGCATGAAATCGACGCGCCCCCAGCCGCGCGCGCCGATCAACTCGAACGCCTGCAGGCAGATCGCCTGGATGCGCGCCTCCAGCGCGGATTCCAGGCCGCTCGGACAGTGATAACGCGTCGCGTCCGAAAGGTATTTCGCGTTGTAATCGTAGAACTCGCCATCCGGTTCGATGAGGATCAGCGGCAGCGCTTCGCCGTCCAGCACCGCACAGGTGAACTCGTGGCCGCGCGCGCCGCCAGCGATGAAGCGCTCGGCCATCACCACGCGCGGCGTGCCAGCCTCGCCGCATGCGAGACGCCAGGCCGCATCAAGCTGGTCCGCGGATTTGACCTTGCTGACGCCGACGCTCGATCCCTCTTCCGAGGGCTTGAGAATGAAGGGATAGCCGAAGTCCGCAGCCGCCGCGTCAAGGTCGGCGCGGCTGCGCACCCAGACGTAACCCGGCGTCGGCAGGCCTTCCGCCTTCCACAGCCGCTTGCTGCGCAGCTTGTCCATCGCCAGTGCCGAGGCCAGCACGCCGCTGCCGGTGTATGGAATGCCTTGCAACTCGAGCGCCGCCTGCAACGTGCCGTCCTCACCGCCGGTGCCGTGCAGCACGTTGAACGCGCGCGCGATGCCCTGCTCCCTGAGACGCAGCACGTTGTCGCGTGTCGCGTCGATCGCGACGACGTCGACGCCCTTGGCGCGCAGCGCGTCGACGACACCCTGCCCCGACCAGAGCGAGACCTGCCTTTCCGACGACCAGCCGCCCATCAACACGCCGACGCGGCCGAACTCTTTGGGATTGGTCACTCGTGTGCGCCCAACGTTCACAGCGCTTCTCCGACGATCTTCACTTCCGGCTGCAACTCGACTCCGGTCCGGTCTTTCACCGTCTTCCGGATGTGTTCGATCAGCGCCTCGATGTCCGCCGCGCGCGTGCCCTCGTCCGCAATCAGAAAATTTGCGTGCTGCACGGATACCTCGGCGCCGCCGATGCGAAAGCTCTTGAGGCCGCAGGACTCGATCAAACGCGCGGCATGGTCGCCGGGCGGATTGCGAAACGTGCTGCCGGCGCTCGGCTTGCCGACCGGCTGCGACGCCTTGCGCTTGGCCAGCGACTCGCGCGTATGGCGCGCGTGGCTGCCGTCGCTGTCGACGCTGACCTTGAAGCGCGCGGCGAGAAAGCCGAGTACGCCCGCCGGCAGTTCGACATGGCGATACGCGGGGTGGAACTGCTCGGGCGCGAGCCAGCGCGCCGAACCGTCGCGGAACAGGACTTCGGCGGCCGCAACCTTGGGCCAGGTCTCGCCGCCCCAGGCGCCTGCATTCATCGCCAGCGCGCCGCCGACCGTGCCGGGAATGCCGGCCATGAATCCCAGTCCGGCCAGCGCATGCCGCTCGGCGAACTTGGCCAGACGCGCGCAGTGCACGCCGGCCTCCGCATGGATATGCGAGCCGCCGTCCGCTTCGAGGTGCAGCGCGTCGAGCGCGCCGTGCAGCGCGATCACGGTGCCGCGCCAGCCGCCGTCGCGCACCAGCAGATTGCTGCCCAGCCCCAGCCACAACACCGGTTCATCGGCCGGCAGCCCGTGGACGAAGGCGATCAGATCGTCGCGATCGGCCGGCTCGAAGTAGCGGTCCGCCGGACCGCCGACGCGCCAGGACGTGTGGCGCGCCATCGACTCGGCGCGCAGCACGCGGCCGCGGACGGCAGGCATCGGCGGATGGCGCTGCGCGGCGTTCAGACGACACCCCCAAAGTGCTTCGTCAGCAGCGCCGGCAGGCCACCGACATCGCCGGCACCGAGCGTCAGCACGACATCGCCGTCCGCGGCCACGCGCTCGATCACCGCGGGCGCTTCGGCAAGGCCGCCGGACAGCAGCACCGGCTCGACCTGGCCGCGTGCGCGGATGCCGCGCGCCAGCGCGCGCGCGTCAGCGCCCTCGATCGGCGCTTCGCCGGCCGCGTAAACCTCGGCAAGCAGCAAGACGTCCGCGCCGGCGAGCACCGCACAGAAATCGTCGAACAGATCGCGCGTGCGCGTGTAGCGGTGCGGCTGGAAGATCACGACCAGACGCCGGCCCGGATGCGCGGTGCGCATCGCCTGGAATGTCGCCTCGATCTCGCGCGGATGGTGACCGTAGTCGTCGACCAGCAGCACGTGACGATCGCCGACCTGCAGCGCGCCGTGCTGTTCGCAGCGCCGCCCTATGCCCTCGAACGCAGTGAACGCGCGGCGCATCGCATCGACGCCGACACCCAGCTCGCGGCCGATGGCGACGGCGACCAGTGCGTTCTGCACGTTGTGGCGACCCGGCAGGTTGAGATGGAACTCGGCGCGGAAGCCGTCGGCGCCGATCGCGGTGAAGTGCGCGCCGCTGCCCTCGGGCCGCACATCCGTCGCGCGCAGGTCGGCATCTTCGGCGAAGCCGTAGGTCAGCACCGGCCGGCCGACTTCCTGGATCGTCTCGCGCACAACCGGATCGTCGATGCACAGGACCGCGAGGCCGTAGAACGGCAGGTGATGCAGGAACTCGACAAAGGTCGCGCGCAGGCGGCAAAAGTCGTGCCCGTAGGTTTCGAGATGGTCGGCGTCGATGTTGGTGACCGCCGCCATCATCGGCATCAAGTGCAGGAACGACGCATCGCTCTCGTCCGCTTCGGCGACCAGGTAATCGCCGGCGCCCAGGCGCGCGTTGGTGCCTGCGGACTTGAGCTTGCCGCCGATGACATAGGTCGGGTCGAGTCCGCCCTCGGCGAGCACGCTGGCGACCAGGCTGGTCGTCGTCGTCTTGCCGTGCGTGCCAGCGATGGCGATGCCGTAGCGGAAGCGCATCAGCTCGGCCAGCATCTCCGCGCGCCGCACGACGGGAATGCGATGCTCGTGCGCATACCGCAGCTCCGGGTTGTCGACCTTGACCGCGGTCGACACCACCACGGCATCCGCCCCCGCGGTGTTGGCCGCGCTGTGGCCCAGATGAATCTTCGCGCCCAGCCCGGCCAGCCGCTGCGTCGCTGCGCTGTCCTTCAGATCGCTGCCGCTGACGTCGTAGCCGAGGTTGATCAGCACCTCGGCGATGCCGGCCATGCCCGAACCGCCAATGCCGAGCAGGTGGATGCGGCGCACGCGGCGCATCGGCCGCGTCATCAGGGTCTGCTCCGTTTCGCTCATGCCCACTCTCCGTCCGCGAATTGCAGGCAGGCGTCGGCGATCTGCTCAGTCGCGTGCGCCCACGCGGCGCTGCGCGCGGCCTCGGACATGCGGTGCAGGCGCTGGCGATCGCCCAGCAGTTCGCGCAGCAGCGCAGCCAGCTGCGTCGGTGTCGCGTCGCGCTCGGGCAGCAGGACTGCTGCGCCCGCCCGTACCAGATACTCGGCATTGCGCGTCTGGTGATCGTCGACCGCAAACGGAAACGGCACCAGCACAGCGGCCGTGCCGGCGGCGCTCAACTCGGCGATGGTCGACGCGCCGGCGCGGCAGACGACCAGGTCGGCCCACGCCAGCGCGCCGGGCATGTCGTCGATGAACGCCTCGACGCGGGCGTCGACACCGGTTTCTGCGTAGGCGCGCTGCGCGACGTCGAGCGTGCGGCCGCCCTGATGGCGCACTTCGGGCCGCTGCGCCGGCGCCAACAGGGCCAGCGCGCGCGGCACCTGTTCGTTGAGCGCCTTCGCGCCCTGGCTGCCGCCGACGACCAGCAGGCGCGGCACGCCTTCGTGATCCAGACGCTGCGCCGGTGGCGGCACGTCGGCGAAGCCGGCACGCACCGGATTGCCGACCGTCTGTGCATGCGGGAACGTGCCGGGGAAGGCTTCGAGTACGCAGCGCGCGAGACGCGCCAGCCAGCGATTGGTCAGCCCCGCAGCGGCATTCTGCTCGTGGACCACCAGCGGCCGGCGCAGCAGCCACGCCGCGATGCCGCCCGGGCCGGAGGCGAAGCCGCCCATGCCGAGCACGGCATCCGGACGCTCGCGCCGCAGGATCGACAGCGCCTGCAGGATCGCGCGCAGCAGCAGCAGCGGCGCCTGCAGCAGCTTGAGTACGCCCTTGCCGCGCAGCCCGGAGACCCGCACGTACTGCATCGGGATGCCGCGCGGCGGCACCACGCGCGACTCGAAGCTGTCGGGCGCGCCCATCCAGACGACCTGGTGACCGCGTTCGCGCAGGTAGTCGGCGACAGCAAGCGCGGGATAGACGTGGCCGCCGGTGCCGCCCGCCATGATGAGCAGCTTCATGGGCCGTCCTCCGCCGAGGTCACGGAGAACCCGGCTTCGCGATTCTCGTAGTCGACGCGCAGGATCAGACCCAGCATCGCGCAGACGGTCAGCAGCGACGAACCGCCGTAGCTCAGCAAGGGCAAGGTCAGCCCCTTGGTCGGCAGCAGGCCCAGATTGACCGCCATGTTGACCAGCGCCTGCAGTCCGATCCAGCCGGTCAGGCCGTAAGCCAGGAATGCGGGGAACAGGCGGCCGTGGACCTCGGCAACGCGCCCGATCGCGAAGCCGCGCCAGACGATCATGCCGAACAGGGCAATGAGCGCGGCAATGCCGACGAGACCGAGTTCTTCGGCGAGAATCGCGAAGATGAAGTCGGTGTGCATCTCCGGCAGGTACAACAGCTTCTGCACGCTGTTGCCCAAACCCACGCCGGTCCACTCGCCGCGGCCGACCGCGATCAGCGACTGCGCCAGCTGCCAGCCGCCGTTTTCGACGTCGGCCCAGGGATCGGTGAAGTTGAGCAGGCGCTTGAGGCGATACGGTGCGGCAATCGCGATCATCGCCAGCGCGGTGCCGGCCAGCACCACGAAACCCAGGTAGTAGCCGACGCGCGCGCCGCCGAGGAACAACATCAGGAAGGCGACGCCCATCAGGATCGCCGTCGCGCCGAAGTCAGGCTCTATCAGCAGCAATGCGCAAGGCACCAGCAGCGCCAGCAGCGGCAGCAACAGTCCCTTGAGCGTGTTCTGCAGTTCGGCCTGGCGCCGCGCGACATAGCTGGCGAGGAACACAATCATCGCCAGGCGCGCCGGCTCCGAGGCCTGCAGGCGGATAACGCCCAGGTCGATCCAGCGCCGCGCCGCGTTCACAGTCACGCCGATGCCCGGAATCAGCACCAGCACCAGCAGCAGCAGCGCGAACAGGTACAGAGGCAGGCTGGTGTGCTGCCAGGCGCGCATCGGCACGCAATACATCACCATGCCCAATACGGCGCCCAGGCCGACGAACAGCAGCTGGCGATAGAAGAAGTAGAAGACGTCGCCGGTGACTTTCTCGGCCTGCGCGACGGACGCCGAGGCCACCATGATCAGGCCCCAGCCGAGCAGCACGACGATGGCGCCGCACAGCCAGGCGTCCAACCCGTAGCGGGCGCTCGGCAGCGGCACCGCCGCTTCCAGACGATCGAGCAGAACCGCGCTCACGCGACACCTCGCGCCAGTGCCTTCACGGCGTCGCGGAAACGGTCGCCGCGGTCGACGTAGTTGCGGAACTGGTCGAAGCTCGCGCAAGCCGGCGACAGCAGAATCTGATCGCCCGCCTGCGCCAGACCGCGCGCGCGCACCAGCGCCGTACTCATGTCCGGCTCGCGATAGATCGGCAGCGCGCCGGTGATGTCGCTCTCGATACGAACGGCGTCCTCGCCGAACAGCACGGCGGCCCGGCCCTTGCGCGCCAGCGGCTCGCGCAGCTCAACAAAGGACTGGCCCTTGCCCTGCCCGCCGCCGAGCCAGACGATCGGTGCCGGCAGGCCGTTGAGCGCCGCCAGGGTCGAGCCGACGTTGGTGCCCTTGGAGTCGTTGAAATAGCGCACGCCGCCGATTTCGGCGACGAACTCGCAGCGATGCGGCAGCCCGGCGAATGCGCGCAGCGCACCCAGCGAGGCCTCGAGCGGAAGGCCGGCGGCATCGGCAAGCGCCAGCGCCGCCAGGGCATTGGCGGCGTTGTGCAGGCCGAAGATCTTGAGCGAAGCGCAAGGCATGAGGCGGGCGGCGCCGCGGCAGAGCGACGGCTCACCATCGATGGCGACAAGCCCGTACTGCGCATCGGCCGGCGCGTCGAGCCCGAAAGTCACGGCGTTCTTCGGCGCCAGCATCATGACCGCCGCATCGTCGCGATTGACGATCGCTGTCGTGCAGCCGTCGAAGATGCGCGCCTTGACCGCCGCGTAGTGCGCCATCGAGCCGTGGCGGTCGAGGTGGTCCTGCGACAGGTTGAGGATCGTCGCCGCCACGCAGTGCAGGCTGCGCGTGGTTTCGAGCTGGAAGCTCGACAGCTCCAGCACGTACAGCTGCACGTCGTCGGCGAGCAGGTCCAGCGCCGGCGTGCCCAGGTTGCCGCCGACGGCGACACAAAGGCCGGCCGCGCGGGCCATCTCGCCCACCAGTGTCGTCACCGTCGACTTGCCGTTCGAGCCGGTGATGCCGATCACCGGCGCGCGCACCGCGCGCGCGAACAGCTCGATGTCGCCGACGATCTCGATGCCCGCGGCGGCGAGCTCGCACACGAACGGCTCGTCGAGGGCAATGCCGGGCGACACGACCGCCATCGAGAACTGTGGCTGCGGCTGCGGCGCCGAGAATGCTCCGAGCCGGAAATCGACCTGGGGAAACTGCTGCCGCAACGCGTCGATGCCGGATGGCGTCGCGCGGGAATCGGTGACGACGACGTCGGCGCCCTCGCGCACGAGATAGCGCAACGCGGAAGCGCCGGACAGGCCGAGGCCGACGACGAGCACCCGCTGCCCGTCGTATCGCCTCCCCCCCGCCGCTGCTCGCGTCACGTTCATCAGCGCACCTTCAACGACACCAAGCCAACCAGCACGAGAATCAGCGTGACGATCCAGAAGCGCACGATGATCTTCGGCTCGGGCCAGCCCTTGAGCTCGTAGTGGTGGTGCAGCGGCGCCATGCGGAAGATGCGCTTGCCGCCGCTGTACTTGTAATAGAGGACCTGCAACGCGACCGAGAAGGTTTCGGCGACGAAGATGCCGCCCATGATCGCGAGCACGATTTCCTGGCGCACCAGCACGGCGACGACACCGAGCGCCGCGCCCAGCGCAAGCGCGCCGACGTCGCCCATGAACACCTGCGCCGGATAGGCGTTGAACCAGAGAAAGCCCAGGCCGGCGCCGGCGATGGCGGTGCAGAAGATTGCCAGCTCGCCGATGCCGGCGATGTACGGAATGCCCAGATATTTCGAGATCACGGCGTTGCCGCTGGCATACGCGAAGACCGCGAGCGCCGAAGCGACCAGCACGGTCGGCATGATCGCCAGGCCGTCGAGACCGTCGGTGAGATTCACCGCATTGCTCGATCCGACGATGACGAGGTAGGCCCACGGCACGAACAGCCAGCCCAGGTGAATCGAAAAGTCCTTCACGAACGGAAAGATCAGCGTCGTTTCCGTCGGTGTCCTGGCGGTCGCAAAGATCAGGAGCGACACGGCCAGCCCGACCAGCGTCAGCCATGCGTACTTCTTTTTCGCAGGCAGTCCCTTGGGGTTCTTGTGCTTGATCTTGATGTAATCGTCGGCGAAACCGACCATGCCGAAAGCCAAGGTCACCAGCAGCGCGAACCAGACGAAGCGGCTGCTCAGGTCGGCCCACAGCAGCGTTGCCACCGTGATCGCGACCAGGATCAGCACGCCGCCCATCGTCGGCGTGCCGGTCTTCTTCAGGTGCGTCTGCGGGCCGTCGTCGCGCACCGGCTGGCCGAACTTGAAGCGGTACAGGCGCTCGATCATCCACGGCCCGAACGCGAACGAGAACGCCAGCGCGGTCAGCACGCCGAGCACGCTGCGGAAGGTCAGATAGGAAAAGACATTGAAGCCGCTGACGTAGTGCTTCAGATAGTCCGCCAGGTAGTACAGCATCAGTGTGTTCCCCCAAGCTCTTGACCGGTCAGCGCCGCGACGACGCGTTCCATGCGCGCCGAGCGCGAACCTTTGACCAGCACCACCGTGTCTGCGCTCAGCGACGCATGCAGCGCCTCCGCCATGGCCTGCACATCCGTGAAGGCCTCGGCACCGGCACCAAACCCCTGCGCGGCCTCGGCGGCGAGCGCCCCCAGCGTGTACAGGCGATCGATGCCCAGCGATCTGGCAAGCGCGCCGGCCTCGCGGTGCAGGCGCGGCGCCTCGGGTCCCAGCTCGGCCATGCCGCCGAGCACCAGCCAGCGGCGGCCACGTAGCCCCGCCAGCAGCTCCATCGCCGCCCGCAGCGAGCTCGGGTTGGCGTTGTAGCTGTCGTCGAGCACGCGTGCGCCTTCCGGCGTCGCCAGCCAGCTCAGACGCCCCCTCGCCCCTTCGACGCGCGCCAAACCGCTGGCAATGACATCGGCATCCAGTCCCAGCGCGATCCCGCAGGCGGCTGCAGCCAGCGCGTTCATCACGTTGTGCCGGCCCGGCATCGGCAGGTGCACCGAAGCCGATCCGGTCGGCGTGCGCAGCACGAAACGACTGCCGACGGCGTCCTCGAGCGGTTCGAATTCGATTTGTTCGGCGCGCACGTCAGCCTGTGCATGCAGGCCGAAGCTCAGGATCGATGCCCGCGCCGCGAGCTGGCGCCACAGCCCGGCGTAGCTGTCGTCTGCATTGATCACGGCAATGCCGCCGTCGAGCCCGGCGAAGAGTTCGCCCTTGGCACGGGCGACGCCTTCGCGCGAGCCGAAACCTTCGAGGTGCGCATCACCGGCCTGGGTGACGACCCCCACGTCAGGCCGCGCCAGCGACGTCAGCAGCGCGATCTCGCCGGGATGATTCGCGCCCATCTCGATCACCGCGGTGCGGTGTTCGTCGCGCAGCCGCAGCAGGGTCAGCGGCACGCCGATGTGGTTGTTGAGATTGCCCACAGTCGCCAGCACCGGCCCGCGTGCGGCGAATACCGCGGCGAGCATCTGCTTGGTCGTGGTCTTGCCGTTGCTGCCGGTCACGGCGACAACCGGCTGACGGAACTGCGCGCGTGCCGCCGCACCCATCTGTTGCAGCGCCACCAGCGTGTCGCCGACCTGCAGCTGCGGCAGCTCGACTTCGACCCATTCGGACACGACAGCGCCGACGGCGCCGGCGGCGCGCGCCTGCGCGACGAAGGCGTGGCCGTCGTGATTCTCGCCGCGCAGCGCGACGAACAGGTCGCCCGCCTGCACCGCACGGCTGTCGATGACCACGCGCTCGAAGTGCGCATCGCCGTGACGCAACTCGGCGCCCAACGCGGGCCGCAGCTCTGAAAGCACCGTCACGCGCGTTTCTCCGCCGGGTCCTGACCGACCAGCTCGGCGACGAACTCGCGATCGCTGTAGGCCCGCACCTCGCTGCCGTAGGTCTGAGTGTTTTCGTGGCCCTTGCCGGCGACGACAACGACATCGTCCGCGCCGGCGCCCAGCACCGCGGCGCGAATCGCCGTTCGGCGATCGTGGACGACGTCGACTTTGCCGCGCAGGTTGTGCGCGATGCCGGCAAGGACTTGCGCGGCAATCGCTGCCGGATTCTCGCTGCGCGGGTTGTCGTCGGTGACGGTCGCTGCATCCGCCAGCTCCGCCGCGACCGCACCCATCAGCGGACGCTTGCCGCGGTCGCGATCGCCGCCGCAGCCGAATACGCACAGCAGGCGTCCGGGCGTGTGCGCGCGCACCGCGCTCAGGATCTGCCGCAGCGCATCGGGGGTGTGTGCGTAATCGACGACCACCAGCGGCGCTGCCCTGGGCCCGCGATAGCCCTCGATGCGCCCCGGCACGGTCTGCGACTGCGCCAGTGCCCCGATGACGGCATCGAGCTCGACGCCCTTGGCGAGCAGCGCCGCTGCAGCGGCCATCAGGTTGTAGGCGTTGAAGCGGCCGAGCAGGCGACTGCCCAGATCCGCACATCCCCAGGAGGTGTCGAGCGCGAAGCGGATGCCCTCCGGGGTCAGCCGCAGCTCGCGGCCGATGACGTACGCGGCGCGCTCCGGCGGATCGCCATCGAGACCATAGACGATGGTTTCCGGCCCGCCGTTGAGTTGTTCCGCCCACAGCGCGCCGTAGGCATCGTCGCGGTTGAGCACGCGCGCGGTCAGATCGGTGCGCTCGAACAATCGCCGCTTCGCCGCCGCGTACTGCTCGACCGTGCCGTGATAATCGAGATGGTCGCGCGTGATGTTGGTCAGCACGGCGACGTCGAAGTGCATGCCGGCGATGCGGTTCTGGTCGAGCGCATGCGAGGACACTTCCATCGCCAGCGCGAGCGCGCCGCGCTCGCGCAGTTCGGCAACATTGCGCTGCAGGCTGACCGGGTCCGGCGTCGTATGCGTGGCGACGTCGAGCGCGCCGACGCGGCCGATGCCGATCGTGCCGATGTAGGCGCAGGGCATGTGCAGCCGATCGAGCGCCTGCGCGATCAGATAGGCGGTCGAGGTCTTGCCGTCGGTGCCGGTGACGCCAACGCAGAACATGCGCTCTGACGGCCGGCCGTAGAAGCGGGCGGCGATTTCGCCGACCCGCGTCGACAGATTCGGCACCGCGACCTCGGCAATGTCGACCTCCGGCTCTGCCCAGCCTGCGGCCGGCTCCCATGCGACCGCAGCCGCACCGCGATCGAGCGCCTGCTCCAGATGCGCCAGGCCATGCGTGCCGCGGCCGCGACAGGCCAGGAATAGATCGCCCGGCGACACGCGCCGCGAGTCGAGTTCGACACCGGACACCTCGATGTCCGGCACCGGCGCGTCGAAGCCCGTCAACAAGGTCTGCAGTGAACGCGGAGCGCTCATGTGCGCGGCTCCGTCGTCAATCCGGTCGACGGCAAGGCAACGGTGCGTGGCGCCGCCGGCGCCAGCTCCGGCGCGTCGGTGCCATCCGGCGAGATCTGCAGCAGCCGCGCAGCGTCCTGCATCACGCGCGAGAACACCGGCGCAGCGACCAGCCCGCCGTAGTAACCCTCGGCGCTGGGTTCGTCGATCATCACCAAACCGACCAGTCGCGGATGCGCGGCCGGCACCATGCCGACGAACAGCGACTGATGGCGGTTGCCGGCGTAGCCGCCGGTCTCGGCAACCTTGCGCACCGTGCCGGTCTTGCCGGCGACGCGGTAGCCGGCGATCGCTGCACGGCGCGCGGTGCCTTCGGGCGTGACGACCTGCTCGAGCATGCGCCGCACTTCGCGCGCTGTGTTCGCCGACACCGCGCGCTGCGGCGGCAGCGGGCGCCCGCCACGCACCAGCTTGATCTGCGGCATCAGGCCGTCATTGGCCAACGCGGCATAGGCACGCAGCAGATGCAAGGAATTGAGCGAGAAACCGTAGCCGTACGACGCGGTGGCCGTGGCGATCTGCCCCCAGTCGCTGAAGTGCCGCAGCAGCGGCGCGACTTCGCCGGGGAATCCGGTATAGATCGGCTCGCCGAAACCGAAGCGCTGGTACCCCGACCACACCGATTCGGCGCCGAGGGACATGCCGATCTTGGCAGCGCCGACATTGCTCGACTTGCTCAGCAGCGTCGCCAGATCGACCACGCCCTGCGGATGCACGTCGCGCACCGTCAATGCGCCGACCTTGAACGTGCCCGGCGTCGTGTCAATCAGGCTCGACGGCTGATAGATGCCCAGCTCGAGCGCCTGGGCAACGAGCAGCGGCTTGACCGTCGAACCGGGCTCGAAGGAATCGACGATGGCCTGGTTGCGCGTGCCCTTGGACGCACGCTCGCCCGGGTTGTTCGGATTGAAGCCGGGTTGCGCGGCAATCGCGAGGATGTCGCCGGTGGCGCTGTCCGCCACGACGACCAGGCCACCGCGCGCGCGATGCTGGGCCACCGCATTCTTGAGTTCGCGGTAGGCCAGATACTGGATGCGCAGGTCGATCGTCAGATTGACGATGTCGCCCGGCTGCGCCTCGCGGAATTCGAGGTTGTCGTCGACGACCCGACCCTGGCGGTCGCGGATCACGCGGCGCTCGCCCGGATGACCGGCCAGCACCGTCTCCTGCGCCTTCTCGATCCCTTCGAGGCCGGTGTCGTCACGGCCGGTGAATCCGACCAGCTGGCCGGCGACCTCGCCGGCCGGGTAATAGCGCGCGTAAGACGGCTCCGAGAACACGCCCGGCGCCTTCAGCGACAGGATGCGCTGCGCCGCCGCCGGCGACAGCGCGTCGCTGACGTAGACGAACTTGCGATCGGTGCGCGCCTTGAGGAACTTGTCGAACTCGTCGGTGCGACGGTCGAGCAACTTGGCCAGCGCGGTGACGTGCGGCGGCGATTCCAGCAGCGCCGAAGGCACGACCCAGATCGTCTCCACCGGCGCCGACAGCGCCAGCGGCTCGCCGCGGCGGTCGCGGATCGCGCCGCGATGCGCCGGAATGGTCATCGTGCGGATATGGCGCTTGTTGCCCTCGCGCGTCAGGAAGTCGCGCTCGAGCACCTGCAGCTGGAACGCGCGGCCGAGCACGATGAACGCGCCCAGACCCAATACCGTGACAACGAATGCGCGCCGCCAGGCTCCGATCGGTCGAGCGCCGAGATTGCCGATCGCGCTCACGGGCCGGTCTCCTCGACGCCCGCGTTGACGATGACGTAGTCGCGCGGCTCGGTCATGCCCAGCTGCTCGCGCGCGATCTTGTCGACGCGGTTGTTGTGCGCCAGCGTCGCCTCTTCCAGCTGCAACTGCGCCCATTCCATGTCGAGACGCTCGCGCTCGACGCGCAGGCTTTCCAGATCGGCCACCAGCGCGCGGTTCTCGTGCTTGGTGCGCACGACCGCCAGCGATGACGCCATTGCGGCGATCGCCAGCGCCAGCGGTACCAGCAGCGCACCACGCTTCATGGGCTCGCCTCCGGCAGTCCCACGTCAGGGAGCTTTTCCGCGATGCGCAGCACGGCGCTGCGCGCGCGGGGATTCGCGGCGCATTCGGCATCCGATGGAAACTGTTTGCGAAGCAGCTTGATGCGCGGCACTTCCGCCCGGGCGGCATCGCGCAGGCGACGCTTGACGATGCGGTCTTCGAGCGAGTGGAAGGCGATGACCGCCAGACGGCCCCCGGGCGCAAGGATGTCGAGCGCGGCCGCGAGTGCGGTTTCCAGCACTTCGAGTTCGCGATTGATATGGATGCGGATCGCCTGAAAGCTGCGCGTCGCCGGATGGATCGTGCGACTGCGCGGCCCCGGCACCGAGGCGATGAGGGTCGCCAGCTGGGCGGTGGTCGCGATCGGCGTCAGCACCCGCGTCTCGACGATGCGCCGGGCGATGCGTCGGCTGTTGCGTTCCTCGCCGAAGCGCCACAGCACGTCGGCAATCTCCGCGTCCGGCGCGCGTGCAAGCCACTGCGCGGCGGATTCGCCGGCCGTCGGGTTCATGCGCATGTCGAGCGGGCCGTCGTTGGAAAAACTGAATCCACGCGCCGCGGTGTCGAACTGCGGCGACGACACGCCCAGATCCATCAATACACCCGCAACCCGCCCGCTGATGCCCAGCTCGTCGGCGAGCGCGCGCAATTCGGAAAAATTGCGGTGATGGATGTGCAGCCGCGGATCAGCGGCGAATGCCGTGCGTGCGTGCGCCACGGCCTCCGGATCCTGATCGAGCGCATGCAGCACGCCGCCCGGCCCCAGGCGTTCGAGAAGAGCGCGGCTGTGCCCACCGCGGCCGAAGGTGCAGTCGACGTACACGCCATTGGCATGCGGGCCATCGGCGCACGGCGTCAGGCCGGCGACCGCTTCATCGAGCATCACCGGCCGGTGGCTGGACATGGCGGCGTCAGACCCGGCGAGCGTATCGGCGGGCGTGCAGTCGAAGGACATTTGCACACCTCACCGTCGGATCGTCCGGAACGCGTCCTGGAGGGTCGGCTTCTGGTCGATGGCTTCGCCGAAGCGCTGTTCCCACTCCCGCTCCGACCACAGATCAAAGCGTGCATCCTGACCCGCGAGCACCGCGGCACCGTCGAGTTGCGCACGACGGCGCAGCATCGGCGGCAGCAGCACACGGCCCTGTTTGTCGATTTCCGCATCGGCGGCAAAACCGACGAACCACTGCTTCAGTGTCTCCGCCTGCGTGCGGTCTTCCATTGCCTGGATGTCGCGCACGATGCGCTCGAACTCCGGCAGCGGATAAATCTCGAGGCAGGGATTGGGGCCGACCGTGATGACGAGTTGCGAATCGCACTGCTCGGCGAGCGACTGGCGAAAGCGGGCCGGGATCGCCAAGCGACCCTTTTCGTCTACCGCCAGATGATGAGCGCCCTTGAACATCCGCGTACGTGGAGGGTCTCCCCACTTTCTCCCACTTTCCACCACTTGGGCGCGACTATACGCCTCCACCTTTGGCGCCGCAAGCAAATCCTGCGGCAAAAAGAGTGGGAAAACAGGGGCTTATCTCACTTCGAGCTTGCGCTTTTTGATGTCCATTTAAAACAACGGATTAGCGCACATTGTTGATGTAACTTTGGAGGAACACCGACACTTCGGTCGTGCGCCCGCCGCGTGCCGTCCAGGGCGTCCGCGCCGCGGCGGACCGATAGAGATTACTTGACGAGATAAGTACGTTTATACGCTATTTCGTCACACCCTGAACGCGCCCGTCCTGACGCAGTCAGGAAAAAAGGGAGTCGGCCTATAAGCCGGGTTCTGTGCGGACGCTTGCGCGCCCCGACAACCATTCCTCTACGCACGGCGTCGCCGCCGCGCTTCAGCGACCTACCCGGAAGGCGCGCGGGCCGCGCGTCGTGCACTTGCGTGCACACCTTCCCTATTTGGTCTTGCTCCGAGTGGGGTTTGCCGTGCCGGTCTGTTGCCAGACTCGCGGTGCGCTCTTACCGCACCGTTTCACCCTTGCCTGATCCCTTGCGGGCCATCGGCGGTCTGCTCTCTGTTGCACTGTCCGTCGGCTCACGCCGCCCAGGCGTTACCTGGCACTCTGCCCTGCGGAGCCCGGACTTTCCTCCCCCGCGTCAATCACCGAAGTGATCATGCGGCAGCGGTTGTCCGGCCGACTCCCACAGCCATTATCGCCGATGCCGGCCTTGCACGTATTCGCTACAGTGCGCGCCGGCTCAAATTCTTTCGGGGGAAATCCGATGCCGTCACAGGAAGTCCGCGTGCAGGCGCGCGTGCACGCGCCGCTGGACAAAGTCTTTGCTTTCTTCGCCGACCACGAGCGTTTCGCCACGCTACTCGGCGGCAGCTGCAGACGCATCAAGGAGGGCCAGGGCGATCCCAACGGCCTGGGATCCGTGCGCAGCATCGGCCCGGGCCCGCTGGCCTTCGAGGAAACCATCGTCACCTTCGAACCGAACCGGCGCATCGAATACAGCGTCACGCGTGGCAGCCCGATCAAGAATCACCTGGGCACGATCGACTTTCGCGCCGAGGATGACGTGACCGTGGTCGATTACGTCATCCGCTTCGACGGCAAGCTACCGTTCACCGGCGGCTTGATCGCGAAACTGCTGCGCACCGCCTGGAACAAGAGCAGCCCGCGGGTGCTGGCCCAGCTCGAACGCTGATCGCGGTCCGCATGCGGATCGTCTCGCACACCTGCTCGAACACCGAGATCGCCTGCGCGCTCGGTTGCGCGGATCGCCTCGTCGCAGTCGATGCCGATTCGGACTTCCCGCACGAGGTCGTGAGCAGGCTGCCGCAGCTGGGGCGCGATCTGGACTTCGACGTCGACGCCGTCGCGCGCCTGCAACCGGACCTGGTGCTGACCTCGCTGACCGTGCCCGGGCACGAGCGCATCGTCGACGCGCTGCAGGCGACCGGTCTGCGCTGCCTCGTCATCGACCCGCAGAGCCTCGACGAGGTTTACGCGAGCGTGCGCAGCATTGCCGCGGCACTCGACGTCGCCGGGCGCGGCGAGCGACTCGTCCAGGAGATGGAGCAGGCAATGCCGCCGTGCGCACCTGCCGCCGCTGCGCCGCGCATCCTCGTCGAGTGGTGGCCCAAGCCGGTGATCGGTGCGGCGCGGCGCTCGTGGGTGCACGACCTGATCGAGCGCGCCGGCGGCCGCAACGCGCTCGAACACGTGGACGCCAAAAGCGCAACGGTTGAATCCGCGGACCTTGGCCGCATCGCACCGGATGCAATCGTCATGTCCTGGTGCGGCGTGAAAGTCGCGAAGTACCGCGCCGACGTGGTCTTGAATCGTGATTACTGGCAGGACACGCCCGCCGTGCGCGCCGCGCGCGTGCTTGCGGTCAGCGAGGAATTTCTCGGCCGCCCAGGGCCGCGTCTGGTCGAGGGTTACCGCGCGCTGCGGCGGATCGTTTCGCCGTAGGGCGCCAATCCCTTGCCGCCGAATCGCTCGCCGAGCGCGGATGTCGGCAAAGGATAGTCCGACCTACGCGCGGTCGCGTGCCGACTGCGCGTGCGCTTGCAGCCCTTCCGCATCGGCAATGCAGCCGGCGATGCGCGCGAGCGGACGCGCGCCGTCGGGCGTGCACTCGATCAGGCTGCTGCGCTTCTGGAACTCGTAGACGCCGAGCGGATTGGAGAAGCGCGCGGCGCGCGAGGTCGGCAACACGTGATTGGGGCCGGCGCAGTAGTCGCCGAAGGCCTCCGGCGTATGCCGGCCGATGAAGATCGCGCCGGCGTGGCGGATCTTCGGCAGCAGTGCGCGCGGCTCGTCGACCGCGAGTTCAAGATGCTCGGGCGCCATGCGATTGGCCACCGCGCAGGCCTCGTCGAGATCGCGCACGCGGATCAGCGCGCCGCGCGCGCGCATCGACGCCTCGATGATCGCCGCGCGCGGCAGGTCGCGCACGCGCTCGTTCATGGCCGCCGCGACGCGATCGAGAAAATCCGCATCGGTCGAAATCAGGATCGCCTCGGAATCCTCGCCGTGCTCGGCCTGCGAGAACAGGTCCATTGCCATCCAGCGCGGATTGCTGGCGCCGTCGCTGATGACGACGATCTCCGACGGCCCGGCAATCGAATCGATGCCGACGGTGCCGAACACCGCGCGCTTCGCGGCCGCGACATAGGCATTGCCCGGGCCGACGATCTTGTCGACGGCCGGAATGGTCCTCGTGCCATAAGCCAGCGCCGCGATAGCCTGCGCGCCGCCGACGGTGAAAACGCGGTCGACGCCGGCGAGGTGCGCGGCCGCGAGCACGACCGGATTGAGCTGGCCGCCCGGCGCCGGCACGACCATGACGATCTCGTCGACGCCGGCGACGCGCGCCGGGATCGCGTTCATCAGCACCGACGACGGATAGGCCGCCTTGCCGCCGGGCACATAGATACCGACGCGATCGAGCGGCGTGACCTGCTGGCCCAGGCGATTGCCGAGCGCATCGGTGAACTCGAATCCGCTCAGCTTCTGGTGCCCCGCGTAGGCGCGGATGCGTGTCGCTGCCTGCTCCAGCGCGTCGCGCAGCGTGCCGTCGAGCGCGTCCCAGGCCTGCTGACGCACCGCGCGCGGGACTTCCAGCTCCACCGCAGCGGAGACGGTGCGGCGATCGAAACGGTTGGTCAGCTCGACCAGCGCCGCGTCACCGCGCGCGCGCACGTCGACGACGATCGCATCGACCGCGCGCACGACTTCGGCGCTGGCTTCCGGCGCGCGATCGAGCAGCGCGGCGAGGCGGGCGTCGAAATCGGCTGAGGCCGTATCCAGCCGCTGCGTCTCAACGGCCACCGATCACCTCGGCGAACTGCGCGAGCAGTTTCTGGATTGCCGCGTTCTTCATCTTCATCGCCGCCTTGTTGACGACCAGGCGCGAGGTCACCTGCGTGATCGTCTCGATCTCGACCAGGCCGTTGGCCTTGAGTGTGCTGCCGGTCGCGACCAGATCGACGATCAGATCGGCGAGGCCGACCAGCGGCGCCAGCTCCATCGAACCGTAGAGCTTGATGATCTCGACCTGCTCGCCCTTCTCGGCGAAGTGCCGGCGCGTGATTTCGGGGTACTTGGTGGCGACGCGCAGGCGGCGCACGCCGTCCGGACGCGGGCCGTCCTTCTTCGCCGCGACCGACAGCCTGCAGCGCGCGATGCCCAGGTCCAGCGGCTCATACAGCGCCGAGCCGTCGTGTTCCATCAACACGTCCTTGCCAACAATGCCCAGATCGGCCGCGCCGTACTCGACATAGGTCGGCACATCGGCCGGTCGGATGATCAGCAGCGAGACGTTCTTGTCCCGCGACGGCACGCGCAGCAGGCGATCGATGTCGCCGGCCGGCTCCAGTCCCAAGCGGCCGAGCAGCGGCAGGCATTCCTCGAGGATGCGACCTTTGGACAGGGCAATGGTGAGCTGAGTCATGACGACCGGGAACTTCTGGGGGAGGCGGATTGTAGCGATGCGGTTCACGCCTTGCGGCGCTTGTCGCGCAGGGATCATCGTCAGGTCTTCGTGCGCTTGTCGCGCAGGAACATGGTCTTCTGGCGGCCGTCGGCGGACTTGCGCTCGTCGACCTCAAACAGCCCGGCGGCCGTGATCAGATCGCTGAGCTTGCGGAAGCCGTAGTTGCGCGCGTCGAAATCGGGCGCCTGCTTGCTGATCAGGCTGCCGACCGCGCCCAGACCCGCCCAACCCTCGTCGTCGCTGGCTGATTCGACCGCCTCGCGCAACAGGCGCACAAGCTTGGCGTCCTGCTTGAGTGTCGCCGCAGCCTTCGGCCGCGGCTTTGACTCGGTCTCGTCACCTGCGGGCTCGCGCAGCACGTCGAGGTAAACAAACTTGTCGCAGGCCGACACCAGCGAACCCGGCGTCTTGCGTTCGCCAAAGCCATAGACGGTCATGCCGGATTCTCGCAAGCGCGACGCGAGACCCGTGAAATCGCTGTCGCTGGACACCAGACAGAATCCGTCGAAGCGATTGGTGTACAGCAGGTCCATCGCATCGATGATCATGCGGCTGTCGGTCGCGTTCTTGCCGGTCGTGTAGCGGAACTGCTGCACCGGCTGGATCGCGTGCTCCGCGAGCTGGTCTTTCCAGCCCTTGAGATTGGGCAGGGTCCAGTCGCCGTAGATGCGCTTGACGCTGGCGACGCCGTACTTGGCGATTTCGGCCAGCAGCGCCTCGGCGATCGCCGGCTGCGTGTTGTCGGCGTCGATCAGGACCGCGAGGTGCCCCGGTTGCGTGGCCATGTCAGGAAACCCTTCTGATGTTCGCGCCGAGCTGGCCGAACTTGGCCTCGATGCGCTCGTAGCCGCGATCCAGGTGGTAGATGCGGTCGATCAAGGTCTCGCCCTCCGCAGTGAGCGCCGCCGCGACCAGGGCCGCGGACGCGCGCAGGTCGGTCGCCATCACCGGCGCACCGGTCAGGCGTTCACGACCGGTGATGATCGCAGTGTGGCCTTCGAGCTTGATGTCGGCGCCCATGCGTTGCAACTCCAGCGCATGCTGGAAGCGGTTCTCGAAGATCGTCTCGGTGATCACGCCGGTACCCTGCGCGACGCAGTCCAGCGCCATCAGCTGCGCCTGCATGTCGGTCGGGAAACCCGGGTGCGGCATCGTGTGCACGTTCACCGACTTCGGCTGCTGGCCGAGCATGTCCAGCTCGATGAAGTCCTCGCCGGTGCGGATCTGCGCGCCGGCCTGTTGCAGCTTGACCAGCACCGCGTCGAGCAGGTTCGGATCGGTGTGGGTGACGCGCACCTGGCCGCGCGTCATCGCGGCGGCGACGAGAAAGGTGCCGGTCTCGATACGGTCCGGGAGCACCGTGTGCTCGGCTGCGCGCAGCTTGTCGACGCCCTCGACGACGATCGTCGTCGTGCCGGCGCCGCGGATCTTCGCGCCCATCGCCGTCAGGCAGCGCGCCAGGTCGACCACCTCCGGTTCGCGCGCGGCGTTCTCCAGCACGGTCGTGCCGTCGGCGAGCACGGCCGCCATCATCAGGTTCTCGGTCCCGGTCACGGTGACGGTGTCGAAGACGATGCGTGCGCCGCGCAGGCGTTGGGCCTTGGCGTGGACGAAGCCGCCCTCGACGGTGATCTCTGCGCCCATCGCCTGCAGACCCATCAGGTGCAGGTTCACCGGCCGCGCGCCGATCGCGCAGCCACCGGGCAGCGAAACGTGCGCCTCGCCGCGGCGCGCGAGCAGCGGCCCGAGCACGAGGATCGACGCGCGCATCGTCCGCACCAGCTCGTAGGGCGCGACGTGCGTGCGGATCGGCCCTGCGTTGACCTGCACCTTGGCGCCATCCTGATGCACCTCGACGCCCATCTGTGCCAGGAGCTTGAGTGTGGTCTTCACATCCTGCAGCTGCGGCACGTTCGACAGGGACAACACGTCGTCGGAGAGGATGGCCGCGCACAGGATCGGAAGCGCGGCGTTCTTCGCGCCGGAGGCCCGCACCTCACCGGCAAGCCGGGCGCCGCCCTGGATCAAGAGCTTGTCCATCAGGCCGTCCTGGTCTTCAGCCGCAGCGCGTGGATTTCGCGGCCCATGCGCTCGCCCAGCGTCGCGTAAACCATGCGGTGCTGCGCCAGCATGGGCTTGCCGGCGAAGTCGGCGCAGGTCACCTCGGCCTCGAAATGCTGGCCGTCGTCGCCGACGACGGTCACGACCGCGCCAGGCAGTCCGGCCTCGATCAGGGATTTGATGTCTTCTTTGGTCATCTTCACTTCTTCAGCTTGTAGCCCGTGATCAGCATCCACAGACAGACGGCCGACGACACGGCGAGGAATCCGGCGCACCAGACCAGGCTCTGCCCGATCGAGACGTCGGCATGGCCGAAGAAGCCGTAGCGGAAGCCGTCGATCATGTAGAAGAACGGGTTGAGGTGGCTGGCGTGGTACCACAGCGGCGGCAGCGCGTGCACCGAGTAGAACACGCCGGACAGGAACGACAGCGGCATCACGAAGAAATTGGTGAACGCCGCGAGGTGATCGAACTTTTCCGCGAGGATGCCGGCGATCAGGCCGATCACCGCGAGGCTGGCGCCTGACAGCAGGAACACCGCGAGCATCGCCAGCGGTGCCTCCATGCGCAGGGTCACGAACGGCGAGGTCGCCACCAGCATGACGACCGCGACCAGCGAGACGCGCACCAGCGCCGCGATCACGTAGGCGCCGAACCACTGCAACGGCCCGATCGGCGCCATCTGCAGGAACACGATGTTGCCCATGACCTTGGACTGGATGATGCTCGACGAGGTGTTGGCGAAGGCGTTCTGGATCACCGCCATCATCACCAGCCCCGGCACCAGGAACTCGGTGTAGCTGATGCCTTCATAAGCTGAGGCGCGGTCCTTCATCGCCTGCGCGAACACCAGCAGGTACAGCATCGTCGTGATCACCGGCGCGGTCACGGTCTGGCCCAGCACCGACCAGAAGCGCATCACTTCCTTCTTCAGTAACGTGGTGAAAGCCACCTGATCCGGGCTCATGCTCATGCTCATGCCGCGCCCCGCTGCGGCGGCGCGCGGTCGCGGGTCAGGTCGATGAAGATGTCTTCCAGATCCGGCTCGCGCGTGTGCACGTCCTCGATGGCGATGCCGGCGGTGCGCAGCGCCGCGAACACGCTGCCGATCGGATGCTTGGCGATCTCCAGCTTCAGCTCGACGGAACCGTTGACCTCGCCGGCCACCAGAGGCCGCAGCGAATCCGGCAGCTGCGCGTCCTCGGCGAGCTTCAGGCGCAGGAAGCGGAACGGGTGCCGCGACAGCAGCTGCTGCGTCGTCTCGATCACCTGCAGAGCGCCGTGGTCGAGGATCGCGATGCGTCCGCACAATTCCTGCGCTTCTTCGAGGTAGTGCGTCGTCAGCACCACCGTCGTGCCCTGGCGGTGCAGCTCGGCCATGAACTTCCACAGCGTGCGCCGCAGCTCGACGTCGACGCCGGCGGTCGGCTCGTCGAGAATCACCACCGGCGGCCGGTGCACCAGCGCCTGCGCGATCAGCACGCGCCGCTTCATGCCGCCGGACAGCGTGCGCATCGACGCCTCGGCCTTGGCCGACAGCTCCAGGCGTTCGAGCATCTCGTCGATCCACGGCCACGACTGCCGGCCAACGCCGTAATAGCCGGCCTGGATCCGCAACATGTCGCGGACCTTGAAGAAGGGATCGAACACCAGTTCCTGCGGCACGACGCCGAGGCGGCGGCGCGCCTCACGGAACTGGCGCACGGTGTCGTAACCCATCACCGTCACGCTGCCGGCGTCCATGCGCAGCAGACCGGCAATGATGTTGATCAGGGTGGATTTGCCGGCGCCGTTGGGCCCCAGCAGGCCGAAAAACTCGCCCTGCTGGATCGTAAAATCGATGCCGTTGAGCGCGGTGACCTTGCCGTAGGTTTTGCGGACACCGGCGATGGCGATGGCCGTTTGCATAGGGCGCGGATTATAGGGCTTTTGCGTCCACGGACCGGAATCGCGGACGCGTGGCCGGAGCGGCCGCGTCGCCGGACGAGGTTCACGTTAAGATTCCACCCCATTTTTTGACCCTCCTGTCCGTTCCGATGCTGCTGTCCGTCGCCGCCGTCGCCGCCGGCCTGATCCTGCTGGTCTGGTCCTCGGACCGGTTCGTCCTCGGGTCCGCCGGACTCGCGCGCGCTGCCGGCATCTCGCCGCTAGTCGTCGGCATGGTCATCGTCGGTTTCGGCACTTCGGCACCCGAGCTGGCTGTGTCGACCCTCGCCGCAATCCAGGGCAGCAGTGGCATCGCCATCGGCAATGTCGTCGGCTCGAACATCTGCAACATCGCGCTGATTCTCGGCCTCTGTTCCGTCATCAGGGTGCTCGACGTGCAGTCCGGCATCCTGCGCCGCGAGCTGCCGATGGTGCTGGCCGCCAGCCTGCTCCTGCTCCTGCTGCTGCTCGACGGCTCGCTCGACCGCATTGACGGGGTTGTGCTCGCGTCCGGGTTTGTGGCCTTCCTGATCTGGAGCATCCGCACCGCCAAACGCGACGGCAGCGACCCGCTGACCCGCGAAGCCGCGGCGGAAGTACCTCCGCCGCTGCCGATGGGTGCGGCCCTGACATGGATCGCGATCGGCCTGGCCGTGCTGATCGCCGCCTCCCAACTGCTGGTCTGGGGCGCAGTCGACCTCGCCAAGGCCGCCGGCGTCTCCGACCTGATCATCGGCCTGACCGTCGTCGCCGTCGGCACCAGCCTGCCGGAAATGGCGGCCAGCATCACCGGCACACTCAAGGGCGAGCACGACATCGCCATCGGCAACATCCTCGGCTCGAACATCTTCAACATCCTCTGCATCCTGATCGCACCGGCATTCATTGCGCCGGGAGCGCTGCCCGATGCGATGCTGTTGTGGCGCGACATCCCGGTGATGATCGGCGTCGCGCTGATGCTGTACGCCTCCGCCTCGGGCCTGCGCGGGCACCCGCTCAAGGTCGAGCGCATCGACGGCGTGCTGCTGCTGACGGTCTACGTCGCCTACACGCTTATACTCGTGCAATCCGCAACAACCGCCTGACCATGGACGCCGACAAGCTGAAGGCCCTCGGACGCCGCGCGCTCGAAATCGAGCGCGACGCCGTCACCGCACTGATCGCCCGGGTCGACGAGGATTTCGCGTGCGCCTGCGAAATCATGCTCGCCTGCACCGGACGCATCGTCGTCACCGGCATGGGCAAGTCCGGACATATCGGCGGCAAGCTCGCGGCGACGCTGGCCTCGACCGGCACGCCGGCGTTCTTCGTGCACCCCGGCGAAGCCAGCCACGGCGACCTCGGCATGATCACGCGCCAGGACGTCGTGCTCGCGCTCTCCTACTCCGGCGAAACCGCCGAGATCGTCACCCTGCTGCCCTTGTTCAAGCGCATGCAGGCGCCGCTGATCGCGATGACCGGCAAGCCGCGTTCGACGCTGGCGCAAACTGCCGACGTGCACATCGACGTGTCCGTGGCGCTCGAAGCCTGCCCGCTGAACCTCGCGCCGACCGCAAGCACGACGGCGACGCTGGCGATGGGTGACGCGCTGGCGGTCGCGCTGCTCGAAGCCCGCGGCTTCACACCCGAGGACTTCGCGATGTCGCATCCCGGCGGCTCGCTCGGCCGACGCCTGCTGCTCAAGATCAGGGACGTCATGCACACTGGCGAGCGCCTGCCGACGGTGCCGGCCGATGCCACGCTGTCGGCGGCATTGCTGGAGATGACGCGCAAGGGACTGGGCATGACCGCGGTGGTGACGCCGCAGCGCGAGGTGATCGGGGTGTTCACGGACGGCGATCTGCGCCGCGTCCTCGATCAAGGCACCGACGTGCGCAGCGCGACGATCGCCGAGGTGATGACCAAGGGCGGCAAGTCGGCGCGCGCCGACCAGCTCGCCGCCGAAGCCGTCACGCTGATGGAAAAGCACAAGATCACCGCGCTGCTGGTCAAGGACGCCGACAACCGCCTGGTCGGTGTCGTGCACATGCACGACCTGCTGCGCGCCGGAGTCGTGTGATGACCCTGCTCACGGAAGCGGAAGTCCACATGCGCGCGCGCGAAATCCGCTGCCTGTTCCTCGACATCGACGGCGTGCTCACCGACGGCAAGCTGTACATCGGCCCCAACGGCGAAGAAACCAAAACCAACTACGTGCGCGACGGCTACGGCATCAAGCTCGCGCTCAAGCAGGGCCTGCACGTCGCCGTGATCAGCGGGCGGCCGTCGGAGTCGATGCGCAAGCGCCTCGAGTGGCTCGGCATCCGCCACATCGCGCTCGACACCGAGGACAAGGAGCCGGCCTACCTGCGCATGCGCGCTGAACTGGATCTCGACGACGCGCAGTGCGCACACATGGGCGACGACGTGCCCGATCTGCCGCTGATGCGGCGTGTCGGCCTCGCACTATCGGTCGCCGACGCGCATCCGCGTGCGCTGGCCGCCGCGCACTGGGTCAGCCGCTGTAGCGGCGGCCACGGCGCGGTGCGCGAGGCCATCGACCTGATTCTTGCGGCGCAGGGCCGCCTGCCCGGATGACGCTGGATCGCAACGCGCTGAACCTTCCGTTCCTGGGCCTGCTGGCGCTGGTGGCCGGCTGGCTCGCGTTCCAGGGATTCCGCGAACCGGCGGCGACCGAGGTCGCCGCGACGGTCGAGCGGCCGCGCTACCACATCGAAGGCGCGTACTGGCGGCGCTACGGCGAGACCGGCGAACTGAGCTTCGAGGCGCACGCGACGGACATCGACTACTTCGACGACGCGTCGATGGAGCTGAGCGGCATCGAGATGTCGACCTACGGCGCCGCACAGAGCGGCAGCTGGCAGCTGACGGCCGATCGCGGCAGCGTACCTCCGGCGCAAAAGCGCATCGAACTCAAGCCCGAGGTCAAGATCGACGGCCAGCCTCACGACCGGCCGTCCATCTCGATCGTCACGCCGACGCTCTGGGCGGATTGGGAAGCACGGCGCCTGAGCACCGACGACCCCATCGTCGCGCAGAGCCCCGGGCGCCGGATCAGCGCGATCGGCATGCGCGCCGACTGGATCGCCGAGCGCGTGGAATTTCTCAGCCAGGTTGAGTCCCGCTATGCGCCGACCCGCTGACGCGATGTACCGCATCGTCGCGCGGATCGCCGGTTTTGCCGCGCTGATCGCTGCGCCGATCGTCCTCGCCCAGGGCGGTGGCGACTCGCAGCAACAGCTGGAGGCGCTGCGTCCGACGGGACCGGTCACGCTGACCGCCGATCGCGCCGAGTGGGTGCAGGGCGGCGAGATGCAGTACTTCGGCAACGTATCGCTGCAGTCGGACACGCTGCAGCTGCGCAGCGAGCGCATGACCGTCATGCAGCTCGCCGACGGCCAGTTCGAAGCCCATATGGACGGCGCTCCGGCGCGCATGGATCATTCCGGAACGCCGGGGAGCGAAAGCATCACGGCGCAAGCGGTCAGCGCAGAAGCGACGCGCATGGACTACAACTCGCGCACCGGCGTCGTCCAGCTCAGCGGCGGTGCGAAACTCAAGCGCGGCAGCGATGAAGTGAACGGCGACCGCATCGACTACATCGTCGCCGAGCGGCGCATCCGCGCGGCCGGCGGCGAAACCGGCCAGGTGCGCATCGTCATCCAGCCGCCGGCGCGCAAGGAAGCGGCACCGGCTCCTGCTCCTGCTCCGGCCGCAACGCCGACACCGACACCGACACCGACACCGACACCGACGGCAGTACCGACAGGGGCGCCTGCGCCGTGAGCCGCTCGACGCTGCGCGCGGAACACCTGGTCAAGCGCTACAAGAAGCGCACCGTCGTGCGCGACGTTTCGCTGAACGTCGAAGCCGGCGAGATCGTCGGCCTGCTCGGCCCCAACGGTGCCGGCAAGACCACCTCGTTCTACATGATCGTCGGCCTGGTCGCCGCCGACAGCGGCCGCATCGAGCTCAACGGCCGCGACATCACCGCGCTGCCGATGCACGCGCGCGCGCGCCTGGGCATCGGTTATCTGCCGCAGGAAGCCAGCGTGTTCCGCACGCTCTCGGTCGCCGACAACATCCTCGCGATCCTCGAACTGCGCGGCGACCTGAAAGCCGCCGATCGCAATCGGGAACTCGACCGCCTGCTCGGCGAACTGCACATCGGCCATATCCGCGACGCCGAAGGCCAGGCGCTGTCCGGCGGCGAGCGCCGGCGCGTCGAAATCGCGCGCGCGCTCGCGGCCAATCCGCATTTCGTGCTGCTCGACGAGCCCTTTGCCGGCGTCGATCCGATCGCCGTCGGCGACATCCAGAGCATCGTCCATCAGCTCAGCGAGCGCGGCATCGGCGTGCTGATCACCGACCACAACGTGCGCGAGACCCTGGGCATCTGCAAGCGCGCCTACATCCTCGCCGAAGGCACCGTCATCGCCGAAGGCGCGCCGGACGCACTGCTGCAGAACGAAACCGTGCGCAAGGTGTACCTGGGCGAATCGTTCCGTCTGTAGGAGCGGCCGGGGGCCGCTCCTACAGACAGGCCTCGTCCGCTTCCGGATCAGCGCAGATCGCGCTTCGCGCCGGTGCGCAGCCGCAGGCCGTTGAGGCGGATGAAGCCCTCGGCGTCCTTCTGGTTGTAGGCGCCGCGATCGTCCTCGAAAGTCGACAGCGTGGCGTCGAACAGCGAGTCCTTCGAGCGGCGGCCGGCGTTGTAGACGTTGCCCTTGAGCAGCTTCAGACGCACTTCGCCGTTGACCTTCTGCTGGGTGTCGTCGATCAGCGCCTGCAGCGCGCGCCGCTCGGGACTGAACCAGTAGCCGTTGTAGATCAGCTGCGCGTAGCGCGGCATCATCTCGTCCTTCAGATGCGCCTGCTCGCGATCGAGGCACAGCGACTCGATCGCGCGGTGCGCCTTGAGCAGGATCGTGCCGCCGGGGGTTTCGTAGCAGCCGCGCGACTTCATGCCGACGTAGCGGTTCTCGACAATGTCGAGGCGGCCGATGCCGTGCTTGCCGGCGAGCTGGTTCAACGCATCAAGGACGCCAAACGGCGTCAGCGGTTTGCCATTGACGGCGACGGCGTCGCCGCGCTCGAATTCGACGGTGACGATCTCGGCTTCGTTGGGGGCATCTTCCGGGTTCACGGTCAGGCGCCAGATGTCGTCCGGCGGGCACCACCACGGATCTTCCAGGCCGCCGCCTTCGTAGCTGATGTGCAGCGCATTGGCGTCCATCGAGTAGGGCGAGCCGCCGCCCTTCTTCTTGGCGATCGGAATGCCGTGCTGCTCGGCGTAGGCCAGCAGCTTCTCGCGCGAATTCAGGTCCCACTCGCGCCACGGCGCGATGACCTTGGCCTCGGGCCACAGCGCGTAGGCGCCCAGCTCGAAGCGCACCTGATCGTTGCCCTTGCCGGTGGCACCGTGCGAGATCGCGTCGCAACCCGTCTGTCGCGCGATCTCGACCAGGCGCTTGGCGATCAGCGGCCGCGCGATCGAGGTACCGAGGAGGTACTCGCCCTCATAAATCGCATTGGCGCGGAACATCGGGAACACGAAATCGCGCACAAACTCTTCGCGCAGGTCATCGATGAAGATTTCCTTGACGCCGAACTGCTGCGCCTTGGGGCGCACATGGTCCAGTTCCTCGCCCTGGCCGACGTCGGCGGTGAAGGTGACGACCTCGGCCTGGTAGACGTCCTGCAGCCACTTGAGGATCACGGAGGTGTCGAGGCCGCCGGAATAGGCGAGCGCAATCTTGCGGGGTTTGCTCATCGGGAAAGCTCGCAAAGCAATGGGAATGGAGAAAACGACCCTTGGGGGGCGGGCATTATAAGGGCCACGGCCCGCGCCTCGAATCCGGGTATCCTGTGCGCCCCAAACATCGCCGGCGGTCCGCCTTCCGATGGAACCCAGCCCGCCCAGCAGCGCACCCAAAACCAAGATCGGACAGCGTTTCCGCGGCTTCCTGCCGGTCGTGGTCGACGTCGAAACCGGCGGTTTCAACGCGCGGACCGACGCGCTGCTCGAAGTCGCGGGCGTCATTCTGGGCATTGACGAGCAAGGCCGGCTGGAACGCCGGCAGACCGTGTTCGCCCATGTCGAGCCGTTTCCCGGCGCCAATATCGAAAAGGCGGCGCTGGAGGTCAACGGCATCCGCATCGACAATCCGCTGCGCCTGGCGCTGCCGGAACGCGAGGCGCTCGATCATGTGTTCCGACCGATCCGCAAGGCGGTTTCGGAGAACGGCTGCACCCGCGCGATCCTGGTCGGTCACAACGCCCATTTCGACCTCGGTTTCATCAACGCAGCGGTCGCGCGCAGCAGCTACAAGCGCTGCCCCTTCCATCCGTTCAGCGTGTTCGATACCGCGACACTCGGCGGCGTCGCGCTGGGGCAGACCGTGCTCGCGCGCGCGCTGCAGGCCACCGGCCTGGGCCATGACGCCGCCGCCGCGCATTCGGCGATCTATGACGCCGAGAAGACCGCCGACCTGTTCTGCCTGCTGGTCAACCGGATGCGGGGGCTCTATGCCGAGTTCGGCAACGGTGCGGCCGATACCGCGAACGGCGTCGACGAGGCCGCCCCGGCCCTGAACGGAAAGTAACCGCATGCGCCTTGCAGGCCGCCTGCTGATCGTCGTGCTGATCCTCGGTGCCGGTGCCCTCGGAGGACTGAAGTGGCGCTATGGCGGGGGCGCCGATTTCCCCGAGCGGGCAACGAGCACGCCGCTGCTGCCGGAGTCCGCGCTGGAAACCGTCGCCGAGCTGCCGACGCCACCCGGCAACATCGCCGTCTCGGCGAGCGGCCGCGTCTTCGTCACGCTGCATCCGGAAGCACGACCGCAGTGGAAAGTCGTCGAGCTGGTCGACGGCCGCATGCAGCCCTGGCCCAGCCTCGCGTTCCAGACCGGCGACGGCGAGCCGCGCCATTTCCGCGATGTGCTGTCGCTGCGCATCGACCGCCGGAACCGGCTGTGGACGCTCGACAACGGCCAGCACGGCCTGCATCCGGGACGCCTGCTGGCCTTCGATCTCGACAGCGGCGCCGTGGTCCACGAGTACGAGTTCCCGCGCGCGATCGCCGGCCTGGGCTCGCATCTCAATGATTTCCAGGTCTCGCCGGACGGCAATACGCTCTACATCGCCGACGCCAGCTTCTTTGCGCAGACGCCGGCGCTGATCGTCTACGACTTCGCGGCTCGGCAGGCACGCCGCTTGCTCGAAGGCCATTCTTCGGTGATGCCCGATTTCTATACGCCCGTGGTCCAGGAGCGCCGCATGGAGGCGTTCGGGCTGGTGGCGATCCGCCCGGGTGTCGACTCGATCGTGCTCAGTCGCAGCGGCGAGCGGCTGTACTTCGCGCCCGTCACCGACCTGAACCTGTACAGCGTCCGCAGCGCGGACCTGCGCGACGGCACGCTGAGCGCCGACGAGCTGGCCGCGCGCGTCGAAGTGCACGCCGCCAAGACCATGTCCGACGGCCTGAGCATCGACGACGCCGGGACCATCTACCTGTCCGATCCCGAGCATTCCGCAATCGTGCTGTCGCGTCCCGACGGCAGCCTGCAGACG
The DNA here is from genome assembly GCA_041659605.1 of Sinimarinibacterium sp. Lineage (GTDB taxonomy): Bacteria > Pseudomonadota > Gammaproteobacteria > Nevskiales > Nevskiaceae > Solimonas. The sequence continues at coordinate 91,697 of JBAZXW010000007.1, read as the reverse complement.
CTGGTGCAGAGCGAGCGCCTGCGCTGGCCGGACGGCTTCAGCTTCGGTTCAGACGGCTGGCTGTATGTCACCTGCTCCAGCCTGCAGCACGTGATCGGCCGTTCCCCTTCGACGATCGCGGTTCACGCGCCTTATCATGTGTTCCGCCTGCGCCCGGGTGCCACAGCGGCAGCCGGTCACTGACCGGGTCCGGTATCCAAGCACGTTCATCCGTTCGGCCCATGCTGGGCTTTTTGCTCTTGTCGGTAGAATTCCGTCGATGCTCAGCGCCCTTCGATTCGTACTGCTGGCTACTCTCACGCTGCTCGCCCCGCTGCGTGCCCAGGCTGCTTTCGATTTCAACGACGTCAGCCGCATCGCGAAAAAACTCTCGGAAAAACCTTACGACGCGCCGAATCGCAATCTGCCGGGCGCGCTGGCCAATCTTTCCTACGACGACTACCGCAAGATCCGCTACCGCCCCGAAAGGGCGCGCTGGCGCAATACCTCGCTTCCGTTCGAGCTGCAGTTCCTGCACCCGGGCCTGGGCTTCAACAGAAGCATCAAGGTGAGCCTGATCGGCGCCGATGGCGTGAAGCCCGTGCGCTTCACGCCCAACGATTTCGACTACGGCGGCACCGGCATCGATCCGGCGTCCCTAGAGGACATCGGCTTCGCCGGTTTCCGCGTGCACTACCCGATCAACCGTCCCGACTACAAGGACGAGGTGCTGGTCTTTCAGGGCGCCAGCTTCTTCCGCGCTCTCGGCCGCAACCAGCGCTACGGCTTGTCCGCGCGCGGGCTGGCCGTCGACACCGGCGAACTCTCGGGCGAGGAGTTCCCCGAATTCACCGAGTTCTGGGTCGAATGGCCGCGCGCCGAGGATCATGCGCTGACGATCTATGCGCTGCTCGATTCGCCGCGCGTCACCGGGGCTTACCGCTATGTTGTGAAGCCGGGCGAGTCCACGCACCTGGCCGTCACCGCGCAGCTCTACTTCCGCGGCAACGTCACCAAGCTCGGCCTGGCGCCGATGACCAGCATGTTCCTGTACGGCGAGAACCAGCCGGCGACGCGCGAGGACTACCGCCCGGAAGTGCACGATTCCGACGGCCTGCTGATCCATTCGGGCGACGAGTGGATCTGGCGTCCGCTGACGACTTCGCGCCGCCTGTTCATGACGTCGTTCGGGGTCAACGAGCTGCACGGCTTCGGCCTGATGCAGCGTGATCGCCAGTTCGACCACTACGAGGATCTGGGTGCACGCTACGAGCTGCGTCCGAGCGCCTGGATCGAACCGCGCGGCAAGTGGGGCAAGGGGCGCGTCGAACTGGTGTCGATCCCCGCGCCTGACGAGACCAACGACAACATCGTGGCGTTCTGGGTGCCGGAACGGCCCGCACGCGAGGGCGATCAGCAGCGCTTCGAGTACGACCTGTCCTGGCAGATCCAGCCGGAAAAGGACATGCCGCTGGCGCGCGTGGTGCAGAGCCGCCGCGGCCACGGCTGGCAGCGCGAACCCGACGACAGCCTGCGCTTCCAGGTCGACTTCCAGGGCGGCGCACTCGACAAACTGCCGCCGGAGACCGTGCCGGTCGCCGGCATCTGGGTCGGCGACGGCGGCGAACTGCTCGAACGCCAGGTCTTCCGCAACGAGGCATCCGGCGGCTGGCGCGTGACGATCCGCGTGCGCCGCGCGGACGAAAGCAAGCCGCTCGAACTGCGTGCGATCCTGCGCGCCGGCGAACAGACCGTCTCCGAAACCTGGGCCTATGTCCTCCCTGCCACCGCCGGCCGCTGAGACGACGGACATCCCCGCCGCCGGCGCCCGCCTGACCGGACTGCACGAAGTCCCGAGCGGAAGCACGGGACTTCAGGACCGCGACGCGGTGCGGCGCTCCGCCTGGCCGCGCTTGCGCAACCGGCTGCAAACCGCGCCGCGCAAGGGCGACGACGCACTCGACGGCGCCGTCGCGCCCGACCGCCAGGGCGATCTGCGCCTGACGACAACGCCGCCGCTGGCGCGCGCGTCGATGTGCCCGACGCCGTGGAACAACAATCCGCTGCGGCGGCTATGGCGCTGGATGCAGGCCCGCATGTTCGGCCGCGTGCACATGCAGGCGCGCAGCGGCGTGTCGGCCACCGCCCCGGGCCGACCCGATGCCGCCTGGCGCGTGGCCGGCCGCAACCGGCGCCTGTTGCTGGTTGCGCTGATCCTGGCGCAGACCTATGCGGCGACGTACTTCATGACCGCGGTGCTGCCCTACCGCGGCCAGCACGGACTGGAGATCGCAATCCTGGTGATCTACGCGATCCTGTTCGGCTGGGTGTCGGCCGGATTCTGGACCGCGCTGATGGGCTTTTACGCGCTGCTGCGCGCGCGCGACCGTTACGCGATTTCCGCGACCGCCGCGGAAGACGCGCCGATCGGCGCCGGCACGCGCACGGCAATCCTGTTCCCGATCTGCAACGAGGATGTCACGCGGGTCTTCGCCGGCGTGCGCGCGACCTGGGACTCGCTGTGCCGCGCGGGCCTGCGCGATCAGTGCGACCTGTTCATCCTCAGCGACACCTACCGCGCCGACACGCGTGTCGCCGAAGTCGATGCCTGGCTGCGGCTGTGCCGCGAAGTCGACGGCGCCGGCCGCGTCTTCTACCGGCGCCGCACCCACCGCATCAAGCGCAAGTCCGGCAACATCGCCGACTGGTGCCGGCGCTGGGGCAGCCGCTACAAGTACATGGTGATCCTCGACGCCGACAGCGTGATGTCGGCGGCTGCCTCAAGCGCCTGGTGCAGCTGATGGAGGCCAACGACAACGCCGGCATCATCCAGACCGCACCGCGCGCCTCCGGCCGCGAGACCCTGTACGCGCGCATCCAGCAGTTCGCCACGCGCGTCTACGGACCGCTGTTCACCGCCGGCCTGCACTTCTGGCAGCTCGGCGAGTCGCACTACTGGGGACACAACGCGATCCTGCGCGTCGCGCCGTTCATGGAGCACTGCGCGCTCGGCCGCCTGTCCGGCAGCGGCGGGCTGTCCGGCGAGATCATGAGCCACGACTTCGTCGAGGCCGCGCTGATGCGGCGCGCCGGCTGGGGCGTGTGGATCGCCTACGACCTGCCCGGCTCCTACGAGGAGATGCCGCCGACCCTGCTCGACGAGCTGCAACGCGACCAGCGCTGGTGCCAGGGCAACCTGATGAACTTCCGCCTGTTCTTCTCGCAAGGCCTGCATCCGGCGCATCGCGCGGTGTTCATGACCGGCGTGATGGCCTACCTGTCGGCGCCGCTGTGGTTCGCGTTCCTGGTGCTGTCGACCGCCCTGCTGGCGGTGTTCGTGCTGTCCGAGCCGCAGTACTTCACCGAGCCCTACCAGCTGTTCCCGAACTGGCCGCAGTGGCACCCGGAATGGGCCCTGCGCCTGTTCGGCGGCACGATGACGCTGCTGTTCCTGCCCAAGCTGCTGGCATTGCTGCTGCTGGCCTGCAAGCCGCGCGAATGGCGCGGTTTCGGCGGCGTGCCGCGACTGGCCCTGGGCGTGCTCGGCGAAAGCCTGTTCTCCGCCGCGCTGGCGCCGATCCGCATGCTGTTCCACACGCGTTACGTGCTCAGCGCCCTGATCGGCCTGTCGGTGTCGTGGAAGTCGCCGCCGCGTGCCGATGCGCAGACGCCGTGGAGCCAGGCGCTGTTCCGCCACGGCGGCGGCAGCGTGCTGGGCCTGGCCTGGCTGGGCCTGGTGTACTGGCTCAACCCGAGCTTTCTGTGGTGGCTGCTGCCGGTCGCCGGCAGCCTGGTGGTCGCGATCCCGCTGTCGGTGTGGAGCTCGCGCACCGCGCCGGGCCGGCTGACGCGCGCCGCGCGCCTGTTCATGATCCCGGAGGAAGCGATTCCGCCGCGCGAGCTGCGCTGGCTGCGTGCCGGCCTGCGCCGTGCGCTGCCCGAACCGGACTTCCGTGCCGCGATCGTCGAGCCGGACGCGAATGCGCTGATGATCCTCACTGCCGGCCGCCGGCGCCGCATGAGCGAGGCCCGCCAGGCTGAGCGAAGCGCCATCGCCGACGCGATTCTGAAGTCGGCGCCGGACAAGGTCGACAACCCGGTGCGCAATCGCGTGCTCTCGGACGCCGACGCGCTCGCCGAACTGCATCTGAGGGTGCGGACCGCCGACGCGGTGCACCCGGGCTGGCTGGGCCAGCCGGCGTCATAGAACGGACATGCCGGTGTAACGGAGCGTTTACAACGGGTTCATAGAGTGCGCGACATCCGAACTTGGAGGTTCGCATGTCCGCACGTATCGATGGTGATCTGCCGCGCCGCCCGCGCTTCGAAGTCCGCTTCGCGACGACGCCCGAACAAATCCGCGCGACGCAGCAGCTGCGCTACCGCATCTTCGCCGGCGAACTGGGCGCCCAGATCGAAGGCGGTGCCGACGGCATCGACCACGACCAGTACGATCCGTTCTGCCGCCACCTGACGGTGGTCGAGCCGGATGGCGGCCGCATCGTCGCCTGCACGCGCATCCTCACCGACGACAAGGCGCCGGCCGCCGGTGGCTTTTACTCGTCGAGCGAATTCGATCTGGCGATGCTCGACGCCCTGCCCGGACGGGTGATGGAGATCGGGCGCACGTGCGTCGACGCCGAGTTCCGTTCAGGCGCGGTGATCGCGACCCTGTGGCAGGGCATCGCCGCCTGCGTCGTCAACGAGGGTTACGACTACCTGTTCGGCTGCGCCAGCATCGAGCTGGCCGATGGCGGCGCCGCGGCGCACGCGATCCTCGACCAGATCCGCGCCAAGCACCTCGCCCCGGACTATCAGCGCGTGCGTCCTTACATCCGCCTGCCGGCCGCCGACAGCCGCCTCGACGAGAAGGTACGCATGCCACCGCTGCTCAAGGCTTACCTCAGCCTGGGCGCGAAAGCCTGCGGCGAAGCCTACTGGGACCGCGACTTCAACTGCGCCGACGTGTTCATGCTGCTCAACGTCAGCGACCTGCACCCACGCTACGCCCGCCACTTCCTCGGCCGCCAGGCCGAGGCCGACGGCGCCGCGACCCCGGCCTAAGCGCGGCATGCGGAGTTCTCTGCGCGTGTGGATGCGCGGAACGCGGCTGTCGGTGCATCTGCTGACCGGCCTGCTGCTCGTCGCTGCGGTGAACCTGAGCTTCGGTCGCCTGCGGCCGGAACCGCTCACGCGCTTCTGGAACCTGCGCCTGCTGCGCGTGCTGAACCTGCGCGTCAGCGTGCGTGGCAGTTTTGCGCCCGGCGCGCGCGTGACTGTCGCCAACCACGTGTCCTGGCTCGACATCCCGCTGCTCGCGGCCTGCGAACCGACGCGCTTCATCGCCAAGTCCGAAATCCGCGACTGGCCGGTCGCCGGCTGGCTCGCGAACGCGGCCGGGACCTTCTACATCCGCCGCGGCAAGGGCGGTGCGCGTCCGCTGATCGAGAACCTGGTGCCCCATCTGCAGCAGGGCGGCTCGGTCGTGCTGTTCCCCGAGGGCACGACCACCGACGGCGTGGACGTGCTGCCCTTCCATGCGCGCCTGTTCGGCGCCGCCATCGATGCCGGCGCGCTGATCCAGCCGGTGGCACTGCGCTACGGCGCGGCGCGCGATGGGCGCCTGATCGCGCCCTTCATCGGCGACGACGACCTCGTCAGCCACATCCTGCGCCTGTTGCGCGAGCCCGAATTGACCGTGGAAATCGTCTACGGTCTCCCGATCGCGGCGCGGGGACTGGAGCGGGCTGCGCTCGCCTACCGCGCCGAAACCGCAGTGCGCGCCGCGCTCGATCTGCCGGCCCGACGCGTCACCCTGACCGACACGGCACCGACCGCGCTCGCCGCCTGAGCGCCGTGCTAAGTTTCCGACCCTCCCCTGGTCGGAACATTCCATGCGCGTCCTGCTGTCCGTACTGCTGGTCCTGATCGCCCTGCCCGCCGCCGGCGCGGATCTCGCGGCCTGCGCGGCCATCGCCGCCGATGGCGAACGCCTGGCCTGCTACGACACGCTGGCCGGCCGCTTGCAGCCGCAATCCGCCCCGCCCGCGACGGAAGCAACCGCCGCAAGCCCGACTCCGGCCCCGGCGAGCCCCCCGGCCGCAAGCGCCGTCAAGGACACGGCCGCGAGCTTTGGCGCGGAACAGTTGCCGGCCAAGGCGGAGGAAGACAAGGGTCCGGACCTGATCGAGTCGACGCTGATCGGCAGCTTCAAGGGCTGGGACAAGGACAGCGTGTTCGAACTGGCCAACGGCCAGGTCTGGCGCTGCGTCGAGTGCCGCGCGGTGTACTACGTGCGTGAAAGCCCGAAGGTCACGATCAAGCGCAATTTTCTCGGCAGCTACTGGTTCAAGGTCGAGGGCCTGAACCAGCAGGCGCGCGTCCGCCGCGTTCGCTAGGCGCACCTTCAGGCGCGATCTTGCCGCGATCGGCGACGGCCGATGTCGCCCGCTACAATGGCGCCTCTGCAGGAGTTTTCATGAGCGACCCCACCCCGCCATCCCCGCCGCCCGCCGCCCCGCGTCGCGTCGTGCAGGGCGAAATGCTGCGCGGCGCCGACAAGATGGCGCGCATCCCGATCAAGATCGAGCCGACCGCACAGCCGCAGCGCAAGCCGTCCTGGATCCGCGCCAAGCACCAGGGCACGCCGGAAGTGGCGCGCATCAAGGCTGCGCTGCGCGCGAACCGTCTGCACACGGTCTGCGAGGAAGCGGCCTGCCCGAACCTGGGCGAGTGTTTCGGCAAGGGCACGGCGACCTTCATGATCATGGGTGCGATCTGCACGCGGCGCTGCCCGTTCTGCGACGTCGCCCATGGCCGCCCGAATCCGCTCGACACCGACGAACCGGTCAACCTCGCGCGCACGATCCGCGACATGGCGCTGCGCTACGTCGTGATCACCTCGGTCGATCGCGACGACCTGGCCGACGGCGGTGCTGCACACTTCGCCGCCTGCATCCGCGAATCGCGCGCGCTGTCGCCGCAGCTGACCATCGAAGTGCTGGTGCCGGACTTCCGCGGCCGCATGGACCCGGCGCTGGCGATCTTCAAGGACACGCCGCCGGACGTGTTCAACCACAACCTCGAAACCGTGCCGCGCCTGTACAAGCAGGCCCGCCCGGGCTCCGATTACGACTGGAGCCTGGACCTGCTGGAACGCTTCAAGGATCTGCATCCGGAAGTGCCGACCAAGTCCGGCCTGATGCTGGGCCTGGGCGAGGAGATCGAGGAAATCGAGCAGGTCATGCGCGACCTGCGCGCGCACAAGGTCGACATGCTCACGCTCGGCCAGTACCTGCAACCCTCGCGCCACCATCTGCCGGTCGCGCGCTTCGTGCACCCGACCGAGTTCGACCGCCTGCGTGAAGTCGGCGAGCAGATGGGCTTCTCGCACGTCGCCAGCGGCCCGATGGTGCGCTCCAGCTACCATGCCGACCAGCAGGCGCACGGCGTGCTGCACCAGGACTGATGTCCACGGTGCCGGGCGGTCCGCTGCCCGCGCAGGACTGGCTGGACGTCATTGCCCGCGCGCCGCTGGTGTCGATCGACCTGATCGTGCGCGACGCGCAGCAGCGTGTGCTCGTCGGCCTGCGCCGCAACGAGCCGGCCGCGGGCACCTGGTTCGTGCCCGGCGGGGTGATCCGCAAGAACGAGACGCTGGACGCCGCCTTTGCGCGCATCACCCACGCCGAACTGGGCCTGTCGCTGCCCCGTCGTGACGCGCGCTTCGTCGGCGTGTTCGAGCACCTGTATCCGACCAACTTCCTGCGCGCGCCCGGCATCGGCACGCACTACGTCGTGCTGGCGCACGAGCTGAGCACCACCGCGCTCGACCGGCTGCCGCAGGAGCAGCACGGCGACTACCGCTGGATGAGCGCATACGAGCTGCGCGAGCACCCGCAGGTGCACCCATACACGCGGGCTTATTTCGCCGCGTAAGCGCGCGCCGTAGGCTGCGCTCAACCCTGCAGGGCCTTCACGATGCGGCCGTGCACGCCGCCGAAATCGCCGTTCGACATCACCAGCACACGATCGCCCGCGCGCGTTGAAGCGGCGATGTCCGCGACGAGTTCGTCGAGGCCGGCATGGACGTGCAGGCGGCTGCCGACATCCGCCAGCGCGGCCCCCGCGTCCCATTTCAGATCCGGTCGCGCATAGACGAAACACAGCTCGGCATCGCGCAGACTGTGCGCGAGCTCGGCGGCATGCGTACCCAGGCGCATCGTGTTCGAACGCGGTTCGAGCACCGCGAGAATGCGGCCCGGCCCCTGCGAGCGCAGCGCGTCGATCGTCACCGCGATCGCGGTCGGATGGTGGGCGAAGTCGTCATAGACCGTGACGCCGCGCGCCTCGCCGACTTTCTCCAGGCGCCTGCGCACGTTGCGGAACTGCGCGAGGCCTTCAACCAGCGTGGGCACCGGCACGCCCACGTGCGCCGCCGCGGCAAACGCGGCAAGCACGTTGGAGCGGTTGTGCGCGCCGGCGAGCGGCGTGCGTACGAGGCCGTGCGAAACATCGCCAACACGCAGCTCGAATCCGCCGTCTGCGGGTCGCGCATGCCAGCCATCGGCGCGATCGAAGTACGCAAGCTCGCTCCAGCAGCCCTGCGCCAGAACACGTTCAAGATTCGCGTCGCCACCGTTGACGACGAGACGGCCGCTGCGTGGCACGGTGCGGACCAGGTGATGGAACTGGCGCTCGATAGCGGCCAGATCCGGAAAGATGTCGGCGTGGTCGTATTCGAGGTTGTTGAGGATGCAGGTGCGCGGGCGGTAGTGCACGAACTTGCTGCGCTTGTCGAAGAAGGCCGTGTCGTACTCGTCCGCCTCGATGACGAAATATTTCGAGCTGCCCAGTCGCGCCGAGATGCCGAAATTCTGCGGCACGCCGCCGACCAGAAATCCTGGCTGCAACCCGGCATGTTCCAGCAACCAGGCGAGGATCGACGTCGTCGTGGTCTTGCCGTGGGTGCCGGCCACCGCGAGCACGTGCCGGTCGTGCAGCACGTTCTCGGCGAGCCACTGCGGCCCGGACACATACGGCAGCCCGGCGTCGAGCACGTACTCCATCGCCGCGTTGCCGCGGGTGACGACGTTGCCGACGACGACCACGTCCGGCCGCGGCGCGAGGTGCGCAGGCTCGTAGCCCTGCATGACGGTGATGCCGAGCTGTTCGAGCTGGGTCGACATCGGCGGCCAGGCGTTGGCGTCCGAGCCGGTGACCCGGTGACCCGCCTCGCGCGCGATCGCGGCGATGCCGGCCATGAAGGTGCCGCAGACGCCGAGGATGTGGAGGTGCATTAGGGCCTGCTAACGCTATGGCCGTCGCTGTGACGGAGATCGTTTTGGCGCAGCGCAAGGAAGGACGAGCGCGGTGTACTGAATGTACATAAGCGAGTCGTGACGCCGCGATGCGCCAAAACGATCCCGCCCCTTCGGGGTGCCTCCGGATTTGCGGCCATGCGGCGTTGCTCCTCAGTCATTTGGAACCACCAAACTCCTTCGTCGCGCCTTGCCTGGCCGCAAATCCGGAGGCATCACAACGACGTCCATAGCGTTAACAGGCCCTAGATCCCGAACAGGGCCCCGACGAAAGTGCCGGCGAAGGCGACGAAGAACAGCACGACGAAGGCGATGATCAGCGCGATGACGATGCCGATCCACAGCTGCACGTTGGCGGCATGGCGCAGGATGTGTGCGGTGACGGCGAAGTTCCAGAAATTCAGCAGGTTCATCAGGAACACGACGCCCTGCGGCAGCTTCAGCGCCTCCGGATTCTCCAGAAGCTCCGGCTGCGCGGCGATCTCCTTCAGTGCCGGGGCAATCTGCGCGAACAACGGCACCAGCAGCAGCGTCAGCAGCGCGGCCGTCGCCAGCAGCGCGTTCAGCGTCTGGTTGAAACGGCTGAGCAAGCCGCGCGTACGCAGCACCGAGTGCGTCACCAACGCGGTGCCGCCGACCATCGCGCATGCCATGGCCGCCGAGCTCGCGCCCGGCAGCACCTGCACGAAAATCAGGAAGTTCGCGGCGACGGCCAACAGCGCCAGCGGCCAGGTCAGTCTGGGGTCGAAAGGAAAGTCCTGCGGGCCGGCACGGAAGCCGAGAATGCGCAGGGTCACCGCAAATGCTTGCGCGAACATGGGAGGGTTCGGAGGGTTGAACCGTTATTCTACCCGCGCCCGCCGGAACATCCCTTCATGCCCCACACCCATCCCCATAGCCTGATCCGCGATCCTGACACCCTTGCCCGCACCGTCGAAGCCTGGTCCGCCAGCCCGGTGCTGGCCATCGACACCGAGTTCGTCCGCGTCGACACCTACTATCCGAAGCTGTGCCTGATCCAGGTGCGCGACGAGCGGACGACCGCGCTGATCGACACCACCGCGCTCGCCGACCTTGGGCCGGCACTCGATGCGCTGTATGCGCCGGGCCACGTCAAGCTGTTCCACGCGCCGAGCCAGGATCTGGAAATCCTCGTGCGCCTGCGCGGCGCCTGCCCGCAGCCGCTGTTCGACACGCAGATCGCGGCGACGCTCCTCGGGCTCGGCGACCAGATCGGCTACGCCGGCCTGATCGAGAAACGCCTGGGCATCACGCTGGACAAGAGCCTGTCGCGCACCGACTGGTCGCGCCGGCCCTTGTCCGCGGCCGAGCTCGCGTATGCCGCCGCGGACGTCGAGCATCTCGCCGAGATCTTCCCGTCACTGCAAGCCGAACTGGCCACCCGTGACCGCCTGACGTGGCTGGCCGAGGATTGCGCGCGCCTGTGCGATCCGGAGCATTACGTGACGCGCCCCGACGACGCCTGGCAGCGCCTGCGCGGGCTCGCACGGCTGCCGGCGCGCGAACAGACCGTTGCGGTCGCGCTGGCCACCTGGCGCGAGACCGAGGCGCAGCAGCGCGACCGTCCGCGCAAATGGATCATCGACGACGAGCCGCTGTACCGGCTCGCACAGCGGCAACCGCAGACGACCAGCGAGCTGTCGGCGCTCGACGTGCTGCCGCCAAAGACACTCGCACGTCACAGCGAGGCGCTGCTGGCCACCATCGCCGCTGCGCGCACGCTGCCCGAACAGTTCTATGTACGCGACGAAGACCTCGACAGCACCGGTAAGGCACTGCTCAAGCAGCTGCAGGGCGCGGTGATGACGCGCGCCGAACAGCTCGGCATTCCCGCGAGCTTTGTTGCGCCCAAGGCAGAACTGCTGCGGCTCGTGCACGCCGGCGGCGACGCGCCGGTCAACGTCCTGGCTGGCTGGCGCCGCGAGGTCTGCGGTCGCAGCCTCCTGGAGCTGCTGCCGTGAAATGAAGAAGGCCCGCAATGCGGGCCTTCTTGCTCAACGACATGAGATTTACTGCAGCACCTTGACGATGCGCGCGAAGATCTCCTCAAGGCTGCCGACGCCGTCCACCTTCACGACCTTGTTCTGTGCGTTGTAGTAGTCGAGCAGCGGATGGGTCTCGTCGTTGTAGACCTTGATGCGGTGGCGAATCACGTCTTCCTTGTCGTCCGCGCGACCCTCCTTCTTCGCACGGTCGAGCAGGCGCTGGATGATCTCCTCGTCGTCGACCGCCAGGTGCACCGCCTTGTCGATCGCCGGCTGGCCAAGGCGCTGGAGCATCGCATCGAGCACCTGCGCCTGCGCGGTGTTGCGCGGGAAGCCGTCGAGAATGAAGCCCTTCTTTGCGTCCGGCTGTCCGAGGCGTTCCTCGACGATGCCGATGACGATCTCGTTGGCCACGAGCTGGCCGGCGTCCATCGTCGCCTTGGCCTTGCGCCCGAGCTCGGTGCCCGCGGCCACGGCGGCGCGCAGCGCATCGCCGGTGGAGATCTTGGGGATGCCGAAATGGGCGACCAGTTTTTCGCCCTGCGTACCCTTGCCGGAGCCGGGTGCGCCCAGCAGAACCATTCTCATCGTGGATAAACCTCTGTAATCAAAAGGATTCGCTGTCGACCGCCGCATCCCCGGGTCGCGCGAACCCGAAAAAGTACCTGCGCCGCGGGGGCGGCGTCAATCGATCCTTGGTCGCAGACCGGCGCAGCGATGCCTGATCTGAGTCAGGCGCCGACGCTGCCGAGCGCGCATAAACTGACGGCACTCTTCACCCGATCTCTTTCATTCAGGACCGAATCCGATGAGCAAACCCCGCAACGCGTTCTATGCGCAGTCCGGCGGTGTCACCGCGGTGATCAACGTCTCGGCGCAGGCGGTGATCGAAACCGCGCGCCGCCATCCCGACCGCATCGGCACGGTCTACGCCGGCCGCAACGGCATCATCGGCGCGCTGACCGAGGACCTGATCGACACTTCGCAGGAATCGGACGCCGCGATCGCCGCGCTGCGCCACACGCCCTCCGGCGCCTTCGGCTCGTGCCGGCACAAGCTCAAGGGCTTCGACAAGAACCTCGCCGAATACGAGCGCCTGATTGAAGTCTTCAAGGCCCACGACATCGGCTATTTCTTCTACAACGGCGGCGGCGATTCTGCCGACACCTGCCTGAAGATCAGCCAGCTCGGCGAGAAGATGGGCTACCCGGTGCAGGCGATCCACATCCCCAAGACGATGGACAACGACTTGCCGCTGACCGACTGCTGTCCCGGTTTCGGCTCGGTCGCCAAGTACACCGCCGTGTCGATCCGCGAAGCCGGCTTCGACGTCGCCAGCATGGCCAAGACCTCGACCAAGGTCTTCATCCTCGAAGTCATGGGCCGCCACGCCGGATGGACCGCCGCCGCCGGCGGTTTGGCCGCAGAAAGCGCGGGCGATGCGCCGCAGCTGATCCTGTTCCCGGAGATCGTGTTCGACGAGGCGAAGTTCCTCGCCGCGGTCGATCGTTCCGTGAAAGCCCAGGGCTATTGCGCGATCGTCGCCAGCGAAGGCCTGCGCAACGCCGACGGCAAGTTCCTGTCGGAAGCGGGCACGACCGACGCCTTCGGTCACGCCCAGCTGGGCGGCCTGGCGCCGCAGCTTGCGGAGCTGATCAAGAGCAAGCTCGGCTACAAGTACCACTACGCGATCGCCGACTACCTGATGCGCGCCGCGCGCCACATCGCGTCGAAGACGGACGTCGAGCAGTCGTATGCGGTCGGCAAGGCGGCGGTGGAGTTCGCGCTCGCCGGCCAGTCCGGGGTGATGGTGACGATCGAGCGGCAGTCCGACGCGCCCTATCGCTGGACCATCGGCACCGCGCCGCTGGAGCAGGTCGCGAACGTCGAGAAGAAAATGCCGCGCGAGTTCATCACTGCGGACGGCTTCCACATCACCGACGCCTGCCGGCGCTATCTCGCGCCGCTGATCGCCGGCGAGGACTACCCGCCCTACGACAACGGCCTGCCGCGCTACGTACGCCTGAAGAACGCACCGGTGCCGAAGAAAACCGGGCGCGAGTTCAAGCTCGCGGCGAAGGAGTAGCCCGGGCGCAGCCCGGGGTGCAATCCTAAACCCGGGTTTCACGCAGGCGACGAACTGGGGTTTGAACACGATTGCCCCTGTCTCGGGCTTCGTGCCATAGTCGGTCGGCCCCTACCCAGGGGCTTTGACTTAATTTCAGATTGGGGAGCTGCAAGAAGAAGACACAACAGCCGAAGACGGCAATCGATGCCGCGGGCAACTGAAATCAGCTCGACTCTCGTTCCGAACGCACATCACAGGAGGTTTCTCCGATGTTGGTTGAGTACGGTCTGTGGATCGCCATCGCATGCGCAATCCTTGCGCTCGTCTATGGCGTCGTTTCAGTGCAGTGGATTCTGGCCAAGCCGACAGGCAATGACCGCATGCGGGAGATCGCCGCCGCGGTGCAGGAAGGCGCCGCCGCCTACCTGAAACGCCAGTACATGACGATCGCCATCGTCGGCGCGGTGTTGTTCGTGGTGCTGCTGCTCGCGATCGACGCGCTCTCGGCCGTCGGCTTCCTGATCGGCGCCGTACTCTCCGGTGCCGCCGGCTTCATCGGCATGAACGTCTCGGTACGCGCCAACGTTCGCACCGCCGAAGCCGCACGCGGTGGACTTGATCCGGCGCTCGCCGTGGCATTCCGCGGCGGCGCGGTGACCGGCATGCTGGTCGTCGGCCTGGGCCTGCTTGGCGTCGCCGGCTACTACATGGTGGCGTCGCAGATTGCCGGCAGCGAAAAAGCGCTGCACGCACTGGTCGGCCTCGCCTTCGGCGGTTCGCTGATCTCCATCTTCGCGCGTCTGGGCGGCGGCATCTTCACCAAGGGCGCTGACGTCGGCGCCGATCTCGTCGGCAAGGTCGAAGCCGGCATTCCCGAGGACGATCCGCGCAATCCGGCGGTGATCGCCGACAACGTCGGCGACAATGTCGGCGACTGCGCCGGCATGGCGGCCGACCTGTTCGAGACCTATGCGGTCACGGTGGTCGCGACGATGCTGCTCGGCGGCCTGATGGCGGCCACCGTCGGCCCCAACGCCGTGATCTATCCGCTGGTTCTGGGCGCCGTGTCGATCATCGCGTCGATCGTCGGCACCTTCTTCGTCAAGGCCAGGCCGGGCGGCAAGATCATGAATGCGCTGTACCGCGGCGTGGGCGTCTCCGGCGTGATCGCGGCCATCGCGTTCTACCCGATCACGACCTCGATGATGGGCGCCAACGCCATGAGCCTGTACTGGGCGGCGCTGATCGGCCTCGCGCTGACGGCGGCGATGATGATCATCACCGAGTACTACACCGCCACCGAGTACGGTCCGGTCAAGCACATCGCCGCAGCCTCGCAGACCGGGCACGCGACCAACATGATCGCCGGCCTGGGCGTGTCGATGAAGTCGACTGCGCTGCCGGTGCTCGCGGTCTGCGCCAGCATCTGGGGCGCCTACGAGCTGGCCGGCCTGTACGGTATCGCGATCGCCGCAACCTCGATGCTGTCGATGACGGGAATGATCGTCGCGCTCGACGCCTACGGTCCGATCACCGACAACGCCGGCGGCATCGCCGAAATGGCCGGACTGCCCAAAGAGGTCCGTGACGTCACCGATCCGCTCGATGCGGTCGGCAACACGACCAAGGCGGTCACCAAGGGCTACGCGATCGGCTCGGCCGGCCTCGCCGCGCTGGTGCTGTTCGCCGACTACACGCACAACCTCGACCTGGCGATGGTCGCCAAGGGCCTGCCGCCGGTGCAGTTCCTGCTCAATGACCACATGGTCCTGATCGGCCTGCTGATCGGCGGCGCCGTCCCCTTCCTGTTCGGTGCCATGGCGATGGAGGCGGTTGGCCGCGCGGCCGGCGCGGTCGTCGTCGAAGTGCGGCGCCAGTTCAAGGAGATCAAGGGCATCATGGAAGGCACGGCCAAGCCTGACTACGCCAGGAGCGTGGACATGCTGACCACCGCGGCGATCAAGGAGATGATCGTGCCGTCGCTGCTGCCGATCATGGTGCCGGTCGTCGTCGGCCTGGTGCTCGGCCCCCGGGCGCTCGGCGGTCTGCTGGTCGGCACGATCGTCACCGGCCTGTTCGTCGCCATCTCGATGACCACCGGCGGCGGCGCCTGGGACAATGCCAAGAAGTACATCGAGGAAGGCAACTACGGCGGCAAGGGCTCGGATGCGCACAAGGCCGCGGTTACCGGTGACACCGTCGGCGATCCGTACAAGGACACCGCCGGCCCGGCGATCAACCCGCTGATCAAGATCATCAATATCGTCGCGCTGCTGATGATTCCGCTGCTGTGATCTGATCGTTTTTTGCCCAAGGGCGCCCCCGAGCATGCTCCGGGGCGCCCTTTTTCATGCCCGCCGCTATAATTGCGCCCCATTTTTGCAGCACCGCAGGAGTGAGTCATGAGCTGGGACCTTGTGCCGACCGGCAAGGACGTACCGAACGACATCAACGTCATCATCGAAATCCCGATGAACAGCGAGCCGGTGAAGTACGAGGTGGACAAAACCTCTGGCGCGATCTTCGTCGACCGCCTGCTGACGACGCCGATGCGCTACCCGTGCAACTACGGCTACGTCCCGCACACGCTGTGCGGCGACGGCGATCCGCTCGACGTGCTGGTGATGATGCCGATGCGCCTGATCCCCGGCTGCGTGATCAACTGCCGCCCGATCGGCATGCTGGAGATGGAGGACGAGTCCGGCACCGACGAGAAGGTGATCGCCGTGCCGAACAACAAGATCAGCCCGCTGTACAAGGGCGTGACCAGCGTGCGCGAACTGCCGGACCTGGTCCGCGACCAGATCCAGCACTTCTTCGAGCACTACAAGGACCTCGAAAAGGGCAAGTGGGTCAAGATCAAGGGCTGGCACGGCCCCAAGGACTCGATCAAGGCGATCGAAGCCAGCGTCGAGATGTTCAATAACGCGAAGAAGAAGCCGAATTTCTGATCGCGGTTGTGAAGCGACAGGAGGCGGGCCGAACAGCCGGTTCGGCCCGCCTTTTTTTCGCGTGTAGGGCGGCAATCCTTTGCCGCCGGGGCGCTCGCCGAACGGGGATGTCGGCAATGGATTGCCGACCTACGATTCAGAGCATCGCGTGGATGTGCTTCGCCGCGACATAGCTGAACGCCATGATCGTGAAGCTCGGGTCGACCGACACCGGCGTCGGGAACGCGGAGCTGTCGGCGACGAACAGGTTGTCGAAGCCGTGCACACGGTGCGATGAGTCGGTCACCGAATCCTGCGCGCTGCGGCCCATGATGCAGCCGCCCGACGGGTGCGGCGCCGCCATGTACAGGCCGCCGGCACGGATCGGCAGCGCATCGATCTTCGCCAGATCCGCTTCGCTCTCCAGCACCAGCGCATCGGCGCCGGCGACCAGCAGTTTGCGCGCGCCGACCGCAAACTGGATCTGCGCCTGCTTCCTGATCGTGTCGCGCAGAATCGCCTGCGTCTTCGGTCCGTAGGGATAGTCCGCCTTGGTGGTGCCGTCCGTCGCGAGCTTGAGCTCGCCGAGCTCTTCGGCCGGATCGTCGATCCAGGCGATCGTGCCGCCGACCCGTTTCATCTGTCCCATCCACTCGCCTAGCGCCTCGCCCATCAGCGGCATCATCGAGCCGAGCAGGCCCGGCTGGATCTGGTTCGCCATCAGCAAATAGCCGCCTTCGACGTACCGCCCGGCATCGTCGTGACGCGCAAGCCGGAATTGCTCGACGCCGAACGCCGCCGGGATGTTGCGCCAGAGCACGATGTCCTCGTCGTAGAGGCCGTGCACCATCGCCGTCGGGTTCATGCCGAAGCTCCTGCCGAGCATCGGCAGCTGCTTCTTCAGGTTCTGCCGCAACAGGAACGGCGCGCTGTTGTAGCCGCCGCCGGCGACGACGAAAGCTTTCGCGTCGATCGTCAGCTCGATGGCGGACGCGCGGTTCGACGGCCGGTGCACAACACGCGCGAGCAGGCGCCGGACCTTGCCGTTCTCCCACACCAGTTCACGCGCCTCGACATCCGCATACACACGCGCGCCGAGCGCAACCGCCTGCGGGATATGCGTGACCAGCTGCGACTGCTTGGCGCGGTACACGCAGCCCTGCATGCAGTGTCCGGACTTGACGCAGCTCTTGCGCGCCTGGGGCACCGGATTGCCTTCCCAGCCCAGCTTGTGCGCACCCTCGCGCAGCAGCTGGTTCATGCGGTTGTGATACTCCTCGGTCGCCGGGTGCACGTTGAGATTGCCGGTCAGCTCGTCCCAGGCCGGCATCAGCGCCGCCAGATCATGACCTCGCACGCCGTAGCGATCCGCCCACAGTTCCAGGCGATCCTCCGGCGTGCGATACGAATCCGCCCAGTAGTGCACCGACGCGCCGCCGACGTTGTGGCCCGACAGCAGCAGCGTGCCGCCGTCGGCGGACGCACGCATGCTGCGGTCGGCCGACAGCTTGGCGTTCATGCCGACTTCACTCTGGTCGAACGTGCTCTCCGGGTAATAGCCGCCGCGTTCGAGAATCACGACGTCGCGTCCGGCCTCGGCGAGCTTCTTGGCGACCGTCGCACCGCCGCAGCCGGAGCCGATGACGCAGACATCGGCGCGGATCGTCTGCGACTCGGTCAGGTCGCTCCATTGGAAGATCCGCCCTCCTGGCTGTCCTCCTGGCCTGCCGCTCATGCCGCACCTCCGGTGGTGTGCTCGGCATACCAGGCGCGCTGCTCGCTCATCTGCTCCGGCATCTTGCCGAACGGCCCGTCGTAGCCGATCGCCGTCCACACCGACGGATGACCGAAGTAAAAGAACTGCACGAGGATCTTCGCGTTGTTGCCGACCGCACGCAGGATCTCGACGCGGCTCGTGTTCATCGCCTGCAGCACTTCGCGGCGCGCGGGGATACCGAGCGCGGCGAAGCGCGAGAAATGGCCGTACAGGAAGGGCGCGTATTCGAGCACGCCCAGCGCCGCCTGCAGATCCGACTGGATCGACGGCGCGACGAAACTCAGTTCCTCGTCGAAGCGGCGCACGACATCTGCCTGCGCGGCGCTGGGAAATCCGGGCTGCGTCGGAATCACCGCGTCGGCGACCGCGCCGAGCGTGCGTGCCTGCGCGGCGGACAGTGCAAGCAAGGGGCGGCCATCGGCGCCCTGCTCGGTGCCGCGTTCGCAGCCGCTGGCGGCCAGTCCCCCGACCACCGCGCCCACCGCCGCGAGGCTCTTCATGAAGCCTCGACGCGTGACGCCGCCCCAGTCGAGCGCCGGCATCGCGCTCGCGCCTGCCTGCCGGATTTTGTTCATGGTTCGCTCCCGCCCAGCCGTACGAGGTCAATTTTACGTACGCGTATAAAAATATGCCAGACGCGGGGTCGCTGAGCGATTCAGGCGAGCCAGAGCAGAACGTCGTCGGCCAGTGCCGCGATAGACCGCGATCCGTCGAGGTGTAGTGCGCGGTCCTCGACCTCGTCGAATCGCCGCGCGACCTCGTGCACGAGTCTGGCGGTGCGATCGCTGGCCGGATGCGCCCCGCGACTCTGGGCCACGCGCTGCTTGGCGAGCGTGAGCGACACGTCCAGCCAGACGAAGCGCACTCGCGCGCCGGCGGCAAGGCCCATCTCGGCCATGCGGCAACGGTCCGCATCCGCGGCGTAAGTGCGGCCGTCGGCGATGACGCTTTCGCCGCTACGCAGGCGCTGGCCGATCTCGCGCACCATCTCGGCATTGGCGATGGCGTTGCTGCGCGCATCGGCCGGCGCACCGGGACAACAGCGCGCGCGGATCGCGTCGCGATCGACGATCGTCGCCGCCAGACGCGGCGCCAGCACGCGCGCCAGCGTGGTCTTGCCGGCGCCCGGCAACCCGATCAGCACCATCAGCAACGGCGGGCTCATCGCTCCGGATCCGGCCACAGCCAGGCTGCGCCGCGCACGCCGCTGGAATCGCCGTGCAGCGCCGGCAGCAGCCGCGTCTCGACGCTGTCCGAGAACACCCAGGCGCCCCAGCGCTGCGGCACGTTGCGGTACAGACGTTCGACTTTCGACAAACCGCCGCCGACGACGATCACGTCCGGATCGAGCACGTTGATGATGCTGGCGAAGGCGCGCGCGAGGCGGTCCTCCCAGCGCTGCAACGTCGCTTCCGCCGCAGCGTCGCCGGCAGCCGAGGCAGCGACGATCTCCTCGCCGCGCAGTCGCACGCCGTTGACGCGTTCGTGATCCAGCGCCAGCCCGGGCCCGCAGCCATAGACCTCGATCGAGCCGTGCCGGCCGTCCCAGCCGAGCGGCCCCGGCACCTCGCCCCATTCCGGCCGCGGCCACGGCAGCGCGTTGTGTCCCCATTCGCCCGCGATGGCATTCGGACCGGACAGCAGCTCGCCGTTGACGACCACGCCGCCGCCGACACCGGTGCCCAGAATCGCCCCGAACACGCAGCGCGCGCCGGCCGCCGCGCCGTCGTGCGCCTCGGACAGCGTCAAGCAGTCGGCATCGTTGGCGATGCGCACGCGTGGCCCAAGGCGAGTCTCCAGGTCCTCCAGCAGCGGCCGGTCGTTGAGACAGGTCGAATTGCAGTTCTTCATGCGCCCGGTCAGCTTCGAGCGCGCGCCCGGCGTGCCGGCGCCGACCGGCAATCCGCGCGTACCGACATCCGCCTCGAGCTGATTCACCAGCTCGACGATGATGCGCAGCGCCGCGTCGTAATCGTCCGGCGGCGTCGGCACGCGGCGCCGCGCGAGGATGCGCGAGTCGGCGCCGAGCACGACGCCCTCGGTCTTGGTGCCGCCCAAATCAATGCCAATACGCATGGCTCAGAAGTTCTCCGCGAGGATCAACGCGCCGCCGGCGAACGGATCTCCACCGCCTGCTGGAAGGTCGGGCGGTTGATCCAGTGAATCGACGGCACCGGCTGATACGCGAACGAGGTGTGCTCGACCGCGTCGCAGGCCTCGACGTTGCCGCAGTCGACGCTCTTCGGGTATTCGATCTGCGTGCCATCCCACGCCGCCTGGTTGGCGATGCCGCCCAGATCGACGATCGCCTGATCGAGCGCATCCAGCACCGCAGCGCGGCAGGCCGTCACATCGCCGGAGCCGGCGCAGCGCAGGGCCTGGTACTGCGGCGTTCCGGCCTTGCCCAGTGCCATGTTGAGCATGCGCACCATGTGCTGGAACCAGCCTTCCTGGTACGCGGAACCCTGCGCGCGCGGTGCATCGTAGCGGCCGGTCAGCACGGATGCGCCGCTCCCCGCGATCTGCGACAGCTGTACCGTCACGGTCTCCATCAGGCGCAGATACCAGGCGTCCATCAACACGACGGCGGCGCGGTGATCGTAGG
This sequence comes from Sinimarinibacterium sp., assembly GCA_041659605.1. GTDB lineage: Bacteria > Pseudomonadota > Gammaproteobacteria > Nevskiales > Nevskiaceae > Solimonas. The sequence goes on along the minus strand of JBAZXW010000007.1, from coordinate 71,012 downwards.
CGCCGCTGGCGTCGCGGTCGCGCCGCAATGCGCCCAGGCCATTGCCACCGTCAATCCACTTCTGCGAGCCGTCGGCGCGCCAGTCGGCGAGCAGAGTCAGGGCGGCTTGCTGATCGGCGGTCAGCTCACCCAGACCTGCGATCTCGTCGAGCAGCGGCAACAGGTCGAGTCCACGCAGATCGGTGTAGGCCGCATCGCCGGCGATCTCGATCATGCTCGCCAGGTCATGCTTGCGACCGCTGGCCTTGAACGCCTGCAGACGCTCCCCGAGGCTGTTGACGCGATGCACCGGGCCGTAGGTGCCGTTGCCGTCCGCCGCCCACCAACCCCTCGCACCGGCGTTGTTCCAATTGGCAAGGAATCCGGTCGCCGGATTGGTGTCCTGGATATGCGCCGACAAGGGCAGGAATCCGGACCATTCGTAGTAACCCTGCTCGTCCTGCTTGATCGGCCGCGTGCGGCTCGGATACGGCAGCGCGCCGTCGGCGGCGTCGCCGCCGTAGCGCGTGAAGAAGTCGTTCGGCAGGCTTTCGTCGGCCATCCATTCGAAGTTGCCGTCACCCCAGACCGGCAGCTCGGCGGAGACCTCGGCGTGGCGTACCGGGTACAGGCCCGACTGGATGAAAGCAATGTCCTGCTTGTCCACGTACAGCCAGTTGAATGTGGCCGTCATGCTGTTGAACAGCTTCTTGAACCGGGTGTGATCCATCTGCAGGCCGGTCGTCGTCAGCAACGCGAACGGCGCCGCAGTATCGACATCGGAGAGGAAAGTCGAGCGCTGGCGCGAGATCACGGCAGGCTCGCCGTCGACCGTCGCCGTACCCGACACCGGCCCGTAGTGCGTGCGCAGCACGTAGCGGCTGACGGTCTCGGGCTGCGGTGCGCCGCCGAGCGCGAGACTGGCTGCGGTCGGATTCGCCGTCCAGGTGTCGATGCGCCGATACAGGCGCACGCACTGGCCCCGGTACAGATAGCCGTCGGCGTCCGGAAACCCGTCGGCATCGGCGTCGTCGCGCGACGCCGGCGTGCCGTCGGTATTGCACAGCTTCGACACGCGCGTGTCGGTGAAGTCGGACCCGGCCGAGGTCGGGCTCCACGCGAAATCGAGACCGCGGCCGATGACGATGTACGGCAGGTTCACGGTCGAGATGCCGCGCGCCGCGAACTCGAAGGGCGTCCCGCCGCGCGAGACCACCGCCGCCTCCCACAGCAGCTGCGGCATGAAGTAGCCGGTCTGCGGTCCGCCGACCATGATCGGGTGCCCGGACTGCGTCTGGCTGGCGGTCACCGCGATCCAGTTCGAGCTGGTCAGCGGCAGGCCGTGCTCGTTGAGCATCGCCTTGCGGCTCGCGCCGGGATCGTCCGAAACGGCGAGCCGCAGCGGCGCCGGATTGATCGCCGCCGCAAGCGGCGGGTGCGCGGCAGATGCCACGAGCTTGCTGCGCGACAGTGTCTCGATCGGCGAAAAGCTCTTCGGTATCGGCAGCGGCGCGGCGCCTTCAGCCGCTTCGAGCACGTGACCACGGAAGCTGTCGACGTCCCAGATGGCCGCACCAGCCGGCAGCGTTTGCGGGCAGTTCTCGTCGACGCTCGGCGGCGACTGCGTCGCGAACGTGCCGGACGCCGTCACCGGCGTGTCCGCCGCCGTGGCGTGGCGCAAATCGCGCCACAGCTTGCACGCGGACTCGGGCAGCGTCGTCGTGCCGCCGGTGATGCTGGCGTCGAGCTTCTGCAGCAAGTTGAGGTTGCGCGCTTCGCCGCCGCCGCCCAGGCCAAGCGCGGACTGGATCAGCACCGCGTTGGCAACAATGTCGTTGACCGTGAATGGCGCGGGCGGGAAACCCGCACCGCTGCCGACGCCGACTGCCAGCGTCGTGTACTCCAGCGGCAGTTCGGCCGCGCCCGTCGGCGTCTGCAGGAACGCGACGTAGGCGTTCATGCCGGCGACGAAGTTCTCGACGTCGCTGAGAAACATCGATCCGAGCGGCTCGCCGATCTTGGACACCGCATTGTTGACGATGCCGGTCAGTTCCTCCTCGCTGTAAGCGGAGTCGGATGCGAATTCGAGATCGAGATCGTAGGTGGTCGGCGACGGCCCGAGCTTCTCCGACGCGCGTCCGCGGCCGACCGCGCGCAGCAGGTCGAACAGCCACAGGCGATCCTGCGCCGCGGCATAGCCCAGGCCGTACTCGGCCGACGCCCGATCGGCACCGTCGATGTACGGTACGCCCCAACCGTCGCGCCGGATCGTCACCGCCTTGCCGTTGGGCGCCGTCAGTTCGGTCGTCGACACGGCGTCCGCTTCGGCCAGCGTCAGCCCCGCTTTCTTGTAGTAGTTGCAGGCGTCATCGGACGCCGGCTCGTGCGCATCGATGTCGGCCGGCGGCTCGCAGGGCGACGACTTCAGCGGCGACTTCGCATAGGCCAGATTGCCGTACAGATCGAGCTGATCGCGGTAGTTGGCCGGATAGGAGATCTGCGGCTGCCCCGGCAGCGGGCCGCCGACGGCTCCGGCGGAATTGCCATTGGACCCGGGAGGGACGATGGCCATGAACACGTTTTCGCCGTCATCCCCCGGCGACGGACCGCCGCCGTCCGTGCCCGACGGGCTATCACTATGTCCACACGCGCTGATTCCGGCCGCCAACGCCAATATCACGCAGGCCGATACGGCCTTAGACTGATTCATTAAATTTTCTCTCCACCCACGCACCTATGTCTGCGCCTACTTTAGCCCAGGGCACGCCGCCGGAGGCGGGGAATAGTGCCCTTGCAGTCCTGCGCTGCGCAGCCTTGCGCGCAGATGACATCGCTGGCTTCGTCGCCGCGCTGGGTATGCGCGTCATCCGGGTCGCCGACGGCGCGAGCATCCCCGGCAGCTACTGGGGCGACGACGAGGCCGGGCTGATCGGCGACGAGTTGTACGTGCGCGGCGACACCCCGGTGCATTCGCTGCTGCACGAGCTCTGCCACTGGCTGTGCATGGACCGCGCGCGCCGCGCCGCGCTGCACACCAACGCCCACCCGATCGGCGACGACATCGAGGAAAACGCCACCTGCTACCTGCAGTGCCTGCTCGCCGACCGCCTGCCCGGCTATTCGCGCACGCGCTGTTTCGCCGACATGGAAGCATGGGGCTACAGCTTCGTACTCGGCAGCGCGGCGGCCTGGTTCGAGCGCGACAGCGAGGACGCTCAGGCCTTCCTGCGCAAATACGGCCTGATTGACGCCGCCGGCGGCGCCAGCGGACAGCGGCGCTTGACCTGACGCCGACGGACCGGCGTTACAATGGCCGCGCAATGCGCAGACCGCTGATCAAGAACGTCGCCCTGATCCTGGCCCTGGTGATCAGCCAGTGGCTGGTGTTCGCGCACGCGGTTTCGCATCCGGCGCTGGCGCTGGACCCGAACTGCCAGGTCTGCGTGCATGCGCCGGGCCTCGACACCGGCGCGTTGGCCAGCACACCCGCCGCACTCCCGCAGCCGGCGGCGGTCGAATCACCGCAGCGGGCTGTCGCGTGCATCACTGCGGCGGCGCCGCGCAACCACACCCGCATCCGCGGTCCCCCGAAGTCCCTCAGCTGAACGGCTTGTCGCGTTCCGGCACCTCACGTGTCGGATTTCGTGCATTTGTTTTCAGTATGAGGGTTTCATGCAACGCATCCGCTTGTTGGCGCTCGGCGCCATTTCCGCTGTTGGCTTCACCACGCCCGCGCTCGCCCAGTCGGGCCAGGGCTTCAACCCAAAAATCAGCCTGATTCTCGACGGCCGCTACGCGCATTTCAGCAGCGACGCAGAGGCTGAGATTCCCGGCTTCGTGCTCGGCCCGGAAACCGAGTTCGCGCCCGACGGGTTCTCGATCGGCGAAAGCGAGCTGGCGATCGAATCGAACATCGACGACCAGTTCCACGGCTGGACCACGATCGCGCTGGAGAACGAGGACGGCGAGACCGTCGTCGCGGTCGAGGAGGCCTACATCGACACGCTGGCGCTGCCTTATGGTCTCGCCGCGAAGGTCGGCCGCTTCTTCTCCGACATCGGCTATCTCAACCGCCAGCACCCGCACGCCTGGGACTTCACCGACGCGCCGCTGGTCTATCGCGCCTTCCTCGCCGGCAACCTCGGCGACGACGGCGCGCAGCTGCGCTGGGTCGCGCCGACCGAGCTGTTCGTCGAAGTCGGCGCCGAAGCGCTGCGCGGCGCAGCCTTCCCCGCCGGCGGCGAAGACCGCAAAGGCGTCGAGTCCTGGACCGCGTTCACGCACGTCGGCGACGACATCGGCAGCGGCGGTTCGTGGCGCGCGGGCCTGTGGCACTACGACGGCAACGCGCAGGACCGGCGCAGCGGCGAGGACGTCGAGACCGGCTTCACCGGCGACAGCCGCATCAGCGGTATCGACTTCATCTACAAGTGGGCGCCACAGCGCAATCCGCTGGTACGCAACTTCGTGCTCCAGGCCGAGGCGATGCGGCGCAGCGAACGCGGCACCGTGGTCTACGATCCGGACGGCAGCAGCAACACCAGTGCCTACGACGGCGACCAGTTCGGCGGCTACGTGCAGGCGGTCTACCAGTTCATGCCGCGCTGGCGCGTCGGTCTGCGCTACGACCGCCTGGGCGCGAACAACGATCTCGACAATCCGGCGGACGACACCTCGCTGGCGCTGCTCGCCGACGACGGCCGCGATCCGCAGCGCTGGTCGGCGATGGTCGATTTCTCCAACAGTGAATTTTCGCGCCTGCGACTGCAATTCAACCGCGACGAAACACGGCCTTCTGGGAGGCCCGGTGACCAGACCGACAACCAGGTCTTCGTCCAATACACCATGAGCCTGGGCTCGCACCCGGCACACCAGTTCTAAAGGCCCGCCATGAAACGAATCATCACACTCGTCGCGGCCACCGCCGCGCTCGTCACCGTTCTGCCCGCCAGTGCGGCGCTCAAGGTCTTCGCCTGCGAAGCCGAATGGGGCGCGCTGGCCACCGAACTCGGCGGACCCGACGTCGAGGTCTACACCGCCACCTCTGCGCTGCAGGACGTGCACAAGATCCAGGCGCGTCCGAGCCTGATCGCGCAGTACCGCAAGGCCGACCTGCTGGTCTGCACCGGCGCGGAACTGGAAATCGGCTGGCTGCCGGCGCTCGCGCAGAAGGGCAACAACCCCAAGCTCAGCCCCGGCGCGCCGGGCTACTTCGAGGCCAGCCGCCACGTCGAGATGCGCGACGTCCCGGCGTCACTGGACCGCGCGCAGGGCGACGTGCACCCAGCCGGCAATCCGCACATCCAGACCGACCCGCGCAACATCGCCAAGGTCGCCAAACCGCTCGCGGACAAGCTCGCCGAACTCGATCCCGCGCACGCGGCCGACTACGCGCAGCGCCAGCAGGACTTCGACACGCGCTGGAGCGCCGCCGTCGCGAAGTGGACCGCCGCCGCGGCGCCACTGCAGGGCGTGCCGGTGATCAGCGGGCACAAGGCCTGGACCTACCTGTATGCCTGGCTGGGCGTGCGCGAGGTCGCGACACTCGAACCCAAACCCGGCATCCCGCCCAGCGGCGCGCACCTGCAGGAGCTGCTCGGCGTCGTCAAGCAACAGCCGGTGAAGATGGTCGTCTACGCGGCCTACCAGGACCCCAAGCCGGTCGAGTGGATGACCGAGCACAGCGGCGTGCCCGGCGTGCAGCTGCCGTTCTCGCCCGGCGGCATGAAGGGCACGGATGACCTGTTCGGCACCTTCGACGTCACCGTCCAGCAGTTGCTCGCTGCGCTGAACGGAAAACAATCGTGAACGCTGCGGACTTCGCGTTCGACTGGTCGATCATGGGCCCGCCTTTACTGGCGGGCCTTCTGGTCGCCGCCACCCACGTGCTGCTCGGCCGCCGCGTGCTGGAACGCGGCATCATCTTCATCGACCTGACCATCGCGCAGGTCGCCGCACTGGGCGCCATCATCGCGCTGATGATCCATGGCGAGGAAGATGGCGGCTGGCTGACGCAGCTCGCCGCCGGCATTGCCGCGCTGCTCGCCGCCGGACTGCTGACCTGGACCGAACGCCGCTTCCGTCACCTGCAGGAAGCATTGATCGGCAGCCTCTACGTCGTCTCCGCCTGCGTCGCGCTGCTCGTGCTCGCACGCAATCCGCACGGCGCCGAGCACATGCAGGAACTGCTCGCCGGCCAGATCCTCTGGGTCGGTTACGGCCAGCTCTGGCCCGTTGCACTGCTCTACGCCGCTGTCCTCGCCGCGTGGGCGCTGTGGGCGCACCGCCAGCCCAAGGCCTTCTACGTGCTGTTCGCCTTCGTCGTCACCGCCTCGGTGCAACTCGTCGGCGTCTACCTCGTCTTCGCGACGCTGATCCTGCCCGCGATCGCCACCCACGGCCTCGATGAACGCCGCGGCCTCGTCCTCGGCTACACCCTCGCCGCCGCCGGCTACGCCATCGGCCTGTGGCTGTCCGTGCCCTTCGATCTGCCGGCGGGTCCGTTCATCGTCTGCGTGCTGGCGACGCTCGCGCTGGGCAGTCTGGTGATTCGCGGCACGCGGCGCTCAGGAAACTGAGCTTCGGCCCCGGGGCCCGATCTCGGGAATAGCCGCCTTGCGAGTGACCGTCGTCGAGCGTTTAATCGGCTGAACAAGATATGCCGCACGTCCAATCTCGGCTCAGGGCGGTCTTCGAGGGATAAAAACATGAATCGACCGAATAGCCGGCAGGCCCAATCGGGGTGTTGACCCGAAAATGAGCAAAGAGCAGAAGCGTGCGGCTATGGCTCGGGTCCGTGCTGTTGACGCACAGTTGCGCGCCCGGGATCCCATTGGGGGAGTGGCAATTCGGGGCAATTCGGGGCAATTCGGGTCAGACCCTGAGGATTCCCCACATTTTATGGCGCGCATGCTGACTGCTCGGAGAGCCGCCAGAGCTGGGAAAGCGCCTGATGCGGGGTAGCGATGCGATGACCGCCGCGCAAGGATTCCCATCCTCGGCGCAGTAGCGAGATACGGAAGCGGTATTCGTGCAGTGCGATTGCAGCCAGAGCAGCCAGCCAGGCGACGAGCGTCGCGAGCATGTGGATCAGCAGCAGTACCTCGAGCCGTTCGGCGCTGCGGGTGAGCGTGTCCTCGAATGCACAGCCGAACCGATGCGACTTCAAATCGCGGAACGACGATTCGATCTGCATGCGCAGTGCGTACCAGTGCGTGATCTGTGCCGGGCTGTAACGGTTGAGGGATTCGCCATGGGCAAGCAGCCACGGCTCTCGCGCGGCCCGGGCCATCTTCGACGCCTTTCCGCTGCGTGCGCGTCCCGAGGACCGCCGCAGCGACTGGTGTCGCTGTTTGGGCGGACGACGGAGCAGCACGATTCGACAGCGCAGCGCGTGCTTTTCGGTGAGGGCGTAGGCGCCCAGCGCGCGCGGCATCGCATCGGCGAATCGGTACAGCGCCTGAGCGGGCCGGAATATGGCATGGGGCTGGCGCAGCGAACGCAGACCCACGTGTCCGCGCACGCGTCCGAGCCAGTGCCAGCCGAGCTTCTCGACGGTCCGGAACCACGGCACTTTGAATCCGGCGTCGGTCACGACGATGGGGCAGACATCCGCCGGGAGCAGCGCCTTCAGGCGTTTGAGGAAAGCATCGTGGGCTTTGCGCGCATTGAGCAGACGCTGCGGGTAGACCTCTTCGTAGATCGTCAACGATCGTCCTCGCACTGCCAGTGCCGCGCGCAGCAGATTCCAGCGGCCGTCGGATTTGAGTTCGCTCCAATCGACGATCAGAACAGGATTGTGCGTGCGGACCAGCAGAGCGGCGGCTGCGTGGTACATCTTGTGCCGGACCGCATGCACGTGCGTATTGCCGAGCAGGCGATCCAGGCGCTTGAGCGGCGCCGCCACGCGCATCGCGCCGGGCCAGTGTCGCGCCAACTCCATCATGACCAAGCGCCGCCCGGCCAAACAGGCGTCGACGGCGGTCAGCAGGTTGCGGGCATTGCGCGCGTCCAGCAGCGACAGCGCGGCACCAAACAGCTTCTGCAATACTCCCTGAGCGTGCACGGCGAGCCCTCGCATCTTGGCGGATACGAGGAACAAATCTCGCCGTGCACGCGTCGTTTTCCCGCAGCCTATGACGCAAGGCGCAGATCTGCAAAGGGAAAATGTGGGGAATCCTCAGGGGCAGACCACGACTTAGACCCAGTTCGACGTCAGCTGTGCGAGTTGCGCTTTGACAACCATGGAAACAGTCCGCGAAGTGATCCCCTTGCGTAGACAATACGGAGATTCGAGCCAGTCTCGTAGCTCTTTGGCTCCCTTGCTGGCATTACATGACATACAGCACCGAGCAATGTTCTCTCGGGTGATGATCCGCGCGTCGTTGACGATGTGCTCCCACGACGCGCGCCGTCCCCGGCCCTGACCTGCAGGCGTGAAGTCCACGCCGCAGTAGATACAGCAGGTGTCGCGCGCCATCACTTCCGCTTCAAGCTCCGCAGGGATGTTCCATCGATTCATTGATCTTGAGGGAACCAGTAAACACCTGTGTCACTTCACCCGAGGACACGCTTGCCCGATCGTCGCAATGACGCGCCCCAGCCCCAGCAGACTATCCGGCGCGATGGTCTTCCCGGTGTTGAGCAGCGCCACGGAGATGTCGCGATCGGGGTCGGCCCAGCAGACGATGTTGAGGAAGCCGAGGTGGCCGAAGGCGTGGGGGCAGTTACCGCCGTAGAGGCCAAAGGGCCTTTCGCCGAGCACGAAGGCCGGTGAGAACCGCACGGGGACCATCAGCGTGCGGTCGAACTGGATCGGACCTGCGGGGCGCACGGCGTCGGCGATGGTTTCGGGCTGGAACACCTGCTTGCCGTTCCACACACCGCCGTCGAGCAGCATCTGGTAGAAGCGGCAGGATTCGTCGGCGGTGGTGTAGATGTTCGCCGCCGGCACGACGGCGTCCATGAAACGCTCGTCGTTCGACAGTTCTGCCAGTTCGTCGAAATCGACGTACAGCGCCCGGCGCGCGATGAAAGCCAGCGGCGCCGGCAGGTGCGGACCAGTGAAGGCGTTGAGCGCGGCGGTTGCGCGCTGCTCTGGCGCCAGGCCATAGCGGAAATAGGTGCAGCCGAGTGGCTCGGCCAGTTCTGTGCGCAGCAGCTCCGGCAGGGAACGGCCGCTGACGCGGCGCGCGACCTCCCCGGTGATATAGCCCGCGGTGACGGCGTGGTAGGACTGCTGGCGACCGTGCGCCGCATTCGGCTTTGCCGCGCAGAGCAGGCGCACGATGATGTCGAAGTCATTGAGCAGCGCCGGATCGACGTCTTTCAGCGGCACGCCGGGAATGCCGCCGCGGTGCGCGAGCAACTGGCGCAGCGTCGTCTGCTCCTTGCCGTGGTTGCCGTACTCCGGCAGGTAGTCGGCGACGCGATCGTCCAGGTTCAGCTTGCCCTGCTCGGCGAGCTTGTGGACCAGCATCGCGCTGATCGCCTTGGACGCGGAGAACAGGCAGATCGGCGTGTCCGGCGTCAGCAGCAGCTTCTCGTGCCCGTCCTCGCCCGGCGCGTTGCCGCGCGCATGGCCGATTGCACGATCGAGGATGACCTTGCCATGGCGGCGCACCGTCAGCGCAACGCCCGGATGCAGGCCGCTGCGGTACATCGCCTCCACGGATTTCCAGATGCGCTCGGTGGCGTTGGCCTTGAGGCCGACGTCGGCCGGCGCGGTCTCGCGGCGCGGATCGTAGGTGGTGACGCTGGCGAGGTCGCGGGGGACGGCGACGCGGTTGGAGCGCAGGAACATCGGTCGGGCTCGGCAGTGTCGAGGGCGGCAGTCTATCGCCATTGCCGTTCGGGTCGAGTAGCCCGCATGCGGGCGTATCGAGCCCTCCTCTCGCGCAGGCCCCTCGATACACCGCGCCTTACGGCGCGGCACTCGGGGCGAACGGGGACTTCAGCGAGTCGGCGATTCAGAGCGCCCGGGTCATGAACACGCTGTTGGGATCATCGACATACGACGCGAACGGCCCGCAGGGCTGGAATCCGTAGGACTGGTAGAGCGTACGTGCGGGCAGGAAGTGGGGCTGCGATCCGGTTTCCAGGCTCAGGCGCTGGTAGCCGCGACGCATCGCCTCGTCGAGGATGTGCCGCAGCATCGCCGCCGCCACGCCCCGTCGCTTGCAGGGCTCGGCAGTGCGCATCGACTTGATCTCGCCGTGATCCGGGGCGAGCTCCTTGAGTGCGCCGGAGCCGGCGAGTTCGGCGCCGATCCACGCGGTCCAGAACGTGATTTCCGGTTTGCGCAAACCTTCAAGATCGAGCGCATGCACGCTCTCCGGCGGCGAGATGCGATGCATCTCGTCCAGGTGTTCCTGCAGCAACGCAATGATCTGTCGCCCGCGCAGATCGTCGACGCGGATTTCCATGCGGTGTTTCCTGCCTCTGAACCGCGTCTACCGGGCCGCACTGCGGATGCGCGCACGCATCAGCAGCACGGCGAGATAGAAGGCGGCGGCGACATCGTAGGCCAGGCAGAACCGTGGCCACCAGGCGGGCACGCCGGGGTTCGCGTACAGCCCGGGATGCACGGCGTCGAAGATCCCGTGCGCGGCGAGCGCCCCCACGACAATCCAGAGGCTGGACTTGAACCCCGCGATGGACGCGACCAGGAACACACCGCCGACGAGCAGTTCGATGACCAGCACCTGCGTCGAGGCGCCAATCAGGGCAAACAGCCCGTAATACGATGCGATGACGATCATCACGACCGGATACAGCGCGCGGTCGCGATCCAACCCGAACCAGGACGCCGAGAGACCCACCGCGAGCGCCATCACCAACCCGATCAAGAGATCCATGCCTTCCTTCCCTCCGCTCCAGCGGACGATTGAAGCTGAGCAGAGACGGACGCCGACGTCAAAGGCTGCGCACCGATGCATCGACTTCCGGTGGCGCGCATCGCAGACTGGACACCGATGAGGCAAGACCCTTCTCCACCGGACGCCGGCGGCGTTTTGCGTATCAGCCCGCAGGGCTGGGAGACTGCCGTGTCCGGGCAGGCGGAGCTGCGGCTATCCGACGTGGGATCGCGGCTCGGTACGGCACTTCGACTCGACGTCGACTTCCATGGCGGCGGCGGTTTCGTCGTCGCCCGTCGGCCGCAGACCTGGCGCGCATCGGCGTCCTACACGGTGCGCTTCCGCCTGCGTGGCAAGGCCTCGCCGCACGATCTCGAACTCAAGCTTGTCGACGCCTCCGGGCGCAATGTCTGGCGGCACGTCATCAGGCCACACCAGCCGTCCCCACGCTGGCGGCGTTACGAGATTTCGAGCCGGCTGATCGAGTTCGCGTGGGGACAGTCGCATGGCGGCACGCTCAAGGAACTGGGCGCGATCGAGCTCGCGGTCGTGGCGACAGATGGAGCGGGCGGACGCGGATGGCTGGAGATCGCTGATCTCGCGATCGTCGACGACGATGCCGACGCACCGCTCGCGAGCGCATCGAGCGCACAGCCCGGCCGCGACGCGGCGCAAGCGCTGACGGTGACCGGCTGGAAGCCGCAGGCAGTTGACCCGGCGCCGTGGTTGCAGCTCGACGTGACGCGGGCGCGGACGTTCGGCGGCGTGATCATCGAGTGGGATGCTACGGCGCCGGCGAACGGGTTCCGCATTCGCACGTCGACGACCGGCAAGCGCTGGACGACGCGGTATGCAACGGACCGCGCCGGCGGCGCGCGCAGTTACGTCGCGTTGCCGGGTGCGAAGCTCCGGTATCTGCGGCTCGAACTGCACGACGCGCGCGTGGGCGTGCGCCTGGGGCTGCAGAGCTTCGAGTTCTCGCGCTCACCGGAGGCGTACTGGCAGCACGTCGCGGCCTCGGAACCGCGCGGCGCGTTTCCACGCTGGCTGCTGCGCGAGCAATGCCTGTGGACGCCGATCGGCACGCCGCAATCGCGCGCTGACGCGCTGATCGACGAGGATGGGCGCGTCGAGTTTGCGCTGGGCAGCGCGATGATCGAGCCGATGCTGTGGGTGGGCGATCGGCTCTACACCTGGGCGGACGTCCACGTGCAGCCGGCACTGAAGGACGGGTGGATGCCGCAGCCTTCGGTGCGTTGGCAGGCGGCGGCGTGGACGCTCGATATTGCTGCGGAGGCGACGGCGTCCGGGCGCTTGCGGCTGAGGTATCGGCTGGCGAATCGCAGTGGCGAGGCGCTCGCGGCGCGACTGTTTGTGCTGATCCGGCCGTTTCAGGTGACACCGCCGTGGCAGCACGTGGGGACGCTCGGGGGTGTGGCACCGATTCGGCGGATCGTGTGGCGCGATGGTGCGGTGCGGATTGATGGACAGGGGGTGGTGCGGGGGTTGAATCGGGGGGCGCGGTTCGGCGCGTGGCGGGCCGCGGAGGGCATGCAATTCATGACGCAGCCCCTGGATTCCCGCTTTCGCGGGAACGACGGTCACTGGCAGACCGACGATCCCGAGAGTTACGCGACGGGCGTGCTCGCGTTCGAGATGAAAACCGACGCCGGCGCGAGCGACGAGGTCCTGCTGTCGGCAGCATCCGCGCCAGACCAACTCGCCGACGCGGCCGAACCGGCGTTCGACTGGGGCTGCGTCGTGCCGACATCAATGCTCGCGGCTGCCGGCGATGTGGCGGACGCGATCCGCGCGTCGTGGACCGCGACGGCGCACATCCTGGCGACGCGCGACGGCGCGGCGCTGCAGCCAGGGCCTCGGCGGTATCGGCGGTCGTGGATTCGTGACGGCGCGGTGATGGCGGCGGCGCTGCTGCGGATGAACCATGTCGATGCGGTCGGCGAGTTCATCCGCTGGTATGCGCCGCAGGTGCGCGCGGACGGTTTCGTGCCGTGCTGCGTGGATACGAAGGGCGCAGACCCGCTGGTGGAGCACGACAGCCATGGCCAGTGGCTCGCGCTCATTGCCGACCATCAGCGCTTCGCGCCCGATACGGTGCTGCTCGACGGGCTATGGCCATCGATCGAACGCACGGTTGGCTGCATCGGCGGACTGCTGGACGAAACCGGCCTGCTGCCGGTCTCCGCGAGCCACGAGGGCTATCTGGCGCAGCCGGTACACGCGTACTGGGACGATGCCTGGGCGGTGCGCGGACTGCGCGACATGGCGGCGCTCGCGCGCTGCCATGGGCGAACTGCTCTCGCACACCGCTGCGATGACCTGCAGCGGCGCATTGCCGAAGCGCTGTTCGTGTCGATCGCCGCGACACGGGCAAGCAAGTCGCTGGACTTCGTTCCCGGCAGCATCGAGTGGGCGGACTTCGATCCGACCGCGACAGCCAACCTGATCACGCTGCTCGATTTGCCGCCGCAGCTCGACCGCGCCGTGGTCGAGCAGACCTACACGCGCTATCTCGCCGACTGGCGGCGCAAGCGCCGCGACGAGATTGACTGGGCCAATTACACGCCCTACGAAGTCCGCATCGTCGGCACGCTGGTGCGCTTGGGCTGGCGCGACGCGGCGCTGGAGCTGCTGCGCTTCCTGCTCGCCGATCGCCGGCCGCCGGCCTGGAACCAGTGGCCGGAGATCGCCTGGCGCGATCCGCACACGCCCGGGCATCTCGGCGACCTGCCGCACACCTGGATCGCCGCCGAGTACGTGCTCGCGCTGCGCAGCCTGTTCGCGTACGAGAGCGAAACGCAGGGCGCGCTGATCGTTGCTGCCGGCGTCGACGCCGCCTGGCTGGCCGGCGATGGCGTGCGCGTGCAGAAGTTGCCGACGACGCGCGGCGCGCTGAGCTACATGCTGCGGCGGCTCGACGACGCGACGCTTCAGTTCGAGCTGGAGCCGGGCATCGCCGGGCGCGTTGTGCTGCGGCCGCCGCTGCCTGGAGCGATAGAGGCGGTCGATGTCAATGACGGACCTGCGCTGCGCTTCGACCGCGACGCGGTCACGATCGATGCAGGTACTTCCCCACTGCGCATCCGCATCCGCACCGCCTGACATGCCGACGAACCCGCACGCACTGCACGAACTGGGCACCGGCAGCTACCGCGTCTGCCTGACGGCGGCCGGCGGCGGCCGCTCGACCTGGAACTGGATCGCGTTGAACCGCTGGCCGGCGGATGCGGTCGAGGACGCGCATGGCTTCTTCGTTTATCTGCGCGACGTCGATTCGGACGCGCTGTGGTCGGCAGGCTTGCAGCCGGTGCCGGATGGCGGTGACACCTTTCGCTGCGACGCGACCGCGAATGCGGTCACCTACGCGCGCAGCGCGCAGGGCATCGCGAGCACGCTGACCGTGCGCGTGGACGCGCGGGACGATGTCGAGATCCGGCGCCTGAGCCTGCGCAACGACAGCGGAAGGACGCGAAGGATCGAAATCACGAGCTACATCGAGATCGCGCTCGCGCACCCGCAGGCGGATCTGAACCATCCCTGCTTCCTCAAGCTGTTCGTGCAGACCGAGTGCGACGCGGCGCACGGCCTGCTGGTCGCGAAGCGGCGCCCGCGCGGACACGACGAGCGTTGGCCGGCAATCTTCCATGCGATGACCGGCGCGGCTGCCGACAGTTGGGACACCGACCGCGTGCACGTGCTCGGCCGCGGCCGCAGCGTCGCGCGGCCGGCGCTGGCGCTGCAGGGCAGCGTCGGCAACGTGCTCGATCCGGTGTTCGCGCTGCGTACCGGCGTGACGCTGGAACCGGGAGAGACGCGGGAGATCGGGTTCTTGCTGGGCCTGGCGGAGGATCATGCGGCGGTGACGAACATCGCCACACGGCATGGGGCGGTGGCGTTTCTTCATACTCCCTCGCCCGACGACAGTGGGGAGAGGGCGTTTGGCTCAAGCGGGACTGACATTGAGTCAGTCCCGATCCAGCCAAACGCGGTGAGGGGCGCCGGCAGAGCCGGCGCGCAGGCATCCGCGCGCGCCGCACGCCCCCCTCACCCTAGCCCCCTCCCCCACATTCGTGGGGGAGAGGGGATTAATCACGGCTTTTCCGCCGATGGTCGCGAATACCACATCGATCTGCCGTGGCGCGGCGACGCGCCGGCGCTGCCGCCTATGCCGTGGATCAACGTGATTGCCAACGAGCGCTTCGGCTTCCTGGTCAGCGAGACCGGCGCCGGCGGGACCTGGAGTCGCAACAGCCAGCTCAACCGCCTGACGCCGTGGTCAGCGGATCCGGTGCGCGATCCGCACGAGGAGGCGTTCTACCTGCGCGACGAGGACAGCGGCGTGTACTGGTCGCCGCTGCCGGGGCCCGCGCCGGCGCCGGTCGCACACGAAGCCGTCCACGGATTCGGCTATTCGCGCTTCGCCTCGACCTCGCACCGTCTCGAACAGGCGGTGACGATGTTTGTCGCGCGCCATGATCCGCTGAAGATCGTGACACTCGAACTGCGCAACACTGGCACGCAGCCGCGGCGGCTGTCGGCGTTCGGCTACCAACGCCTTGTACTGGGCACGCTGCCCGACGCGCAGCGGCCGATCCACACCTGGCGCGAACACGGCGCGCTGTGCGCGCGCAGCGACGACGCGGGCGATTTCGCAGGCGGCATCGCCTTCGCTTACGCGATCGGCGGTGTCGACGCCGGCTACGGCTGCGACCGTCGCAGCTTCGTCGGCGTGAATCGCAGCACGCGCGATCCGCAGGCGCTGCGCGACGGCCGCCTCGACAGCCGCAGCGGTGGCGGTCTCGACCCCTGCTTCGCGCAGCAGCGGACGCTGACGCTGGCCCCCGGCGCGAGCGAGCGCGTCCACTTCGTACTTGGTGAAGCGACGAGTCCGGATGAACTGCGGGCGCTGGTCGCGCGCTATGCGACAGCGGAGACGATCGACGCCGCCTTTGCCGAGGTGCGGCAGTTCTGGATCGACGGCCTCGATGGGCTGCACGTCGAGACGCCGGCGCCGGAGATCGACGCGATGGTCAACGGCTGGCTGCCCTACCAGGCGCTCGCCAGTCGCATCTGGGCGCGCACGGCCTTCTACCAGTCGAGTGGCGCCTACGGCTTCCGCGACCAGCTACAGGACGCCGGAAATCTCGCGCTGCTGTGGCCGCAGCGCACGCGTGCGCAGATCCTGCTGCACGCGCAACGCCAGTTCGTCGAAGGCGACGTGCTGCACTGGTGGCACGAGGATCCGATCGTACGCGGCGCGCGCACGCGCTTCGCCGACGATCTGCTGTGGCTGCCCTACGTGACTTACCGTTACGTCCGCGACAGCGGCGACACGGCGATCTATGACGAGACAGTGCCCTTTCTGCAGGCGCCGGAGCTGGCGCCGGGCCAGGAGGAGCACTATCTGCAGCCGCAGGTCGCCGACGAGTCCGCACCGCTGTATGAACATTGCTGCCGCGCGATCGACCACTCGCTGACGCGCGGTGCGCACGGCCTGCCGCTGATGGGCACCGGCGACTGGAACGACGGCATGAATCGCATCGGCCGCGAAGGCCGCGGCGAGAGCGTGTGGCTCGGCTTCTTCCTCTACGACCTGCTCGCGCCGTTCATCGTGCTGGCACAGCGGCGCGGCGAGACGGCTCGCGCGGCACGTTACGCCGCCTACCGCGACGCGCTGCACACCGCGCTCAACACCGATGGCTGGGACGGCGCCTGGTACCGGCGCGCGTACTTCGATGACGGCACGCCGCTGGGCACAAAGGACAATGCGGAGTGCCGCATCGACGGCCTTGCGCAAGCCTGGGCGGTGCTGTCCGGCGCGGCGCCGGCCGAGCGTGCGACGCAGGCGATCGACGCCGCGGAAGCGCAGCTGATCAGCGAGCGCGACGGCCTGATCCGCCTGCTGACGCCGCCCTTCGTCGATCTGCCGCAGGATCCCGGCTACATCAAGGGCTATGTCGCTGGCGTGCGCGAGAACGGCGGCCAGTACACGCATGCCGCGTGTTGGGTCGTCGCCGCGCTGGCGAAGCTCGGCCGCCGCGACCGCGCGGCGCAGCTGCTGACGATGCTCAGCCCTGCCTGGCACACGCGTGACGCCGTGGCGCTGGCGCGCTACCAGGTCGAGCCTTACGTGATCGCCGCGGATGTCTACGGCGCGCCGCCGCACGTCGGCCGCGGCGGCTGGACCTGGTACACCGGATCGGCCGGCTGGGCCTGGCGCATCGCGGTCGAGTCGGTGCTCGGCCTGCGCATTGTCGACGGCCGCACGCTCGAACTGCAGCCCTGCGTGCCGGACGACTGGCCCGCTTACCGCATCAGCTACCGCCCGGCCGGACGCAACGCGCGCTACGAGATCGAGGTACTCAATCCGCAGCGCTGCAGCGCAGCCGTGGTCGCGGTCACGCTAGACGGCGCGCCACTGGCGGTGCAGGACGGCGTCGCACAACTTGCGCTGAAAGACGACGCGGTACACCGCGTCGTCGTCACGCTGGGGCCGTCTGCATCTTCGTGAGGCTGCGCCAGGTCCAGCTGCCGTCGGCCTCGATATGGAGAGCCGCGTCGAAGTAGTCCGACGCGTCCGCCGGTTTGCCGATCACGATGTAGGTGATGTCGTCGGCGATCAGCTGGCGCAGTACGCGTTCGATGCGCGTGTGGTCCATCGCCACGTTCATGCGGTCGAAGAACACGAACTGCGGCTTGGCCAGCAGCACGCGCGCAACCACCAGCCCGGCCTGTTCGCTGATGCCCAGCGAATTGCTCCAGTCGCGCTCGATGCCCAGGCCGCCGGTCTGGTCGACAATGCTGTCGAGATGCAGTCGCTGCAGTACCCGGAGCATCTCGCCATCGCGGCTGCCGTCACCGGTATCAAAGCGCAGCAGCAGGTCGCGCAGGCTGCCGTGCGGCAGATACGGCAGTTCCGGAACGAACAGGATCGCCGAAGGATCAGGCCGCGTGATCCGCCCTTCGCCCTGGCATTGCAGGCCGGCGGTGGCTTTGAACAAGCCAAGCTTGGCGGCACCACGCGCGCCGGTGATCAGCACGCGCTGGCCGCGCTTGATGGTCAGGCTCAGCTCGCGCACGGACACCTGCCCATCGGCGTTACGCAGCGTCAGCCGCTCGTAGACGAGGCTGCCGTTCTGCTCGCGGACCTCGATCGGCGACTCGGTGGCGGCACAGGCATGGTCCATCGCGTCGACCAGGCGGCCGAGACGGCCGATCACCGCGGCGTAGGACGAGATCTGCTGGAACTGCGTGATCGCCAGCGAGAACGCGCCCATCAAGGCCGAAAACGCCATCGCCGATTGCGTGACGACGCCGAAGGGCACGTCGCCCTGCATGAACAGCGGCGCGACGATCAGCGCCGGGATGATCTGCATCAGGTAGTTGTAGCCGTTGGTGAAATAGCCGAGGTTGCGGTTCACCGAGATCATGCGCCGCGTGTTGCCGACGATCTCGTCGAAGCGCTGCATCAACCGGTGATGCACATGGCCCTCGCGATGCAGCAGCGCGACCGAGCCGGCGTTCGCGCGCACCTTCATCAGGTCCGAGCGGAAGTTGGCTTCCTTGTCGAGCTGCTGGTTGTTGAGCCCGATCAGGCGCCGGCCGAGCAGCACCGTGAGCATCGAACCGATCAGCGCGTAGACCACCGCGACGACGAACAGGCGCGGGCTGATCGACCACAGCACGCCGGAGAACGCGACCACCGTGAATGAGGCGTTGAGCATCATCAGCACGAAGGACAGCGTCGTCGCCGTGAAGCTGCGCACGTCCTCGGCGATGCGCTGGTCCGGATTCTCCAGCTGGCCGCCGTCCTCGATGCGGTAATACGCCTGCTGCGCGAGATAGCGGTCGAGGATCTGGCGCGTTTGCCAGGTACGCCACAGCAGTCCCAGGCGCTCTTCCAGGTAGCGATAGATCACCGTCGTCACCGTGGACAGGACGAAGACGCCGACGTAGAGCCAGGCCTGCGAGATGAACTGGCTGCGATCGCGGTTCTCGATCGCCGAGATGAAGTCGCGGCCGACGTAGCTGTTGACCACGTTCAGGCCGTTGATGACGACCAGGAACGCGACCAGCAGCACCAGCATTCCGACCGATTTTCGCCCGTCCCTGGACGACAGGTACGCGCCGATCGAGCGCTTGAATCGGTGCCACGTCTCCCAGCCGAAATGATGGCCGTTGGAATTCATTCCGAATGTGCCTGCCTGATCGGGCGCGAGGCTTGCTCGCGCCCGACAGCTTAGCAAAGCAAGCTCAGGTCACACGCTGACCAGGATCAAGCCGCGCGTTCGGTCCAGCGCTTGACGAAGCTAGGGATGTCGGACGCCGCGATCGGCAGCGAGGCGATGTAGCCCTGGACCTGGTCGCAGCCCAGCCGTTCGAGCAGGCGCCAATCGGCCCAGCGCTCGACGCCTTCGGCAACGACGGTCATGCGCAGGCGCTTGCCGAGCTCGATGCTGCTGGTCAGGATCGATTGCAGGTCGGCGTCGTCGGCAGCGCCGTCGACGAAGGAGCGGTCGATCTTGAGCTCGGTGAACGGCAGGCGCCGCAGCCGCGCCAGACTCGAATGACCGGTGCCGAAGTCGTCGATGGACAGCTTGAAGTTGCGCAGACGGAAGCGCGACAGGATGTGCAGGATCTCGGCCGTGCCCATCACCTGGCTTTCGGTCAGCTCCATCGTGATCGTGGTGTGATCGACCCCGGCCTTCGACGACATGTCCTCGACCATGTCGGGCAGATCGAGACGGCGCAGGGCCTGCGTCGACACGTTGACCGCCAGTCCCAGCTCCAGCCCGGCGCGATGCCACTCGCCCGCCTGGGCGATGGCCTTGGCGAGCACCGCCAGCGTCAGGCGCGTGATGCGCTTGGAGGACTCTTCGGCAACGTCGATGAAGGCGTCCGGCTGGATCAATCCATAGGCCGGGTGACGCATCCGGACCAGGGCTTCGACGCCGGCAACCCGGTTGTCCGACAGGCGGATTTTCGGCTGATAGAAGACCTCAATGCGATTGTCGTCGATCGCCGCGTCGAGCTCCTGTCCGGTGATCGTCAGCGCCGGACGTCCGCGCTTGGGGGCATAGATGCGGTGATACTGCGCGACCACCTCGGCGATCTGCTCCTCGCGGAACGGCTTGGCGACCGATCCGAGCACGCGCAGGCCGAGCTGTTCGGCCATGTCGGCCACGGTCTTGATCAGCTTGGGATCGACACCCGACAGCAGCACGACGCCCGCCTGGATATTGCGCGCGGCCAGGCCGCGCAGGGTCTCGACGCCGTCGACGCCCGGCATCGCCAGGTCGCAGAACAGCAGGTCCACCGGCTTTTCGAGCTGGTCAATCGCGCGGAACGCGGACACGCCGTCCTCCGCCTGCGCGACATGGCCGATGCCCTGGGCTTCCAGCATCGCCGACACCAGTTCGCGAATCGTGCGGGAATCGTCGACGACCAGTGCCGTCAGCGCTGCATTACGTTTGTCCATCCGCCCTCCCGTGTCTGCAGCGTTACGGCCTGTCGTCGCGGCAACAGCCCAAGCGGTCGCGGTCGCGGGCGCGACAGGTCGCTAATGAATACTCGTCGATTCCGTCTGTCGATCATCGTCGCGCCGCCTGCGGCTGCCGGTCCAGCCGCGCCGTCGCGCCAGGACGCGGGCGCGCACCGTCTCGAGGGCGTGCACGTCTTCAAGATCGGGGTCTTCGGTGGGATTGCGGAATGCATCGGCCTGCAGACGCTCCGCGCCCGCCGCCGTCAGCATCACGTCCATCGCATCCGGTCGGTCACGCACTTCCAGCAGGCCGCGCCGCAGCAGAATGCGCACGGCATCGCGGAAGTCGTCGTCGCGCAGCCCGGTCTGCGACCATGCGCGCTGCAGCGCCGCAACGGAAAGAGCGCCGCCGACCCGCAGGCCGCTGATTTTGTAGATATTCAACAGGGCACGCTCCAGCGTGCTATCCAGGACCTGCATTGCATGATCCACCGCAAGTGTTCCTGGATTTAAGTACGGCGTTCGCCGGTCAGATGAGCGAACCCGACGGCCGGTAGCAAATGCCGACTATCCGGCGCCCAGGATGACCCGGGCCGCATTGCGTCCGGGTGCGCCGCTGACACCGCCGCCCGGATGCGCGCCGGCGCCGCACAGGTACAG
Source organism: Sinimarinibacterium sp. (assembly GCA_041659605.1). Classification (GTDB taxonomy): domain Bacteria; phylum Pseudomonadota; class Gammaproteobacteria; order Nevskiales; family Nevskiaceae; genus Solimonas. Next base: position 50,015 of record JBAZXW010000007.1, on the reverse strand, counting down.
GCCCGGCAGCGGCGTGCGGTAGTCGCTCCAGCCCGGCACCGGGCGGAAGCCGAACAGCTGATGCAGCGGCATCGCACCGTGGAAGATGTTGCCGCCGGTCAGCGCGAAGCGCCGTTCCAGCTCCAGCGGCGACAGCAGCTGCCGGTGCAACACCGACGCGCGGAAATTCGGCGCGTAGCGCGTCACCGCGTCGATGCAGGCATCGGCGAAATGCCCGGCGACATCGTCCCAGCTCGCATCGCGCAGGCGATACGGCGCGTACTGCACGAACAGCTGCGCGATGTGATGCCCCGGCGGCGCCAGCGTGGTGTCGACCGAGGTCGGCAGCGTCAGCTCGACCACCGGCTCGCGCGACGGCGCGCCGCGGCGCGCGTCTTCGTAGGCGGCCTCGATGTATTCGAGCGTCGGGCTGATGTGAATCGTGCCGCGGTGCTGCGGCCCGACTGTGCTCTTGCCGGGCATGCAGGAGAAATCGGGCAGCTCCGACAGCGCGAGATTGATCTTCATCGATGCGCTTGAATAATCGATGCGCGCCACCGCGTCGCGGAATGCCGCTGGCAGCACCTCGACGTCGAGCAGGCGGCGGAAGGTGATTTCCGGCGTCGCGTTCGACACGACCGTTGCCGCTGCGATCACTTCACCCGAAACCAGGCGCACGCCGCTGACGCGCCCGCCTGCGGTCTCGATGCGCACGACTTCGGCGCCGGTGCGGACTTCGGCACCCGCCGCCTCGGCCGATGTGCGCATCGCCGCGGTCAGCGCACCCATGCCGCCTTCGACATAGCCCCAGACGCCGCGCGCACCGCCGGCGGTGCCCATGACGTGATGCAGCAAGACGTAGCCGGTGCCGGGCGCCGACGGCGGCGCGAACGCACCGATGATGGCGTCGGTGGCCAGCGTCGCCTTGAGCGCGTCGGACTCGAACCAGCGATCGAGAATCGGCGTCGCCGGACCGGTCAGCAGCTCCAGCGCCTGTGGCAGCTCGTCGCCGAGCTGCTTCAGGCTGCGATGGAACTTGAGCGCGCGGCGCAGGTTGGCGAGCCGATTGCGCAATCCGCGCCGGCGCCAGTGCGGCGGCAACGGCAGCAGGTCCGGCGGAATGTCTTCGAGCGCCGGCTCCAGCGCCTCGGCGACGCGCGTCAGCCAGGCCTCGTAGCGCGGATAGGTCTCGGCGTCGCGTGCGGAGAACTTCGCAATCTCGCGCCGGTTGAGGTCGGCATCGGGGCCCATCAGCAGGCTGCGCCCGTCCGGCAGCGGCGTGAACGACGAGGGATTGCGCGCAAGTACGCGATAGCCGTGTTGGCGCAGCTCCAGATCGCGCTCGACCTCCGGCAGCAGCAGCGAGACCAGGTATGAAGCCGTCGACGCGCGATAGCCGGGCGCGAACTCCTCGGTCACCGCCGCGCCGCCGACGATGTCGCGGCGTTCGAGCACCAGCACCTTGCGCCCGGCGCGCGCGAGATAGGCCGCGCAGACCAAGCCGTTGTGGCCGCCGCCGACGATGATGCAGTCGTAGCGGCGCCCGGCCTCACTCATCCGCAGGCTCGTAGCCGACACGCTGCACCCACGAACCGCGATCTTCGTAGGGCATCGTCACGCAGCTGGTGCCGGGGACTGTGCTCGAACCCGGACCGATCGCGCCGGACAGCGAGCACAGCTGCGAACGCGGATGGATGCGCCGGCACTTGTCGAGATCGGCAATGGTCAGCGCCACGCCGCCGTTGTACTCGGTGGCCAGCGCGGCGAGCGCGCGCGTCAGCGCAGCCTGGATCACCTCGTCGCGGCTGCGCCCGCCGCGGTAATCGCGGCGCAGCGTCAGGCCCGAATGCTGCGGTTCGAGCGCGCGCAGCACGAGATTGTCCATCACGCTCTGGTCGAAGACGTGGCTGCCGACGCCGGCGACGCGGCCGAAAATCGTCAGGCCGGCCTCGGGCGTCGGGTTGTTGGGATCGGAATCCGGCACGCCGGGATCGATGACGTTGTCGCGCAGGCTGCCGAACAACTCGTCGCGCAGCGCGTCGACGAGCGCGCCGAACAGCGTTTGCGCAACGCCGTCGCGCGCGTCTTCGGATGCGATGTCCTGCTCGGGACCGAAGGCGACGCCGTCCCAGGCGAGCACGGCGTCGAGCGCGGCTTGCTCGACGTCACCGAGCTGCGCGCCGGCGGACGTGCGGAACGCCGCCAGCAGCGGCAGGTATTCGCGCGCACGGTGATCGCGGATGCCGTGATGGCGGTCGACTTCACGCAGATCGGCGAACGTCCAGTCGCTGCGCGTCGCCAGCTTGTCCTGGATGCTGGTGACGCGCTGGCCCGGCCCGCCCGGACGCGAGGTGCTGCCCAGCCCCTCGCCGTCAAGCCAGCCGTAGGCCGGCTTGGTGTTCCAGTTGGCGACATAGCCCTGCGGCGGATCGATCGCATGCGGCAGTTCGTCAAAAGCCAGCGGTGCGCCGAAGTCGTACTCGCCGCTGCCGGGAATCGGCAGGCGCATGTCGGCGTCGGCGCTGCGACGCGGGAACAGGCCCGGATGGAAGAAGGCAATGTGGCCATCGCGCGTGGCAACGGTGACGTTTTCGTTCCAGGTGACCTTGCTCACCGCGTCGCGGAACTCGGCGAAGCTCTGCGCCTTCGACCACGCGCTCACGCCTTCGATCGTCTCGATCTCGCGGCCGAACATCGCGTACTGCAGGCTGCGCGCGAGCCCGGCCGCGTCGTCGCGCGCGACGATCGGGCCGTGCACGGTGCGACAGATCTGCACGGTGGTCGACAGGACCGGCAGACCGACCGGCAATCCTTGCTGCGATGCACGGTACGGAATGGTTTCGTCGCGACAATCCATGTCCTGCCACTGCCCGTCGTGGAAGTACTGGTTCGCGGCGCAGCTTGCCGCCGCCTGCTGCGCGGTCGAGCAGATGGTCTCGACGAAGGAATCGATGGTCTTGCTGTAGCCCGTGGTCAGACCCCAGGCCGCGTGCTCGGAGTAGCCGATGCCGACCGCCGGCAGGATCGGCACCGAGGAACCGCGCGCGTGATAGGCGCCGGCGTGGATCTCGAACTCAACCAGCAGCAGCGGATAGCTGTAGCCGAGCTGCGGGCCGCCGACCATCAGTGTGCCGCCATCGCGCGTGCGCGACGGCGCCAGCGCGTAGGCCATGCTGCCGCCGTGCAGGCGTGCGCGCAGATCCTGCAGCGCGGTGATTGCGGAGCGAACGGCGGCGTTGCTCGCCCTCGTAGCCCGGGTGAAACCCGGGGCGCCTGCGCGGCGGTCCCGGGCTGCGCCCGGGCTACGGCCCGCGACAATCTCGCCACCCGCGCCCAGGCCGCCGCTCAAGCTCCGCGCCTTGCCGATCGGCAGCGAGCATTCCGCCGGCGCCGCGGCATGGCCGGTGCCCGGCCCTTTCCAGATCGTCTCCGGCAAGGTCAGCGCCCAGTCGGCGGTCGCGCGGAATACCGCGTCGCGACCGGCCGCCGGCTCCGGCTGGTTGGAGAAGGTGCCGACTTCGCGCGGCACGCTGACCGCGGCCTTGGGATCGTCGAGCCAGTTCATGTCCAGGAAGGCGTCGTAAGCGGCGGCGCGCGAACCGTACTCGGCCTCGAGCTGCTTGAGCATCTGGATGTTGAGGAATTCGTTGCCGCCTTCGGCGGCGACGAAGCGCGTGATGTAGACGCCGGCGGCGAGCACGTCCTTGACCGTGAACGTCGCCGGCGTCGTGCTCAGCAGCACGTACTCGGCCGGAAGCAGCGACGGATCGGTCTGCACACGCGCCAGCCAGGCGTTGGCGCCATCGACATAGCCGAGCACCGCCTGCTGCGCGTCGTCCGATGCGGCGTCGAAGAAGGCCTGGTACTCGGCGTCGCTGTAGGTGACTGTGCGCTGCTGGATGTCGGCCGGCACGCTGCCGCAGCCGGCCAGCTCGGCGAAGGTGCCGGCGCCGAAGCGGCGCACCGCATCCATCAGGAACAGCCGGTCGCGCGCGATCGCGTAGCCGACGCCGAACCAGCCGTCGCGCAAGCTGTCACCGTAGACGATCGGCACACCGTAGTCGTCGCGGTAGATCTCGACGCCGTCCTTGGGGCGCTCCGGCGTACCGGGCTTGGTGCCGAGCGCGCCGGGCTTGGCGTCGAAGGACCAGTACAGCGACCGCTGGTCATCGACATGCGCGCCGTAGTCGGCGGGATTGCCGGTGACGCTGCCCAACGCCTGCCCGTCGAGCGAGAAGAAGCCGGATTGCCCGGGTGGCAGCGCGGTTTCCGCCTTGAGCACGAGCGGCGCATCGGAAGACTGGCGGTCCGGTGTATCCGAACTGCCGCAGGCCACCAGCACGCCCACTGCGAACACAGCCACTGCCGCCCGTCCGACGCCGATCCTCATTCGTCTCTCCTCAATACTGGAACCGGCGGCACGGCTGCGTGGCAGTGCCGTGTCCGGGAAGCTACTTCGGAATCGCACTCAGCGGCAGATGTCCGATCGCCGTATCGGTCAGGCTGCCCAGGAAAAGCGCATCGCCAAACTGCTCCGCACTGGTGATCGGCGAGTACGCGCCCTTGCCCTTGTACTGCAGGTTGGCGACGACCTTGCCATCGAGATCGAGCCCCAGCACCCAGCCGTGATGCGCCGGTCCCGGCTGCAGGAACTGCGGCAGGCGGAACACGATCCTGCGCAGGTCCGGCTTGGGCAGCAGCGAATCGAGCGCGGCGGTACGCGGTGCGTACAGCGCGAGCCAGAACTGGCCCTTGTCGTTGTAGCTGATGTTGTCGGGAAAGCCCGGCAGATTGTCGATGAAGATGTCGGACGTGCCCGCCTTCTCGCCCTTGAGCCAGTAGCGGCGCACGCGGTACTCGGTGGTCTCGTTGACCAGCACGTAGGCATCGTCCGGTCCCACCGCGACGCCGTTGGCGAAGTGCAGGTCGCGCAGCAGCACGGTGGTCTTCTCGGTGTCGAAGTCGTATTCGAGCAGGCGGCCGTTGGCGCCGTGCTCCATCACGTCGGACATCGTGTGCGGCCAGGCGAACTTCGACGACGCGTCGGTGAAATAGACCTTGCGGCTGAGCCGCGTGTTGTCGACGTCGTCGACGAACTTGAACGGCACGCCCTCGGCCTCGACCGCGAGCAGCTGCGACGCGCCCTGGCCGCCGACCAGCAGCAGGCCCTTGACCGCATCGGCGACCAGCACGCCGCCGCGCGGGCCGAAGCTCAGGCCCAGCGGACGGCCGCCGGTGTTCGCAAGCAGAAGGCCGTCCGTACCCTTGCGGCTGAACATCATCACGCGACCGTCGTCGTAGCCGGCGTAGATGCGCCCGGCCGCATCGACGGCGATGCCTTCCGGGCCCCGACCGACGCCGTCGGCCAGACGCTCGACCGACTTGAGCGTCTCGTTATACGGGTAGGCCGCAGCCGGCAGCGGTTGCGGCGTCCAGGCCGTCGGCTCGATCGACACCGGCCAGAACAGCAGATACGCGGCGATCAGGGCCAGCGGCGGCAGCAGATAACCTAGGATTCTCAACTTTCTTCTCCCCTTCCTTAGAGCGATCGACGAACAGCAACGCGTCCGGGCGGCGCCCGGAAGCCACTATAATGCCCGCCCACCTATCCGCTCGCATCACCGGAATGCCGGAGCGCAGCGGACGCGCGGGGCCGGCACGCGGCCAGGGGAGCCGGTCCGGCGTTTTCAACCATCTTGCTTTTTGGGGAAAGCCGAATGTCGATCAAGAATCCCGTCGAGATGCTGCTGCAGTGGGCCAAGGAAAAGCCCAACCAGGGCTGGCTGTTCCAGCCCGTCAACGGCGTCTGGAAGAAGTACACCTGGGCCGATTGCGAAGTCCAGGTGCGCTCGATGGCCACCGCGCTGCGCAACCTCGGCCTGCCGGCCGGCGCCAGCGTCGCCATCTCCGGCCGCAACACCGCGCACTGGTTCCTCGCCGATATGGCGGTGGCGATGGCCGGTTACGTCAGCGTCGGCCTGTATCCGAAGCAGTCGCCGGACGCGGTCAAGTTCATTCTTAGTCACTGCGAAGCCAAGGCCATCTTCATCGGCCCGATGCCGGACGTCGACGAGTTCATGGGCTGCCTGCCCCAGGGCATCGTCACCATCGCCTTCCCGTATCCGGACGTGCCCAAGTGCGATCACGCCTGGGACGACCTGGTCCGTGCCAGCGAGCCCTACGCCGGCTACCAGCCGCCGGACCCCAAGCAGATGGTCTCGCTGATCTACACCTCGGGCACGACGGGCAATCCCAAGGGCGTGATCATCACCGGCGAGAACCTGATGTTCGCGACGCAGGGCCTGCTCAAGGCGATGCCGGCGGTTGGCCAGGAACGGTTCTTCTCCTACCTGCCGCTGGCGCATGCCTTCGAGCGCGGCGCGGTCGAGTTGGCGTCGATCTACCTCGGCGGCGAAGTCTGGTTCCTCGAAAACCTCGACAAGCTCGCCGAGCAGCTCAAGGAAGTCGCGCCGACGCGCTTCTACGGCGTGCCGCTGGTCTACAACCGCATCCAGTCCGGCGTGCTCAAGAAGATGCCGCAGGCCAAGCTCGACCGGCTGATGAAGATCCCGCTGCTGTCCAGCCTGATCAAGAGAAAGATCAAGAAGGCGATGGGCCTGCAGAACGCGCGCTACCTGTTCGTCGGTGCCGCACCGATGCCAATCCCGCTGATGCAGTGGTTCCAGAAGATCGGCATCGCCGTGCTGCAAGGCTACGGCATGACCGAGAACAACATCTACGCGACAGCCAGCCTGCCGGGCGCGAATCGCCTCGGCGCCGTCGGCCGTGCGATGCCCGGCGCCGACATGCGCCTGTCGGACGACGGTGAAATCCAGTTCCGTCACGCCGGCGTGACGCTGGGTTACTACAAGGACAAGGAAAAGACCGACGAGCTGTTCACCGCCGACGGCTGGCTGCGCACCGGCGACAAGGGCCGCGTCGACGAGGACGGCTACCTCTACATCACCGGCCGCACGAAGGACATCTTCAAGACGCTCAAGGGCAAGTATGTCGCGCCGGCACCGATCGAGGGTTCGCTGTCGCGCAACACCGACATCGACCAGCTGTGCTTCGTCGGTGCCGGCCTCAAGCAGCCGATCATGATCGTCACGCTCTCGGCCACCGGCGCGACCAAGCCGCGCGACGAAGTCCAGCAGGGCCTGGTCGCCGACATGGACGCGGTCAACGAGACCTTGGAGCCGCACGAGCAGATCGCCAAGATCATCGTCGCCAAGGAGGCCTGGAGCATCGACAACGGCGTGATGACGCCGACGATGAAGGTCAAGCGCAACGAGGTCGAGAATCGCTACATGCCGCTGCTCGAAAAGCACGCCGGCGACTACAAGACCAAGGTGGTCTGGGAATAATCCCGCAGCGCGCGTGCACACCGGACTTCACATGCGGACGAGTCGGCGCTTCGGGCTGCGCGCCCTGCTCGCAGCACTGTGCGCCGTCGCCGCACCGGCATTCGCCGCGGCGCCGGCGCTGGAGTGCATGAAGCACAACGTTCCGGAAACCCTGCGCATGCGGCAGCTGCAGCTGCAGACCGAGTCGGCATCCGGCAGCAGCCACATGACCGGCACGGTCTACGCGCGCACCGGCGACGGCGGCGTGGCCCTCAACCTGCAGGTCGACGAGCCGCATGATCTGCGCGGTGCGGCGTTCCTGTTCCGGCAGCGCGACCAGAACGAAGAGATGTATCTGTTCATGCCGGCGCTCAATCGCGTCAAGCGCATTTCCGGCGCGGCGACGGAAACCAGCTTCTTCGGCAGCGCGCTGAAGTACTCGGACCTCAAGGCGCTCAACGCAATGTACGTCGACACCGAGGTCGAGGAACGGGGCGAGATCCAGGTCGAGAACGCGCCAGCCCGGCAGGTGTCGATCAAGCCGGTGGATTCCGAAAGCAAGACCTCGACACTGGCGGTTCTCGATGTGAAGAGCTGCCTGCCCCTGCGCCTGGAAATCACCCGCGCCGGCAGGAAAGTGCGCGAGTTCACGACTGAGCGTGCTGCGATCCGCCAGGACGAGGATCGCTGGTACCTGGCCTACGGCACGATGCGCGATCTCGAAACCCAGGTCACGACGCGCATCCAGATGAAGGAGCTGCGCGGCTTCGACAAGATGCCGGTCAGCCTGTGGAATCCTTCGCTGTTCCACCAGGCGGCGTTCGGCAAGAAGTAACTCGGGCGCAGCCGGGGGAACGCACCGGCCCCGGGTTTCACCCGGGCGACTCGGTCTTCAGGCGAACACGATCGTCTTGTTGCCGTTGACGATGATGCGGTCCTCGACGTGCCAGCGCACGGCGCGCGCGAGCACCTGCCGCTCCAGGTCGCGGCCGAGGTGGCGCAGATCGGGCACCTCGTGGCGATGCGTGGCGCGCGCGGTGTCCTGTTCGATGATCGGTCCCTGGTCGAGATCCGAAGTCACGTAGTGGGCGGTCGCGCCGATCACCTTCACGCCGCGGTCGTAGGCCTGCTGGTAGGGATCGGCGCCGACGAAGGCCGGCAGGAAGCTGTGGTGGATGTTGATGATGCGGTTCGGATAGCGCGCGACGAAGTCCGGCGAGAGGATGCGCATGTAGCGCGCGAGCACGATGAAGTCGGCGTGACCGTCGAGCAGTTCGAGCATGCGCGCCTCGGCCTGCGCGTGCGTCGCCGCGTCGATCGCGACATGCTCGAAGCGCACGCCGAAGCGCTCTACGGCCGCGCGCAGGTCGGCGTGATTGGAGATGACGGCCGGAATGTCGACCGGCAGCTCGCCGCGCTCCCAGCGCCACAGCAGCTCCATCAGCGCGTGATCGTGCTTCGACACCAAGATCGCCATGCGCGGCCGGTCCACCGCATAGCTGGTGTGCCACTGCATGTCGAAGCGCTTGCCGACGACATCGCCGAAAGCCTGCGCGAGGGCGCCGCGCGAGACGTCCAGGTGCGGCGTCTGGAATTCCAGGCGCATGAAGAAGCGCCCGCCTTCCGGATCGGTCGAGTGCTGGTCCAGCTCAGTGACGTTGACGCCGTGGTGATAGAGAAACGTCGTCACCGCCGACACGATGCCGGGCCGGTCGGGACAGGCGATCAGCAGGCGGGCAGTGGTGTCGGGCACGGAGGTCATGAACAAGGAGAGAACGGGAGCGGGCGCTTTATAGCCGGTCCCGGCCGGTTTTGCGAACCCGCTCAGCCCTGCAACAGCGCCTTGAGCCGGGCCGCTTCCTCGGCAAACCAGGGGCCGTTGGCCTTGAGCGTCTCGGCGACCACGCGGCGCGCCTCGGCATCGCGCCCCAGCTTCTGCAGCGCGCGCACGCGCTGGTCGGCGACCTGCAGGCGATTGATCCCGTAAGCCTTGGCCGCTGCCTGGTCGAGGAATGGCAGCGCCTCGGCGGCCTTGCCGCGCGCGAGCAGGCTGCGGCCGTGGCGGAACGCGTAGACGTAATCGTCGGGCCAGGCGGCGATCAGCTTGGGCATCAGCGTATCGAGACGCGAGTAGTCGCCGCTGCGCTTGGCCAGCCGTTCGAGGTAGACGCGCAGGTTGTCGGACAGATTGCGGTCCTTGCGCCAGTCGTCACCGATGCGTGCATCGACGTCCCTTGCTGCGCGCTCCAGCAGCGCCCGCTCGGCGTCCGCGTCGGCCAGCGCCGCATGCAGATCGGCGGTGGTCAGCACGACCGAGCGCGTGTCCGCGCAGCGCTGCGCGCCAAACACGCCCTGCTCGACCAGATCAAGCATACGCGTGCGCTGCGCGGCCAGCACCGGCTTTTCCGCGGCGTCGGCGGTGCAGGACGCGTAGCGATCGACCTCGTAGGGACGCTGGCAGCCGAGCGCGCCGTCGAGCGCGAGCCTGCCTTCGCTCATGCAGGCCAGCACGTCATGCTTCTGCGCCGCGCCGAGGAAGCGCAGCCGCGCGAGCCAGGACTTGCCTGCCGCATCGGCTTCGATCGCGACGCGCGCCGCATCGGGCAGGCCCGCAAACCAGGTCAGGCCGCCGTCGGCGTCGTAGCGCGCGTGGTACGACTCCAGAACCTCGCGAGCCGCGGCCAGCGAATCCGCGCTGCCGTCCTTGACGCGTGCGGCGAGCGCATCGAGCGGGCTGCCGCGTTCGAGCAGGCCGTTGATAGCGGTATAGAAATCGGCGCGCGTCTGCTCGCCCAGAATGCGGCCGAGCTCGTTTCCCTGCGCATCCAGAAGCACGTAACTGGGCAGCGCCTTCACGCCCAGGCGCGCCTTGAGCGCGGCACCGGCCGGGGAGTCGGCGTCCTGTTCCAGGATCACGGCGCGCTTGCGCACGGCGTCCCACTCGACGCCGGTGAGCACGTTGCGCGCCATGTAGTAGCAGGAGTAGCACCAGGGCGCGTGGAAATCGACCAGCACCGCCGCGCGACGCGCGCGGGCGTCGGTCAGCGCGGCCTGAAGATCCGCCTCAGGCGCAGCGCCGGACGCGGATGCGAACGCGGGAAATGCCGAAGCAAGATTCAGCAGGATCGTGATCAGCAGGACAGCGTGGCTTCGGGACACTTGGGCTCCAGCGGCGGCAGCACCGCGACGACTTTCGGCGGCTCGGAATAATAGGCAATCCGGGTCACGAACAGGTCGCCGGTCTTCGGGTCGCGGATGTTCGACACGCCGCGGTACTCCAGCAGACGCCGCTGCTGCGGGTCGTAGACCATCTCCAGGGGATCGACCAGCAGGCGCAGGAAGGAATCGGGCTCGACATAGAAGCGGACGGCTGGCTTGCCTTCGAACTGGGTGTCGTCGATGCGCCGCGCGCGGAAACGGAACGCGTCCAGACTGCCGGCGGCGACGAGCCGGAAGTTCATGGTCTTGCCCGACAGCAGCGTGTCGAAGCTCGACACGATCATGCTGTGAAAGCCGGAATCGGCGCACATCGGCCCCTCGTGCTTGACCGTGGCCGACTCCACTTTCGCGCCGGCATTGTCGCGGCGTTCGAGCTGGATCGAATCGCGCACCGCGGTGATCGCCTCGGTATAGCCCTGCTCCGGCAGATCGAGCCGGTACACCGGGACATAGGGGTCATCGGTGAAGTCGAGCGACTTCACGCCCATCGGCCGGCCGTCGGGCCAGTAGTAGCGGATGCTGCCGCCGACCCAGCGCCCGTTGTCGATGCGCTGCTCGTGCACCTCGGTGTACAGATGGCGGTCGGTCTTCAGGTCGAATGCATAGCCGTAGAACCGTTCGGTGCCGGCGAGCGCCGGCAGCGCCAGTACGCCGAGAAGCACCGCAAGCAGTTTGTTCATCGCACGCCTCCAGCCGCCACCTTGCCTCATCGCCGGGCAAACAGGTAGTGCCCGACGCCCCACTCGTTGCCCTGCGCATAGCCGAACAGTTCAGCGACGGCCATGTAGAACATGCGCCAGCGCTGGAACCAGATCGCCGCGTCGCGTTCGCCGTAGGTCTTGGCAAACACCGCCAGGATGCGCTCGCGCTGCGTGTCCATGCCGGCCAGCCAGTGGTTCGACGTGCGCTCGTAGTGTGTACCTGAGACCCACCACTGGCGCAGCAGTTTCACGTCGTCCTGGAAATGCGCGAGCAGATGCTCGCTCGGCATCGTGCCGCCGGTGAAGAAATAGCGGCTCATCCAGTCGGATTCGCCGTCGTCCTGGAAATGATAGGCAAGCAGCCTGTGCACGAAGATGTGCACGAACAACCGCGCGTCCGGCTTCATCCAGCGCGCGATCCTGGCCAGCAGCAGGCCGTAGTTCTTCATGTGCTCGAACATCTCGATCGACAAGACGCGGTCGAATCCGGCTTCGATGCCCGAGGCCGGAAAGTCGAAGTCGACGACATTGCCGGTCAGGACGGTCAGATTGCCCAGGCCACGCTCTGCAGCGCGCGCTTGAATGAACTCGCGCTGGCCGTGCGAGTTCGACAAGCCGACGATCTGCGAATTCGGATACCGCTCCGCCAGCCACAGCGACAGCGAGCCCCAGCCGCAGCCCAGATCGAGCACGCGCTGACCGTCGCCCAGCTGCGCGCGCTCGGCGTAGAGCCGGAACATCAGCTCCTCGGCCTGCGCCAGCGTTTCGTTGCCGCTCGGATACAGGGCGCAGGAATACTTCAGGCGTGGCCCCAGGTGCAGATGGAAAAAATCCGCCGGCAACTCGTAGTGCTGCGCGTTTGCAGCGCCGGTCTCGACCGCGATCGGGCTCGCGCGCAGCTCGTCGAGCAGGCGAGTGAAACGCTGCGAGCGCAGCTCGCCGTTCTCGCTCGCCTCGTCGACCAGACGACGCCGCATCAGCTGGCGCATGCCCAGGCGAGCGAGCACGTCCGGCACCCGGCCCCGTTCACAAAGGTCGATCACATTCATGCAGTTGGTTTCAGTTCTGGATCAGCTCTTAGGCGGCCAGGGAATCAGCACGCTGGTCGTGCGCAGATATTCGGCGTAGCCCGGCTTGCGACGCACCATCTCGGCCTCGAGCAGCGGCACGCCCGAGAGCTTGAGCAGCAGGAAGGCCATCACCACGGGCGCCACCAGAGACAACCAGCCCCAGGGGGCGTCGATCGCCAGCGGCACGTAGGCCAGCCAGTGCACGCACTCGAAGAAGTAGTTGGGATGGCGCGAATAGCGCCACCAGCCGTCGCGACACACCTGGCCGCGCTTGGCCGGATCGGCGCGGAAGCGCTCCATCTGCCGATCGGCGATCGTCTCGCCGGCAATCGACGCAATCCACAACACGAGTGCCAACAGCAGCGCGGCCATCGATGGCAGGTCGCTGCGATAGGCCACCGGGGCGAAGGCGGAGGCCGACAGCATCAGCGTGAAGACGTTCTGGAACTGGAAGAACCAGAACATGTTGCGGTCGGCAGCCACGCCCCATTCGGCGCGAAAGCGCGCGTAACGCCAGTCCTCCGGCTTGCCATAGTTGCGCCGCCACAGGTGCAGGCCCAGGCGCAATCCCCAGACGCCGTCCATGCCCGCCAGCAGCAGGCGCAGTTCCAGCGGCGCCGTGCCGCACAGCGCGTACAGCAACGCCAGGCTGCCGAGCGTGCACGCCCAGATGGCGTCGACCATGCCGGCATTGTGGTTGCGCAGCTGCCAGAGCCAGGCACCGGTCTTGGCGCCGACGACCACCAGCATGCTCAGCAGAAATGTGGAGGCGAAGTCCATGATCGAAGATTAAGCCGCCCTCCCTTTACGCGCGAGGCCGCCGGGCGGATGAGGGCAATATCACAGAAAATCGTCTACATTCCGAGAAAGGGAAAAAAGGCAGGCCAAGGGGGGAACGTTGAACATATTGCTGGTTGACGATCACGAGCTGTTCCGCGAAGGGCTGCAGCTGTTGCTGGCCGATCTGGGCGACGACCTGAATTTCGCGCAAGCGTCGAACTGCGCCACTGCGCTGGAACTCGCCGGCCAACGCAAGTTCGATGTCGTCCTGCTCGATTTCCATCTGCCGGGCCTGCAGAGATTCGATGCACTGCGCGCCATCCGCGCCAAGGCTGAGGAGGCCGCGATCGTCGTGCTGTCGGCTGAGGAGCACCCCGCGCTGATCCGCCAGGTCATCGACGAAGGCGCCGCCGGCTTCATCCCCAAGGCGTCCAGCCACGCGGTCATGATGGCGGCGCTGCGCCTGGTTCTCGCCGGCGGCACCTACCTGCCGCCGCATGCGCTCCACAGCGAGACCCCGGAGGCGCCGCCTGCCGAAGTACCGCATGCGAGCGCGGTCGCCCGCTTGACCGAGCGCCAGCTGGCGACGTTGCGGCTGGCGATGCTCGGCAAGTCCAACAAGGTGATCGCGCGCGAGATGGAACTGTCGGAGGCGACCGTGAAGGCGCATCTGGCGGAGTGCTTCAAACGCCTGGGCGTGCGCAACCGCACCGAGGCGGTATTCGCCGTCGCACGGGCGGGGCTGAAGATCTAGCTCACCGGGCTAGAGCCGGAACGTCCGCCGGCGCTGCGCGGCGCCGCTGCCGTCGTCGTACTCGACCTCCAGCTGCCAGTCGTTGCCGTCGCGAGCCAGCGTGATCCAGGTGAAGCCTGCGCCGGTGAACGTCTGCGTGCGCACGGCGCAGCGATAGGTACCGCGGCCCTCACCGAAGAAACGAAAGCGCTCGTCGAGAATGAAATCGGACGCTTGCGCGTTGGCGAAACAATACGGCGTGTTCAGTCCCGGTGTATGGATCGACAGCAGGCGCACGGCGTGTTCGCGCGGCAACAGGCGCGGACTTCGCAGCCGCGCCTGGACCAGCAGCCCCAGGTGCTCGTCGCCGGACAGGAATACCACGCGCGGAATGCGATGGTCGGCGATCAGCGCGAGCAGGCGATAGAAGGTGTCGGGATAACCGTCCCAACCGTCGGATCTCAGCGCCGCATGTGCTCCGTCGTCGACACGCGCCAGCGCGAGCTGTGCGCGGGCGGCGCGACGGTGCCGCGGCAGGATCGCGGCCGGCGACAGAATCAGCTTGGGGCTATCGCGATGCGCATCGTCCAGAAGCCAGGCCTTCAGCGCCGGCCATTGCCGCAGTTCGTCGAGCATCGGTGCGTCGGTTCGCGTCGACGCGCGCAGGCGCCGCTGGGTGCGCGTGTCCAGTACGAACACACGCGCACCCTGCCGCTCGAACTGCAGCGACAGATCGTCCGCGTCTGCGCCCGCAGGACGCCCCGCCGGACGCCCCGCAGGACGTTGGTAGCGCAAGAAGTGCGCGATGCCCTCGCGCCGGCGCCGCTCGTTGGCGTCGAACGCGGCGTCGCCGGCGGCGCCAGCCACCGGCTGCCAGTTGTCGTCGATCTCGTGGTCGTCGAGCAGCGTCACCGCCGGCACGCGCCGTAGTGCATCGCGCACCGGGCGGCTGCGCAGCCAGGCTTCGTGCGGGCGTGCATAGCGATCCTGCACCTGCGCCGGATCGAACATTCCGGCGCTTGCATCGACGTAGATCTGGTCGCCGGTCAGCATCAGCAGCTGCGGACCGTCGCCGCGATCGAGACGCGCATTGAGACGCCGCCACGCGGCCGCGGCAGGGACATGATTGAAGAGGCCCGGCGGATACCCGCAGCTGCCGAGCGCGATGCGCAGCGGTGCCTCCGCTGCAGTGCGCGGTGAATCCACATCGACGCAGGCGAGGCGTTCCTCCGCGGCGGCATCCGTGTTGAGGCGCAGCAGCGCGGCATCGAGCGCGGCGGCAAGATCGCCATCCGCCGGTACATCCGGACACGCGTAGATCATCAACAACAGGACGTGCTGCACCGGCGCGGCCTGCGCCCAGGCCGGCAGTGGCAGCGTGAACCAGTCGCCCTCGCGGGCTACAGGCTGGAGCGTCTGCCGCAGCGCCAGCCCCAGACGGTGCAGCAGTCCCGCGTACGTCCAGCGATCATCGACGCGCTCGATCGGCAGCACGCACAGCGCGTCGGCCCGCCCCTGGCGCGGATGCGCACCGATACCCGCGTGCAGCACGCCCTGTGCGTCCAGGCCGAGAATCGGCCCGAGCGCCGGCGCCTGCGCCAGGCACCAGGCCGCGACCGGCGTCGTCACTGCAGGCCCGGCTTGGTCGAGAAAGTCGCGGATGTGCTCGAAGGTCTTTGGCGAGCGCGTGCCGATCAGGCTGTCCTGGTGGCCCTGCCCTTCGAGCCGCACGATGCGGATGTCGCGCCCGGCCGATTTCATCACCGCCTGCAGGCGATACAGCGTGGCGATATCGGCAAGACCGTTCTCCGCGCCGTGCAGGCCCAGCGTCGGAAAGGTCCAGCAGGCCTGCAGCGCCTCGGGCGTAACGAAACGGTTGCACCCGGCGCGGCTGGTGATCGTTTCCAGCAGGCTGAAGTGAATCACTTGCGCGACCGTATCCAGGCTCAGCGGACCGAACAGATCGTCGATGGCCTCCAGCACCCCGTCATCAACGTTCTTCAGCGAGAACGTGCGCCCGTACAGCGCGTCCATGCGATGGCGGGTGCCGACGAAGCGCGTATGGCGCCAGACGCGCGGGCTGTTCTCGCGGCGCAGATCCTCGTCCGGATACGGCAGGCTGCCGAGCAGGCGGTCGAACAGATGCGTGGCCAGGCCCGGCTCGGCCTCCGGCCGGAAGTCGTAGCGCAGCGGTCCGAACAGCGCCTCGATGTACGACATCACGTAGGCGCGGAACACATTCTGCTGGCTCATCACCATCACCGGACCGTTCTGCGACAGCACGACGCGGCGAATGCGCTCCGGCAACGCGCGCCGCTCGGCCTCGAAGCGGTCGATCGGCACGCAGTCGGGGTCGGCGCTGTGCGGGCGCAGCAGTTCGGCGAGTTCATCCCGCGACTTGCGTGCGGTCAGCACGGCCATGCTCAGCATCACCGCCCCCATGCAATGCGCGACGACGTCGATCGGCTGGCAGCCGCTGCGCCGCCAGATGTGATCCACCGCTGCCGGAATGTCGTTGAGCCCGACCTGCTCGAAAGTCCACGGATGCGTCGCCGTGGGCAGACCGGCGCTGCTGCGCAGATCGGCCACCCAGACATCGCGACCGCGCAGCGCCAGGTCGCGCGCCAGGCCGGGCTTGAGCGCAGGATGCGCGAAGGTGGTGCCGCTCGCGCTGTAGCCGTGGATCAACAACACCGGGGGCAGCCCCGGCGGCTGTGCCGAAGGCGCCGCCTCGCGCCGGTAGCGGGTCAGACGCATCTGCACCGGCTGCGCGTCGATGCGGTCGACCTCGATCCAGTGCAGCTCCGGTTCCGGCAGGCCGGGCAGCCGCCCCGGCAGGCGCTGCACCTGGCGCGGCTTGGGCGCATCCGGCTTGCGCGCATTCCAGATGTGGATCGACAGCATCATGCGCAGGAAATACGCCGCCAGCGACACCAGGTCTGCAAGCGCCTCGACATGGTCGCGCTGCGACTCGATGCGCAGCAGCGGATGGCTGCGCTCTGCCAAGTACTGCGGGTCCAGCACCAGCCGCGCCGACTGCCGCTTGGCGAGCGCGCCGGCCAGCTCGCTCAGCTCCAGCTCCTGCAGTTGGCGCCACGGATTGCCCGGCCGTGTGTAGGTGATGCGCTTGCCGCCGACGATCGTACCGCCGGCAAAGCCTGCGCCCGGATCGAAGCGCGCAACGCCCTCGGCTGCGGGCGTGGATATTTCCGCGCCGATGCGCAGCGCGTAGTCGAAGCGGCGGATCTCGCCGGCGTGGCTCGCCAGGCGGGTCAGATCGCGCAGGTAGTCGCCCACGCCCTGCGACGGCGCCGAATCCGCACCGATCGACCCGACGCGGGCGACGAGCTTCTGCCATGCGTCGCGCGTGCCGCGGTTGCGCGCCCAGGCCCAGCCGGCGCACAGCACGCGCGTGAGGCTGCGGCTCGATGCGCGCTGCAGGATCGTGAGCGTGCCCGTCACGGCGTAGCTGCGCGCCGCCGCAGCCTGCAGACATTCGCGCTCCGCGTCCGGCAGGCCCAGGCGCTGGATGCGCTCCCATTCGTCGTACGGGAAGATGCGCAGCTGCGTGCCCGATTGCGGCGTCGTGCGCACCTGCAGCGACGCGCCGCTCAGCCGGCCTTCGCGATCGGGCGTGAACAAGCGCGCCAGGCGCAACGGTTCATAGCTCAGCGTCAGTTCGACGCGGCAGCGGCGGGCGACGCCGGAGCGGTCGCGCAGCAACACCGTGCCGGCCAAACGCTCGGTGACGCCGACCACCGTGCCCTCGCCCGGATTCGCAGCGCGTTCGCGCGTCTCGTGTTCGACATCGCGCAGTCGCGGACGCAGCAGCGTACCCGCGCCCGGCCCCGGCGTGGCCGGCTGCGGCGAAGCCCACTTCCAGTCCGCGCGCAGGGCGCGGACGGCGCGCAGTGCCAGGGCCGCGATGGTCAGCGCCGGATTGATCGCCAGCGCGCACGGCACGATGGCCCCATCGAGCACGCACAGGCCGTCGTGGAAGGGTGCGCTCGCGTCCGTCGATCCCGCGTCGTAGACCCGCCCGCAGGCGTCGACCACGCCTGCCGCCGCCGAATCGCCCATCGGGCAGCCGCCGAGCGGGTGCACGGTGACCGGCGGTCCCTTGCGCATGCCCAGCATCCGCGCCATGTCCGCCGGCAGGAAGCGCCAGACCGGATTGGCGAAGGTGCGCCCGCCATACCCGGCGGCGCGGGCGAGCGTATCGATGCGGTTCACCTGCGCATCGAACAAAGGCAGGTCACGCGCCTGCGGCCAGACGACGTCGATCTGGCCGTCGGTCCGCGCCCGCTCGCCGCCCGGCGCCAGCCGCAGACGGCCGCCGGCGCCGTCGTCGCCCATTGCCGCGAAGATCGACATGTCGCGGATGCGCTCGCGATGCACCGC
The DNA here is from genome assembly GCA_041659605.1 of Sinimarinibacterium sp. Classification (GTDB taxonomy): domain Bacteria; phylum Pseudomonadota; class Gammaproteobacteria; order Nevskiales; family Nevskiaceae; genus Solimonas. The sequence goes on along the minus strand of JBAZXW010000007.1, from coordinate 31,786 downwards.
GTGGCAGTCGTCGGCCGGATGGCCGGACTCGTGACGGCTGCCGTCGTATTCGGCGAGCCGGTGCAGCGTGTCCGTCGTCGTGATCGACTCTTCGGCGGCGCGGCGCAGCGCGCCGGGCACCGCCATCTCCTCGATCACGATCGGCCAGCGGCGCGGATCGCGCGGCAGGCACGCTTCCGCCTCGACGATGCCGGTGATCGTCGGGCCGATGCCGCGCTCGGAAGGTGCCTGATCCTCGTCGGCGACGGCGTTCGCGCGCGCCCGATCGCCGTAGTTGTAGCCGAATGCGATCGTGTCGCCATTGCCGGAGAAGCGCTCACCCAGCTGCGCGGAGAACGTCAGATCGGTACAGGACTCGCGGCTGCGCAGCAGGATCTCCGTCGAGCCCAGCGCGCCGGCGGCGACGATCACGCGGTGCGCGACGACCCAGAACTCGCGGCCTTCGCGCAGCGCCAGGCGCTCGTCGGTGTGCACGAACTGCACGCTCCAGCAGTCGCGGCGACCCTGCGGCCGACGCATGCGCAGCGCGGTCGCGCCGCACCAGATCTCGGCGCCCTGGCGCGCGGCGCGCACCAGCAGGTTGGTGTCGAGCGATTCCTTCGCGCCGTGGTTGCACCCGGTCGCGCAGTCGCCGCAGCGCTTGCATGCGTTCAGCTGCACGCCCGCGCTGCTGGGCGTATCGCTCATCGCAATGGTGATCGCCGCCTCGCGAAAACGATCTGGCGCAAGACCGCGCAACGCCTGCGTCTTCGCCGGCAGCTGGTGCCGGTGCTGCGCATGCAGGCCGATTCGATTGGGACTGCCGTCGGGCATGCTTGCGCCGAGCAACTGCCGGGCCTCGACATAACAGTCCTGGAGCGCGTCGCCGCCGCGCAAGGCCTGCGGCCAGCGCTCGTCGAATACCGGCGGCCTGGGAACTTCCATCACGCCGGCATTGATCAGCGAACCGCCGCCCAGGCCGTTGGCCTGCACGACGCTGACGTCGCCGTCGGCGCGGATGTCGAACAGACCCTCGCCGCCGCGCTTCTTCCCGGCAAATGCGCCGCGCAGATGGGCCGGCAGCTCTGCCAGTTGCGACGGAAATGCGCCAGGCAGGTACTCCCGCCCGCGCTCGATCACCGCGATCCGCACCGGCAGACCGGATTGGGTCCTGCAGCCCGCCAGCTCGGCGGCGGCGATGGCGCCGCCGTAGCCGCTGCCGACGATCAGCACATCGAATGCGGGCTCGACGGCGTCCGCCCCGGCGCCGCAGCGCCGCGCGTCCGCGAACAGCTCCGCGGCCTCCTTCGACAACCAGCGCGTCGTCTTGCGACTCGGCCCCGGTTGCCAGCGACTCACGGCGTCACGGCCTTGAGGATCGCCTCGCGCAGCTCGATCGCATCGACCGGCTTGTGCAGCAGCTCGACGCCGGCGCTGCGCGCCTCGCGCAGACGGTCCGGCGCGGTGTCGCCGCTGATCAGCAGCGCCGGCAGCGCCGGCCAGACCATGCGCAGCGCCTTGATCGTGCGCAGCCCGCTGTCGTCGCCGCGCAGGCGCCAGTCGGCGAGCACGAGCGTCGGCTGGAACAGGCGCGAGGCGTCGATCGCCGCCTCGGTGGAGGCGACCACCTCGACGGCGAAGCCCATTTCCTCCAGCAACGTCTTCATGCCGACGCGGATCGCCTCCTCGTCGTCGACGACCAGGATCTTGACGCCGGGCGCCGCCGGATCGACCGCTTCCGGCGACTCGGGCACGGGACTGGTGTCCAGACGCGCCGCGGGAAGATCCATCCAGAAACTGCTGCCGCGACCCGGCGCCGAGTCGAGTTTGATGTCGATGTCCAGCATTTGCGTCAGCCTCCTTACGATGGCCAGGCCCAGGCCCAGACCCTTGCTGCGGTCCCGCTCGGGATTCCGCAGCTGGTAGAACTCTTCGAAGATGCGCGCGTGTTCCGACTCCGGAATGCCCTGTCCGGTGTCGGTGACATGCACGCGGTAATGCGTGCCGACGCGCTCGACCGAGACATCGACGCGGCCGTGATCGGTGTACTTGATGGCGTTGGACAGCAGGTTGCGCAGGATGCGTTGCATCAGGGTCGGATCGGTCCGTACGTACATGCCGCTCTCGCAACGCGCAGCGAGCCGCAAGCCCTTGCTTTCCGCCTGCGGCTGGAACTCTTCGCCCAGCTGCGACACCAGGCCGCACAGATCGACGGTCGAGATCGAACGCTCGATCACCCCGGCATCCAGGCGCGAGATGTCGAGCAGCGCGTCGAGCTGCGAACCGAGCGACTTCACCGCCAGATCGATCTGCTTGGCGATGGCGGCGGTGCGCCCGTCCATCGGCCGCATCTGCAGGGAGCCGCTGAACAGGGACAACGCATGGATCGGCTGGCGCAGATCGTGGCTCGCCGACGCCAGGAAACGGGTCTTCGCCTGGTTCGCGGATTCGGCATTCGACAGTGCTTCGCGCAAGCGCCGGTTCAGTTCGAGACGCTGCAGGCGGATGCCGTAGGACTCCAGGAAAACCTCGTACAGGCCCTTGGCGTGGCTCAGAAGCGCCGTGATGTAGATCAGGGTGAGCGCGGCGAAGATCATGCGCTCCAGGGTGCCGGCCTCGAACGTGGGCGTGACCACCCAGCCAATCGCGATCGGCACCATCATGATCACCGTGTACGGCAAACAGATGAGCCGGTAGCCGGCCGTGGCCTGCAGGGTCGCCGAGCACACGCCGACAAGGTAGATCGTGATGACGGCCGCGATCAGCACGGGAACGAAGGGGAAAAAGGCGATGACGGCGGCCTGCGCCGCGCCGGACAGCGCGTAGAGCCAGGTCATCCGGCGCAGCTTGGCGGCGTCGTCCCGCGTCGAGTCGTCCTGCAGTTTCAGAATCATCTGCGTGCGCAGCATGACGATCCAGTAGACCGCGAGCATCCACGCCAGCGACAAGCCTGCCGGCACGTAAATCATCAGCAGCAGGCCCATCAGAATGCTGGTCAGGTAGCGCTGCAGGGGAATGCGCCGCGCCTGATTCGCGACCAGCAGCACGAGTTCGCCCTGCAGCGAGCGCAGCGCCGGTTCGGGTTCCGTACGCGGTGCGCCGTCCTGCAGTGTCATCTCGGTTGTCTGAATCACGTCCCGCATTCGCTCCCCCTCCGGCGGGTGACAACGAAAGATACCCCGTGTCCGCAGTGACGGACATTAGCCGGATGGCTAATACCCCGCGCCGTCGGCATTAGCCATCCGGCTAATTGTGCGAGACGTCACAAGAGCCCAGCCTGTGCAGCGTCCGCAATCCAAACACCAAAGGGGATACCGATGCTGGACCGACCGGAAGTACAGGAATTCATCGCCGAGGCACACAAGCGCAGCCTGCCGCCGCGGCATACGGTAGTGCGCGGTGGCGATGCGCCGCAATCGCTGTTCCTGGTCCTCGAGGGCTCGGTAAGCGTGATGCTGGAAGACGGCGGCCGCGAGATCGTCCTGGCCTACCTCAACCCCGGCGAATTCTTCGGCGAGACCTGCCTGTTTCCCGGCGAGGGGCTCAGCAACGCCGTCGTGCGCACACGCAGCGCGACGCTGGTCGCGGAGTTCGGCTACTCGGCATTCCGGCGCTTCGCGCAGAACCATCCCGATTTCATGTTCGAGGTCGCCGGACAGCTCGCCCGGCGCCTGAGCGAAGTCAGCCGTCGCGTCGCCAACCAGACCTTCCTCGACGTCGCCGGCCGCCTCGTCCACACGCTGCAGGACTTGAGCCACAAACCCGACGCGCTGCCGCATCCGAACGGCGCCGTCGTGCGCATCAGCCGTATCGAACTCGCACGCCACATCGGCTGCTCGCGCGAGATGGCCGGGCGCGCGCTCAAGAAGCTGCGCAACGACGGGCTGGTCAAGGATCAGGGGCGCAACATCCTCGTCTACGGGAGCGCCGCGCTGCCCACCGCCGCGTAACTGCGTAGGATGGGCTGAGCCGCAGGCGAAGCCCATCGACAAAGCAGGCCGCGAACGATGGGCTTCACATGCGTTCAGCCCATCCTACGAACGGATTACCGCTTCAAGCCCGCCAGGATCGTCGCCGATCCGGCCAGGGCCTCGGCCCACGGCAGGCCGACGATCTCGCGCCCGCTCTCGGCATCGGCGAAGGGCATGCGCTCGCCGTCGCCGATGACGTAGCGGTAGTCCATCGTCACTTCGGTCCCCGGCGCGAGGTCGGCGAGCGCGAAGATGAAGCCCAGGTGCCAGAGCGCCGTCGGCGAGTACGAGTGGTTGACGTAGCACTCGTCGCTCCACTCGGGCGTCAGCGAGAACCAGTTTTCGAACCAGCGCACGCTGGACTCGACTTCCTTCGAATCCGCGGCGTATTCACGCAGCCGCGACTCGGGCCACACCGTGTGGACATTGTCCGGCGCGACGATCACCGCGCCGCGCACGATCGTCTCGTCGACGAACAGGCCCTTGCCGGCTCCGGCGATCCTCGATTCGGCGACGCAATAGCGCGGGACGATCATGTCAGTGCCGTGTGGCACTGGACGGCTGGGTACGCGCCGTCAGCAACAGTTCGCCGACATCGTCGGCGGTGAACAGGTATTGGCGGCCGCAGAACTCGCAGGTGACATCGAACTTTCCGTGTTCGGCAATGTGCTCCTTGAGTTCGCTCTCGCCCAGCGACAACAGCATGGTCGCGATGCTGCGACGGCTGCAGCGGCAGTTCAGATGCACCGGCCGCGGCTCGAACAGGCGCAGCGTCTCGGCGTGGAACAGGCGGTGCAGAATCGTCGTCGCGTCGGTTGCGGCCAGTTCGGCCTCGCCCAGCGTCGCGAAAAGCGCGGTCAGGTGCTCCCAGTGCTCGTCGCTGCTGTGCTTCTCGCCCAGCGGCAGGCGCTGCAGCACGATGCCGCGGATGCGGCCGTCGCCGACCGCCAGCCGCATCAGCGAGGGGATCTGCTCGGAGCGCGCGTAGTAGTGCTCGAGCGCGGTCGCGAGGCTGTCGCCCTCGATCGCGACCACTGCCTGGTAGTTCTGCTCGCCGCGCGCGGGCTCAAGCAGCAGCCCGAGCAGGCCGCCGCGCATCAGCGTTTCGAAGTCGCCTTGCGCCTGCGCGTCGCACTTGGCCATGCCGCGCACCTGCAGGCTGCTCTCGATCTGCGCGACCAGCATCTTCAGCGCGCCGTGACCCTGGAATTGCAGGCTCATGCGCCCTTCGAACTTGGTGTTCGCGGCGAGCAGCGGCATCGCCGCAACCGCCTGGCCAAGCAGGCGGCGCACATCCAGCGGATACGGCCGCGAGCCAAGCATCGCCTCGATGCCCTCGTCGAATTCGACGATCGCACCGCGCGCACCAAGGTCGGGAAAGACAAATTCGGTGAGTTTGTTCATGGGTGGAATCGTAGGGCGGCCCGTGGCCGCCGGCGGGCATGGCCCGCCCTGCGGCACGACGCCTCGATCAACCGGCGAGCTTGTCCTTGAGCAGCTTGTTGACCAGATCCGGATTGGCCTTGCCTTGCGTCGCCTTGATCACCTGGCCGACGAAGAAGCCGAGCAGCTTGTCCTTGCCGGCGCGGTAGTCGGCGAGCTGCTGCGGATTCTTGGCCATGACTTCGTCAATGGCCTTGAGAATCGGACCTTCGTCGGTGATCTGCACCAGACCCTTGGCCTTGATGATCTCGTCTGCAGCGGAAGCACTGCTTCCGCCTTCGCCGCCCAGCATCGCCTCGAACACGTCCTTGGCGATCTTGCCGGAGATGGTCTTGTCGGCGAGACGCAGGATCAGTCCGGCGAGCATCGGCGCGGTCACCGGCGAGGTCGCAATCTCCTTGCCGATCTTGTTCAGCGCGCCGAGCAGATCGCCGCTGACCCAGTTGGCGCACAGCTTGGCGTCGGCGGCCGAGGTCTTGACCACCGCCTCGTAGTAATCGGCCAGCGCGCCTTCGCCGGTGAGCACAGTGGCGTCGTACTTCGACAGACCATACTGCGTCATGAAGCGCGTCTTCTTCGCCTCCGGCAGTTCCGGCATCGTTGCGCGAATGCGCTCGCGGTCGGCCGTGGTGACAACCACGGGCAGCAGGTCAGGATCGGGGAAGTAGCGGTAGTCGTTGGCATCTTCCTTGGTGCGCATCGACTTGGTCTCGCCCGTGTCCGGGTTGAACAAACGCGTCTCCTGGATGATCTTGCCGCCCGACTCGATCACCTCGATCTGGCGCTCGATTTCGTACTCGATCGCTTTCTCGACGAAGCGGAACGAGTTGACGTTCTTGGTCTCGGTGCGCGTGCCGAACTTCTCGGTGCCGCGACGACGCACGGAAACGTTGGCGTCGCAGCGGAACGAGCCTTCCTGCATGTTTCCGTCGCAGATGCCCAGATACACGACGAGCTGGTGCAGCTTCTTGAGATAGGCCACGGCCTCGGCGGCCGAACGGATCTCGGGCTCGGAGACGATCTCGATCAGCGGCGTGCCGGCGCGGTTGAGATCAATGCCGGTCGTGCCGACGAAGCCTTCGTGCAGCGACTTGCCGGCGTCCTCTTCCATGTGCGCGCGGGTGATGCCGATGCGCTTGGCCTCGCCCGACGGCAGTTCGATATCGAGATGGCCCTTGTAGACGATCGGCAGCTCGTACTGCGAGATCTGGTAGCCCTTGGGCAGGTCCGGGTAGAAGTAGTGCTTGCGCGCAAACACGCAGCGCTCCGCGATCTGCGCGTCGACCGCCAGGCCGAACTTCACCGCCATCTCCACCGCGGTGGCGTTGAGCACCGGCAGCACGCCGGGCAGCCCGAGCGTGACCGCGTCGGCCTGCGTGTTCGGCGCCGCGCCGTATTGCGTGGCGGCACCGGAGAAGATTTTCGATTTCGTCAGCAGCTGGCAGTGGACCTCGAGGCCGATCACTGCTTCCCACGCGGAAGTGTCGTATGCCATGTCGTTGCGCCCTTATTTGAATGCCGTGGGCATCTGCTTGTGGAAGTCCGTCGCCTGCTGGTACTGGTGCGCCACGTTGAGCAAGCGCGCTTCGTCGAAGAAATTGCCCATCAGCTGCAGGCCGATCGGCAGGCCGTCGGCGAAACCGCAGGAAAGCGACATCGCCGGGATGCCGGCGAGGTTGGCGGCGATGGTGTAGATGTCGTTGAGGTACATCGCCACCGGATCGTCAGTCTTCGAGCCGAGCTTGAAGGCGACGTCGGTCGCAGTGGGCCCCAACACGAGGTCAACCGACGCGAACGCGCGCTTGAAGTCCTCGTAGATCAGCTTGCGCACCTTCTGCGCCTGCAGATAGTAGGCATCGTAGTAGCCGTGGCTGAGCACGTAGGTGCCGATCATGATGCGGCGCTGCACTTCGGCGCCGAAGCCTTCGCCGCGGCTCTTCTTGTACAGCTCCTCGAGCGTCTTCACGCCTTCAGCGCGGTGGCCGTAGCGCACGCCGTCGAAGCGCGCCAGGTTGGAACTGGCCTCGGCCGGGGCGACGACGTAATAGGTCGGCACCGACAGCGGCGAGTTCGGCAGCGAGATCTCCGAGATCACGGCGCCGAGCGCCTCGAACTGCTTCACCGCCGCCATGATGCGTTCGCGCGCCGCCGGCGCCAGGCCTTCGGCGAAGTATTCCTTGGGCAAGCCGATGCGCAGACCCTTGATCGGCTTGTCGAGGCCGCCGACCAGATCGTCGACCGGGCGCTCGATGCTGGTCGAATCGAGCGGATCGAAGCCGGACATCGCCTGCAGCACGTGCGCGGCATCTTCGGCGCTGCGCGCGACGACGCCAGCCTGGTCGAGGCTCGACGCGAACGCGATCATGCCGAAGCGCGAGACGCGGCCGTAGGTCGGCTTGATGCCGGTGAGGTTGGTCAGCGCCGCCGGTTGGCGGATCGAGCCGCCGGTGTCGGTGGCCGTGGCCACCGGCGCGAGGCCCGCCGCGACGGCGGCGACCGAGCCGCCCGACGAGCCGCCCGGTACGCGCGTCACGTCCCACGGATTCTTGACCGGGCCGTACCAGCTGGTCTCGTTCGACGAGCCCATCGCGAACTCGTCCATGTTGCACTTGCCGAGCATGACCATGCCGGCGTCGCGATGCAGCTTGTCGACGATCGTGGCGTTGTACGGCGCCGTGAAGGTGTCGAGCATGCGCGAGCCGCAGCTGGTCTTCACGCCCTCGGTGCAGAAGATGTCCTTTTGCGCGAGCGGGATGCCGGTCAGCGCGCCGCCCTGCCCCGTCGCGAGCTTCGCGTCCGCAGCGTCGGCCTGTGCCAGCGCCTGACTGGCGGTCACTGTGATGAAGCTGTTGAGCTGCGGATCGAGCGTCTCGATGCGCTTGAGGTAGTGCTGGGTCAGTTCGCGCGACGAGAACTTCTTCGCGCGCAGCCCGGCGGCCAATTCCTTGATCGATTGCGTATGCATGGTCTTCGCTAAGGGTGACGGGAGAGACAGTGTCGGGGGCGCGACGCGCGTCCCGGGCCGTGCCACCTCCCGCAGTTACTCGATAACCTTGGGCACCAGGTACAGGCCGTTCTCGACCGCCGGCGCAATGGCCTGGAAGGTTTCGCGCCGGTCGGTCTGGGTGACGGCGTCCGGACGCAGGCGCTGGTGCATCTCCAGCGGATGCGCCATCGGCGCGACGCCCTCCGTAGCCGCCTGCGACAGCTGGTCGACCATCTGCAGGATGTTCGACAGCTGCCTGGCGTAGTGATCGGCCTGTCCCGGCTGCATGCCGAGGCGCGCCAAGTGGGCGACTTGCTGGACTTGTTCGGTGGTAAGGCTCATGGCAGGCAGGCCCGTCTTCAGGTTTTGTTCACGATCACCCGGAACGGCTCCAGGGGAGTCGGTCGCGGCGGGAAAATCGTTTAAGATGTGCGGATGCACAATTCTACTGGATTGTGCCGCCCGCCGGACTGGCGGGCATATTCTTATTCCGCCTCCGGATTCACTCATAACCCTATCAGGCCATCGCGATGTTCGACGCCGTCCGCCGTCTTTTTGTCAACGACCTGTCCATCGACCTGGGAACCGCCAACACGCTCGTCTACGTCCGTGACGAAGGCATCGTCCTCAATGAGCCGTCGGTGGTCGCGATCCGCATGGACTCGCGCGGCGCGAAGAAGGTCGAAGCGGTCGGCATCGAAGCCAAGCAGATGCTCGGCCGCACGCCGACCAACATCACGACGGTGCGCCCGCTGCGCGACGGCGTCATCGCCGACTACACCGTCACCGAGAAGATGCTGCAGCACTTCATCCGCAAGGTGCAAAAGGGCCGGATGATGCGGCCGATGACCCGCGTCGTCGTCTGCGTCCCCTACGGCTCGACCCAGGTGGAACGCCGCGCGATCCGCGAGTCGGTCGAAAACGCCGGCGCGCGCAAGGTGTGGGTCATCGAGGAACCGATCGCCGCGGCGCTGGGCGCCGGCATCCCGATCGGCGAGGCGCGCGGCTCGATGGTCGTCGACATCGGCGGCGGCACCTCGGAAGTCGCGGTGATCTCGCTCAACGGCATCGTCTATGCCGAATCGGTGCGCATCGGCGGCGACAAGTTCGACGAATCGATCGTCAGCTACGTGCGCCGCCAGTACAACATGCTGATCGGCGAAGCCACCGCCGAGCGCATCAAGATCCAGATCGGCACCGCCTTCCCGGGCCATGAAGTGCAGGAAATCGACGTCGTCGGCCGCCACCTGGCCGCCGGCGTGCCGCGCAACTTCACGATGAACTCCAACGAGATCCTCGACGCCCTGCAGGAGCCGCTGTCCGGCATCGTCAAGGCGGTCAAGCAGGCGCTGGAGCGCACCCCGCCGGAACTGGGCTCCGACGTCGCCGAGCGCGGCATCGTGCTGACCGGCGGCGGCGCGCTGCTGCGCGACCTCGACAAGCTGATCTCGGAGGAAACCGGCCTGCCGGTGATCATCGCCGACGACCCGCTGACCTGCGTCGCGCGCGGCGGCGGCATGGTGCTGGACATGCTCGACCGGCAGTCGGATTTCTACAGTCTCGACTGATCGGTCCAGGCACGCGTGCGGAACGGTCTGCACGCGTTGCTCCCGTGGTCTGCGGCCCCTATGCTTGCCCGCAAATCCGTAGCACTCCGTCCAGCGCACCTGCCCCTTGAACACGCTGCCCGAGACCCATCGCCGACCGTTGTTCCCGCGCGGGCCGGGCCTTGGTCTCCGCACGTTCCTGCTGGCGATGGTGTCGGTCGCGCTGATCTTCAACGACTCGCGCGGCGACAGCCTGCAGCCGGTCCGCGCATCGCTGTCCTTCATGCTCACGCCGCTGGTCTGGCTGGTATCGCTGCCCAGCGGCCTGCTGACCGCCGCCGAGAATCTTGATACCCGCGAAACGCTGGAGCGCGAGAACCGCGAATACAAGGAGACGCAGCTGCTGCTCGAAGCGCGCCTGCAGAAGCTGGAGTCGCTGGAAGCGGAAAACCGGCGCATCCGCGAGCTGCTCGCATCGGCGGCGCGGGTCGAAGACGAGGTCCTGATCGCCGAGATCATCGGCATCAGCCAGGACCCCTACCGTAACCAGGTCACGCTCAACAAGGGCACGCGCGACCTGGTCTATCGCGGCCAGGCGCTGATCGACGCGCACGGCGTGCTGGGACAGGTCATCGACGTCAGCCACCTGAATTCCAAGGCGCTGCTGATCAACGACCCGGACCATGGCATTCCGGTCGAGGTCAATCGCACCGGCATGCAGACGATCGCGATCGGCAGCGGCGAACTGGGTCTGCGCCTGCCGTTCCTGGCGAGCAATGCCGACATCCAGGTCGGCGACCTGCTGGTATCGTCGGCGCTGGGTGGACGCTTTCCGGCCGGTTACCCGGTCGGCACCGTCTATGAAGTCAAGCACGTCGCCGGCGAGCATTTCATGGAGGCCTACGCCACTCCGGCCGCGCATCTGAACCAGGGGCACCAGGCCCTGCTGGTGTGGAGCGAGAGCTATCGCATGGGTGGCGACGACACCGCGCCGCCGGCCGCACCCGCAGACGACAGCAACCCGTGACGCCGACCCGCAACCTGATTCTGGGCTTCCTGTTCAGCCTGCTGGTGGCCGTGGTATTCCAGTTGATCAAGCTGCCGGACCTGCTGGCCGCGGCGCGGCCGGCGTGGGTGCCGCTGATCCTGGCTTACTGGGCCCTGCGCGAGCCGCGCATCTCCACACTGTTCCCGGCCTTTGTCGTCGGCCTGTTGATGGATGTGCTGTTCGGCACGGCGCTCGGCCAGCATTCGCTCGGACTGGTGATCGTCATCTACCTCGTCGAACGCCTGCGCGGCATCTTCATCCTGTTTCCGCTGTGGCAGGCGACTTTCGCGCTGATTCCGGCGTGGGTCCTGTACAGCTTCCTGATGTTCTGGGTCGACGGCACGACGCAACACAACGCGGATGCGTGGCTGCGCTGGCTGCCGATCCTGTCGACGACGCTGTTCTGGCCGCTGCTGTTCAGCGTCATGGAAGCGCTGCGCCAGCCGTCCGACGACGAGTAACGGACCGGCCGTGGGCATACGCACATGATGGTTCGGCGGCGACGACGACGCGAATCGCTCAAGAACGTCCAGGCGGAGCGCGCGACATTCTTCTCCAGGAGCCTGATCGCCTGCGCCATCGCGGCGCTGGGGCTGATCGCGCTGGTCGTGCGCCTGGTCGACCTGCAGGTCGTGCAGTACGAGTACTTCTCGACCCGCGCTGACGAGAACCGCATGCGCGTCGTTCCGGTGGCGCCGGTACGGGGCCTGATCTACGACCGCAACGGCACGGTGCTGGCGCAGAACCAGCCGTCGTTCGTGCTCGAAGTCACGCCCGAGCAGATCGACGACATGGACGAGCTGCTCGGCAAGCTCGGTCTGCTGATCCACCTGACCGACGCCGACATCCAGCGCTTCCGCGACCGCGTGCGCAAGTCGCCGCGCTACCGCGGCGTGCCGCTGCGCTCCAATCTGTCGATGGAGGAAGTCGCCGCCTACGAAATCCGCCGGCATGAATTCCGCGGCGTCGAGATCACGGCCGGGCTGACGCGCAACTACCGTCTCGGCGCCAGCGCCGCGCATGTGGTCGGCTACGTCGGCGGCATCACCGAGGAGGAACTGCGGCAGGCCAACGAGCGCGCCTACCAGGGCATCAACCAGATCGGCAAGGTCGGCGTCGAAAAGAGCCACGAGGATCTGCTGCGCGGCGAGCCCGGCGCCAAGATCATCGAAGCCAATGCCTTCGGGCGTCCGCTGCGCGAGCTGGACTATCAGCGCGGCTATCCCGGGCGCAACCTCTATCTGTCGCTCGACGCGCAGGTACAGCTGGTCGCGGAACAGGCGTTGGGTGAACTGACCGGTTCGATCGTCGCACTGGATCCGCGCAACGGTGAGGTCATCGCGCTGGTCAGCAAGCCCGGCTATGACCCGCACAGCTTTGTCGAGGGCATCGACGCCGCAAGTTACAAGGCCCTGCTCGACGATCCGGGGCGACCGCTGTTCAACCGCGCGCTGCAGGGCACTTATCCGCCGGGCTCGACGATCAAGCCGGCGATGGCGCTGGCGGGACTCGAGTACGGCGCGGCCGATCCGGAACATCGCGAGTTCTGCCGCGGCGAGATGACTCTGCCCGGATCGAGCCGCAAGTACCGCTGCTGGAAACGCAGCGGCCACGGCTGGGTGGACATGGCGACCGGCGTGATGCGTTCCTGCGACGTGTACTTCTACCAGCTGGCGATGAGCCTGGGCATCGACCACATCCATGCGGCGATGACCGGATTCGGGTTCGGCAGCCCGACCGGGATCGATCTGCCGCTGGAGAAGGGCGGATTGTTCCCGTCGCGCGAATGGAAACTGCGTGCCCGCAGGGAAAACTGGTATCCGGGCGAAACCCTCAACGTCGGCATCGGCCAGGGCTACACGGCGGTGACGCCGCTGCAGCTCGCGCAGATGACGGCGCGCATCGCGATGCGCGGCGGCGGATTCAAGCCGCACGTGCTGCAAACGATCGAGGATCCGATCACCAAGACGCGGCAGACCGTGGCGCCTGAACCACTGACCAAGATCGAGCTGAAGGACGAACGCTCCTGGAGCGCGGTGATCACGGCGATGGAAAACGTGACCCATTCGCCCATCGGCACGGCGTATCGCATCGGCAAGGACGCACCGTACCGGATTGCATCCAAGACCGGCACGGCGCAGGTCGCCGGACTGCGGCAGGACGAAAAGGTCGCACCGACGCTGGAAGAAACGCCGATGCACCTGCGCGACCATGCGCTGTTCATCGCGTTCGCGCCGGTCGAGGATCCGCGCATCGCCGTCGCGGTCATCGCGGAACATGCCGGCCACGGCGGCTCGGCGGCCTCGCCGATCGCGCGCCAGGTCATGGATCAGTATCTGCTCGGCAAGATCCGCTTCGGGCGCACGCCGGACGGCAACGCCGCGCCGGCTCCCGAAACCCCGGTACCGGAGGTGGACGAATGATTTCGCAAGTCCTGCACGGCACGCGGCCGCGCAAGCCGGAACCGGGGATGGGCGACTGGCTCGAAACCTGGCACATCGATCTGCCGCTGCTGCTGATGCTGCTGTGCCTGGCCGCAGTCGGCATCTTCGTTCAGTACTCCGCTTCCGGCCACTCCATGCCGGCGATGTGGAGCCAGACCCAGCGCGTGCTGCTGGGCGTGATCGCGATGATTGCCGTGGCGCAGGCGCCGCCGGACATCTACCGCACGATCACGCCCTGGGGCTACGGACTGACCCTGATCCTGCTGGTGCTGGTGCTGCTGCTCGGCGACACCGCCAAGGGCGCGCAGCGCTGGCTCGATCTGGGCGTGATCCGCTTCCAGCCATCGGAGCTGATGAAACTGGCGATGCCGGTCACGGCGGCGGCGTTCCTGCACACGCGCCGCCTGCCACCGAGCCTGCTGACGATTCTGATGACGCTGGTCCTGATCGGTCTGCCGGCCGCACTGATCATGAAGCAGCCCGACCTGGGCACCGCACTGCTGATCATCACCGCCGGCGGCTTTGCGCTGTTTTTCGCCGGGCTGCAGTGGCGCTGGATCCTGGGCGCGCTGGGGGCCGTGGCCGCCGCGGCACCGCTGCTGTGGGAACGCCTGCACGACTATCAGCGCAAGCGCATCCTGACCCTGCTCGATCCCGAGAGCGACCCCCTGGGCGCGGGCTATCACATCACCCAGTCGAAGATCGCCATCGGCTCCGGCGGCCTGTTCGGCAAGGGCTGGCTCAACGGCACCCAGGCCAAGCTCGACTTCCTGCCCGAATCGCACACCGACTTCATCTTCGCGGTGTTCTCCGAGGAACTGGGCCTGCTCGGCGTGCTGCTGCTGCTGCTGCTGTACGTCTGCATCATCGGCCGCTGCATGTGGATCGCGCTGCGTGCGCAGAGCACGTTCGAGCGCGTACTCGGCGGCAGCCTGACGTTGACGTTCTTCGCCTACGTCTTCATCAACATCGGCATGGTCATCGGCATGCTGCCGGTCGTGGGCGTGCCGCTGCCGCTGGTGAGTTACGGCGGCACTTCGGCGGTGTCACTTCTGGCCTGCTTCGGTATGCTGATGTCCATTCATACCCACCGCAAACTGCTGGCCAAGTGACGGGACGTCGAACCAAAGCAATCCTTGTCCTGCTGGCGCTGACCGCCGCAGGCAGTGGGCGCGCCGACTACTCGGACCACGAACGGGCGCCCGAACTGCTCAGGCGCCTGGCGACGGAGTTCGCATTCGGCAAGGAAGAACTGGAGCAGGTCCGGCTTGCACTGGCCGAGGCGCAGCGCCTGCCACAGCTGGTCGAACGCGAACAGAAGGCGCCCGAGAAGACCGAGACCTGGACCCAGTACGCACGCCGGATCGACGACAGCCGCGTGCGCGCCGGCCTCGATGCACTCCAGACCCACGACAAGTGGTTTGCGCGTGCGGAAGAGGAATTCGGCGTACCTCCGGCGGTGATCGCGGGCGTGCTCGGCATCGAAACTCGCTACGGGCGCATTACCGGCTCGGTGCGCGTGCTCGATTCACTCAGCACGCAGGGTTTCGATCATCCGACGCGGTATCCGTTCTTTCTCGGCGAGCTCGCCGAGTATTTCGCGTTCTGTCGCGATTTCGGCTTTGCACCGACCGTACCGCAGGGCTCCTACGCCGGCGCGATGGGTGCGGCGCAATTCATGCCCAGCAACTACCGGCGCCTCGCACTGGACTTCGACGGCGACGGTCGCCGCGACCTGTGGTCGCTGCCCGACGCCATCGGCTCGATCGCGCGCTACCTGACGCAGTACGACCCGGCGCGCGCCTGGCAGCGCGGCGAGCCGGTGATCGTGCGCGCTCAGGTGGACGGTGCGGTCCCCGATTCGATCCCGCGCAACGGCCGCGACGTGACGCATCGCGTCGACGATCTGGCCGCGCTGGGCATCCACCCCGATACGGAACTGCCGGCCGGTACGCCGGTCGGACTGATCGAGCTGCCGCTGGATGACGGCACCCGTGAGTACTGGCTCGGCTTCCGCAATTTCTATTCGGTGATGACCTACAACCCACGCGTGTTTTACGGCATGGCGGTGACGCAGCTGTCGCGGCGCATCGAAGCCGCGCTCGCCGCCGCGGCGCTGGCGGAGTCGCCCGGTTGATCCGGCTGTGCGCGCGCAGTCTGGTGCTGGTGCTTGCGGCGATGGCGGCGGCGTGCAGCACGATTCCGTCTCCGCGCGGACCGAGTTCGGGCGTGCCGGACCTGCCTCAATCCAATTCCAAGGATCCCAATGCCGGGCGCTACACCCTGACCCAGGACGAACCCCCAAAACCCGAGGAGGTTCCGCTAGCCATCGAGGACACACCGGACGCGGTCCCCACGAAGGAAGCGAAATCGACGGGGGGCAATTCGCCGGTCTACGAAGTCTTCGGCAAGACCTATCGCGTGCTCGACCGTGCATCCGGCTTCCGCGAACGCGGCAACGCCTCCTGGTACGGCAAGAAGTTTCACGGCCACAAGACGGCGAACGGCGAAACCTACGATATGTACAAGATGTCCGGCGCGCACAAGTCGCTGCCGCTGCCCAGCTTTGTGCGTGTCACCCGGCTCGATAACGGCAAGAACGTCGTCGTGCGGGTCAACGACCGCGGTCCGTTCCACAAGGGGCGCGTAATCGACCTTTCGTACGCGGCGGCTGCCAAGCTAGGCATGCTCGACCACGGCAGCGCTGCGGTCGAAATCGTCGCGCTCGATCCGCTGGAGCCCGAGCCGACAAAGGACAGCTGGCTGCAGATCGCGGCGTATGCGGACCCGATCAACGCCGTGGCGCTGCGTGAAACCCTCGCGCAGCAGGGCCACGCAAACGTGCAGATCCTGCTCGACGAAAGCGACGGCGCGACGCTGCACCGGGTCGTCGTCGGCCCGTTCAGCGACATTTCCGCCGCCGATCCGATCCGCAATAGCCTGCAGGCGCTGGGCTACGCTGCCACCTGGATGCACCAGTAGCCCTGCAATTTGCTGCATTGCGATAAAATCGCCGCCGACCGGGCGTCCGGCCCCTTTCCCCGCTCACATCGTCGACATGAAGCCCCCCATGCGCTCGCTGATCCGTTCGCTGTGCCTCTTCTGCTTTTCGCTGCCGGCCGTTGCCCAGGTGCCCAGCCCGCCGGACATCGCCGCCCGCAGCTACATCCTGTATGACTACGCCAGCCAGCAGGTGCTCGCGGAAAGCAATGCGGACCAGCGCGTCGCGCCGGCGAGCATCACCAAGGTGCTGACGAGCTACATCGTCTTCGACGAAATCCGGCAGAAGCGCTTGTCGCCCGACGACCAAGTGCTCATCAGCGAGAAGGCCTGGCGGCAGGGCATCGATTCCTCCGAGTCGCGCATGTTCCTGCAGGTCGGCTCGCAGGTCGGACTCGAGGACCTGCTGCGCGGGATCATCGTCCAGTCCGGCAACGACGCGACCATCGCCATCGCCGAGCACGTCTCCGGCAGCGAATCCGCATTCGCAGGCGTGATGAACCAGTACGCAGCGAAGCTCGGCATGCAGAACTCGCACTTCGTCGACGCCTCCGGCCTGCCCGATCCGGACCATTACACGACGGCGCGCGATCTGGCGATCCTCGCGCGCGCACTGATTCACGACTTCCCGGACTGGTACACGCTCTTCGCCGAGCGTGAATTCACCTGGAACAAGATCCGCCAGCCGAACCGCAACCTGCTGCTCAACCGCGACCCGAGCATCGACGGCATCAAGACCGGTCACACCTCCGAGGCCGGCTATTGCCTGCTGACGTCCGCCCAGCGCGACGGCCGCCGCCTGATCGCCGCCGTGATGGGCGCCAACAGCTGGGCCTACCGCGAGCAGGCCAGCCTCGAACTGCTCAATTACGGCTTCCGCGTGTTCGAGACCGCGAACCTGCTCGGCGCCGGCAAGCCGGCGCAGTCCGCGGAGGTCTACAAGGGCGCGGCCGACAGCGTCGAGGTCGGCACACTCGAACCGGTCAGCATCTCGCTGCTCCGCGGGAGCTCCGAGCGCGTACAGATCAGCACACAAGTCAACGCCCCGCTCGTCGCGCCGCTGGCGAAAGGTCAGGCCGTCGGCACCGCAACCATTGCGCTCGACGGCAAGACGCTCAAGACCATTCCGCTCGTCGCGCTGGTCGATGTCCCCGAGGGTGGCTTCTTCCGTTGGTTGATCGACACGATCCGCCTCTGGTTCGGCTGGTAAGCGCGCTTCCCGTTCTTCGCTCCACCCGCCCATGTCCGCGCTCCCCGATCTCGCCGTCGCGTCACCGCTGGTGCGCCAGCTTGGCCGGGTCGGCTATGAGGAAGCCCTGGCGCGCATGCGCGCGTTCACGGACGCACGCGACGCACAAACCCCTGACGAAATCTGGATGCTGGAACACCCGCCGGTGTTCACCCAGGGTCAGGCCGGCAAGGCCGAGCATCTGCTCGCCCCCGGCGGCATCGCGGTCGTGCAATCGGACCGCGGTGGCCAGGTGACGTACCACGGCCCCGGCCAGCTGGTGGTGTATTTCCTGCTCGACCTGAACCGCCTCGGCTTCGGCATCCGCAGCCTGGTCAGCCGCATCGAGCAGGCGATGGTGGAGGTACTCGGCGGTTACGGCATCGCGGCGCATGCGGATCCGGCCGCGCCGGGCGTGTACGTCGACCATGCCGGCGGCCAGGCGGGACGCGCGAAGATCGGCTCGCTGGGCCTGCGCGTACGCCGCGGCTGCAGCTACCACGGGCTGTCGCTCAACGTCGCGATGGACCTGGAACCCTTCGCCCGCATCAATCCCTGCGGCTACCGCGGCCTGCGCATGACCCAGGTCTCCGATCTGGGCGGTCCGGACCGGGTCGAGACAGTGGCCACCGATCTGGGCCCGCATCTGCTCGCGCAACTGCGAGCCGGTTCACGCAAAGGCTGAGGGGCGCCGGCGATGCTCGGCTACAATAGGCCCGATACTCATACGAAACCTGCGGTCCACCGCAGGGACGCTCACCCCCCGGCCATCCGATGAGCAGCCCCGAACAAGACACCGACGTGTTGGTGAAGGTCCGCGACGTGCACTTCGGCTACGGCGCGCGGCCGATCTACGACGGCGTCGATCTCGACATCCGTCGCGGCAAGGTCACGGCGATCATGGGCCCGTCGGGCACCGGCAAGACCACCCTGCTGCGCCTGATCGGCGGCCAGTGGCGCCCCAACCGCGGTACCGTGCATTTCGACGGCCAGGACGTGCACCAGCAGAGCCGGACCGATCTGTACCGGATGCGCCGGCGCATGGGCATGCTGTTTCAGAACGGCGCCCTGCTGACCGATCTCGACGTCTTCGAAAACGTCGCATTCCCGCTGCGCGAACACACCCGGTTGGCGCCGGAGCTGATCCGCGACATCGTGCTGATGAAGCTCGAAGCCGTCGGTCTGCGCGGTGCGCGCGACCTGTATCCGGAGCAATTGTCCGGCGGCATGGCGCGCCGCGTCGCGCTGGCGCGCGCGATCGCGTTCGATCCCGACATGGTGATGTATGACGAGCCGTTCACCGGTCAGGACCCGATCAGCATGGGCGTGCTGATGCGCCTGATCCGCTCGCTCAACGAGTCGCTGGGCATCACCAGCATCGTCGTCTCGCACGACGTCGCCGAGGTGCTGTCGATCGCCGACTACGCCTACATCGTCTACGGCGGCAAGATTCTCGATCACGGCACGCCGGATGCGATCCGCGGCTCGTCCTCGGAACTGGTGCGCCAGTTCCTCGAAGGCCGCCACGACGGCCCGATCGCGTTTCAGTACAAGGCGCCCAGCCTGGAGCAGGACTTGATGGGGGATCTGAGGGGGGGAGCGACGGCATGAGCGGCGTCTGGCAGGTGCTGTCGAATTTCCTCGCCGGCCTCGGTCGTGCGCAGTTCTTCCTGGTGTCGATCCTCCAGGCGATCCCGGCCGCGCTGATGCGACCGCGGCTGCTCGTGCAGCAGACCTACAGCGTCGGCGTGCTGTCGCTGATCATCGTCGTGCTGTCCGGCAGCTTCGTCGGCATGGTGCTGGCATTACAGGGCCATCGCACCCTGGTGCGCTTCGGCGCCGAGGAATCGCTGGGCGTGTTCGTCGCCTTGGTGATCGTCCGCGAGCTGGGGCCGGTCGTCACCGCGCTGCTGTTCGCCGGACGCGCGGGATCGGCGCTCGCCGCCGAGATCGGCCTGATGCGCGCCACCGACCAGCTGTCGGCGATGGAGATGATGGCGGTCGACCCGGTGCGGCGCGTCATCGCCCCACGCTTCATCGCCGGCGTGATCTCGATGCCGCTGCTCGCCGGAATCTTCATTGTCATGGCGATCGGCATTGCCGGCGGGCACGCCATCGGCGTCGAACTGCTGGGCGTCGACTCCGGCAGCTACTGGTCGCAGATCCGCTCCAACGTCGAGCTCGAGGACATCCGCCAGAGCTTCGTCAAGAGCATTGTGTTCGGCGCCACGATCAGCTGGATCGCTGTGTACCAGGGCTATCACGCAATCCCGACGTCCGAAGGTGTCTCGCGCGCGACGACCTCCACCGTGGTGGTCTCCTCGCTGAGCATCCTCGCGCTGGACTTCGTGCTCACCGCATTCATGTTTCGTTAATAGCCGTTCCCGGACCCTAGGATCACGACCCTATGCAATCGAAAGCGCTGGAAATACTGGTCGGACTCTTCGTCTGTCTCGGCGTCGCGGCAGTCTTTGTCCTGACCTTCCGCGTCGCCAGCCTTGAATCCGTCGGCAACGGCGATACGTATGCGGTGTCGGCGAAGTTCGGCAACATCGGCGGCCTCAAGGCCGGCTCGGCAGTGACGCTCGCCGGTGTGAAGATCGGCCGGGTGCGGTCTATCGGCATCGATCCCGCAACCTTCGAGGCACAAGTGCAACTGGATATCGCAGCACGCTACGACCGGATTCCGGAAGACTCCAGCGCGAAGATCCTGACCGCCGGCCTGCTTGGCGAGCAGTACATCGGACTGGAACCCGGCGGGCTCGACGAGTATCTGAAGGATGGTGGCACGCTCGAACTCACGCAGGGCGCTCTGGTGCTGGAGAATCTGATCGGACAGTTTCTCTCGTCGCAGGGCGAGGGCAAGAACGACAAGCTGGCGAGCGCGCTCGAAAAGCTGGCGACTTCGCTGGATTCCGGTACCGACAAGGGCAAGCAGTAACAGCAAGGAGGTCAATGCCATGGCAGGCTTCATCCGCAAACTGACGACAACGATCGCCGCCGCAAGCATTACGCTGAGCGCCTACGCGATCGCGGAGGCGCCGGAGCAGATCATCCGCACCGCCACGGATACCGCGCGGGCCGACATCGCGCAGAACGTCGAGACCTACCAGAAGGACAAGGTTGCCTTGTACAAGATGGTCGACGCGACGATCGTTCCGCATTTCGACACGCCGTATATCGCCAAGGTGATTCTCGGCAGCCATATCAAGGAAGCGACGCCGGAGCAGATCGGGCAATTCGAAACGGCATTCAAGGACATGCTGATCCACACCTATGCCGACAAGATGCTGGAGTACTACGACGGCGTCGACTTCGAATTGAAGCCGGCGCGTATCGACGGCAAGCGTGCCAATGTCGATACGACCATCGTGCGCAAGAACGGCAAGCCGCCGGTTCCGATCACATTCTCGATGCGCGACGCTGGCGGCGAATGGAAGATCTGGGACATCAAGGCGGAAAACATCTCGCTGGTGCTCAACTTCCGTACGCAGATCGATTCCGAGATCAAGCGCACCAGCGTTTCCGCGGTGATCAAGCGCCTCATGAACGGGCAACTCATCGCCGATGGCCGGCACAAGCCGGAAACGGAGAACCCGTGAAGCTCGACAAGGGCGCACTGACCTTCACACAGGCCGAACACGGATTCGCGCGCATCGACGATATCGCCGCCGACGGTCGCATCGACCTTTCGGACGTGACGCAGGCGGATAGCGCCGGCGTCGCATTGCTCCTCGAAATTGCGCGCCGCGTGCAGCGCCGCGGCGCCCGCCTGGAACTGCTGAACCCACCGGACCAGCTGCGCGGACTGCTCAGGTTCTTTGGCGTCGATGGCATCCTCGGCGTCGATCGGGCCGCAGCCCGCGCATGAACCTGCCAGCAATGCCTCGTTGGCTGGCCATCGTCGCCGCAGCGACGCTGTCGGGCTGTGCACACAATTCGCTGTACGAACCCTCCGATCCCCTGGAACCGGTCAACCGCTCGATCTACGCGTTCAACACGACGGCCGATCGCTACGTGCTGCGTCCCGTGACCAAGGGCTATGTGTACGTCGTGCCGTCGCCGGTTCGTCGCGGCGTCACCAATTTTCTCGACAACCTGGGCTATCCCGTCGTCGTCGTGAACGACCTTTTGCAGTTAAAGCTCACGCAGGCGGCGCGCGACACCGGCCGTTTTCTGCTGAACACGACCTACGGGCTCGCCGGCTTTCTCGATCCGGCCACCCTGGTCGGCCTGAAGAAGAACGATGAGGATCTCGGACAGACCTTCGGCCACTGGGGTGTGGGTGAAGGCTGGTATCTGATGCTGCCGCTGCTGGGGCCGACCACCAACCGCGACGTTCTCGGCAAAGTCGGCGACATGTGGTTAAGCCCACTGCAATACGTGGACAGCTACGACACGCCTGAGAAGATCGTCGTTGCCGGCGCGCGCGCGATCGATATCCGCGCCAAGCTGCTCGAGCTGGACTCGGTGCTCGAACAGCAGCTCGATCCGTACGTGTTTGTCCGCACCGCATATCTGCAGCGGCGCATGAACCTCGTCTACGACGGCAATGCGCCGATGGACCTGCTGGAACCGGAGTTGCCGGAGGACTGAGGCGTCGAGCGTTGGGGCTCTCTGCGCTCACCCCAAGCTACCGGACTCAGCGCACGAAATTCCGCGCGTTCTCGAACATCCGGAACCACGGCGTCTTGGCGTCCGTCCGCGACGGCCACCACGACCCTGTCACGCCATGAATCGTGCGCTCCGGGTGCGGCATCAGGATCGTGACGCGGCCATCGGCATTGCAGATCGCGGTCAAGCCGTCCGGCGAGCCGTTCGGATTGGCCGGATAGCGCTCGGCCGGGCGTCCGCCCGTGTCGACAAAGCGCATCGCGACCTGTCCGCCGGCGCGCAGCGATTGCAGGTGATCTGCACGCTCGAACTGCGCGCGCCCTTCTCCGTGCGCGACGACGATCGGCAGCCTCGATCCCGCCATGCCGGCGAAGAACAGCGACTTCGATTCGAGGATCTCGACCTGCGACCAGCGCGCCTCGAACTGCTCGCTGCGGTTGCGGCGGAAGCTCGGCCAGGCCTCGGCGCCAGGCACGATCGATTTCAGCGCCGCGAACATCTGGCAGCCGTTGCAGACACCCAGCGCAAAGCGGTCGTCGCGGGCAAGGAACGCGGCGAATTCGTCGCGCGCGCGTGCGTTGAACAGGATCGTCTTCGCCCAGCCCTGGCCGGCGCCGAGCACGTCGCCGTAGGAGAAGCCGCCACACGCCACGAGGCCGGCGAAGTCGGCAAGTCGCACGCGTCCCTCGAGCACGTCGGTCATGTGCACGTCGACGGCTTCGAACCCGGCAGCGTGGAAGGCGTAGGCCATCTCGTACTGGCTGTTGACGCCCTGCTCGCGCAGGATCGCCACGCGCGGGCGCGTGCCGATCGCCGCACTGCTGCGGGAAAGGTTCGGGGCGGGGGTGAAGCTCAGCTGCACGCTCAGACCCGGATCATCCTTGGCGCCGACTGCCTCGAACTCCTCGCGCGCACAGTCGGGATCGTCGCGCAGCGCGGCCATGCGGTAGCTGGTCTCCGCCCAGGCCTTGTGCAGCGTCTCGCGCGCGGCGTCGAACAGCACGTGGCCACCGCTGCGCATGACGAGCCCGTCGCTGGCGTTGAGGGTGCCGATGTCGTGCGCGGCGAGGCCAGCGTCGCGGAACGCGGCGAGCACCGCAGCCGCGTCCGTGGCACGCACCTGGACGACAAATCCCAGTTCCTCGTTGAACAGCGCGGCAATCGCGTCGGCGCCCAGCGCACCGACCTCGGCGGTGACGCCGATATGGCCGGCAAAGCTCATCTCGACCAGCGTGACGAACAGGCCGCCATCGCTGCGGTCGTGATAGGCCAGTAGTCGATTCTCGGCGTTGAGTCGCTGGATCAGCGTGAAGGCTTTCTTCAGCGGTTCCGGATCGTCCAGATCCGGCGCGATATCGCCGACCTGCGCATAAACCTGCGCCAGCGCCGATCCACCGAGGCGGTTCTTGCCCTTGCCGAGATCGACCAGCAGCAGGCGCGTCTCACCGGCTTCGGTCACCAGTTGCGGCGTCAACACGCGGCGCACGTCGGTGACCGGCGCGAACGCCGAGACGATCAGCGACAGCGGCGCCGTCTGCGTGTGCGACGCCCCGTCGTGCGACCACACGCTCTTCATCGACAACGAGTCCTTGCCGACCGGAATCGCAATGCCCAGCTGCGGACACAGCTCGGCACCGACCGCCTGCACCGTGTCGAACAGGCGCGCATCCTCGTCGCCCTGTCCGCAGGCCGCCATCCAGTTCGCCGACAGGCGCACGTCCGACAGCTTCGCGATCGGCGCGGCGGCGATATTGAGTACCGCCTCGGCGACCGCCATGCGCCCCGAGGCCGGCGCATCGAGCAGCGCCAGCGGCGTGCGCTCGCCCATCGCCATCGCCTCGCCGGTCGTCGCCGTAAACCCGGTCGCGGTGACCGCGCAGTCCGCCACCGGCACCTGCCACGGCCCGACCATCTGGTCGCGCACCGTGAGGCCGCCGACGCTGCGGTCGCCGATCGTGATCAGAAAGTTCTTCGACGCGACCGCCGGCAGACGCAGGAGGCGCTCAACGGCGTCCGCGACCTGACTCCCTCTCCCCTCAAGGAGGGGAGAGGGCTGGGGTGAGGGGTTGCCCGACGCAGCAGTACCCTCAGCCGGCAACTTGAGTGGCGGAAACGAAACTGGCTGCCGCTGCGTTGTCCGCGTCATCCGCGGCGCCTTGCCCAGCAGCACCGGCATCGGCATGTCGACCGCCGACCGGTGCTCGACGCGATCCTCGACCAGCAGCCGGCGCTCCGCGGTCGCGGTACCGACCACCGCGTGCGGGCAGCGCTCGCGCGTGCACAGCGCGGCGAAACGCTCGACATCCTGCGGCGCAATCGCGAGCACGTAGCGCTCCTGCGACTCGTTGCACCAGATCTCCATCGGCGACAGCGCGGGATCGGCCGAGAGTACGTCGCGCAACTCGAAGCGGCCGCCGCGATCGTCGGCGTGCACCAGTTCCGGCAACGCGTTGGAAATGCCCCCGGCGCCGACGTCGTGGATCGACAGGATCGGATTGGCGTCGCCCAGCGCCCAGCAGGCGTCGACGACTTCCTGGCAGCGGCGTTCCAGCTCGGGGTTGGCGCGCTGCACCGACGCGAAGTCGAGCGCCTCGGAGCTGCTGCCGGTCGCCATCGACGACGCCGCGCCGCCGCCGAGGCCGATCAGCATCGCCGGGCCGCCGAGCACCACCAGCCTGGTGTTCTCGACGACTTCAAGCTTCTCGACGTGGCCGGCGCGGATGTTGCCGTAGCCGCCGGCGATCATGATCGGCTTGTGGTATCCGCGATTGCGGGTGCAATCGGGACTTTGTCCGCGTCCATCGGGCGTCATCTGCTCGTAGGTGCGGAAGTAACCGTTCAGATTGGGTCGGCCGAATTCATTGTTGTACGCCGCAGCGCCGATCGGGCCGTCGAGCATGATCCGCAATGCGCTCGCCATCCGCTCCGGCACGCCCTGCGCAAGCAGCCCGGACGCACGCTCCCAGGGCTGCTCGAAACCGGGAATGCGCAGGTTCGACACCGAGAAACCGCACAGACCGGCCTTGGGCTTGCCGCCACGGCCGGTCGCCGCCTCGTCGCGGATCTCGCCGCCGGCGCCGGTGCCGGCGCCCGGATGCGGCGAGATGCCAGTCGGGTGGTTGTGCGTCTCGACCTTCATCAGCATGTGCACCGGCTCGCGATGCTCGCGCCAGACGTGATCGGCATCGGCGAACCAGCGCATCGCCTCGACGCCCTCGACGACTGCGGCGTTGTCCTTGTAGGCCGACAGCACGCCCTGCGGCGACGCGGCGTGGGTCATGCGGATCATCTGGAACAGCGAATGCGGCTGCGGCTGGCCGTCGACGGTGAACTCGGCGTTGAAGATCTTGTGGCGGCAGTGCTCGCTGTTGACCTGCGCGAACATCATCAGCTCGGCGTCGGTCGGATTCTTGCCGACCTCGCGGTAGTGGCGCACGAGGTAGTCGATCTCGTCGTCGGACAGCGCCAGGCCCCAGTCGCGATTGGCGGCGATCAGTGCCTGCGCGCCACCGTGCAGCACGTCAACCGTGCGCAGGCCGCGGCGCGGCTGCGCGTCGAACACGTGCTGCAGCAGATCGAGGCCGGTCAGCACCGACTCCATCATCGGGTCGTGCAGCGCCGCCCAGGCCGCGCGCGGCAGCTCGCGGATGCCGGTGAAGCGGTAGGCGCGTCCGTGCTCGATACGGCGCACGCCGCCGAGTCCGCAGACCTTGGCGATGTCGGTCGCCTTGCTCGACCACGGCGAGGTCGTACCGACGCGCGGCACGACATAGAGCACCAGATCGGCGGGCGCGATCGCGTCCGGGCCCTCGCCGAGCAGCCGGCGCAGATCGGCGGTCGCCACGCCGTCGGCGTCGATCAGGTAGAGGTCGCGCGCCTCGATCGCCTGGAGCGCGGGGGCATGGACGCGCAGATCGGCGAGCAGGCGCGCGATACGGAAAGCCGAGAGGCTTGCGGCGCCGGGCAGTACGGTTACAGACATGAAGGTCCTTGAAGATAGATCGCCAGCCGGCAGTGCCGGGGCGCTATTTTCGCATGGCGACCGCTTTCGTAGTGCGGCCCGTGCCCGCCGCGGCGGGCACCGCCCGCCCTACGCAATCTCGCGCCAGGCCATGCCCTCGTCCTGGTCAGCACAGACGATCCAGGGGGCGTCCATCCCGAGGGCATCGACGATGGCCGTCCGCGCCAGCGCGGGCGTGTTGTTCTTTTCGGACAGATGGGTCAGGACCAGGTGCTGCAGGCGCTCGTGCGCATAGCCGCGCATCAGACCCGCCGCTTGCGGATTCGACAGGTGCCCGCTGTCGCCGCCGACACGCGCCTTCAGCGACGCCGGATAGGGCCCGTCGCGCAGCATCACCGGATCGTGGTTGCACTCCAGCAGCAGCGCGTCGCAGTCGGCGAGCACCGCGCGCATGTGCGGGGTGACGTGCCCGGCGTCCGACAGCACGCCCAGCCGCCGCCCGCCGGCTGCGATCACATACTGGCAGGGCTCGCGCGCGTCGTGCGGCACCGGGTACGGCCGGATCTCCAGCGCGCCGATGCTGAAACCCTGGTGCGGGCTGAAGCGCAGCGCGTGCGGCACTTCGCGATCCTTCCAGACTGCGTAGGTACCGTGCGTCATCCACACCGGAACGCGGTGGCGCCGCGCCAGACGGCCGACGCCGCTCAAGTGGTCGCTGTGCTCGTGCGTGACCACAATCGCATCCAGCGCCGCCAGCTCGATGCCGAACCGCGCGAGCCGCTGCTCGGCTTCGGCCAGGGTGAATCCGCAATCGATGAGAATCCGCGTGGCGCCGGCCTCGATCAGCGTCGCGTTGCCGCGCGAGCCGGAACCGAGGGAAGCGAATCGGATCACTTCTTGCCGTCCCCGCCAAAGGTGTAGAGCGGAAACGGCGTGACCTTGGACCCCGATTCCGCGCCGCCGACGATGCGCGCCGGACCGCGCTTGCTGACTTCGTCGATCCGCACGACCGCGTGCACGGGAACGTAGAAGCGCTCGACGTCGGCGAATTCCTGCTTGAGTTTTTCTTCGCTGGTATCGACGACGACCGTGGTCTTCTCGCCGAAGACCGGCTTGCCGATCTCGACAAAGCCCAGCATGCCGCCGCCGTGGCTGACTTCGCGGGCGTAGACCTCGTAGGTCTGCCCCTGGTTCATGAAGGTGACGCGATACAGGCGCTGCTTGGCGGACATGGGCGGGACGTGGGATCGGACTGCGTGATTCTAATGCCCCTGAAACGAACTCGGGCCCGCAGGGGGCCCGAGCAGCTTATTGGCGGAGAGGGTGGGATTCGAACCCACGGTACGTTTGCACGTACGCCTGATTTCGAGTCAGGTACATTCAACCACTCTGCCACCTCTCCGTGGTGGGTGCGCATTGTGACCGGTCCCGGGCAGCAGCTCAAAACCGGCGTGTCGGAGGGTCCAGACGCAGTCGGAAAATCCGGTGTGCTAGCGTGTGGTTGGCGGACCCTGCCCGCGCAGGGGGCGCATTCTAAATGAACCCGAACGCAAAACCTATACTGACCTGGCCCGTGACCTGGTTTACGCCTCGCCGGCTGTGGCGGCTGGGCCCGCTGGCGCTGGTGGCGGGCTGGTTGGTGCTGGTTTCGACCTGCTCGCCGCGTCAGGATCTGCTGGATGAGGTCCGTTCGCTGGGCACCCTGCGGATCGCGACGATCAACAGCCCGACGTCCTATTACATCGGCCCCAACGGCGAAGCGGTCGGCTTCGAGTACGACCTCGCCGCCGGATTTGCCCGGTTCCTGGGCGTGCAGCTCGAAGTCCGCGTGGCCACCAATCCGCCGGACGCCGCGAAACTCGCACTGTCGGGCGATGTGCACGTGGCCGCCGCCGGCCTGGGTGTGACCGACGGACGCAGCCGGGACCTGCGCTTCACGCACCCCCTGCAAACCGTGGTGCCGATGCTGGTGTATCGCAAGGACGCGCCCAAGCCGCAAAACCTCGGCGAGCTGGCCGGGACGCTGCGGGTGGTCGCCGGCAGCGCCCATGCCGAACACCTGAGCAAGTTGCGTGAGACCTCGTTTCCGCAGCTGTCCTGGCAAGAGACGGCCGACGCCGAAGCGGAAGAGCTGCTGCTGGCCGTCGCCAATGGCGAGATCGACTACACGATCGCAAACTCCGATCTCGTCGCCATCAACCAGCGTTACTACCCGAACCTGCGTACGGCATTTGCCATCGCCGACGCGCAACCGCTGGCTTGGGCGTTCTCGGCGCAGCGCGACGACAGCCTGCTGCAGGCCGCGGAAGACTATCTGGAGCAGCTGGGCGAAACCGAGCTGTCGCGCATCCGCGATCGCTACTTCGGCCACGTCGAACAGGTCGACAGCCTGGGAGCGCTGACGCTGGCGACGCATGTCGATACGCGCCTGCCCAAGTATCGTCCTGCCTTCGAGAAGGCGGCCCAGGTCACGGGGCTGGACTGGCGCCTGCTGGCCGCGATCGGTTACCAGGAATCCCACTGGGATCCGGGGGCGGTCAGCCCGACCGGGGTGCGCGGCATCATGCAGCTGACCACCGCGACCGCAGCGCTGCTGTCGATCGCCAATCGCGAGGACCCGGCGCAAAGCATCCTCGGCGGTTCGAAGTACTTCCGCATGCTGCTCGACAAGCTGCCGGCGGAAATCGTCGAGCCGGACCGGACCTGGCTCGCGCTCGTCGCCTACAACGTCGGCTATGGCCATCTGCTGGATATCCGCGACCTGACCGCGCAGCAGGGCGGCGATCGCAACCGCTGGCTCGACGTCCGCGACCGCCTGCCCCTGCTCACGCAGAGCAAGTGGTACAGCCGCACGAAATACGGCTACGCGCGTGGTCACGAGGCACGGAGCTACGTCGGCAACGTGCGCACGTACTACGACATGCTGGTGTGGATGACCGGCGTGCCGGCCCAGTTGCCGGAATCGACCGTGGCGCCGCCCGCGGAACCGCCGCCCGACAGCAAGGAAACGACCGACCCGCTGCTGATCGACTCGCCGATCCTCTGATCGACCGCGGCTACTTTATCAACAGCCTCTCGACGATCTGCCCGTTCTGCAGATGGCTCTCGATGATCTCGTCGACGTCTTCCTCGTCGACGTAGGTGTACCAGACGCCTTCGGGATAGACCACGACGCAAGGCCCCTGCTCGCAGCGATCCAGGCAGCCCGCCTGATTGATGCGCACATTCCCCGCTCCGCTCAGTCCGAGCTGCTTCACGCGCTGCTTGGCATAGTCGCGCACCCGCGTCGCGCCCTTGTCGTTGCAGCAGGTCCGGTCGCCGGGCGGGCGCTGGTTGCAGCAGAAGAAAACGTGGTGACGGTAATAATTCATGCTGGGACTCATGATTCCCCGAACACGTAGGAGACACTGACGGCGGTGTAGGTGTCAGTTTTCTCCGTCCCTGCCGGCACGTCGGTATTGTGCTTGACCGTATAGGACAGTCCGGCGAACAGATTGCCCACGATCGACAGCTTGAGTTCGGATACCGACTCGCCATAGGTGTTCGATTCGCCTGTCTCCACTTTCAGCACCTGCAGGAACTGGCTCGTCTCCGACAGCTTGTACCCGTATTTCCCGAGCCCACGAACGATGAAGTCGTCGTTGCGGTCACCGGTCAGGTTCTCCTCGGTCTGCCGGGCACCGACGCCGATCTCCAGATCCAGCATGTGCGCCGGCCCGTTGAGAACATGGCGGCCGTAGCCGACCGTCTCGGAGATGCGCTCGCGAATGCCGCCGAACAGATCCTTTTCCCAGTCGATCGCGGCGAAGACATAGTCCAGCTCAGACAGGTTCCAGTCGAGCTTGTCCGAAGCTCCATAGCGTTCGGCGGTCGATTCATCCTGGTCCGCGGAGTACACGCCCAGCCCCTGGAAACTGTTTTTCCATGCGTCTGTCGTGTAGTCGACCTTGACCTTGCCGTTGAGCGATTTCGTACTCGTGTTGCCGGAAGTGGCCAGATAGCCAAGTGCGCCCTCACCGGACCACTGTGCTTGCACGGGCATCGCGAAACAGCACACCAGAAGGCCAAAGCTTGCAATGCGCATCGTCTCTCCCTGGAATCGCATGGAAAACGCACGCGTATTATAGAGATCGATGACCTCGACCCAGACTGCGCCGCCGCCCGCCTTCCCGCTCGATGCGGCCGATCTGTGCGTCAAGTGCGGACTCTGCCTGCCGCACTGTCCGACTTACGGCGAAACGCAGCACGAAGGCAACTCGCCGCGCGGACGGATTTCCCTGATGCAGGGACTCGCCATCGGTGCGCTGACTTCGACGCCGGCACTGGAAGCCCATCTGGACGGCTGCCTGGGTTGCCGCGCCTGCGAACGCGTGTGCCCGGCCAAGGTCCCGTACGGCGAGTTGATCGACGCCGGCCGCGCGCTGCTGGCGCAGCGGAAGCCGCAGCGCACGCGGATCACGCGTGGCGTCGGCGCTGTGCTGTCTTCGAGCGTCGGCCTGCGCACGCTCGCGATCCTGCTCTGGCTCTACCGCTCGACCGGGCTGCAGCGTGCCGTCCGGGCGCTGCATGTCCTCGGCCGCGGGCAACTGGCACGGCTCGAATCGCTGATTCCGGCCGGTCGCGCGGCCGCGCGATCCGCGAACGCCGCGTCGATCGCACCCGACGCGGAAACCATCGGCCTGTTCAGCGGCTGCGTCGGGCGCGTGCTCGACGGCGAAACACTGGCCGCGACGCAAACGCTGTTCGAACGCATGGGCGTGCGCGTCGAGCGTCCCGCCGATCAAACCTGCTGCGGTGCCATCTACGAGCATGGCGGCCTGCCGGCCGACGCCCGGCGCAATGCCGACCGGAATCTGCGCGCCTTCGCCTCGGCCAGGACCATCGTGCACAGCGCCAGCGGCTGCGGCGCAACGCTGATCGAATATGGGCGCCTCGCCACCGACCCGGCCCAAGGCGCCGGGTTCGCCGGCAGAACCGAAGAAGCCTGTGCGGCGCTGCTGCGGCGCTGGCCGGATCATCTGCAGCTGCGTCCTCTGAAGGCGCGCGTGGCCGTGCACCTGCCCTGCACGCACCGCAATGTTCTTGGCCGCAGCGACGCTGTGGTCGCCTTGCTGCGCAAGATTCCGCAGGTCGAACTCGTCGAACTGGACGCCACGCAGCGCTGCTGCGGCGCTGCCGGAACGTATTTCGTTACCCAGCCGGAGATGGCGGATCGGCTGCTCGAAACGAAGCTGCAGAACGCGACGCGACTGCAGGCGGACTACATCGTCAGCACCAACATCGGCTGCTCGCTGCACCTGATGGGCGGCCTGCAGCGCGGCGATGGCCGTCGGCCAGAAGTGCTGCATCCGGCAACGCTGATTGCGCGTCAGCTGATGCCCTGACGGGCCGCACCGTGAGGCCTTCTTTTGTAGGAGCGGCCCATGGCCGCGATGCGGTGTGCACACCGCACGAGAAAGAATCGCGGCCATGGGCCGCTTGTATGTTAGTGGGGTCAGGCGAAAGCCTGTCGGGGTGGAGGGACCAAGGCCGCATCTGGCGATTGCACAGACCGTAGGAGATATC
>JBAZXW010000006.1:0-160431 GCA_041659605.1 Sinimarinibacterium sp. | reverse complement strand
GTCATCCTTGCGCGAAAACTCGCTCGGATCGCCTTCGCACTCATGAAAAACCAGTCCAATTACCAGCCTGCGCTCGCTGCCTCTCCGACTTGAGGGCCAACATAGAATCTCCTACATCAGGTCGTAGGGATCGACGTCTACCGACCAGCGGACCTGGCGCGCGCCGGGCAGATCGCCGAGTTGCGGCACCGCGGCGGCGAGGGCCTTGTGCAGGGCGGCGCGGCTGGCGGACTGCAGCAGCAGCTGCGCGCGCACGTAGCCGGCGCGGCGCTCCATGCCGGACGGGATCGGATCGGCGACGCTGACGCCGCGCCGGTTCGCGAACAGTGCGCCGGCGGCTTCGAGGAAGCGCAGCGGCAGCCCGGCGTCGCGCGACTCGGCGCGCAGCAGCGCGAGGTGGCTGTACGGCGGCAGGCCGGTCTGTTCGCGTTCGACCAGCAGTTGCTCGCACAGCGCGCCGTAGCCTTTTTCGGCCAGCGTGCGCAGCAGCGGATGGTCGGGCTCGTGGGTCTGCAGCCAGACTTCGCCCGGCTGTCCGGCGCGGCCGGCGCGGCCCGCGACCTGGGTGACGAGTTGACCCATGCGCTCGATCGCGCGGAAGTCGCTGCCGTACAACGCCTGGTCGGCGGAGACGATGCCGACCAGCGACAGTCCGGGAAAGTCGTGGCCCTTGGCGAGAATCTGCGTGCCGACCAGGATCTGCGCGCGGCCTTCGCGGATGTCGGCGAGCTGGCGCTCGAGCGCTTCGCCGCTGGTGATGCGATCGGAGTCGAAGCGCGCGACGCGGTACTGCGGGAAACGGTTCGCCAGCGCCTGCTCGATGCGCTCGGTGCCGGCGCCGACCGGGAGCAGCGAGGTCGCGCCGCAGGACGGGCAGGCACGCGGCGCCGGCTGCTGCGCCGAGCAGTGGTGGCAGATCAAGAGACCGCGGCCGCGATGCAGGGTCATGTGCGCGTCGCACTGCGTGCACGGCGCGCTCCAGCCGCAGGCGTGGCACAACAGCACCGGCGCGTAGCCGCGGCGGTTGAGAAACAGTAGCGCTTGCCCGCCCGCGCCGAGATGGCGCTCGATCGCCTGGATCAGCGGCGGCGACAGGCCGTGGTCCAGCGGCAGGCCGCGTACGTCGAGGATGCGCACGCGCGGCGGCGGCGTTTCGCGCACGCGGCGGGCGAGCACGATGTGGCGGTAGCGGCCGCTGCGCGCGTTGTGCAGCGATTCGAGCGACGGCGTCGCGCTGCCGAGCAGCACCGGCACACCGCATTTCTGTGCGCGCAGGATGCTCACGTCGCGCGCCGAGTAGCGCAGGCCATCCTGCTGCTTGTACGAGGTGTCATGCTCCTCGTCGACGACGATCACGCCCAGCCGCGCGAACGGCAGCCACACCGCCGAGCGCGTTCCGATGACGACGCGTGCTTCGCCGGCGCGGGCGCGCAGCCAGACCTGCTCGCGCTCGCGCTCGCTCATCGCCGAATGGAAGCTGTCGACGCCGCTGCCCAGGCGCTCGCGGAAGCGCGCGACCAGCTGCGGCGTCAGGCCGATCTCCGGCGCCAGCACCAGCGCCTGCGCGCCGGTGGCGAGCACGGCTTCGATTCGGCGCAGGTACAGCTCGGTCTTGCCGCTGCCGGTGACGCCTTCGATCAGCTGCACGGCGAAGCCGGTACCGGCCTGTTCGAGTTGCGCCAATGCCGCGGCCTGTTCCGCCGTCGGTGCCGGCGCCGGGGCGTGGATCGCGGCGACCGATGTCGTCGCGGCGAGTTCGATCCAGCCGGCGTCGAGCGCGCGGCGTAGGACGTCCGCGCTGCATTCGAGCGCGTCTCGTGCATGCGGGCCGGCCTGCAGCGCCACGAGCAGTTCGCGCTGCGCGCGGTGACGGGCGGGCAGCGTCTCCAAGGCCGTGCGACCGGACGCGGTGAGCGCGTAAATCCGCGGGCGCTCCAGCTGCGCCGGTTCGCCGCGGCGCAGGCGGCTGGGCAGCGCGGTGGCGCAGACCTCGCCGAGCGGATGCTGGTAGTAATCGGCCGCCCATTCGCAGACGGCGAGCAGGTCCGGCGGCAGCAGCGGCGCCTGGTCCAGCACTGCGCCGATCGGGCGGAATTCGCCAGTCTCGGCGGCGGATTCGCGCGGTGGCGAGACGACGATGCCGACCAGCTCGCGGCGGCCGAACGGCACGCGCACGCGGCTGCCGCGACGCAGCACCGCCGCCGCATCCGCCGGGACGCGGTAGTCGAAGCTGCGGTACAGCGGAACCGGCACCGCGACGCTGGCCAGCAGCAGGCTCAAGGCTTGTGGATAACTGTGTGGATGCAACGGCAGGCTGCGGCGCGACGATCGGGCCGATGCTCGAAGGCAAGTTCCGGGCGCAGTGAAAACAAAGAAATAACCGTCATTTAATCAACAACCTCCACGAATATGACGACATTTTGACGAGTTCCGCTATTGATTGTGACCGCAGCGCGTGTTTGGCCGGCACTGTGTATAAGGAAAAGCGGGGAGGCCACTGCGAGCGACCGACCAGCGGCCGACCAGCGAGCGATGATAGACGCCTTCGGCACGGCGGGCGGATATGCGCCGCGCGCATAATTCGCCCCCTATGAATGCCTTGCTCGACGCCGCGATTGACACCTATGGCGAGCCCCTGTTCCTGCTGATTCCGGTCGCCACCGTACTGCTGAGCATGGTCGCGTTCCTGGGCTTCGCGGGGCCGATGACCTGGCTCGCGGCGCGCGACCCGGCGTGGGCGCGGCGCTGGAAAATCCAGAATTCTGGCCAGAACACGCGCGGTGCCAGGCTCAGCGACGCCGACGCCGAGGCGCGCGGCATCCTGATACAAGGGCCGCGCATGGTGCGGCAGTCCGTGCGCCAGTGGCTGATCAACAACGTCTGGATGTTTGCCGGGGCGATCGCGGCGTGGCCGCTGATGCGCCTGTCCGGCATTCATGTCGGGCCGCTGCCGCCGGCCTGGGTGCTGGTGCTGCAGCTGCTGTTCTGCATCTACCTCGACGACTTCCTCTACTACTGGATGCACCGCGCGATGCACACGCGCTGGCTGCTCAAGCATGTGCACGGCCGCCATCACCGCGTGCTCGCGCCGTGGGCGATCACCGGCCACTACATGCACCCGGTCGAATACGTGCTGACCGGCTCGCTCGCCTTCCTCGGCCCGGCGCTGCTCGGCGCCCATGTCGCGCTGCTGTGGATCTGGATCGTGTTCCGGCAGTGGGAGGCGGCCGAAGGGCATGCCGGCTACGACCTGCCGTGGACGCCGACGCACTGGCTGCCGGGCTCGCACGGCGCGCTGCATCACGACTTCCACCACGCCCGCGTGCGCGGCAATTACGCCGGCTTCCTGCCGCTCTGGGACCGCGTGTTCGGCACGCTGGTGCGCGACTACGACCGCGCGCTGCAGGACTGGAAAGCGCACGCGTGAGCGAGACGCGCGCACTGCCGGCGCTGATCGCCGGCGCGACCCTGATCGGCCTGGCGCCGATCTTCGTGCGCCTCGCCGAAGTCGGGCCGACTGCGGTCGCCTTCTGGCGCCTGGCGCTGGCGACGCCGGTGCTGGGTCTGTGGTTGCTGCGCAGCGCCACGCCCGCGACGCCGGGCGGACGGCCACCCCATCGCTTGCCGTGGGGCCTCTGGCTTGGCGGCGCCTTCTTTGCCGGCGATCTCATGGTCTGGCACCAGTCGATCCACTGGACCTCGGTCGCGAATTCGACGCTGCTGACGAACCTCGCACCGGTGTGGGTGACGTTGGTTGCGTGGCTCGCCTTCGGCGAGCGCATCGGTCGCATCTTCGTCGGCGGGCTCCTGCTGACGCTCGCCGGCGCCGTCGTGCTGATGGCCGACAGCCTGAGCATCTCGGCGCGCACGCTCGCCGGCGACGGCATGGCGATCCTGACCTCGCTGTTCTACGCCGGCTATCTGCTGGTGCTGAGCCGCAGCCGCGCACAATTCTCGACGCCGGCGGTGATGTTCTGGACCACGAGTGCGGCGGCGCTATGCGTGCTGCCGATCGCGCTGCTCAGCGGCGAGCCGTTCTGGCCGGCATCGATTCGCGACTGGCTGCTGCTCGGCGGGCTCGCGCTGTTCTCGCACGTCGGCGGGCAAGGCCTGATCGCCTACGGTTTTGCGCACCTGCCGGCGTCGTTCTCGGCCGTGAGCCTGCTGGTGCAGCCGGTCGCTGCGACGGTGTTCGCCTGGCTGCTGCTGGCCGAGCCCTTCGGCGCGCTGCAGGCGCTGGGCGGCGGCATCGTGCTCGCCGGCATCCTGCTGTGTCGGCGGGCGATGCTGCGGAGCTGAGCGCCGCCGGGTTCACCCGGCGGCGTCGGTCCCGGGGAGCTTGCGCCGCACGCCACTGTCGGCCAGCGAGAACGGCGTGAACTCGGTGTCGAAGTCGAAGGTGTCGACGCCCTCGGCGCGCTTGAGCCCGTTGACGACGAGATAGGTCAGCGGCGTGAACAGCACCTCCACCGTCAGCTTCATCGTGAAATTGAAGATGACCACGGCGAGCAGCGCGTCGTTGGTCCAGATGCCGTAGAACGCGAGCGGGTAGAAGATCAGCGAGTCGACGCCCTGGCCGCAGGCGGTCGAGCCGATCGTGCGCGTCCACAGGAAGCGGCCCTGTGTCCACAGCTTCATCTTCGCCATCACGTAGGAATTGACGAAGTCGCCGACCCAGTAGGCGAGCATGCTCGCGGCGACGATGCGCCAGGTGTTGCCGAACACGATCTCCAGCGCCGGCTGCAGGGTTGCGTTCCACGGCTCGTCCGGGCTGGGCGTCATGCCGACGACGATCGCCGACATGAACGTCGCGAAGATCATCGCGCCGAAGCCGGCCCAGATTGCGCGGCGTGCGCGCGCATAGCCGTACACCTCGGTGAGCACGTCGCCGAAGATGTACGCGACCGGAAAGAACAGGTTGCCGGCGCCGAAGGACAGCGGGCCGAACAAGGGCAGCGTGATCGTGCAGACCTTGCCGGGGCCGATCAGGTTCGAGCACAGCAGCACGGCGACCATGCCGGCGACGAGAAAGTCGTAGTAGCGGAATGCGCGCATCGGTTTTCGGAATCGTCAGAGCGGTCGATGCAGGCAGGATAGCGTCACTGCAATCGCAGGCGCCGGACCAGATGGCGCGCCAGATTGCGATACAGGATGCAGCCCGCGCGCGGGTCCTGCTCCGTGAGCGCGCGGAACTGCGCGTTCGGCAGGAAGAACAGCCGTACCGGCTCCAGCGCGCGCGCCGTGGCCGACAGCGGCTGCCCGTCGATCAGTGAATACTCGCCGACGCAATCGCCCGGCTGCAGCACACTCAGCCTCTCGCCGTCGACGTCGTCGTCGACGCGACGGTAGATGGCGATCGTGCCGAACAGCAGGATGAAGAGTCCAAGCCCGCCGCGCACGTCCTGGACCAGCAGCGGATCGGCCCTTTTCAGCTCCAGGGTCTTGCCGCGTCGTGCAATCGTCGAGAGCACGTCGTCGGCAAGATCCTGCACGATCGGCGAAGCGCGCAGCTCTCCATACCACGACGGGTCGATGGCGGCGTCATTCATGGCTTGTTCCCCCTGGTCCAGCGGCGTAGCGCAGATCGTACTGCTACCGGCGACCCGATACGAACAATGTCTGCGAACGATGCCGCGGGCATGAAAAAGCCCCCGTCGCCGGGGGCTTCGTCGAGACCAGCGACGTGCGGCTCAGTGGCCGCCGCCTTCCAAAGATTTCACCGCCTGGATCATCGAGACCATCACCTTCTGTGCGTCGCCGTAGACCAGGTTGCAGTTGTCGGCGAAGAACAGCTCATTCTCGACCCCCGAGTAGCCCTTGCCTTGGCCGCGCTTGACGACGAAGACCTGCTTGGCCTGGTCGACGTTGAGAATCGGCATGCCGTAGATCGGGCTCGACTTGTTCGTGCGCGCGGCCGGGTTCACCGTGTCGTTCGCGCCGATGACGATGGCGACGTCGGCTTCCTTGAACTCGCCGTTGATGTCTTCCATGTCGTAGATGATGTCGTAGGGCACGCCGGCCTCGGCGAGCAGCACGTTCATGTGACCGGGCATGCGGCCCGCGACCGGGTGGATCGCGAACTTGACCTCGACATCGTTGGCCTGCAGCAGCTTCACGAACTCGTAGAGCTTGTGCTGGGCCTGCGCCACCGCCAGGCCGTAACCCGGGGCGATGATGACCTTGCTGGCATAGCGCATCTGGATGCCGGCATCGCCGGCGTCCGTGGGCTTCATGCTGCCCTTGATCTCGCCCTGCTGTTCTTCGCCGGTGGCGCCGAAGTTGGAGAAGATCACGTTGCTGACCGAGCGGTTCATCGCCTTGGCCATCAGCAGCGTCAGCAGCGTACCGGCGGAACCGACGACCATGCCGGCGATCATCAGCGCCGGGTTGTTCAGCACGTAGCCTTCGAGGCCCACGGCGAGGCCGGTGAAGGCGTTGTACAACGAGATCACGACCGGCATGTCGGCGCCGCCGATCGGCATCGTCATCATCACGCCGAACAGCAGGGCCGCGCCGAAGAAGGCGACCGTGATCGCCGGCGGTGCGTGGCCGTGCTCGACGAAGACGATGTACATGCCCAGCGCCAGCGTGGCGAGCATGATCGAGCCGTTGATCACCTGGATGCCGGTCATGCGCAGCGTCTTGTTGATGCGGCCGTCGAGCTTGGCCCAGGCGATCAGCGAGCCGGCCAGCGACACGGAGCCGATCAGACCGCCGAACACCGTCACCAGGTAATGCAGCGTGCCGTGGCCGGACGCGCCTTCGACCGCCGGCTGCAGCAGCACCATCGCCGCGATCGCCGCGGCGGAACCGCCGCCCATGCCGTTGTAGAGCGCGACCATCTGCGGCATGGCCGTCATCGCGACCTTCTTGCCGCTCCACCAGGCCCAGCCCACGCCCAGCGTCAGCGCGACGGCGGCGACGACGGCGTTGGTCATCAGGTGCGGCTTGGCCGCTTCGTTGACGCCGAAGTAGTAGAGGAAGCTGGCCAGCACCGCGACTAGCATGCCGTAGCCGGCGACGACGATGCCCGAGCGCGCCGTGACCGGCGAGGACATGCGCTTGAGGCCGTAGATGAACAGGAAGGACGCGGCCAGCGCGCTGACTTCGATCAGGAGTTGTGCGTTCATGTCGCGCGATCCTTACTTGGGCTTCTTGTCGGAGGACTTGAACATGTCGAGCATGCGCTCGGTCACGACATAACCGCCGGCCGCGTTGCCGGCGCCCAGCAGCACGCCGAAGAAGCCGATCGCCTGCTCCAGCACCGAGCTTGCGTTGAGCGTGGCGTAGATCGCACCGACGACGACGATGCCGTGCACGAAGTTCGAGCCCGACATCAGCGGCGTGTGCAGGATCGACGGCACGCGGCCGATAATCTCGTAGCCGGTGAACGCGGCGAGCATGAAGATGTAGAGGGCAACGAAGCCCGTCAGGACAGTAGCGACGTGTTCCATAAGATTCCCCTTAGCCCTCGACCGCCTTCTTCGCAGCCTCGTTCTTG
Organism: Sinimarinibacterium sp.; assembly: GCA_041659605.1. Classification (GTDB taxonomy): domain Bacteria; phylum Pseudomonadota; class Gammaproteobacteria; order Nevskiales; family Nevskiaceae; genus Solimonas. Next base: position 152,930 of record JBAZXW010000006.1, on the reverse strand, counting down.
ATCTCGCCGGCGTGCGTCAGACAGCTCTTGGCGAGGACCTCGTCTTCCCAGTTGATCGCGAACTTCTTGTCCTTGTCGAACATCAGCTCGATCAGGTTGTACTGATTCTTCGCGTACAGCTCGGAGGCGTGCTCGGCGAGCAGCGAGGGCACGTTCAGCGGTGCACAGATCGTGACTTGTCCGACCTGCACGGTCTCGCCCGGCTTGGTGTACTCGGTGTTGCCGCCGCCTTCCGCGGCGAGGTCGATGATCACCGCGCCGTTCTTCATGCCGTCGACCTGCGCCTTGTTGATCAGCTTGGGCGACGGACGGCCGGGAATCGCGGCGGTGGTGATGATGATGTCGGCCGCCTGGATGTGCTTGGTGACGACGGCGGCGATCTTGTCCTTCTCTTCCTGGGTCAGCTCGCGCGCATAGCCGCCGGTGCCGCGGGCGTCGACGCCGGTCTCGATGAACTTGGCGCCCAGCGATTCGACCTGCTCCTTGACCTCCGGGCGCACGTCGTAGCCCTCGACCTTGGCGCCGATGCGGCGCGCGGTCGCGATCGCCGACAGGCCGGCGACGCCGACGCCCATCACCAGCACGGTGCCCGGACGGATCGAGCCGGTTGCGAAGGTGGTCATCGGCATCATGCGCGCGATGCTGGTGGCGCCGAGCAGTGCGCCGTAGTAGCCGGCAAGCGCGGCCTGCGAGGACAGTGCGTCCATCGCCTGCGCGCGCGTGATGCGCGGCACCAGCTCCATCGCGAAGCAGGTGATCTTCTTGTCGCGCATCAGCTTGACCAGCTCCGCCTCGCGATGCGCGTAGACGAAGGTCAGCAGCACGGCGCCTTCCTTCATCGCGGAGATCACGTCGGCCGCCGGCGGCTGCACCGACACGACGATGTCGGCATCCGACACCAGACCCTGCGGATTGGCCGCGAAGGTCACGTTCTTGAATGCGTTGTCGGGAATGCGGCTGTCGGCACCGGCGCCGGCCTGCATGTGAATTGCGCAGCCCAGCTTCGACAGCTTGTCGGCAACGGCTGGCACCATGGCCACGCGGCGCTCGTTCGCACGCGTTTCCTTGAGCACGGCAATCTTGACCGCCATGTACGGCTCCCCTTGTGAGGCTTATTCGGGCTCCGGGACAACCCGGAGCGGTCGCAAAGTCTAGCCCAAGGATTGGGGAATAACACCCAGCCGTTGGGCCTACTCGATCTCCGCCGAGCAATCGCCTTGTTCTATGGCGGTGCCCGGGATGCCGCCTCGAACTCGGCGGCCAGCTCGCGCAGGCGCTGCTGGGCATGCCCGCGCTGTTCGGGTGTCAGGGTCGGGATCAGGGCCGCGAACAGGTCCAGCCAGCGCGTCCGGTTGTCGGCAAAGGCCTGCTTCTGCGCCGGCGTCCACAGCGAAGCGCCGTCCGCCATCAGGGTGGTGATGCGGCCGCAGAACGCCGCGTCGCCGCGCCGAGCCAGGACCGATTCCAGTTCCGCGCGCCAGCGAAGGCGGTAGTCCAGCCAGGCGCCGGCAACGGAGGGACGGTCCGCGGCCCAGGCGTCGATGACCTGTTCCTGGGCGCCGGTGAGTCTGCCGAGCCAGCGGCGCAGTCCCTTTTCGATCGAGCGCCGCGTTTCCTTGCGCGCGTCCTCCGGATCGATCTCGACCTGCTCTTCGCGCAGCTCATCGATATCCTCGTCGACCCCGTCCAGCACTTCCTCGACCTGTGCGGCATCCAGCTGCGGTCCAACCACGCAGGCGATCGGCGCGAAGCGCCCGCTGAGGCGGCGCATGATCTCGCTGAGGTGGGTCGAGGTCGCTTCGATCCGCGCGCGGTCGATGGACGTGCCCGGTTCCAGCTGGGTCGCCAGTCCGCGCAGCTCGTCGACCCAGCCCGGCAGCTCCTCGTCTCGGTGCCACTGCCAGAACACGGCGAACTCGCGGTCGAACACGGTCCTTTGCTCGGCAGTCAAAGAAACATAGCGACCCAGCTCCCAGCGCACCAGCCGGTCGAGCTGCTCGTAAGCCAGGCGCGCCATGCTGCAGCCGGCAGCCATTGCCAGCAGTGCGCCGACGGCGATCAGGCGCAACGCCTTGCGCCTTGCCGCGACGCCTGCAGTGATCTGGGTCAGCCACATGAGGAGAGACCGGCGTACGATGGAAAGCCCGTTGTCCGCGTACCGATTATGAAACAGCGTATGCCGCTCCGCGATCTGCCGCCGCTGCCGCTGCAAGAAGCCAGCGAGCTGATTGCCCGCGGCAAGTATTTCCTGCCGGACGAAACCCTCGACGGCATGCGCCGCCGCCTTGCGCGCACGCTGGCGCGCACCGAGGCCCGCCCGGAGCAATGGGAGGAGCTGTTCTACCGCGCGCTGCACTACGCGTTTCCGGGTGGCCGCATCATGGCCAACGCCGGTGCCGAGGACTTCAAGCCCAACGTCTCGACGATCAACTGCACGGTGTCGCGCACGATCGACGATTCGATGGCTGGCATCATGCAGGCCGCCGCCGACGCCGCGCTGACGCTGCGCGCCGGCTGCGGGATCGGCTACGATTTTTCGACACTGCGTCCGCGCGGCGCGCCGGTGTCCGGCGCCGGCGCCACCACCAGCGGGCCGTTGCCGTTCATGGACGTGTTCGACGCGATATGCCGCACGGTGTCCAGCGCCGGCGGACGGCGCGGCGCGCAGATGGGCTGCCTCGACATCGGCCACCCGGATATCGAGGACTTCATCGTCGCCAAGCGCGAAGCCGGCCGTCTGCGCGCGTTCAACCTGTCCTGCCTGATCAGCGACGACTTCATCGCCGCCGTGCGCGAAGACCGCGAGTGGCCCCTGGCCTTCCCCGCATTTACGAACGAGGTGAGCTCCACGACGATCGTCTGGCGGCGCTGGCCGCTGCGCGAACCGCAGTACACCGTCAACGAACGCGGCGAAACCGCCTGCCGCGTCTATCGCCAGGTCTCCGCCCGCGCGCTGTGGGACCTGATCATGCGCTCGACCTACGCGTATTCCGATCCGGGATTCATCCTGATCGACGAATACAACCGCATGAACCCGCTGTGGTTCTGCGAGAACATTCGCGCGACCAATCCATGCGTGACGGCGGATACTCGCTTGCACACGCAGTTCGGCATGATTCCGATCGGTGAACTGCATGAAGGCGGACAGTCTCTGGATTTGACAGTCGATTCGCGCACATTGCCGGAATCGATCCGAGGCACGACCAACCGCCCTGCCGTGCCGGCATTCATGACAAGCCACGCGGCAGATGTCTATCGCGTCACTACGCGCGAGGGTTACGAGATCAAGGCGACCGCGTGGCATGAGTTTTATACCCAGCGCGGCAAGATCCAGCTGAAAGACATCAAGGTCGGTGACGAACTATTGATCCAATCCGGCAAAGGACAATTCGGCACGCAGGGCTCCAAAGATCTGGGCACGCTGATTGGATTGATAACCGGTGATGGACACTTCACGACGACAAAGGACAAAGAGCCAATTGCCTACGTCAACTTCTGGGGCGAGGACCGAGTTCTGGCTGCCGCCATTGCCGCGTATGTCAACAGCCTGATCGCGAACACCAGCAGAAGCACTACGGGCAGGGTCTATGAGGTACGGCCCATACACATCGAGGCCAGAAACCACGCTTTCATTGGCTCTGTGTTGCTAGCGCGTTATCTCGAGCATTTCGGGTTCACCGCCGAACGAAAGTTCAATGTTCCGGAAGTCGTCTGGAGAGGGACCGAGGACTGCGCCGCCGGGTACTTGCGGGGCCTGTTCCAAGCAGACGGCACAGTCAACGTCTCCGGAAAATCTCAGACATGTTCAGTACGGCTTGCTTCCAGCCAAGAAACCTTGCTCAAGGACGTCCAGGTGCTGCTGGCCAACTTCGGAATCTTCTCAAGAATTCACCAGCGACGCCCCGCAAAAGAGCGGACATTGCCCGATGGCAAGGGCGGCAGCAAAATCTATCAATGTCGCGCCGACTACGAGTTGATCATCGACGGTGAATCACGCGACCGCTTCATGGCGGAGATCGGGTTTCTGACAGAAACGAAAGCGCACAGATATCACTGTTGGATCAAAGGCAAGCGCCTGTACAAGACGCAGGGGTTTCGCGCGAAGGTGCAGAACGTTTGCTATGAAGGGCGGCAAGCGGTCTACGACACGACACAACCCGACCACAACTCCGTCATCTTCAACGGCATTGTCACCGGGCAGTGCGGGGAGCAGGGCCTTCCGCCGTTCGGCAGCTGCTTGCTCGGTTCTGTGAATCTGGCTTCGCTTGTGAAAAAGCCCTTCACCGCCGACGCGCAATTCGATTTCGAGACCTACGCCGACGTCGTGCGCGTGTTCGCGCGCATGCTCGACAACGTCATCGAGATCCACGGCCTGCCGCTGCCGCAGCAGCGCGACGAGATCCACAGCAAGCGTCGCCACGGCATGGGCTATCTGGGACTGGGTTCGGCGCTGACGATGCTGGGTATCCGCTACGGATCGAAGGAATCGGTCGAGTTCACCGAGCGCATCACGCGTTCGCTCGCCGTCGAGAACTGGCGTGCGGGTCTGGAGCTGGCGCGCGAGAAAGGGCCGGCACCGGTGTTGTCGGCATTGCACGAGATCACGCCGGAGCATCTGGCGCTGCGACCCGAGCTGGCGCGCGACGGTCACAAGCTCGGCGACAAGCTGCCCGGGCGCCTGCTGCATGCGCGCTACTCGCGCTATTTCCAGCGCTTCGCCGAGATCGAACCGGCATTGGTCGCCGAGCTGGCCGACGTCGGTGCGCGCTATACGCACGCAACGTCGATTGCGCCCACCGGCACGATGGCGGCGTCGGTCGGCAACAACGCCAGCAACGGCATCGAGCCGAGCTTCGGGCACAGCTACACGCGCAACATGATCGTGCCCGGCGAGAAGGCCAAGCGCGCGGTGCGCATGGAGTCTTACGAGCTGCTCGCGTATCGCTACGGCGTCGATCCGCAGGTCGATGCCGAGCATCTGCCGCAGTCCTTCAGCGCGACCGCGGCGGGTACTGACCCGAAAGAACACGTCGATGTGCAGGCGGCAGCGCAGCGCTGGATCGATTCGTCGATCTCGAAAACCATCAATGTGCCGTCGGACATCGACTACGAAGCCTTCAAGGATCTGTACCACTACGCCATCGATCGCGGCCTCAAGGGCTGCACGACCTTCCGCTTCAACCCCGAAGTGCACCAGGGCGTGCTGGTCGCCGACAAGGATCTGGCACAGACCACCTACGAATTCCGCATGGACGACGGCACCACCGTGCGCCTGCCCGGCAACGCCAAGGTCGAATACGAGGGCGGGACGTACTCCGCCGCGAATCTGTACGATGCCTTGAAGGAAGGCTTCTACGGCAAACTTTGAACATGAAGACCGTCGTCAAGGAACCTGTAGGAGCGGCCCATGGCCGCGATTCTTCTCCGGCTGCGTGCTCGCCGCCATCGCGGCCGTGGGCCGCTCCTACAATCGCCGCGACGCTGCGCGCCTCGCTATGACGAGGGGATAGAGTCATGACGAAGAAGGACAAGGTCACCCGAATCGGCAAGCGCATCGTCGGCTGGTCGGTGTTCCGCGACGCGCAGCCCGCGGCGACGGCGCAGGACGTCAACCCGCTGACGTTGCGCATCGACCGGCGCGAGGAAGGCAGCTGGGAATCGACGACGACCAAGATCAACCTGACCTCGTCGGGCGGGCGCAAGACGGTCTACTTTGTCATCGGCTTCGGCGTCGTCTGCGGGCGCATGAATGGCCAGCCGGTGTGCATCGAGCGGCCGCTCGAGTTCTTCGTGCCCGCGGGCCAGACCTCGGCCGAGCATCAATGGGTGTCGGCGACGATGCGCACGCTCTCGCTGGCCGCGCGCGGCGGCTTCCTGATCAAGGCGCTCGCCGATCTGCGCAAGGTGTCCTGGGATCGCGGCCCGGTGTGGTACGGCAAGACCAAGTCCGGCAAGGGTCTGGTGCACGATTCCGAGGTTGCCGCGATCGCTTGGGCGATCCAGCAGGAACTGCACAAGCGCGGCTTCCTCGACGAGCTCGGCAATGAGCGTCCGGTCGACGCGCTGGCCGAGCACTATGCGCGCACGCGGTTCTACCGCGACGCTTTGCCCGTCGACAATCCGCATGTCGATGTCGAATCCGCCGCTGTGAAGATGACCGATGCACATGCCGTCGTCGGCCAGTGCCCGGACCCCAACTGCCGCGGCGACATGGTGATGAAGGATGGTTGCCCGACCTGCCTCGACTGCGGATACTCGAAATGCGGCTGAAGTGTCCGTAATGCACTCCGTGCCTTGAGTGGCTGTCCGCCGGTCACGTCCCGCACTCTCTTCTGGAAACCATTTGATGCTGATCAACGGGTCGCCGCCATGGCGCGCCGCAGCCGCGGCAATTCTCATCGTCCTGGCCGGGTGTTCGGCAAGCGACAACGATGCGCAGTCGAATCGTCCGGTCGATCCGGACGCGGCGCTGTTCGCGCCGACGCCTGACGCCGATGACTTCTATCGCGCGCCCGAAGGGCTGCAGGGCGCGCCGGGAACCGTCATCAAGTTCCGCGAGATCACCTATCAACCTGCCGGGGCCGTGCTGCCGAATTCGGCCTGGCAGCTGCAATACCTCACGACCGATGTGCAAGGCCGGGTGATTGCAGCGACGGCCACGGTCGTGAAGCCAGTGGGGCCGAGCGCCTACGGGGATCCGGTGCTGTTGTCGTTCCAGCACGCCTACGACAGCCTGGGCGCGCAATGCACGCCCTCGCATACGGCGACGGGAAGCTCCGCCAACACCACCAACATGGCCGAAACCCTGGAGTACCTGCCGGCGCTGCAGACGCTGGGATGGACGCTGTTGATTCCCGACTACGAGGGGCCCGACCATGCCTTCGGCGCCGGCAGATTGTCGGGCCAGGCGACACTGGATGCGATTCGCGCAGCCTTGGGTTTCGAACCCCTGGGTCTGTCCGCTTCGACCCCGGTCGGACTCTGGGGATATTCCGGTGGCGCCTATGCCACGACGTGGGCAGCGGCCATGCAGGCGCAGTCCGCGCCCGAGATCAATCTGGTCGGTGTGGTCGCGGGCGGTACGCCGGTAAATCTGCTCGAAGTCATTCCCGGCGCCGAGAATACCGACAGCTTCAGCCTGCTCCTGGGCTTGTTGTTCGGTGTCGCGCGCGCCTATCCCGAATTCCTGCCTGCGGACCTGCTCAACGAAGAAGGGCGCCGCGCGCTCGCGGCCCTGCGGGATAGTTGTGAAGGCAAGCCGACGGACGGATCCGCGGCGCCCAACGGACAACTGGCCGACTACGTGAATGCGGACGCGCCGTACAACACCGCGGGTTTTCTCTCGGTGGGCCCCCGGCTGGACCTGCTGAGATCCGAGATGCATCCCGCGAGTGATGTCTTCCTGTATCACGAGATCGACGATGAGTTGGTGCCCATTGCGGGCGCGGATGCGCTGGCGGACCGATGGTGTCAGGCCGGAACGCCGCTGAGCTACTACCGGAGCACGGCTGCGAGCGCGGGCGGTGCGACCCCCGTCGGAACGCACACGTCGGGCGCGGCGCTGGGCACGCCGAATGCCATCGCCTATCTGGATAGTCGCTTCAGCGGACTCGGCGCGCCCGCCACGCCGGTGGGGACGACGCGCTGCAACTAGCGGCAGCGTGAGCAGGATTCAGCGCGGCACGCGCACCTCCGGCCAGCGCGACGCGTCGATGGTCTGTCGGTAGGCATGCCAGGTCGCATGCCCGAGCAGGGGCAGCAGGACGAGGAACGCCAGATAGGCGGTCAGCAGCCCCACAATCACGCAAGCGACGATCAGCATCGCCCACACCGCCATCGCCGGCTTGTTGCGCAGCACCGCATTGACGCTGGTGACGACGGCGGTGACGGTGTCGACCCGGCGGTCCATCAGCATCGGCAGCGAAAACGCGCTCACTGCGAAAACGATCGCGCAGAACAGCGCACCGACCGCGCTGCCGATGCCGAGAAACCAAGCCAGATCCTTGAGCTCGCGCGCGCTGTCGGCGGGAAAGAACACGTGCAGGATCGTTGCAGCACGCGCCCACACCAGGAAGACCACCGTCAGGATCACGGCAAACACCATCGCGTTGCCGAGCTGCTGGCGCGCGTCGCCCAGGCTCTGCAGCAGGCTGACCGGTTCCTTGCGCTCGAGGCGGATGCTGATCGCGTACAGCGTCAGCGCCAGCCACGGGCCTACAAAGACGAAGCCGGAGATCAGCCCCAGGTACAGCCCCAGGTTGCCCCACCACCACGTGAAGGCGGTGATCAGGTAGCTCATCGACACCATCACCGCGCCATAGGTCAGGCTCTGCCGCGGTGCGCGGCGCAGGTCGTGCCAGCCGAGCCTGATCCAGCCCAGGGCCGCATTCGGTGACAAAACGCGACAGGGCGCCACGAAGGGCAGCGCGGCGGGTTCGACCGGGGTCTCTGTGCTCATGCGTCTGAACTCCGAGTGGCGACCGAGTTATGTGGCATCGCTGACCGTGGCGTCAATACGCTGTCGTCAGCGACGGCCACGGTTAGGATGGCGCGATGATTTCGTCTCAGTCGACAGTCGAAGCCGCCGAAGGTGGCGATGCGCCGGGCGCGTCCGCCGGTACGCGCGCGCTGCGCGGCGGCGTCTGCATCGTTTTGGCAGCCGCGACGTTCTGGCTGGCGCCGCCGCCGCATGAACTGCGCACCGCGCTCGCGCTGTTCGTGCTGATCGGCGGCTTGTGGATGACGCAGGCGCTGCCGCTGGCGGTGACCGCGCTGCTGGTGCCGGTGCTGGCTGTGCTGGGCGGGCTGGCGCCGCCGCGCGCGGCACTGGCACCGTTCGCCCATCCGATCATCTTCCTGTTCCTCGGCGGCTTCGCACTCGCCGCCGCGCTGCAGAGCCAGGGCCTCGACCGCGCCCTGGCGCAGCGCGTGATGCGCGCCGTCGGCGGACATCGCCCGCGCGCCGTCGTGCTGCTGTGCGCGCTCGCGGCGGGTCTTTCCATGTGGATCAGCAACACCGCCACCGCGGCGATGATGCTGCCACTGGCGCTGGGCCTCCTGCACGCCGGTACGACGGATGTGGATACCGGCGCGGCGCCGGGCCTGCGCGAACAGACCTTCGTGCTGCTGGCGATCGCCTACAGCTGCAGCATCGGCGGCATGGCCACGCTGGTGGGCAGCCCGCCGAATGCGATCGCCGCCGCGCAGGCCGGCATCGACTTCGTCCAGTGGCTCGCCTTCGGGCTGCCGGCGGTGGCGATCCTCTGGCCGGCAATGATGCTGGTGCTCTGGCTGACCCTGCGTCCGCGCTTCGGCGGCAGTGTCGCGGTTCCATCGGCGCCGATGGCATGGACGCGCGCACGCCGCTTCACCGTCGCCATCTTCGCGGCGACAGTCGCCGGCTGGATCGGCGGTGTTCCCCTGGCGCGGGCCCTGGGCATCGCCGCGGACATCGACACGGTCGTCGCGCTCTCCGCGCTGGTGGCCCTGGTCGCCACCGGCTGCCTGCGCTGGCGGGACATCGAAACGCGTTCGGAGTGGGGCGTTCTGCTCCTGTTCGGCGGCGGCCTGGCACTGTCGGAGCTGATGCAATCCAGCGGCGCGAGCCGCTTCCTCGCCGAGCAGGCGCTGGGCACCATGCAATCGGCGCCGCGCATTCTCGTCCTCGCCGGTGTGGTCCTGTTCGTCGTGTTCCTCACTGAGCTGATCAGCAACACGGCGTGTACCGCGCTCGTGCTGCCGGTGTTCATGCCGGCGGCGCTGACGCTGGGGCTTTCACCCGCCGGCGCAGCCGCGGGCGTGGCGATCGCCGCGTCCTGCGCGTTCATGCTGCCGGTGGCGACGCCGCCGAACGCCTTGGTCTACGCCACCGGGCGCGTGCCGCAGGCGTGGATGATGCGCTGCGGATTCTGGTTGAACCTCGTGTGCGCGGCGGCGGTCACAGCCCTGGTCTGGATCGGTTCCTCCGGCCACGCCCACTGAGCTTTCGAGGGCTGAGATGAAGAATTTCCTGCGCGCAATGCTGTCGCTTCTGTCGGCCGGTCTGATCGGCGGATGCATCACCATCGGCGATGCGGGCAAGCCGATCGCCAGCGTTCTCGTGCCAGCCCTTCAGCCGGGTGCCGAGCGCACGCTGGTGGTTGTCCTGCCTGGCTTCGGCAACGAGGCGGAAGACATGCAGGAACAGGGCATCGACAAGGCCGTGCACCAGCACTGGCCCGAAGCCGATGTGCTGTTGACCAGCGCGACCTTCGCCTACTACAAGGAGCGCAACATCGTCGCGCGCCTGCAGGCCGACGTCATCGCACCGGCGCGTGCACAGGGCTACCGGCAAATCTGGCTGGCGGGCGCGTCGATCGGCGCAATGGGCGTGCTGTTCTACGAATACGAGTATCCGGACACGATCGACGGCCTGGTGCTGCTGGCGCCGTGGGTGGGCGACCGCGATCTGCTCGACGAGATCCGCGCGGCCGGCGGCGTGTCGCAGTGGCAGCCCGGCGCCGTCCCGGCCGCGATCGATGGCGACAACTACCAGCGCGAGATGTGGCGCGTCGTGAAACGCTGGAGCCAAGACCCGCAGCGCCGCCAGCGCGTCTGGCTGATCTGCGGCGACCAGGATCGTCTGCTGCAGACGTCGCGCCTGATCGCGCCGGCGCTGCCGGAATCGCACTACGCCGAAATTCCCGGCGCGCACGACTGGAAGACTTTCATCCAGGCGACCGAGCGCATCATCAGCGAGATTCGGAAGCGTCCGGCCTGACGCGGGCGGCGGCGCCGGGCCCCGGCGGCGTCAGCCACGACGCCAACGCTGCGGCATGGCGGTCCCTTCTCAACAAGGGGCGCGTCGCATCAGAATGGGTCTTGCTCGATCCAGAGGCGCGCCTGCCATGAAGCGATTCGCTGCTGCCGTATTCCTGATCTCTGCCGTCGGGACCGCCCACGCTCAGGAAGCGTGCAAGATGGAGATGAATGTTCCGCCGATGACGCTCACCGCGATGTACGGCAAGGCGGAGAAGATCGCCAAGAGCTGGAAGGCAGACGCCGTACCGGCGCGCATCGGCAACACCAGCATGGGGCCGTTGGATGCTGCGGGAAAATCGGAAGCCTGGAACCTCAACTTCTACTCGGCTTCGGCCGACGCTTATGTTTCCGTCAGCACGTTCCGCGGCATGTTCACCTGCTACGCGCAGCCAGGCTCGGCTGGCCGCGTGCCCGATCTCGCGCCCGGTTTTGTTCGTGACGGGGCCAAGCTCTACGCGATCGCCAAGGACAAGGGCGGCAACCTCATCGCCGAGGGTTACAGCGTGTCGATCCAGACCGCCGCGGCGCCGGATACCAGCCACGCGACCTGGTACATCAACTACTCGAAGGCCGATGGCACCAGCGCCAAGCGAATCGTGATCGTTGATGCCAACACCGGTGCTGTCGAGAAAGTGCTCGACTGACGAAAACGATTGCGCTCGTTGGCGCGACATATCGGCCGGATTCGGCAAGACGCAATGCCGAGACTGATCAAGGCCGACAAGGGCCCTACCCACGTGCGCACTGGGACGGGCAACAACTAGCCCGAAGACGACTGTCAGACTCGCCGCCGAGCTGCCCAAAAGCGGTCGGTCGATGGAGGCATGTTCTCAGCGTGCTGTGTGCCGGGATCTCGGGAACTACCCCCATGCGGCCTAGGTTTCCGTATGCTAGAAAGCCGAGCAGAATAGGTCACATAAATAGGTGCGCTATCGGCGCCGGGGAGTTGCCGTTGTGATATCAAGTGCCTATTGCGCGGCGATCTGGCAAACGTCGCTGTGTTGCTCAACCAGGCGCTGCATCTGACGTGCCCTTGCCTCGCTGCGACAGACCCGCGGCTGAAGCTTAACTGGGCTATTTGGGCCTCATAGCCAAAGTGAACAAAACTTAATTCGTTTGTTTAGCAAGGAGGGAGGGTTACATGCTTAAGAGAACCGCACTCACCGTCATCGCCGCCGCCATGTCCGCAGGTTGCGCGACGGTCCCTATGGAAGGCAAAGATGCCTCGAGCCAAGCTAAGCTTTTCAATGCACCGTCCCAAGGGCAGGCGGGGCTTTACATTTTTCGCGCCAGCGGTCCTGGCGGCGCCCTGAAGAAGGACATCTGGGTTGATGGAAAGTGCCTCGGGGAGTCCGCGCCGAACGTATTCTTCTTTACGGAGGTGGCGGGGAATGACGAGCACACTATTTCAACAGAATCCGAGTTTTCCCCAAATGACCTGAGGCTCACCGCCGAGAGCAACAAGAATTACTTTGTTGAGCAGTACATCAAGATGGGCGCCTTTGTCGGCGGGGCGAATCTCAGGGTCGTTGGTGAGGAAAATGGAAAGGAGCGGGTGCGCAAGCTTGGCCTGGCCACGAAGGGCACCTGCAGCACGGCCGAGTTGACACACGCCGTGTCGCCAGAGTCGGCGAGTAGCATATCGGTACAGCCGGAAGCGTCACCCGCGCAAGTAACGGCACAGACGTCGGCAATTGTTGCGCCATCGCAACCTGACGGGTTTGCCAGGCAATTGCTGCAGCATGAGGTTGGTCAAAACGTGATCTTGAGTGCAACCGAGTTGCTCTACGACGGACCGACTCTTGGCTCGCGCACGACCGAGTTGACGACCGGAACAGAGGTCTTGCTTAAAGACAGGCTCACCAATGCAAGCGGTACGTGGTGGTTTGTCTCGGCTCAAGGGCAGATTGGCTGGTTGACTGCATCAAGCCTTGGACAGGGTGCGGCGATCGATCGTTGAGTCGCCATCACGCGTCTGACCCAATGAAGTGGACTGCCAGTGACTGAGGCAAGAGAAATTCTGCGGTGGGGATGGCGGCCGTTTGCCCACAGGCGGGTTGTCGCCTCCGAGTCGGTGGTTGGCTAGGGCCAGCCCATAGCGGGCGGTTGAAATCTGCTTGCGGCGGCGGCGCATTCGACCAGAAGCGACGGCCAAGTCTAGATATTCGCCGCTCGAAAGCAGCCACTCAGAGGTTTCCTTCTATTGTCTCCAGATTGACGATGGCATTGAATACGTCCATCAATGCCATGGTTCCAATTCGCCCACAAAAGTCGATCGTTGTGCGGGCACTGGGGATTGGGAGTTGCATCTCGCGCTGGCGTGGTCCCGGGGAAGACAATGACCAAAGCCTCATTCAACATCTTTAACGAGCTGTCTACTTGGGGACAAACGCTGCCTGTTTGGCAACGATGTCTACTGGCGAAGCTCGTCGGCACCAGCGAGATATCGGACGCTGATCTAGGCCTAGTCTACGGTGAGCTTTTGATTGACTTTGGCTTGGCCGCGCATGACGGTGCCCGCACGGACTACACCATCGCGGTTCCGCAGTTCCAGGACAATGCACCGCAGGCACTCCCTTATCTGCAATTGATGCATGGGGTGTCCGGCGTCAATGCGCTCGCTTCCGGCGAAAAACTGACGTTCGGAGCTAAGCTCACGGTAATTTACGGCCCCAACGGTTCCGGCAAATCAGGCTACGCGCGCGTGCTAAAGGCGGCGTGCTTCACTCGCTCTCACGAAACCACCATCCTGGGCGATGTCCGGCTCAACCCCGTTGTACAGACGGAGCCTACCGCGAAGTTCGCGTTCGGCGACGGCAGCGACGCTACTTACGTTTATCAGCAGCCATGTCCGCGTCTGCGTGACAACTTCGCCGTATTCGACTCCACCTGCGTGCGCGTGCACCTGGACGAGCGGAAAGCGTTTCAGGTAATGCCTTACTTGTTTGACGTGTTTCCGCGGATGGTGGACGCGTTCGGAAAGATCCAGACAAGGCTGAAGACCGATATCGCAAATAGATCCCCGGCGGCAGACAAGTTTGCAATTGCGAACAGCGACTCCGCTGTAGCCCAGGCGCTTGCAGCAGTGACTGCGAAGACCGACCTCGTCACGTTGTCGAAGCTGGCAGTTTTCGGAGAAGTCGAAGACGCTCGCCTCGAAGAGGTGGGTAAAAAGATCAACGAGCTTCGCAGCACGGACCCGAAGAAACTCATTCAACAGAACCAGCAAAGGCTCACCGATCTTCAAACGTTGCAGACGGCCTTGATGGCGCTTGCCACAGGCTTCGGCGGGGATTTGATCTCAATAATTGAACAGGAGATCACCAAGACACAACGGCTCACGGAGAAGTCCGCGGCGCTGTCCGCAGCACGGTTTGGCAACGAACCAGTCCAACCTGTCGGCACCTTGGCATGGCGAGAACTCATCGCCGCCGCAATTGCCTACAACCAGGAAGCGTACAAAGGCGGTACATTCCCGCCGGCTCTCGCGGACAATCCGCGCTGCGTGCTCTGTCAACAGGAACTGGGCGCCGAAGCGCTCGATCGCTTGACCCGGTTCTATCAGGTCGCAACCAGCGACGTCGAAAACCAGCTCAAAGCGAGCAAAATCGAACTCGAAACCCTAGACAAGAAGCTTAGTAAGGCGAACACAGGATTCTTCAGCGCGGAGGGTGCCGCTCGCCGATCGCTCAAAGAACTCGATGCTGCGCTTGAATTGGACGTTGCCGAGCATGTCGCGAAAATCGAAGCTACGAAGCTGAGCCTGGCAGGTTCCATTGCCAATGTGTCGGTTCCGACTGACAAGCCGCTGGTCGACTCAGTTTCTCAGCGGATCAAGGATCTGTTTCAGCGACTTACCAAGGAAAACGAAGACCTTGAGCTAAAAGACCCCAAAGCGCTCATTGCGCCCCTGCTCAAGGAACAGAAGCTGCTCGAAGACCGCAAGATCCTTGCGGGAAAGTACGCTGACATTGTCACCTCCGTATCGAATCTTAAGTGGGCGGCCATTGGAAGCGCGGCGCTGCGGGGCTTCGGCGGAATCCAGCGCGAAGTCACGACCAAGCAGAAGGTCTTGGTTAAGGCACTCGTTGCGCAGGGCTTCATCGACAGTTTCACGGACAATTGCAAAGCGCTCAAGCTCGATTTGCCGGTACAGTTCCGATTTGCGGGCGATGCCGGACAAACGGATCGGCAGATCGAGATCGCAAATGCCAGCGCCGGCAACTTCGAGCCGTCCGACGTTTTAAGCGAAGGAGAACAGACCGCTGCGGCGCTCGCGGATTTCCTAACCGAAGTCGACCTCAACGGCAGCTGCGCCGGCGTGATTTTCGACGACCCTGTGACGTCGATGGATCACATCCGCAAGGAGTCCATCGCACAGCGGTTGGTTGCCGAGGCTGCTGCGCGCCAAGTAATCATCTTCACCCACGACATTCTTTTCACCAACTACCTGGCATCTGCGGCCGAAGCCCAAGGGGTGAATTTCACTGGGCGCACCGTATGGAACTGCGATATGCAAGAGCCGGGGCGCGTGGATGTGCTGGCCTTCCCGCATGAGGAGTACGAAGGGGCCGCCTACGATCGGGCGAAGAAGCACCTCGATGAAGCGAAGAAGCTCACCGGCGATGCTCAACGCGATCAGTTGGAAAAGGCATGCGGCAAGCTTCGCACTGCCTACGAGGATTTCATTCAGAAGAAGTTGTTCGGCAACGTAGTCCGGCGCTGGCGCGAGAACATCATGTTCACGCTCGATCAAGTCTATTTTGACGAGAAGATCGCCCTCCGAGTGCACGAACGCATGGCGACGCTGTCACGATTTATCGACGCACACTCACATACCCCAGATCATCAACAGGTTCCTCTGACGACGACCGTCGTAACCACCGAATTGGCCGATTTCGACAGGATCAAAGTAGACTACAGCGCGGCCAAAAAGGTCTGGGACAAGGCAAAGCCGGCAACGACGTTCGACTAATTGCCACTGGAAACAGATTCAGCTGAAGTATGTATCGTTGCTTGAACGCAGACGCGCGCCAGCGCCTACTACGCTTAGTTCAATCCCAGCTCAGCGCCCCACCCGTCTGGTACTCGGTCACCCGCGTCTCGAAGAAGTTCTTCTCCTTCTTCAGATCGATCAGCTCGCTCATCCACGGGAACGGGTTGCCGGCGCCGGAGTAGATGGGTTCGAGGCCGATCTGGGCGCAGCGGCGGTTGGCGATGTAGCGCAGGTACTCGGCGAACATCTCGGCGTTGAGGCCGAGAACGCCGCGCGGCAGGGTGTCGATGGCGTAGCGGGATTCGAGTTCGACCGCCTGCTCCAGCAGCCCGCGGATTTCGGCGCGGAAGGGCTCGGTCCACAGCTGCGGGTTTTCCAGCTTGATCTGGTTGATGAGATCGATGCCGAAGTTCAGGTGCATCGATTCGTCGCGCAGGATGTACTGGTACTGCTCGGCGGCGCCGACCATCTTGTTGCGGCGACCGAGCGCGAGGATCTGCACGAAGCCGACGTAGAAGAACAGGCCTTCCATGATGCAGGCGAAGACGATCAGCGAGCGCAGCAGGCGCTGATCGTCTTCAGGCGTGCCGGTGCGGAAGTTCGGGTCGGTGAGCGTGTCGATGAACGGCAGCAGGAACGCGGCCTTGTCGCGGATGCTCGGGACCTCGTTGTACATGTTGAAGATCTCGCCCTCGTCCAGGCCGAGGCTTTCGACGATGTACTGGTAGGCGTGCGTGTGCAGCGCCTCTTCGAAGGCCTGGCGCAGCAGGTAGCGCCGGCATTCGGGGCTGCTGATGTGGCGATAGGTGCCGAGGACGATGTTGTTCGCCGCGAGCGAATCGGCCGTGGCGAAAAAGCCGAGATTGCGCTTGACGAGCAGGCGCTCGTCGTCGCTCAGGCCGCGCGGATCGTTCCACAGCGCGATGTCCGCGGACATACTGATTTCCTGTGGCATCCAGTGATTGGCGCAGCCGTGCAGGTACTTGTCCCAGGCCCAGCGGTACTGCGGGCGCACCGTGGTTTCGCCGCCGGCGCGGCCGTTGAGGACACCGCTGGCGGGTTCGAAGTCGGCGAGGAGCGTGCTCATTGGGTGTTTGAAGGCCTGGCGGAAGATCTGGCGGAAGACCGGTGCGTGCCGGTCAACTGGTGGGTGATGACGTTTTTGAGCGGCGGCAGGCGATCGGCGATGCGCAGCACCACGCTGCGCAGCAGGCGCGCAGGCATGCGCTCGTCGGTGTACAGGCCGACCAGCGCGTTGGTGCCCAAGTACAGCGGCAGGCTGGCGCGGCGGTGTTCGCTTTCGTAGCCGGCCAGACCCGCGAGGCTGCCGATGTCCTGCCCACGCCGGCGCGCGTTGGTCAGGATGCGACCAAGCGCCTCCACGCCGTACAGTCCCAGGTTGTAGCCGTGCGCGGTGACCGGATGCATGCCGACGGCGGCGTCGCCGACCAGGACTGCGCGCGCCACCGCGAAGCGCTGTGCGTAGACGGCGACCAGCGGATAGGGATGACGCTGGCCGATCAGCCGCAGCGCGCCGAGCCGATCGCCGAACTGTCGTTGCAGGCTTGCAGCGAAGTCCTCGGGCGGCATCTGCAGCAACGACTCGGCCTGGTCGGACGAGACGGTGACGACGGCGGAGACCTGGTTGCCGTTCAGCGGCAGGATCGCCAACGTTCGGCCATAGCCGAAGCATTCGTAGGCAATCCCGTCCGC
This sequence comes from Sinimarinibacterium sp., assembly GCA_041659605.1. Taxonomy (GTDB): domain Bacteria; phylum Pseudomonadota; class Gammaproteobacteria; order Nevskiales; family Nevskiaceae; genus Solimonas. The sequence goes on along the minus strand of JBAZXW010000006.1, from coordinate 135,421 downwards.
GGGACCGTCGTGCGCGAGCCGGCAGACGATGACGGTGCGGCCGAAGTCGCGTTGCTCGGCGCCGATGCCGAGCTGGCGCCGCGTGTCCGAAAAGCGGCTGTCGGCGCCGACCAGCAGGCGGGTGCTCGACACGCCGCCGCCGGCCAGATGCACGCGCGCCGCGTCCGCGTCGACCGCAATGCGCTCGATGCGCACGCCATCACGCAGGACGATGGATGGCCGCGCGGCGACCGCGTCGAACGCCGCCTTGCGGATGACGTGATTCGGAACCAGGTAGCCCAGCGCATCGAGCCCCGAGCCGGTGGGTTCGAAGCCCAGGTAGCGGGGCGAAGTGCCGTCGAGCACACGTGCCGCGCGGATCGGCGCGATGTCCTGTTCGGCAAAGCGCTGCCACAGGCCCAGCGCTTCGAGAATGCCGACGGCGCGGTGGGTCAGCGCGATCTCGCGGCCGTCATCCTGCGGTTCGGCCAGTGCGGCGCGCACCTGCCGTTCCAGCAGCGTGACCGCAAAACCGCGGTCGGCAAGTGCGCAGGCCAGCGCCAGGCCCGCAGGCCCGGCACCGACGATCAATACATCCTGGTGGGCCGACATCCCGATTGGATCCCCCTCGATGGCGGGGCGATCCTAAGAATCGGACGGCGGTGTCGACCTTGACCTGAATCAGTGCCGGCAGGTCGCCGGCATGAAACACGACATCAGCCGAAGTGGCAGACGTAGTCCAGGGTTTCGAGGGTTTCGATATCGAAGGCCGACTGGCCCGGCACCGAGAACGACTGGCCGCCGCGGTACTCGGTCCAGGCCTCGCTGCCGGCGAGGCGCACGCGGCAGCGGCCGCCGATCAGCTCCATGACTTCCGGCGCGCCGGTGGTGAAGCGCAGCGTCGACGGCAGGATCACGCCGACGCTCTTGCGCGTGCCATCGGCGAACAGCACCGTGTGGCTGACGCACTTGCCGTCGAAGTAGACGTTGGCTTTCTTGACGACGGACACGCCGTCGAACTGCGCGGCAGAACTCATGTTCAGTCGGCCTCGACCATCATGAAATCGGCCTTGGACGCGCCGCAGTCCGGGCAGGTCCAGGAATCGGGAACGTCGGCCCAGGCGGTGCCGGGCGCGATGCCCTCGTCCGGAAGGCCCGTGGCCTCGTCATAGACGAAATCGCAGATGAGGCAGCGCCATTTCTTGTACTGCATGGAAATCTCAGCGGTGATACAAAAGGCCGCGCATGTTACCGCAAGCTCGACGCCCCGGAAAAAGAAACAAAAAAAGGCCAAGCAATGAAGCTTGGCCTTGAATAACCCGGAAGGTTGGGGGGATCCGGGTTGGGGGGAGAGATGGGTCGGTTTCGCTGCTGTCCTCGTGAACGCGCTGTTGAACCAGTGGGCGAACCTTACCGCCCGGCCCGGGCGCCGGGTCGTCCGCGGGGACGCGTGGCGGTGATCGGCGGATGAACGGCAATTCGACCGCTGATCGCCGACTTGATCCGTGGTATATCCGTTCATCCGCATGGACGGATATAATCGACGCCCGCATCACCGCCTGACTGCCATGACCCCGCATCCCGCCACCGAGCGCCTCGAAGAACTGCTGCGCCGCCGCATCCTCGTCATCGACGGCGCAATGGGCACGATGATCCAGGGCTACCGGCTGGAGGAAGCCGATTACCGCGGCGCGCGCTTCGCCGACTGGCACCGCGATCTCAAGGGCAACAACGACCTGCTGGTGCTGACGCAGCCGGACATCATCCGCGAGATCCACGGCAAGTATCTGGAGGCCGGCGCCGACATTGTCGAGACCAACAGCTTCAACGCGCAGGTGATCTCGCTGGCCGACTACGGCATGGAGGCGCTGGCCTACGAAATGAATGTTGCCGCCGCGCGCGTCGCGCGCGAGGCTGCCGATGCCTGGACCGCGAAGACGCCGGACCGCCCGCGCTTCGTCGCCGGTGCGCTCGGACCGACCAACCGCACCGCGAGCATCTCGCCGGACGTCAACGACCCGGGCAAGCGCAACGTCAGCTACGACCAGCTCGTCGCCGCCTACCTCGAACAGGCGCGCGGCCTCGTCGACGGCGGCGCCGACCTGCTGCTGATCGAGACGATCTTCGACACGCTCAACGCCAAGGCCGCGGTCTTCGCCTGCGAGACGCTGTTCGAGGAACGCGGCCAGCGCTGGCCGGTGATCATCTCCGGCACCATCACTGACGCCTCCGGCCGCACGCTCTCGGGCCAGGTCACCGAGGCGTTCTGGAACTCGCTGCGCCATGCGCGCCCGCTCGCGATCGGCCTCAACTGCGCGCTCGGCGGCAAGGACATGCGGCCGTACATCGCCGAGCTGTCGCGCATCGCCGACTGCTACATCTCCTGCTATCCGAACGCCGGCCTGCCCAATGCCTTCGGCGAGTACGACGAGCGTCCGCAGGACACCGGGGCAATCCTGCGCGAATTTGCCGCGTCCGGCCTGGTGAACATGGTCGGCGGCTGCTGCGGCACGACGCCGGCGCACATCGCGGCGATCGCGCAGGCGGTTGCGGATCAGGCACCGCGCGCACCCGCTCAGCCGGCTGCCGTGTGCCGGCTCGCCGGCCTGGAGCCGCTGAACCTGGTGCCCGAGCTCAACTTCGTCAACGTCGGCGAGCGCACCAACGTCACCGGCTCGGCCAAGTTCAAGAATCTGATCAAGGCCGGTGACTACGCCGCAGGCCTGGCGATCGCGCGCCAGCAGGTCGAGGCCGGCGCGCAGATCATCGACGTCAACATGGACGAGGGCATGCTCGACGGCGTTGCCGCGATGGACCGCTTCCTCAAGCTGATCGCCTCCGAGCCGGACATCTCGCGCGTGCCGGTGATGATCGACTCGTCGAAGTGGGAGGTCATCGAAGCCGGCCTGAAGTGTGTGCAGGGCAAGCCGGTCGTCAACTCGATCTCGATGAAGGAAGGCGAGGCCAAGTTCGTCGAGCAGGCAAAGCTGTGTCGCAAGTACGGCGCCGCGGTCGTGGTCATGGCCTTCGACGAACAGGGTCAGGCCGACAACCTGCAGCGGCGCAAGGACATCTGCGCGCGCGCCTACCGCGTGTTGACCGAACAGGTGGGTTTTCCGGCCGAGGACATCATCTTCGACCCGAACATCTTCGCGGTCGCGACCGGCATTGCCGAGCACAACAACTACGGAGTCGACTTCATCGAAGCGACGCGCTGGATCAAGCAGAACCTGCCAGGCGCGAAGATCTCCGGCGGCGTGTCGAACGTGTCGTTCTCGTTCCGCGGCAACAATTTCGTACGCGAGGCGATCCACTCCGTGTTCCTCTACCACGCCATCAAGGCGGGCATGGACATGGGCATCGTCAATGCCGGCGCGCTGGTCGTGTATGACGCGCTCGATCCGGATCTGCGCGAACGCATCGAAGACGTGATTCTCAATCGCCGCAGCGACGCGACCGAACGACTGCTGGAAGTCGCAGAGCGTTTCCGCGAGGCGGGCGGCGAAAAGCGCGAAACCGAGGACGAAGCGTGGCGGACGCTGCCGGTGCGCGAGCGCATCAAGCACGCGCTGGTCAAGGGCCTCGATGCACACGTCGAGGCGGACACCGAGGAGCTGCGCGCGCAGCTTGCCGCCGAGGGCAAGCGCCCGCTGGAAGTCATCGAAGGTCCGTTGATGGATGGCATGAACGTCGTCGGCGACCTGTTCGGCGCCGGCAAGATGTTCCTGCCGCAGGTGGTGAAATCCGCGCGCGTAATGAAGAAGGCGGTCGCCTGGCTGATTCCGTACATCGAGGCCGAGAAGAAGCCCGGCGAAGTGGCGAGGGCCAAGGGCAAGATCGTCATGGCGACGGTCAAGGGCGACGTGCACGACATCGGCAAGAACATCGTCGGCGTCGTTCTCCAGTGCAACAACTACGACGTTGTCGACCTCGGCGTCATGGTGCCGGCGCAGAAGATCCTTGATGCGGCCAGGGCCGAGAAAGCCGACGTCATCGGCCTGTCCGGCCTGATCACGCCGTCGCTCGACGAGATGGTGCAGCTCGGCAAGGAGATGGAACGCCAGGGCTTCGAGCTGCCGCTGCTGATCGGCGGCGCGACCACCTCGCGTGCGCACACCGCGGTGAAGATCGATCCCACTTACCACGGCCCGGTGATCTGGGTGAAGGACGCGTCGCGCTCGGTGCCGGTCGTTTCCGCGCTGCTGTCAGCCGAGCAGAAGCCGAAGCTGCTCGCCGAGACCAAGGCCGACTACGACCAGATCCGCGAGCGTCATGCGAGCAAGGACCGCCAGGAAAAATTCCTGCCGCTCGCCGCCGCGCGCGCGAACCGGACGCCGATCGACTGGAGCAGCTATCACCCGCTGCGGCCGCGCATGCTGCTGCAGCAGACCAAGGATGTCTGCGAAGGGCCGAACTGCGACCACCAGCATCACGCACACGCCGTGCAGCACGTGCGCGTGTTCAAGGACTATCCGCTGGCCGAACTGCGCGAGTACATCGACTGGCAGCCGTTCTTCATCGCCTGGGAGCTGAAGGGCCGCTACCCGGATCTGCTCAACAGCCCGACCACCGGCGAGGCCGCGCGCAAGCTGTGGGAAGACGCGCAGGCGATGCTCGATCGCATCATCGGCGAGAACTGGCTGGCCGCGAATGGCGTCGCCGGCCTGTTCCCGGCGGCACAGGTGGACGATGACGACATCGAGGTCTACGCGGACGAGTCGCGCACGCAGGTGCTGGCTCGGCTGCACAACCTGCGCCAGCAGGGCGAGCATCGCGCCGGCGTGCCCAACCGCTGTCTCGCCGACTACGTCGCGCCCAAGAGCGCGGGCCTGCACGACTATGTCGGCGCGTTTGCAGTCACCGCGGGCCTGGGCTGTGCCGAACGCGTGGCGGCATTCCGCAAGGCCAACGACGACTACAGCGCGATCCTGCTCGAATCGATCGCCGATCGTTTCGCCGAGGCCTTCGCCGAGCGCCTGCACCAGCGCGTGCGCAAGGAGTTCTGGGGTTACGCGCCGGACGAGCATCTCGACAATGCAGCGCTGATCGACGAGAAGTACATCGGTACGTCGGGGGGCATCCGCCCGGCGCCGGGCTACGCGGCCTGCCCGGAGCACAGCGAGAAGGCGACGCTGTGGCAGCTGCTCGATGTCGAGCGCAGCGCCGGCATCCAGCTCACCGAGAACTACGCGATGTGGCCCGGTGCCGCGGTCAGCGGCTGGTACTTCTCACATCCGCAGGCGCAGTACTTCGTCGTCGGCCGCATCAACCGCGACCAGGTCGCCGACTACGCGCGGCGCAAGAACTGGACGCTGGCCGAGGCGGAGAAGTGGTTGGCGCCGAATCTTGGGTACGAGCCTGAAGACTGAGTCTTCGGGCGGCGGTTACGACCCCGAGGACTGATCGGGGCCGCAGCGTCGACGCGCGTGCCGCGCAACTTCTTCGCTAGACTGGCATGTCAGTGTTCGGTGCCCGGTGGGGGGTTCGATGAGATTCGTTTCGGCGTTGGTCCTGTCGCTGGTCGCGACGACGGGGTGGGCGGCAGCGCCCAGCGTCCGCGATTTCGCGAGGCATGCGGAGTTCGGCATCGCCAAGCTTTCGCCGGACGGCAGTCTGCTGGCGGCGACGGTGCCGCGCGGCGAAGAGACGCATGTTGCGGTGATCCGCCTCGCCGACATGAAAGTGATCGGCAACCTGCGCGCACCGGATCAGGAGCATGCCGTCGATCTGTGGTGGGTCAACGACGAACGCATCGTCATCGCAGTCGGCTCCAGCGCCGGACCGCTGGAGGCGCCGGAGCTGACCGGCGAACTGCTCGCTGCCAACGCCGATGGATCCCGCAGGCGTTATCTGTACGGCTACCGCGGTGAAACCAAGGTCGGCGCGCGTTCGGGGTCGGCCGACTTCGGCTGGGGCTGGATGTTGTGGCCGCAGGTCGATGACAAGTCGCAGATCTGGATCAGCACCGTGCGATCCACCAATCCCTGGCTCGGCGGCCTGCTCAGCTACGCGCACCGGCTCGACGTCTACGACAGCCGCCGCGATCACGGCATTGCCGGACCTCTGCCGGGCTGGACCGATTTTCTTGTCGACGATGCCGGTGCACTGCGCTTCGCGATCGTCCAAGACGAGAAGACCCTGGTCGACCGCACCTTCCGTTACGACAGCGAGGCGCGCAAGTGGAACGAAATCGGCGTCGCGGGCAAGGGCCGTTCGCTGGTTCCGCTGGCCGCGCGCGGCAACGGTGGCGTTGCCTACTTCAGGGCGCGCGACGGCAATGACCGCTACTGCCTCGACGAAATGGATCCCTCGTCCGGGGCACTCAAGACGCTGTCCTGCAACGATGCCGCCGATGCCGACGCCGTGTATTTCTCCGCCGACCGCAAAACGCCGCTCGCGGTGTCCTACGAGGCGGGCGTGCCGATCGTCGACTGGATCGCGGAGGAGCATGCGGACGCCCAGTTGCTGGCGGCGCTGACGCGCAGTTTCCCGGGACAGCAGCTGCAGCCGGTCTCCTGGAGCCGCGACGGTTCGCGTTTGCTGTTCCTGGTGCAGAGCGATCGCAATCCCGGCGAGATGTATCTGTACGACCGCAAGATCAACAAGGCGCAGTTCGTCTACGCGTATCGCGAGTGGATCGACCCGGCGCAGATGGGCGAACGACGCCCGATCGAGTTCAAGAGCCGCGACGGCGCGACGCTGCACGGCTATCTCACCTTGCCGCCGGGCCGCGAGGCGAAGGCGTTGCCTCTGGTCGTCAATCCTCACGGCGGACCCTTCGGCATCCGCGACAGCTGGTCGTGGGACGCCGATCCGCAACTGCTCGCGACGCGCGGCTACGCGGTGCTGCAGGTGAACTTCCGCGGTTCCGGAGGGTACGGCAGCAACCACTACGAATCGGCCCGCAGCAAGTGGGGCACGATGATGATCGACGACATCACCGACGGGGTGCGCGAGCTGCAGCGCACCGGCACGATTGACGCCGCGCGAGTCTGCATCTACGGCGGCAGCTACGGCGGCTACGCGGCGCTGATGAGCGCGGTGCGCGAGCCGGAGCTGTATCGCTGCGCGATCGGATACGCCGGCGTCTACGATCTTGCAGCGCTCAAGCGGCAGTCGGACATCGGCCGCTCGAAAGGCGGGCGCAACTACATCGATCAGTACATCGGCGACGATACCAATGCCCTCGAGGCGCAGTCGCCGATCAATCTGCTGGAGCGACTCAAGGCACCGGTCCTGATCGTGCACGGCGAACTCGACGAGCGCGCGCCGTACGCGCAGGCCAAGGCCTTGCGCAGCGCAATGGAGGACCGCGATCTGCGCTACGAGTGGCTGGCCAAGCCCGGCGAAGGGCACGGGTTCTGGAAGGAAGAGAATCGGGAAGAGCTGTACACGCGCATGCTGGCCTTTCTCGAAGCGCATATCGGTCCGGGCGCGTCCGCGCCCTGAGGGCCGCTCGCATTTCGACCGTCGGGCCTCCTAGAATCCCGCGATGGACGAGAAAACAAGCGCGCCGAAGGATTGGCTGGATCCGCCCGACTGGTGGAAGAAATGGCGTCCTCTGCGCTGGCTCACCGGCGCATTGGTGATTGCTGCGCTCTATTCGTGGTTCGGCCCTGACTGGCCGGAGGAACCGCAGACGACGGCCGCGGCACCGACGGCCGCGCCCACTGCGACGCCGGCTGCGGTGGCAATCGCCGAGTTACCGGCACCGGGCCAGACGCCGGAGGCCAAGGTCACAACGCCCGCCGCGCCCGTCGCGGCGAAAGCACCGCCGGTGGCGACCGCAACACTGCCGCCGAACAAGGCGGTCGAGGCGATGATCTACGAAGAGGCGGGCAGCGCCGCGGCGCAGTCCGATTCGGAGATCGCCGCGTTCACGCGCATCGAGACTGACCCGGTTCCGCTGCTGGGCAAATACCGCAGCTACATGGGGCTCGACGAGATCGTCGTCGGACTCGAACAGGCAGGATTCAAACCGGAGACGGAGTCGCGCCACGCGAAAGTGCGCTCGGGCGTGCCGCCGCGCGATTTCGACGTGGTGACGGTCCATCAGTACCAGCACTGGGGCGCGCAGGGCCGCCTCGAACTGCAGTTCTTCAACAATCGCCTCTACCAGACGGAGTTCGAGCCCGACGAGCCCGACCTGTATCGAACGGCGCAGCGCCGCCAGCTGCCGCAGATCAAGCGCGAGGGTTCGGGACGCTCGGAGCTGATCCAGGGTGACCTGCGCATCGCCAGCAGCCTGGATCTTGCCGTCAGCGACGTCGGCAAGAACTTGCGCACGCGGCCATTCCTGCTCTGGCAGGATCGCCGCCTGGTGCGGCAGCGCGACGAATGGGATCGGCGCTTCGCCGAGACGGCGAAGCGCTGAGCGCGCGTCCTGCGCAAGCCGGGGCCATCCATGGCCCCGACTTTCAAAACAAGCAAGCCTGCTAGTGGTGGTGGCCGCCCGCGCCGTGGACGTGGCCGTGGCTCATTTCTTCCTCGGTCGCGGCGCGGACTTCGGTGACTTCGACGTCGAAGCTCAGGTTCTCGCCGGCGAGCGGGTGATTGCCGTCGACGGTCACCATGTCGCCGGCCACACGCGTGACGACGACGCGCATCGGCCCGCCGTTGCCCTGCGCGGTGAACGACATGCCGGGCTGGATGTCCTTGATGCCCTGGAATGCGCGCCGCGGCACGTTCTGCACCAGTTGCTCGTCGCGTTCGCCATAGCCGTCCGCCGCCGCCACCTTGACCACGAGCTTGTCCCCCGCCGCCTTGCCGATCAGCGCGTTTTCGAGGCCGGGGATGATGTTGCCGCCGCCGTGCAGATAGGCCAGCGGTTCGGCGCCGCGCGAGCTGTCCAGAACTTCGCCGGCGTCGTTGGTGAGCGTGTAGTGGATGTAAACAACACGCTGGTTCGCGATTTCCATGAATGAATCCGTCAATATCGGACCGATATGCTAGATGAAACCATTTAGGGTGTCGCCGCATCCAATCCATCGACGGGGTCGGGATGTCGTGACTATCCATTGAATAATGCTTGGAAAGTCGCGATAACATCTCATCGCAGCTTGGCGGAATTCACCGCATGAAGGCGCAAATGCGCATATCTCTGTGGCCGGATTGCGCAGCACTGCCGCCGCGCTGTGCAAGCGCGTTCGATAAATAAATATAGAACAACGACTTATGGGTGCATCCCCGGTTGGCACGTCATTTGGACATATGTGCTCAATGGGTCATTCAATCAGGACAGGGACATGAATATGTATCGTGCGGGGTATCGTGCGGGGCGTGGCGTGAAGCTGGCGGCGATCATCTGCGTCGGCCTGCTGACGGGCTGTAACGGCGCGGCGAAAGAGGCCGACGACAAGAAGAAGGAGGAAGCGAGCATCCCGGTCGAGGTCGCGCAGGCGCTGCTCGGCCCGATCGAGGCCGCCTACCGCGGCACGGCGACGCTCGAGGCCGAAGAGGAGGCCACCGTCAACGCCAAGCAGGGCGGCGTGATCGAGCAGATCCTCGTCGAAGAGGGTCAGCGTGTGCGCGCCAGCCAGGTGCTGGCCAAGCTCGAAACCGAGCGGCTGGCGCTGGAGGTGGCGCGCGCCAAGGCAGCGCTCGACAAGCTGGAGCAGGACTTCAAGCGCAGCGAGTCCGTTTATCAGCGCAACCTCGTTTCGCGCGAAGCCTACGAGCGCACGAAATTCGAGCTCGACGGTGCGCGCGCCGCCTACGATCTGGCGCGCCTGGCGCTGCAGGAGTCGGAGATCAGGGCGCCGTTCGACGGCGTCGTTTCGCTGCGTCACATCAAGATCGGCAACCAGATCCTGGCCGGCAGCCCCGCCTTTCGCATCACGCGCATGGATCGCCTGCAGGCGCAGATCTACGTGCCGGAGCGCGACATCCACAAGCTCGCCCCGGCGCAGGCGGCGACGCTGAGCGTCGACGCCTGGCCCGACAAGGCCTTCCGCGGCGAGATCCTGCGCGTCAATCCGGTGGTCGATGCCAGCACCGGCACGGTGAAGGTGACCGTGGCGATGGCGCCGGAGCAGCCGGAGCTCAAGCCCGGCATGTTCGGGCGCGTGGAGATCCTCTATGACCGTCACGACAGCGTGGTGCTGATCCCCAAGGATGCGGTCGTCACTGAAGACGCCCAGCATTCGGTGTTCGTGATCGAGGAGGGCCGCGCGCACCGTCGCGCGGTCAGCGTCGGCTACAGCGATTCCGAACATTACGAAGTGCTGACCGGCCTGGCCGTCGGCGACCAGCTGGTCGTCACCGGGCAGTCGAGCCTGCGCGACGACAGCAAGGTCGAGATCGTCAACGCGCCGACCGCCGCGCCGGATGCCAAGGTCAAGGCGGTTGCGGTAAAGGACGACGCGCAAGGCTGACGTTAGCAGGCCCTAGAACATGAAATTCATCGAGCTGTGCACGCGGCGGCCGGTGGCGATCGGCATGCTGACCTTCGCAGTGCTGCTGTTCGGCTTCGTGTCGCAGTCGCGGCTGGAGCTGACGCTGCTGCCGGACCTGTCGTATCCGACGCTGACGATCCGCACCGAGCTGCCGGGTGCGGCGCCGGAGGAAATCGAGACGTTGCTGTCGAAACCGATCGAGGAAGCGGTCGGCATCATCCGCAACGTGCGCCAGGTGCGTTCGGCCTCGCTCGCCGAGCGCAGCGACGTGACCCTGGAATTCAACTGGGGCACGAAGATGGATTTCGCGGTGCTCGACGTGCGCGAGAAGCTCGACGCACTGGAGCTGCCCAAGGAGTCCAAACGCCCGATCGTGCTGCGCTTCGATCCGACGCAGGATCCGATCATGCGCTACGGCCTGGCGCTGAAGACGCCGGAAGGCGGCGCCCTGCGTATGGTCGACCAGGCCGCGCTCAAGCGCCTGCGCCGCATCGCCGAAGATCTGGTGCAGAAGCCGATGGAAGGCGTCGACGGCGTCGCCGCGGTGAAGATCAGCGGCGGCCTCGAAGACGAGGTGCAGATCCTGGTCGATCTCGGCAAGCTGGCGCAGTTCAACCTGACGCTGGAGCAGGTTGCCGAGCGCCTGCGCGCGGAGAACGCCAACATCTCCGGCGGCCGTGTCGAGCAGGGTGCGTCGAGCTACCTGGTGCGCACGCTCAACCAGTTCAAGTCGTTGCCGGAAATGAGCGAGACCATCCTCGCGACGCGCACCGACCGATCGATCTACCTGCGCGACGTTGCCGAGGTCCGCTCCGGCTTCAAGGAACGCGAGGCGATCATCCGCATCGGCGGCAACGAGGCGGTCGAAATCGCGATGTACAAGGAAGGCGACGGCAACACGGTGTCGATTGCCGAGCGCATCAAGGGACGTGTCGAACAACTCGGCAAGCAGCTGCCGCCCGATGTCGAGATGCGTCCGCTCTACGACCAGGCGGTGTTCATCCAGCAGGCAATCGACGAGGTGAAGTCGGCGGCGCTCGAAGGCGGCTTGCTGGCGATCCTGATTCTGTATCTGTTCCTGCGCAACGCCTGGACTACCGCGATCGTCGCGATCGCGATTCCGATTTCGGTGATCGCGACGTTCAACGTCATGTACGGCGCCGGCCTGTCGCTCAACATCATGTCGCTGGGCGGCATCGCGCTGGCGATCGGCATGCTCGTCGACGACGCCATCGTCGTGCTCGAAAACATCCACCGCCAACAGGAACTCGGCCTGCCGCTGCGCGAAGCGGCCGTCACCGGCGCGGGTCAGGTTGCTGGCGCGGTGACCGCGTCAACCCTGACCACTGTTGCGGTGTTCTTCCCGATGGTGTTCGTGCAGGGGATCGCCGGCCAGCTGTTCGCGGACCAGGCGCTGGTGGTCAGCGGTGCGTTGATGTTTTCGCTGATCGTGTCGCTGACGCTGATTCCGATGATGGCCTCGCGCGCTGCGCGTCGCCAGCCGATCGCGCCGGCAACGCCGGTGGTCACCGGCCGCGGCCGCGCCCGTAGCGGCCTGTCGCACACGCGGTATGCGCTGTTCGAGTCCTTGCCGTCGATGCTGCTGTGGCCGCTGGTCCAGGCCTTCCGCGTGCTCGGCCTTGTGCTGGGCTTCGTGTTGCGCCCGCTGGCGGCGGTCTGGCAGCGGGGCTTCGGCGTGATGGAGCGCGCGTATGTACCCGCGCTGGCGTGGTCGCTCGACCACCGCGGGCTCGTGCTCGGCGCCGCCACCCTGCTGTTCGCGATTTCGCTCGCGGTGCTGCCGCGTATCGGGGTCGAGCTGATTCCGCCGTTCAACCAGGGCGAGTTCCGCGCCGAGCTGCAGCTGCCGCCGGGGGCGCCGCTGGAGCGCACCGACGCAGTGTTGCAGGACGTCGGGCGCGAGCTGCGCGACAACGCGCAGATGCAGGACTGGCTCGCATCGAGCTATTCGGTTGCCGGTACCGGCAACCGCCTCGACGCCAATCCGGAGACCGGCGGCGAGAACTTTGGCACCGTCAACATCGTGCTCAAGTCCGCAGCCTTCGCGCGCGAGCCCGAGGTCATCGCCGCGCTCTCGGACAAGCTTGATCGCGTGCCGGGCATCAGCTACCGCTACGCGCGGCCGACGCTGTTCACGCTGAAGACGCCGCTGGAAGTCGAAATCGGCGGCTACGATCTGGCGCAGCTGGAGCGCACGTCCGAGACGCTGCGCGCGCGCCTGCTGGCGTCGGACCGCTTCACCGAGGTGGACACCACGCTGGCGCCCGGGCATCCGGAGATCCAGGTGCTGTTCGACCAGGAGCGCGCGGCGGCGCTGGGGCTTGATACCGCGGTGCTGGCCGAGCGCGTCGCCCGCGCGGTGCGCGGCAACGTCGCGACCCGCTACCGCATCGGCGACCGTGAGATCGACGTGCTGGTCCGCGGCGCGGAAAACTCGCGCACCAGCATCGACGCGGTCGCCAACATGCTGGTCAACCCGGACGCGGTGCAGGCGGTGCGGCTGTCCTCGATCGCCGAGGTGCGCCTGAAGTCGGGACCCAGCGAAATCCGCCGCGTCGACCAGCGGCGGGTCGTCGTCGTCTCGGCGAATCTGGCCTACGGCGATCTGGGCGAGGGCATCGCCGAGATCGAGCGGACGCTGACCGGCATCACGATGCCGTCGGGCCTGTCGGCGACCGTCACCGGGCAAAGCGAGGAGATGGAAGTGTCGTTTCGCTCTCTCGGCCTGGCGCTGGCACTGGCGATCTTCCTGGTCTACTTGGTGATGGCCTCGCAGTTCGAATCGCTCATCCACCCCTTCGTCATCCTGTTCACGATTCCGCTTGCGGCGATCGGCGCGATCCTGTCGCTGTACCTGACCGGTTCGGTGATCAATGTCGTCGCGCTGATCGGCATGATCGTGCTCGCCGGCATTGTCGTGAAGAACGGCATCGTGCTGATCGATCTCGTCAACCAGCTGCGCGCCGAAGGGCGATCGACACGCGAGGCGCTGATCGAAGCGGGTCACTCGCGCCTGCGGCCGATCCTGATGACGACGCTGACGACCGTACTGGGCCTGCTGCCGATGGCGATCGGCTCTGGCGAGGGTGCCGAGGTGCGCCAGCCGATGGCGATCACGGTGATCGGCGGACTGACGATCTCGACGCTGCTGACGCTGGTCGTGATCCCGGTGATGTACTCCCTGCTCCAGAAAGAGTCCGCGACCGGGCATCGGCAATCGATACACGGCGCCGATACCGGACCGGAGGCGGTCACATGAATCTCACCGAGTTGTCGCTGAAGCGGCCGGTGACGGTCGCCATGTTTTTCGTCTGCATGAGCGTCATCGGCCTGATCGGCGGCAACCGGCTGCCGCTCGAGTTCCTGCCCGACATCGAGTTCCCCGGCATCTTCATCCAGGTGCCGTACCGGAATTCGACGCCCGAGGAAGTCGAGCGCCGCGTCACGCGACCGGTCGAGGAAGCGCTGGCGACCTTGCCCGGCATCGAGCGGATGAAATCCGAGTCGACCGACAACGGCGCACAGATCGAGATCTACTTCAGCTGGGGCCAGGACCTCGCGATCAGGGGCATCGAAGCGCGCGACAAGATCGACGCGATCCGCGACGACCTGCCGCAGGATCTGGAGCGCATCCAGATCCAGAAGTTCGAGGCCGGCAGCATCCCGGTGCTGACGCTGCGCGTCTCCGCCGAGCGCAATCTGTCCGATGCCTACGACATGCTCGATCGCAACCTCAAGCGGCGCATCGAACGCCTGCCCGGGGTTTCACGCGTCGAACTCTATGGCGTCGAACCCAAGGAAGTGCGCATCGAGCTTGCCGCCGAGCGCGTCGCCGCGCACGGCGTCGATCTGCGCAAGCTGTCGGAGACGCTGCAGCGCTCGAACTTCTCGCTGACCGCCGGCAATTTCATCGAGGCCGGCAAGCGCTACTACGTGAAGCCGGAAGGCCGCTTCGCCAGCCTCGACCAGATTCGCGCGATGGTCGTCGACGTGCGCGGACTGCGTCTGGGCGACATCGCCGAGGTGCAGTACGCCGAGCCGGTCCGCACCTATGGACGCCACCTCGACGGCCGCTACGCGGTGGGGCTCAACGTCTTCAAGGAGACCGGCGCGAACATGGTCGAAGTCGCCGACGTCGCGCTCGCCGAAATCGTGGCGGTGCGGCAGCTGCCGGAGATGACCGGCATCAGCCTGTTCGTCATGGACAACACCGGCGACAGCGTCCGCAGCTCGCTCGACGACCTGATCGAGGCCGGCCTGATCGGCGCGCTGCTGTCGGTCTTCGTGCTGTACCTGTTCCTGCGCAACTGGACGATGACGTTGATCGTCACCAGCGCGGTCCCGCTGTCGCTCGTGATCACGCTGGCTGTGATGTATTTCCTCGGCTATTCGCTGAACGTGCTCAGCCTGATGGGGCTGATGCTGTCGGTCGGCATGCTGGTCGACAACGCCGTCGTCGTCACCGAGTCGATCTTCAAGGCGCGCAGCGAGGGGCTGACGGCAGTGCCGGCGACGCTGCAGGGCACGCGCAGCGTTGCGCTTGCGGTATTTCTCGGCACGCTGACGACGGCGATCGTGTTCTTGCCCAACATCTTCGGCGTGCAGAACGAGATCACGGTCTATCTCACCGAGGTCGCGGTGACGATCTGCGTGTCGCTGGCCGCGTCGCTTTTGGTGGCGCTGACGCTGATTCCGCAGCTGACGACGCGCATCGTGGTGCGCGGCGATGGCCGCGTCGCCTGGATGGAACGCTTTGCCGACCGCTACGCGCGCGTGCTCGACTGGACGCTGCATCATCCCGGCAAGACCGGCTTGTTCATCGTGCTGGTGCTGGCCAGCGTGGCGGTGCCGGCGAAGTTCGTGAAGATGGACATGTTCCCGCAGGACAGCAGCAAGCGGCTGTTCCTGCGCTACAACGTCAACAACGTCTACCGCCTCGATAAGGTCGAGGATGCGGTCGACACCATCGAGGCCTTCCTGTTCGCCAACAAGGAGCGCTTCGAGATCGACTCGGTGTACTCGTACTTCGATCAGGGCCGTGCCGAATCGAGCATCATCCTGCTCGACAAGGAACAACGCAGGCAGACGCCGAAGCAGATCAAGGAGGCGATCCGCAAGGAGCTGCCGAAGATCGCGATCGGCGAGCCGAGCTTCGAAGACAATCGCCAGGGCTCCGGCGAGAAGCTGTCCGTGCAGGTCTTCGGCGAGTCGAGCGAGCGTTTGCGCGAAGTGGCGCGCGAGGTCGAACGTGTCGTGCGCGGCGTCGACGGCCTGACCGACGTGCGCCTGAAGGTTTCGGCCGAGGACTGGGAGGTGCGCGTGCGCGTCGACCGCGACAAGGCGCGCCTGTACGGCCTGTCCAGCCAGCAGGTCGCCGAAGTCGTCGCCGGCGCGATGCGCGGCGTCGAGCTCAAGCCCTACCGCACCGCGACCGGCGAAGTCGACCTGCTGCTGCAGTTCCGCCGCGCCGATCGCCTCGATCTGGATGCGCTGCGCTCGCTGCCGATCGTCACGCCAACCGGCGAGCGCGTGTCGCTGTCGGCGCTTGCCGAGCTGACGATCGGCGACGTGCCCGGCGCGATCCAGCGCGAGAACCGCCATGCCGCCCTGACGATCGAGTTCAGTACGAAGGAGGGCACGACCGCCGAGGACGCGCGCAAGCACGTCGACAAGACGCTCGAAGGCCTGCAGCTGCCGCCCGGCTACAGCTGGGGCTACGGCAGCGCCTTCGACGAGGAACAGGAGAGCATGCAGACGATGGTGCAGAACATGCTGCTGGCGATCGCCTGCATCTATATCGTCATGGCCGCATTGTTCGAGTCCTTGCTCGCGCCGACGGCGATCATCACCGGCATCCTGTTCTCCTTCGTCGGCGTCTACTGGTTCTTCTTCGCGACCGCGACCGATTTCTCGTTCATGGCGCTGATCGGCATGCTCGTGCTGATGGGTGTGGTCGTGAACAACGGCATCGTGCTGGTTGACCACGTCATTCAGCTGCGCGCCGCCGGCATGGAGCGCACGCGGGCGATCGTCAAAGGCTCGCGCGACCGCCTGCGGCCGATCCTGATGACTGCGGCGACGACGGTGCTGGGCATGGTGCCGCTGTCGCTGGGCGACACCTCGATCGGCGGCGAAGGCCCCGCCTACTACCCGATGGCGCGCGCGATCATCGGCGGCCTGGTGTTCTCGACGGTGGTGTCGTTGCTGGTGCTGCCAACGATCTACCTGGCGCTCGAGGATCTCGGCCACTGGGGCCGGCGCGCGCTGCATCGCGCGCGCGGCTGGTGGCCGCTGGCGACGCTCGGCATGTAAATCGTAGGATGGGCTGAGCGCAGCGAAGCCCATCATCGATGGCGCGCGGGATCCGATGGGCATCGCTGCGCTCAGCCCATCCTACGAGCGCTCGCATGAAAAGGACATTTCTGGCTCTGGCCGCCGCGCTGCTGGTGTTCGCGGCGCTGCTGGGCTACCGCGCCGCACGGCTGCGGTCGGCGCCGGTGCTGGCACCGGCCGCCGAGCGTATCGCGCTCGATGCGCCGCAACTCGCAGGGCGCCTGGCCGCCGCGCTGCGGCTGCAAACCGTCTCGTACGTCAAAGCGGACCGCACGGATGCCGAAGCCTTCCGCCAGTTCCACGCCCTGCTGCGCGCGCAGTTCCCGCGGGTGCATCGGATGCTGGATGTCGAACCGGTCGGCGCCTTCGGCCTGCTCTACCGCTGGGACGGCCGCGATGCGGCGCGCAAGCCGGCACTGCTTGCGGCGCACATGGACGTCGTGCCGGTCGAGCCCGGCACCGAGACGCGCTGGACGCAGCCGCCGTTCGCCGGTGTGATCGCCGAGGGTTATGTCTGGGGGCGCGGCGCGCTCGACGACAAGTCGAACCTGATCGCCCAGCTCGAAGCCGCCGAGTGGCTGCTCGCGCAGGGTCATGCGCCGCAGCGCACGGTTTATTTTGCTTACGGCCACGACGAGGAAATCGGCGGTACCGATGGCGCTGCGCGCATTGCTGAAGTGCTCCGCGCGCGCGGCGTGCGCTTGGCCTACACGCTGGACGAGGGCAGCGCGATCACGCAGGGCATCGTCGCCGGTATCGACCGGCCCGTCGCTGCGATCATGGCCGGCGAACGCGGCTATGTGACGTTCCGGCTGACCGCGCGCGGCGTCGGCGGGCACGCGTCGACGCCGGCACGCGGCAACGCGATCGTGCGGCTGTCGCATGCGCTGCTGCGCATCGACGAGCGGCCGATGCCGGCGCGGCTGCTGCCACCGGTTGCGGGCATGCTCGATCGCCTGGCGCCGCACATGCCCGCGGCCGAGCGCCTGCTGATCGCCAACCGTGACCTGTTCGAACCGCTGCTGTTGCGGGCCTTGTCCGCGGCGCCGATCACCAATGCGCTGATCCGCTCGACGCAGGCGATCACCGTCGTCGCCGGCGGCGTCAAGGACAACGTGCTGCCGAGCGAGGCGCACGCGCTGGTCAACGTGCGCCTGCTGCCCGGCGACCGGATCGTCGACGCCGAGGCGCACCTGCGCAGTGCGATCGACGATCCGGATATCGCGATCGAGATTGCGGCCGAGGCGGGCTTCGCCAACGAGGCGCCGCCGCTGTCCGATCCGCGGGCGCCGGAGTTCGCGCTGATCGAGAAGACCGTCAACGAGGTGTTCCCGCAGGCGCTGGTGTCCAGCGGCATCATTCTCGCAACCACCGACAACCGCCACTACGCCGATCTGCGCGACCAGGCCTACTACTTCTCGCCGTATCCCTACACGCCGGCCGACCAGCCGCGTGTGCACGGCAGCGACGAGCGCATCGGCGTCGAGGCCTACGCCGACATGGTGCGCTTCTACATCCGCCTGCTGCAGAACACGGCCCCCTGACGATGCGCCTGCAACTGAAAGTCACGCCCAAGGGCGGGCGCAACGCCATCAACGGCTGGATGGGCGAGACGCTCAAGCTGTCGGTGACTGCCGCGCCGGAGAAGGGCAAGGCCAATCAGGCGGTGATCGAGCTGCTCGCGGACGTGCTGCACCTGCCCAAGTCGGCGTTCACGATTCTGCGCGGCGACACCAGCGCGCAGAAGCTGGTCGAAGTTCGCGGTCTGGACGAGGGGGAAATCCTCAGGCGCCTGCAGCATCCGGGTTCATAGACTCGGCCGGGTTTTTTCGCCGCCGCCGCGGCGTTCACCGAGATATTGGATGAAACAGACTGCAGACAGCGCGCGCATGCCGGCCGGCATCCCGTTCATCGTCGTCAACGAATTCGCCGAGCGCTTCTGCTACTACGGCATCAACGCGATCCTGACCGTGTACATGGTCAATTTCCTGCACTTCGGTGATGCGCAGGCGACGACCTGGCAGTCGCTGTTCAAGTCCGGCGCCTACTTCTTTCCGCTGATCGGCGCGATCGTGTCGGACGTGTTCCTCGGCAAGTTCCGCACGATCATGCTGTTCTCGATCGCCTACGTTGCCGGCTGCACGCTGCTGGCGTTCAGCGACACACCGGCGACAATGGCGGTCGGCTTGTTCCTGATCGCCTTTGGCACCGGCGGCATCAAGCCCTGCGTGTCGACCAACGTCGGCGACCAGTTCACCGCGGCGAACCAGCACCTGATCGAGCGTGCGTTCTCGTGGTTCTACCTGTCGATCAACGCCGGCTCGCTGATCTCGATTTCGCTGTGTCCGTGGCTGTTGCCCAACTACGGACCGAAGTTCGCGTTTGGCCTGCCGGCGGCGATGATGGCCATCGCGGTCGTCGTGTTCTGGATGGGGCGTAACAAGTTCGCGGTCGTGCCGCCGGCCGGCAAGGCCTGGCTGCGCGACGTGTTCTCGGCAGAGGGTCTGTCGATCATCGCGCGGCTGGCGCTCATCTACCTGTTCGTCGCCTTCTTCTGGTCGCTGTGGGAACAGTCCAACGGCCAGACCTGGGTGTTGCAGGCGCAGTCCGACCTGATGGACAAGCACCTGGCCTTCGGCTTCGAGATCCTGCCGGCGCAGATCCAGGCGGTGAACGCGCTGTTCATTCTCGTGCTGGTGCCGATCTTCAGCTACGGCATCTATCCGCTGATGGGGCGCTTCTTCACCGTGACGCCGCTGCGCAAGATCACGATGGGCATGTTCCTGACCGCGACCTCGTTCGTACTGGTCGCCTGGATCGAAAGTCGCATCCAGTCCGGCGTCGTGACCTCGGTGTGGTGGCAGATCCTCGCGTACCTGCTGCTGACGGCGTCCGAAGTGCTGGTGTCGATCACCGCGCTGGAGTTCAGCTACAAGCAGGCGCCGCTGAAGATGAAGAGCTTCATCATGGCGCTGTACCTGCTGTCGATCAGCACCGGCAACCTGTTTACCGCGCTGGTCAACGGCTACATGGTCGAGCCGCTGCACGCGAACGGTGGCACCACCGGTGCGCAGACCTGGGTCGCCGTCGAAGGCGCCGCGGCCTTCGTGCCCGGCCAGAAGATCGACTTCGCCGGCGCCACCGGCGTGACCGTGACCAAGGCTGACGGCGGCACGCAGCCACTCGCCGGCACCTATCTCGTCGCCGAAGTCGACGCGGCCGCCGGCCAGCTGCGGCTGATGGACGCCATTTCGCGCCGCCCGGTCGCGAGCGAGGGCCGCTTCGATGTCGAGGCGGCGCAGGTGTCGACCTACGCGCTGGTCGGGCCGGTGTACTTCCTGTTCTTCGCCGCGGTGATGGCGGCTGCGGCGGTCCTGTTCATCTTCGTCGCATTGTTCTATCGCGAGAAGACGTTCGTACGCGAGGACGCGGTGCCGGGCGGTGCGGGTGTGTGAGTTGAGTCGCGGTTGCGCCGGCCTCGCCGGCCTGGCGCTGCTGGCGCTGGTCTGCGGCAGCGTCGGCGCAACCGAGCCGCCGGCGCTGATGCTGGCGAAGTCGTATACGGCCGACATCGAACCGCGCGACTACTGGGTCAGCGAAAAGCTCGACGGCGTGCGTGCGTACTGGGACGGCCACCAGTTGATCACGCGCGGCGGCCATCCGGTCCACGCACCGGCCTGGTTCACCGCCGGCTGGCCCGCGCAGCCGCTGGACGGCGAACTGTGGTCCGGCCGCGGTCAGTTCGAGACCTTGAGCGCGACCGTGCGCGACGCGGTGCCGGACGACGCGGCGTGGCGCGCCGTGCGCTACATGGTGTTCGACCTGCCCACGCATCCGGGCGTGTTCGACGAGCGCCTCGCGCAGCTCAAACTGCGGGTCGCCGCGGTCGGCAGCGCATCACTGCATACCGTGGAACAGTTCCGCCTCGACAGCCGCGCGGCGCTCGACGCCCGGCTCGCCGAAGTCGTTGCCGCCGGCGGCGAAGGCCTGATGCTGCACCGCGCCGATTCGCACTACCAGGCGCGGCGCACGGACGATCTGCTCAAGCTCAAGACCTACGACGATGCCGAAGCACGCGTCGTCGCCTATCAGCCGGGCGCCGGCAAGTACACCGACCAGGTCGGCGCGCTGGTTGTCGAACGCGCTGACGGCCTGCGCTTCGAACTGGGCAGCGGGCTGAGCGACGCGCAACGCCGCGAGCCGCCGCCGCTGGAAACCTGGGTGACCTACCGCTACAACGGCAGCACCGAGGCCGGTGTGCCGCGCTTCGCCCGCTTCCTGCGTGTCCGCGACGAGCTGCCGCCGCCGGACCCGCGGTAGCAACGCATGCGAGAATAGCGACCTTCCGTATCCAGGCTGTGCCGATGTCCGTTACCGCTGCTGAAGCACCTATTACTGGTATTACTGGGCCGCTCCCCGACCTGCGTGCCGCCACCGAGCCGGAGGCGCGCACGCGCATCGAGTCGAACAAGCTCGCCAAGCGCCTGCGCCGCCAGGTCGGCCAGGCGATCATGGACTACAACATGATCGTCGACGGCGATCGCGTGATGGTCTGCCTGTCCGGCGGAAAAGACAGCTACACGATGCTCGACCTGCTGCTGCAACTGCAGGCCAAGGCGCCGGTGAAGTTCGAGCTGGTCGCGGTCAACCTCGATCAGAAGCAGCCGGACTTTCCCGAGCACGTGCTGCCGGATTACCTGAAGGCGCGCGGCGTGCCCTTCCGCATTCTCGAGCAGGACACCTACTCGGTGGTCAAGCGCGTGATCCCGGAAGGCAAGACCATGTGCTCGCTGTGTTCGCGCCTGCGCCGCGGCGCGCTGTACAGCTACGCGCAGGAGCAGGGCTTCACCAAGATCGCGCTCGGTCATCACAAGGACGACATCGTCGCGACCTTCTTTCTCAACCTGTTCCACGGCGGCAAGCTCGCGGCGATGCCGCCCAAGCTGCTGTCCGACGACGGCCGCAACGTCGTCATCCGGCCGCTGGCCTACTGCCGCGAGCGCGACATCGTCGCCTACGCGGAGCAGAAGGCTTTCCCGATCATTCCCTGCAACCTGTGCGGCTCGCAGGAGCAACTGCAGCGCAAGCAGGTGCGCAGGATGATGGATGCCTGGGAGCGCGAGCACCCGGCGCGCATCGAGCAGGCCTTCGCCGCGTTGACCAACGTCGCGCCGTCGCAGCTCGCCGACCCGAAGCTGTTCGACTTCGCCGGCCTCGGCGGCGACGCGCGCGCGGCTTCCGACTGGCTGATTGCGGACAAGGCGGAGTGATCCGCTGCGCCGCTTGCGTCGCGGCGGTGCTCGCGCTGCCCGCGGCGGCGGGCCAGTTGACTGCCCAGCCGACAGTGCTCTCGACGGCGCCGTTCCTGTGGCAGGTGCGCGGCGAGCATGCGACCCCCACGACAACCCACTTCCTGCTCGGTTCGATCCACATGCTGCCGGCCTCGGCGTATCCGCTGCCGGCGGCGCTCGACCGCGCCTACGACCACGCGCAGCGTCTGGTCTTCGAAACCGATCCCGCGATCCTGGAAGACGCCGGCGCCCGCGCGACGCTGAGCGCCGCGGCGCGCGCCGAGCGGCCGATGCGCGAGCTGCTGCCGCCCAGGACCTATGGCGAAGTCGGACGGCAGGCGCGTCGACTGGGGCTGGCCGACGGCGTCTGCGATGCGCTGCGCGCCTGGTTCTGCGCGCTGACGCTGGAGATGAGCGCCTTCCTGCGTGCGGACTTCACGCCGGACCGCGGCATCGACGCGCACTTCTACGCGCGCGCCCGCGCCGAGCGCAAAGACGTGACCTGGCTGGAACCGCCGGCCGAGCACCTGCGCCTGCTGACCGGGATCCCGGATGCGCTGGGCCGCGCCCTGCTCGACGCGACGCTGGAAGAACTCGACGATCCGCGCGAGGGCCCGGAGCAGTTATTGCGCGCCTGGCGGACCGACGACGTGGCCGCGATGGCCGAGCTGGGCGACGAGCTGCGCCGCGAGCATCCGCAGGCCTATGCGCGTCTGATCGGCGAACGCAACCGTGCCTGGCGCGCGCCGCTCGCCGCGCGGCTGCGCGGCGACGTGCCGCTGCTGGTGATCGTCGGCGCCGCGCACTGGGTCGGTGTCGACGGCTTGATCGATCAACTGCGCAGCGACGGATTCGAGGTGGCGGCGGTGGAGGATCGGCCGTGATCGAGCTGTGGCAGTTCAACTTCTCGATGTATCCGGAGCTGGTGCGCTGGATGCTCGATCACAAGGGCATCGCCTACCGCACGCGCGACCTGTTACCGGGGCCGCACGTCGTGCAGTTGTTGCCGCGCTTCGGTCAGAAGACGGTGCCGGTCCTGCGCGACGGCGGCCGCGTGCTGACCCAGTCGCTCAACATCCTCGCCGACCTCGAAGCGCGCCATCCGCAACGTCCGCTGCTGCCGGACGACGCCCTGCTGCGCGACGATGCCTGGCTGATCGTGCGTCGCTTTGCCGAGGACTACGGTCCGCAAGTGCGTCTCGCCGCCTTCCACGACCTGTTGCCGCATGGCACCTACATGGCGCGACTGTGGGCGCAGCCGTTCTCGCCGTTGCTGCGTGCCGCTTACGTCGCCAGCTTTCCGTTGTTCGTGCGCCCGGTGATGCGCGCCGACATGGGCATCACCGCGGCGCGCGCCGAGCAGGGGCGGGCGGCGACGCAGGAGGCGCTGGACTGGGTGGCCGAGCGGATACGCGACCGCGACTACCTGGTCGGCGACCGCTTCAGCCTCGCTGACCTGAGCGCGGCGAGCGTGCTGTTCCTGACCGCGCTGGCGCCGGAGTATCCGGCGGTGGCGCCGCAGCCGTATCCGCGCGGCCTGCAACGCTGGCTCGACCGCTGGCGCGACCATCCGGGCACGGCCTGGGTGCGGCGCATGTACGGCCTGCACCGCCGGCGCGCAAGCCCGGCCTGATTGAGTCACCGTCGGTTGGGCTGAGCGCAGCGATGCCCAACGTCCGCTTGATTCAGTCCGACGGCAGGATCACCGAGCGTACGCGCGACGGCGCGCCTGGTTTGGATTCCTGGGGCTTGCGGCTGTCGCCGGCAGCGGCCTTGGTCGCGGAGCGGACCGGCGTCGGTGGCAGTTCGTCGTCGCCGATGTCGTCTTCCGCAGCTTTTGCCGGTTCCGCGGCCGCCGGCTTTTGCTCGGCCGGCTGCTGCTCGATTGCCGCCGGTGGCGGCGCCGCCGCCGCCGCGGCGACCTCGGGCTTGGCGACGCCCGGCTTGACCGGCGCGGCCGCGACCGGCTCTTCGCGCGGCGGCGGAGTTTCCATCGCCGCGGCCTCGATCCACTGCTGCAGCGCCGGATGCGCGAGCACGCGCTGCACGTATTCCTGCTCAGTGCGTCCGAGCTTCACCGCATAGGCCGTGAAGCGCAGCGCCACCGGCGCGAACATCGCGTCGGCAATACCGAAAGCGCCGAACAACCACTCGCCCTGCCAGCCGAAGCGGCTGCGCGCCTCGCACCAGATCGCACAGATGCGGTCGATATCGGCCTGCGCAGCGGCGGAGACGGCGAGCGGCGCCGGGTCGCGCGTCGCGTTGAAGTTCAGCTCCTTGCGCAAGTCGGCGAAGCCGCCGTGCATTTCCGACGCAATCGAACGTGCGAACGCGCGCGCGGCCGGATCCATGGGCCAGGCGCCGGGCAGCGCGAAGGTCTCGGCGGCGTATTCGCAGATCGCCAGCGACTCCCAGACGCGGACCGAGCCATGCAGCAGCGCCGGAACACGGCCGCTGGGCGAATGTTCGAGGATGCGCGAGCGCGTGTCGGGCCGGTACAGGTCGATCAGCACTTCCCTGAAGGCCAGGCCGTGGTGCTTGAGCAACAGCCACGGGCGCAGCGACCAGGACGACAGGTTCTTGCTGCCGATGAATAGGGTCAGGCTGCTCATGCTTCGTACCGGTGGGGAGGCGGCTGCGCGGCTTGGACGATAATAGCGGAGATCACGGCTGCTCCGAATACCCGATCCCCTAGTCGATGTCCGTCTCTCCGTACGCAACGTGGGCCTGGCCGATCATGGCCGCAGGGCTGCTGTTTCAATCGGCGTGGGCCGGCGTTGACGTGAAGGTCGATGGGCTCGACGCGAAGCTGCGCCAGAACGTCGAGCTGCGCCTGGGCATCGCGGTGCAGCGCGGGCGCGGCGACCTCGACCAGGCGCTGGTCGAGGCGCTGCACCATGAGGCCGAGGCCGATATCCGCGCCGCCGTGCAGCCTTTCGGCTACTACAACCCGGAGATCGACGGCAGCTTGCAGGGGCAGGCGCCGGACTGGGTCGCGCGCTACCGGGTCACGGCCGGACCGGTGACGCATCTGGACCAGGTTGCGCTCGATCTGCGCGGCGAGGGTGCCGAGCTGCTCGCGCCGCTGCGCGATGCGATTCTGCGGCGCCTGCGCCCGGGAGCGGTCCTTCTGCACGCCGACTACGAGGCGGCCAAGACGCAGCTGGCCGCCGCCGCCTATGCCGCCGGCTTTCTTGACGCGAAGTTCACACGTGCGGAACTGCGCGTGCTGGCCGACGACAATCTCGCGCAGGTCGCGCTCGAGTTCGACAGCGGCCCGCGCTATCGCTTCGGCGCGCTGAGCATCGAGCAGGACATCGTCGATGCCGAACTCCTCGCACGCTATGTGCGCATCCGGCCCGGCGAGTACTTCGATCCGCAGCGTCTGCTCGATACGCAGTTCGCGCTCAGCGACCTGGGCTATTTCCAGACCCTGGAAGTGCTGCCGCAGCGCGACGCGGCGCAGGATCAGGTCGTACCGGTGGTCATCCGCACGACGCCGCGACCGCGGACGCTGTACAACGTCGGCGTCGGCTACGGCACCGACACCGGCGCGCGCGTTGGCGCCGGTGTGCAGCTGCGGCGGCTCAACCGCAGCGGCCACACCGCAGAAGTCGAGACGCGACTGTCGGAGGTGAAGAACAGCGCGCGCGGGCTATACCGGATTCCGCTGGGCGACCGCATCGGCGAGAGCATCGGCCTCGCCGGCGAGCTGGCGACCGAACGTTTCCCCGACGGCGGCAACAGCCGCAAGTGGGGCGGCGAGCTGAGCCTGTCGCGCATTCCCGGCAAGTGGAAGCGCAAGGTTTACCTCGCCTACACGCACGAAGAATCCGAGCTGGGCGAAACCGTGCAGACCGCCGACCTGCTGACGCCGGGGCTGTCGCTGGACCGCGCCGAGCTGGACAATCCGATCTACGCGCGCAAGGGCTGGACGATCTTCGCCGACGTCCACGGCGGCGTGCGCAACCTGCTGTCGAGCACCAGCTTCCTGCGCACGCAGGCGGTGCTGCGCGGCGTGCTGCCGCTGGGCCAGCGCAGCCGTGTGCTCGGACGATTCGAATACGGCGCGACCTTCCTCGAAGCCTTTCGCGAATTGCCGGCGTCGCAGCGCTTCTTCGCCGGTGGCGACCAGTCGGTTCGCGGCTACAAGTACCAGTCGCTGGGACCGACCGATGCCGACGGCAATCTGATCGGCGGCAAGTACCTCGAAACCGCGAGCCTGGAAGTCGAGACGCGCCTGTGGGACAACTGGGGCGCGGCGCTGTTCTACGACGTCGGCGGTGCCGACGATGATCCGACGCCGACGCTGTCCCAGGGCGTCGGCATCGGTGCGCGTTACCGCGTGCCGGTGGGATCGTTGCAGGTCGATCTGGCGCATCCGCTCGATCTGGAAGACGGCGGCGTGCGCCTGCACATCGGCGTGAGGGTCGGGCTGTGATGCTCGCACTGAGAATCTTGCGCGACCTCGCCGGCTTGGCGCTGACGGTCGTCGTGGGTGCGCTGGTGTTCGTGCTGTTCACGCCGGCCGGCGCGCAGCTGGTTCTGGACGAAGCCGAGGCGCGCTTGGGTTTCGTCCACGCGGAAGGCGTCGAGGGCCGCCTGTGGGGACCGCTCGCGTTCGAGCGTTTCCGTTACGAGGACGACTATGTGCGCGTCGAGCTGGAACAGGTCCAGATCGACTGGTCGCCGCTGCAGGCGCTGAGGGCGAACATTGCCGTGTCGCGCCTGCGTGCCGACACGCTGTTGGTCACCGTCAAGCCGACGCCGGCGACGCCGGATGAGACGGCGCCGGGTGCCGACGGTGCGCTGACGCGGCTGCCGGTGGCGCTGGACGTTCGCGATCTCGCGCTGGGCCGCTTCGACCTGCGCGTACACGACAACGAACCGCTGCACTTCGATGCGGTCCAGCTGAGCGGTTCGTGGATCGGTGACGCGGTACGCCTGGCGCACCTGGCCGCAGTGACGCCCTGGATCGGCGCGGTGCAGGTCGATGGCGCCGCTCAGCTGCTGCCGGACGGATTGCAAGTCGCGCAGCTGCACCTGCAGGGTCCGGGCGACGCCGATCTCGAAGGCCGGCTCGGCTATGGCCGCGACTCCGATCTGCGCTTGCTCTGGCGCGCGCTGCGCTGGCCGCTGAGCGGCGATCCCGTCGCGTACAGCGACGGCGGCACGCTGCACTGGACCGGTCGTTTCGACGACTGGCGCTTTGATGTTTCTGGCGCGCTGGCCGCTGCCGGCGAGCGCTTCAAGCTCGACGCGCGCGGGCGCGGCACGCTCGACGAGGTGACTGCCGAGCACGCACTGCTCGACAGCGGCCACGGCACGCTCGACGCGCAGGCCACCTTCAGCTGGGCCGAAGCCTTGCGGCTCGACCTGCAGGGCCGGCTCGTCGACCTGCAACCGCAGCACTGGCTGCCGCAATTCGATGGCCGCATCGGCGGCCGCGTCGACGCGCAGGCCCTGCTCGGCGGCGCGACCCCGGATGTGCGCTTTGCGGTCGCGCTCGACGACTCGCAGCTCAATGGCTATCCGCTGCGGCTTGACGCGACCGGTCGTTACCAGGCCGAGCGCTTG
The DNA here is from genome assembly GCA_041659605.1 of Sinimarinibacterium sp. Classification (GTDB taxonomy): domain Bacteria; phylum Pseudomonadota; class Gammaproteobacteria; order Nevskiales; family Nevskiaceae; genus Solimonas. Next base: position 107,826 of record JBAZXW010000006.1, on the reverse strand, counting down.
AGCCTGCAGGCCTTCGAGCTGCAGTCGGGGTCGAGCCGGCTGAGCGCCCGCGGCGACGTCTGGCCGGCCCTGGCGCTGGACGCGAAGCTCGACAGCACCGATCTGCGCTCGATCTGGGCGCCGCTGGCCGGCCGCGCGCGCGCGGACTTGCGCCTGGACGGCCCGATCACTGCGCCCCGTGCGGCCGGCACGCTGCAGGCCGATGCGTTGCGCTATCAGGCGTACAGCGTGAAGGCGTTGTCGACCTCATTCGATGTCGATCCGGCCGGCGACACGCGACTCGACGCGCAGCTGCGCGACATTGCCGCCGGCACTAGCACCCCGATCACGCAGGCGCAGCTGAGCCTGCGCGGACGTGCGGCAGCACATCGGCTGACGCTTGACGCGACGTTGCCGCAGGGGCGCGGCGCCGCTGTGCTCGACGGCGCCGTCGATGTGCCGCAGCGCAAGTGGACCGGCACGCTGACCAGTGCGCGCCTCAGTGCCGGCAGCCTGGCGCCGTGGACTTTGGAGGAGGCCACTGCGCTGCGCATCGACGGCCCCGACGTCGAGCTGGACCCGGCCTGCTTTGCTTCCGAGGTTGCGCGCGTCTGCGCCGGCCTGCGCCCGGTCGACGGCGGCCGCCGCATCGCTTTTCGCCTGGAGCGATTCCTGCTCGCCGCGCTCGATCCCTGGCTGCCGGGCGGCGCGCGCGCGCAGGGGCAGGTCGACGGCGAGGGCTATGCGGATGTCGGTGGCAGCGGGCTCAGCGATCTGCGCGCCGACCTGCACAGCAGCGCCGTGCAGATCGTGCGCAACGGCTTTCCGCCGCTGCGCCTGCTGCCAGGCCGGCTCACCGTGCAGGAAGCCGGATCGGGCTTGTCGGCTCAAGCGACGCTGCCCTTCGAGCAAGGTGGCCTGTACCTCGACGCGCAGCTCGGACCGGGCACCGACTTCATGCGGCGCGCGCTCAGCGGCGAGCTGCGTGCGGAGGTTCCCGATCTGTCGTGGCTGCGTGTGCTCAACACCGAACTTGAACGCGTGCACGGCCGCCTCGACGGGCGCGTCGAACTGTCCGGCACGCCGGCGGCGCCGGCGCTCGCCGGCAAGCTCGAAGTGACCGATGCCGGTCTGCGCCTGCGCACGCCCGGCATCACGCTGGAACGCGTCGAGGCCACGCTCTCCGGAACCGCGGCGTCGCCGTGGTCGCTGAGCGCGCGCGCCTGGTCCGACGGCGGCGTGCTCAGCGTCGAGGGTCGCGTCGACCCGTGGGCGGCGGATGGCGGCGTCGATCTGCGCGTCGCCGGCGACCGTTTCCAGGCGCTGCGTCGGCCGGATGCGAAGGTCTGGATCTCTCCACAGCTGACGCTCAAGCTCAAGGGTGACGAACTGCATGCCGAGGGCGTCGTCGAAGTGCCGCGCGCGGACATCACGCCCAAGACCGTCGAGCAGGGCGTCGGCCCGAGTTCGGACCAGGTCATCGTCCGCCGCGGCGTCGATGTCGGCACCGGGAGCCGGCTGGGTCTGCACGCCGACATCCAGCTCAAGCTCGGCGACGCCGTGCGCTTCGACGGCCTGGGCCTGAAGTCGCAGCTCACCGGCGCGGTGACGGTACGCGAGGCGCCCGGGGTGCCGACGCGTGCGCGCGGTGAGTTGCAGCTGGTCGGCGGCCGTTACAAGGCCTACGGCCAGGATCTGAATATCGAAACCGGACGCTTGCTGTTCAACGGCGGCGCCCTGACCGATCCCGCCGTCGAGCTGCGCGCGACGCGCAAGCCGCGAGAGGACATCACCGTCGGCGTGCTGGTGCGCGGCACGCTCGAGCAGCCCGAGTTCAGCCTGTTCTCGACGCCGGCGATGCCGCAGGAACGGCAGCTGTCATGGCTGGTTCTGGGGCGCGCACTTGACGAAGGCACCAGCAGCGCCTCGGATCGCGCGCTGGTCGCCGACGCCGCGCTGTCACTGGGTTTCGCCGGCAGCGAGTGGCTGGCGCAGCGCCTCGGCAAGGGTCTCGGCGTCGACGAAGTCACGGTCGGCGCCAAGCCCGGCGAGACCAGCGCCCAGGCACGGTTGACGATCGGCAAATACCTCTCGCCCAAGCTGTTCATCAGCTACGGCGTGTCGCTGTTCCTGCCCGGACACAGCCTCAAGCTGCAGTACGACATCGGCCGCGGCTTCAAGCTGTCGACCGAAACCGGCACCGTGTCCGGCGGCGACGTGCTTTACACGATCGAGAGGTGATGGGACTTGTAGGATGGGATTCGCTTTCGCTCAGCCCACCAAACGTTTCGCGCCCGGGCGTAGGGCGGCCCACGGCCGCCGGCGGACATGGTCCGCCCTACGTTTGCCACGACGCGAGGCGCGCGCGCAGCCACGCACCCAGATCGTCGATCTCGTCGGCGCAGACTTCGTGCTGCATCGGGTAGGCGTGCCACTCCACCGGGCAGTCGAGCGACTGCAGGATGCGTTGGGTTTCGCGGCCCCACTCGAAGGGCACGATCGGGTCGAACTGTCCGTGCGCGAGGAACACCGGCAAGGCCCGGTTCGCTTCGTGCCGCTCCGCGGCGACGCGGCTGTGCAGCGGCAAGTAGGTTGACAGCGCGATCAGTCCACCGAGCGGCTGCGCATGGCGCAGCGCGCAGTGCAGCGCGACCGCACCGCCCTGCGAGAAGCCGGCCAGCAGGATGCGCTGCGACGGGATGCCGGCGGCGACCTGCTCGGCGATGTAATTCTCGACGCGCTGCGCCGATTCGCGGATGCCGGCTTCGTCGGCGCGGCCCTCCGCATCGAGGCTGACGATGTCGTACCAGGCGCGCATCGGAAAGCCGGCATTGAGCGTCACCGGCCGCACTGGTGCGTGCGGAAAGACGAAGCGCACCGGCGCGCCGGACAGGCGCAGCTGCGGCACGATCGGCACGAAATCGAAGCCGTCGGCGCCCAGGCCGTGCAGCCAGATCACCGCGGCCTGAGCCGGCGCCGAGGGTTCGAGGACGACTTCCTGATCGGTTTCGATGCGTTTCATGCCGCGGATTGTCGGTGCGTGAAGCTGCGGCGGCAACGGCAGCTATACTTCACGACCGTTTTTCGAGCCGCCGCCGATGCCTCCGCCCATGCTGCGACTGCGCCTGATCCTTGTGTCCGCGCTGCTGCTGGCCGCCTGCGGCCAGGCCGGGCCCTTGTACCTGCCGGAGCGGACCGCCGCGCCGCCCAGCCCGACCCCTGCGCCCACTTTCCAGCCCTGAGGACCCGACGTCCGTGGATCATTTCGAGTATCGCGACGGCCGCCTGTATGCCGAGGACGTGCCGGTCGCGGAGATCGCCGCGCGCCACGGCACGCCCTGCTACGTCTATTCGCGGGCGACGCTGACGCGGCACTTCCGCGCCTTCGACGAGGCGCTTGCCGGAACGGACCATCGCGTCTGCTATGCGGTCAAGGCCAATTCCAACATTGCCGTGCTGCAGGTGCTGGCGCGGCTGGGCGCCGGTTTCGACATCGTCTCCGGCGGCGAGCTGCACCGCGTGCTGCGCGCCGGCGGCGATCCGGCCAAGGTCGTGTTCTCCGGCGTCGGCAAGACCGAGGACGAGATGCGCACGGCGCTGAACGCCGGCATCTACTGCTTCAACGTCGAATCAGAATTCGAGCTGCGGCAGCTCGACGCTATTGCGCGCAGCATGAACACGCGCGCGCCAATTGCGCTGCGCGTGAACCCGGACGTCGATGCGAAGACTCATCCGTACATCTCGACGGGCCTGAAGAAGAACAAGTTCGGCGTCGACATCGCCACGGCCGAGCGCCTGTATGCCGACGCCGCGCTGCTGTCCGGCATCGAGATCGTCGGTGTCGCCAGCCACATCGGTTCGCAGCTGCTGGACCTGTCGCCGTTTCTCGATGCGCTGGAGCGTGTGCTCGCGCTGGTCGACCGGCTCAAGGCGCGCGGCATCGGCTTGCGCCACATCGACGTCGGCGGCGGCCTGGGTGTGCGCTACCGCGACGAGAACCCGCCGGAGCCGCGCGACTGGGCACTGGCGATCAAGCCGCGGCTCGCCGATCGTGGCCTGCGCATCCTCACCGAACCGGGCCGCGCAATCGCCGGCAACGCCGGCATCCTGGTGACGCGCGTGCTCGGGATCAAGGGTGGCGAAGAGAAGTCCTTCGCGATCGTCGACGCGGCGATGAACGACCTGCTGCGGCCGACGCTGTACCAGGCGTGGATGAACATCGTGCCGGTGCAGCCGCGCGGCGACGTGGCGGCGCAGATTTACGACATCGTCGGCCCGGTGTGCGAAACCGGCGACTGGATCGGCAAGGATCGCGAGCTGACGATTGCGTCGGGCGATCTGCTCGCGGTGCGCACCGCCGGCGCTTACGGCTTCGTGATGTCGTCGAACTACAACACGCGCCCGCGCGCGGCCGAGGTGATGGTCGACGGCGACCGCGTGCAGGTTGTGCGCGAGCGCGAGTCGCTCGACGACTTGCTGCGCGGCGAGCACCTGCTGCCATGAGCAATGCCGCCAGCCAACCGCTGATCCTGATCGACGGGTCGAGCTGGCTGTTCCGCGCTTACCACGCGCTGCCGCCACTGACCGGCCCGCACGGCGCGCCGACCGGTGCGGTCTATGGCATGAACAACATGCTGCGCAAGCTGCTCAAGGACTTCGCGCCGGAGCGCATCTGCGTGGTCTGGGACCCGAGCGGCAAGACTTTTCGCGATGAGCTGTTCGCCGCGTACAAGGCCAACCGCAGCGAGACGCCAGAGGATCTCAAAGCCCAGTTCCCGGCGATCCGCGAACTGATCGACGCGATGGGACTGCCGCAGATCGTGGTCGACGGCGTCGAGGCCGACGACGTCATCGGCACGCTGGCGCGGCGCGCGGCGCAGCGCGGCGAGACCGTGCTGATCGTCACCAGCGACAAGGACATGGCGCAGCTGGTCGACGAGCGCGTGCAACTGCTCGATACGATGAAGAACCGCCGGCTCGATCCGGCCGGCGTCGTCGAGAAATTCGGCGTGCCGCCGGAGCGCATCATCGACTACCTCGCGCTGATGGGCGATAGCGTCGACAACATTCCCGGCGTGCCCAGCGTGGGGCCGAAGACCGCGGCGAAATGGCTCACGGAGTTCGGCACGCTGGATGCGGTCATCGAGCGCGCCGCCGAGATCGGCGGCAAGGTCGGCGAGAAGCTGCGCGAGCACATCGGCCAACTGCCGCTGGCGCGCAAGCTCGCGACCATCCACTGCGAGGTCGAGCTGCCGCTGACGCTGGACGACCTGCATCCGCGTGCTCCGGACACGGGTCGGCTGGCCGCGCTGTACCGGCATCACGGCTTCAATCGCCTCGCCGACGAAATGCAGGGCGCTCCGCCGTCGTCCGAGGCTCCGGCGGGCGAGGCGCCTGCCTCGCCGCAGCCAAATGCGCAACCGACGCACGGGACCACCGTGCTCGACGAAACGGCGCTCGCGGACATGATCGCCGCCCTGCAGCGCGCGCCGCTGATCTGCTTCGACACCGAGACCGACAGCCTCGATTCCAACCGCGCGCGCCTGGTCGGTCTGGCCTTCGCGGTCGAGTCGGGCCGGGCCTGGTACGTGCCGGTCGGTCACGACTACCTGGGCGCGCCGGCGCAACTCGACCTGCGCAGCGTGCTGGAACGGCTGCGGCCGATCCTGGAGGCACCGGACAAGCCCAAGCTCGGGCAGCACCTCAAGTACGACGTCAACGTGCTCGCGCAGCACGGCATCCGCGTCGCCGGCATTGCCCACGACACGATGCTGCAGAGCTACGTGCTCGACGCTGCCGGCAACCGCCACGACATGGACACGCTGGCGCAGAAGTACCTGAACCACACGACGATCAAGTTCGAAGACGTCGCCGGCAAGGGCAAGAACCAGATCACCTTCAACCAGGTCGCGATCGACAGGGCCACCGAGTATTCGGCCGAAGATGCGGACATCACGCTGCGCCTGCACCACGCGCTGTATCCGCGCGTCTGCGCGGAAGCTGCGCTGAAGAAGGTGTACGAAACGATCGAGATGCCGCTGGTGCCGGTGCTCGCGCGCATGGAGCAGACCGGCGTCAAGGTCGACGTCGTACTGCTGCGTCAGATCAGCGCCGAGCTGGCGCAGCGCATGGACGAGCTGCAGGCCGAGGCGCATCGCGCCGCCGGTGGCGAATTCAATCTGGGTTCACCCAAGCAGCTCGGCGCGATCCTCTACGAGAAACTGCAGCTGCCGGTGCTCGGCAAGACGCCCAAGGGCGAGCCGTCGACCGCCGAGGACGTGCTCGAAGAGCTGGCCGCGCAGCACCCGCTGCCGCGCCTGATTCTCGACTGGCGCGCGCTGTCCAAGCTGCGTTCGACCTACACCGAGCAGCTGCCGCAGGCGGTGAACCCGCGCACCGGACGCATCCACACCTCCTATGGGCAGGCCATCGCTGCGACCGGGCGCCTGTCGTCGTCGGATCCGAACCTGCAGAACATTCCGGTGCGCAATGCCGAAGGCCGCCGCATCCGCCAGGCTTTCGTCGCGGAAGTCGGCCACTTGCTGCTGTCGATCGACTACTCGCAGATCGAGCTGCGCCTGATGGCGCACCTCGCCGGCGATGCGCGCCTGCAGCAGGCGTTCCGCGACGGCCTCGACATCCACCAGGCAACCGCGGCCGAGGTCTTCGGCCTGCCGTTGGCCGAGGTGCCGTCCGACCGCCGCCGCGCCGCCAAGGCGATCAATTTCGGCCTGATCTACGGCATGTCGAGCTTCGGCCTGGCGCGCCAGCTCGGCATCGCCCGCGGCGAGGCGCAGGACTACATCGACCGCTTCTTCGGTCGCTATCCCGGCGTCAAACAGTTCATGGAAACCACCAAGGCGTCGGCGCGCGAACGCGGCTATGTCGAAACCCTGTTCGGCCGGCGTCTGTACCTCAAGGACATCCAGTCGAAGAACCAGGGTCTGCGCCAATACGCCGAGCGCACCGCGATCAACGCCCCCCTGCAAGGCACGGCGGCGGACCTGATCAAGCTGGCGATGATCGATGTTGACGACTTTTTGCGGCGGAAAGCGCCGGAAGTCAGCATGATCATGCAGGTTCACGACGAATTGGTCTTCGAGGGGCCGGCCGCATCGATTCGCGAGCTGGCGCCCGACATCGCCCTGCGCATGTGCCGCATCGCCCCCTTGGCGGTGCCGCTGGTCGCCGATTGGGGCGTGGCTGCGGAGTGGGACGGTGCCCACACTCCATCGGGGCACGCAAGTAGCGCTGCGTAAACGAAATTTTGTTGCCGAACCGCACCGGATTCGGGCGGCCGCGGCGCGCTAACCGATTGATTTCAAAAGTTCAGAAATCATTCAGTTTCGGGGTCAAGCAGCGCTTGCAGCGCAGCGTTTGAACTTTGCCGGACCGGCCCCATCTAATCCTTCGAGCGGTGATACTCCCTGTCCCGCTCTCCGCCTCACTCCCTGGGCGGATCCGGCATCCCCCAACGCCGGAAGTGTCGCCCGGTGGCTGTTCCCCCAACAGTCACCGGGCCTTTTTATTTGTGGAGCTGGTTTCGAAAGTCGGCGCCATGGATGGCGCCGTTCTTGCGCGGGACGCGCACTACGTCATCATGGGGCCCATCTTGTTCACTGCGCTGCCCTGCACGTAGTCCACCCCGGCGGTGCGCAGCAGGGACAGCGCGGCGGGCGATTCGATGTTGATCGCGACCGTCTTGCGGCCGAGCAGGTGCGCGGCCTGGCAGATCCATTCCAGATGCGTGCGGTCGAGGGCATCGCTCTCGATGTTGCGCGTGATCTGCGGGTGGATCTTCATGTAATCGATCGGCAGCTGGCGCAGCTGCGTGATGCCGGTCGTCGTGTGGCAGCGATCGAGCGCGAAGCGCACGCCCAGCGGGCGCAACTGCTCCATGAAGCGTTGCACGACCGAACTCTGGCTGACCGCGAAGGCCTCATCGATTTCAAAGCACAGGCGTTCGGCCGGCACCATCGAGCCGGCGATCGTCTCGAAGGCCCGGGCTGCGAAGGTATCGTCCAGTAGCGTCTGCGGTGCCAGGTTCAGGCTTGCCATGCCGTGGGTCTCGAACAGCGCCAGGTCTTTCGCCAGTGCTTCGAGCAGATGCTGCAACGCCCACAGGTCGACGCGGTGAGACTGGTGCAAGCGCTCGATCGCCGGCAGGTAGTACCCCGGTTCGAGCCAGACGCCGTCGTCGTCCTCGACGCGGATGAAGAACTCCAGCAGCGGCCGCAGTGGCGGCACGGACAGCGAGCGAGTCTCCTGCGAGATGAGGTGGGCGCGGCCACTGTCCAGGCGCGGCAGCAGCCATTCGAGCCAGGTCTGATCGTCGCGCTGGCGCGACACGGCGGCCTCGTCCGGAATCTTGTGCAGGACGCAATTGCCGCTGCGACGGCGGGCTTCCGACAGCAGCGTTTCGGCGGCGCCGAGCAGGTCGGACAGCTTGGGCGTGTCGCGGTCGAGCGGCAGCACCGCGATGCTGAAGGTGCAGCGGATGCTCTTGCCCTCCCACACCAGGTCGTTGTTCTCGGCGTGGCTGCGGATGCGCTCGGCGACGGCCAGCGCGCGCGTCTCGTCGTGACCGATCAGCAAGCTGGCAAAGCGGTTGTTCGAGCAGCGGTAACCGGTGCCGGCGTCGACCAGCGCGAGCGCGAAGTTCTTGGCGGCGTGCCACAGGGCCTGCTCGCCGGCCCAGTAGCCGGCCTGATCGTTGATGCGCTCCAGCTCGTCGACGCGCAGGTACAGCAGCATGTGGTGCGCACCGGTGCCTCTGCTCTCGATGAGCAAGTCCTCGATGCGCCGCTCGAAGGGCTCGCGCGACAGCAGTTTGGCAGCCCAGGCGCCCATCTCGGAGTCGCTCAGGGACAGGGTCGGCGTCGCCGCCGGCTCCGATGCCGGCGTGTCGGTCCGCGCGAAGCGCACCGTGCCGCCGATGACCTGGCTGGCGCCATCGACGATCGCGCCAGCGGTCACGAAGACCGTGATCGGCTCGTTGTCCGCAGTGAGCAGCACCGCCTGCTGGATCTGCGGAATGCCGGAGCGGGAGCTCAGCACGCCGGTGAGAAACTGGCGCAGCGGATGCTTTTCGAAGGCGCCGACGCCGGCCTGGAACAGCGGCACGACGTCCTCGAAGCGTTTGCCGATCAGGTCCTCGCGCGCGCGCCGCAGCGAGGTGGCGGCCGGACCGCTGACGCCCAGCACCGTGCCCGCGGCATCGGTCAGGATCAGCGGGTCCTGGGTGGCGCCGAGCAGGGCGTCGCGTGCGCGCAGCGCCGACTGTTGTTCCGCGCCCAGGCGCGCCAGCTTGTCGCGCATCGTGCGGTTCATCTGCAGCATGGCGTTGAGCTGATTCGAAAGCTTGTCGCGCTCCTGCTGCGGTTCCTGGCTCCGCGCTTCGCCGGGCGGCGCAGCGGGCGCGGGCGCGGGCGGCGCGCGCAGTTGTTCCTGCAGGCGTGCCAGAGGCCGCGCCACGGCCAGCCACCACGATGCCGCAGCCAAGGCCAGGAACAGCAGGGTCTGCGCGGCGACCAGGGCGGCGCGCGATTCCGTCAGCAGGCGCGGGCCCCACTGCCACAAAGCAAAGCCGGCCAGGCTGCTGGCCACGGCCAGGACCAGCAGCGACCAGAGTGCGAAGCTGCGGCTACGCTGCAGCTGGCCGAGCGGCGCGGACTGCGGACCCGTACTCATGCCGGCTCCGACGCGCCGTGCGCGGCGAGCAGCGCGGCGACACGGTCGCGAAATTCGTCGATGCCCGCGTCCGTCTGTGCCGAGAACAGCTGCGCGGTGATGTTGCTGAGCTGCGGCGCCGCCTTGCGCACCGCCAGCAGGGTGTTCTTGGCCGCGCCGTAGCCGAGCTTGTCGGCCTTGGTCAGCAGCAGATGGCAGGCGACGCCATGGCCGACGGCCCAGTCGATCATCTGCTGGTCGAAGGTCGTCAGCGGGTGACGCACGTCCATGATCAGCACGATGCCGCACAGGTTGGTGCGGGCCTCGAAGTAGCGACCGATCAGCTCGCCCCAGCTGCTGCGCTGGTCCTTGGACACCTTGGCGAAGCCGTAGCCGGGCAGGTCGGCGAAGCGCCCGCCGGGCACGTCGAACAGGTTGATCAGCTGCGTGCGGCCCGGCGTCTTGCTGACGCGTGCGAGCGCGTTGTGCCCGCACAGTCGATTCAGCGCTGTGGACTTGCCGGCATTGGAACGCCCGGCGAAAGCCAGCTCCGGGAGATGGTCGTCCGGGAGTTGCTCGAGCTGCGCACAGGAACGCAGAAAGCGCGCACTGGCGTAAGGATTGGGTTTGGAGGACCGCATCGGGGATGGTCGGTTGACGGCCGAAGCATAGCCGGGGCCGCCGCCCGCGTGCCAATCACGGTGCCGGACTGTAGAATCGCGCGCTGGATTGCACCCATGCCGGCCGTACAGCGGCCGCCTCGAAGGGCGCCGTCGCGATCGAATTTTTCCGGAGTTCAAGCAACATGAAGCATGTCCTGCTCGCCGCCGTTCTGTGTGCGCCTCTTGCGGTCATGGCCGCCGAAGCGGACAAGAATCCGTTTACCCAGGGCAGCGCCGAAGCCGGAGCCGCGAAGGCGACCGTCTGCGTCGCCTGCCACGGTCCGGGCGGCAACAGCGCCAACCCCGAGTGGCCGAAGCTCGCCGGGCAGGGCGCGCGCTATCTCTACGATCAGCTCGGCTGGCTCAAGAGCGGCATACGCAAGAACCCGCTGATGAACGCGCAGGCGGCCAATCTGTCGGACCAGGACATGCGCGATCTCGCCGCCTACTTCGCGGCGCAGCCGGCCAGCCCGGGCGTTGCCAGCGAAGCGGCGGTGCCGGTCGCGCAGAAGCTGTATCGCAGCGGCGATGCCGCGCGCGGCCTGCCGGCCTGCGCCGCCTGCCACGGCCCGACCGGCGCGGGTGTTGCCGCCTCGGCGTTCCCGCGCATCGGCGGTCAGCACGCCAAGTACGTCGGCAACGTGCTGCGCATCTTCCGCGATGAGTCGCAGAAGGCGCTGCCGGACGGGAACTTGAAGACGATGGCGACGGTCGCAGCCAAGCTCTCCGAAGCGGAGATCGACGCCCTCGCGTCCTACGTCAACGGCTTGCAGTAACAAGGAATCGACATGCGCTCCATGGTCCGCGGCGTCTCCGCCGCCGTCTTCGCCCTGTTTGCGTTCGCGTGCTCTGCGCAGGACGCCGCCACCTTCACCGAAGGCAAGCAGTACAAGAAGGTGCGCGAGGTGCAGGCACCCGCGGACCCCAAGCGCATCGAGGTCGCCGAGTTCTTCTGGTACGGTTGCCCGCACTGCTACGCGTTCGATCCTACGATCGAAGCCTGGGCCAAGAAGCGCGCGGGGGACGTCGATTTCGTGCGCGTGCCGAGCACGCTGGGGCGCAAGGAAGGCGTGATGCACGCCAAGGCCTTCTACAGCGCGGAAGCGCTCAACGTCGGCGAGAAGATGCACAAGCCGCTGTTCGAGGCGATCCAGAACGACCACATTCCGCTCACCAGCGAAGCCGAGATCCAGTTCCTCTTCAACAAGACGACCGGCATCATGCCCGATGTCTTCAGCGCGACCTTCAAGGGTTTCGCGGTCGACGCGCGGGTGCGCAAGGCCGAGCAGCTCGCGATGAGCTACGGCATCACCAGCGTGCCGACCGTGGTCGTCGGCGGCAAGTACATCACCGGCGCGGCGATGGCGGGTGGCTTCGATCAGGCCACCAAGGCGATCGACTTCCTCGTCGACAAGGTTCGCAAGGAACGTGCAGGCCGCTAAGCGTCCGCGCGCAGGCGGCCACATCGCCCGGCTCCTCGCCGGGCTTTTTGTTGTGGCGGTGGCATCGGCCGGGGCCGAGGCCACGGCGCTGGTGATGCCGCCGCTGGCGACCGCCGATATCGCCTGCGAGCTGATCGGGGGTCGTCTGCAGAGCGTTGGCATCCAGCGCTGTCGCGACGCCGAACTGGAGATGGCCGAGGGTGCCAGCACCCATGGCGTGCCGCTGCTGTTTCGCGACTACCCGGCGACGTCCCGGCGCACGACGCCCAAGCGCATCCTGCTGATCGGCGGCATTCACGGCGACGAGCTGTCGTCGGTCAGCATCGTGTTCCAGTGGATGGAGCACCTGGCGATGAGCCGCTTCCAGCCGTTCCACTGGCGCGTGTTTCCCTGCGTCAATCCGGACGGCCTGCTGATCCGGCCGCCGACGCGGGTCAATGCCAATGGCGTCGATCTCAACCGCAACTTCCCGACCCGCGACTGGAAGACCGATGCGATGGAGTATTGGCAGGCGCGCACCGGCCGCGACGCGCGGCGCTATCCCGGCCCTCAGGCGCTGTCCGAGCCGGAGACGCGCTGGCTGGTGCGCGAGATCCAGTCCTTCAAGCCCGACGTCATCGTCTCCGTGCATGCGCCCTTCGGCGTGCTCGACTTCGACGGTCCGCGCGAGCCGCCGGAGCGCTTCGGCTTCCTGCACCTGCACCAGCTCGGCACCTATCCGGGCTCGCTCGGCAATTTCGCCGGCGTCAACATCGGCGTGCCGGTGATCACGCTCGAGCTGCCACACGCCGGCATCATGCCAAGCGCACAGCAGCAGCAACGCATCTGGGCCGACATGCTGACCTGGATGGAAAAGAACCTGCAGGATGAGGCGCCGCTGTACTTCCGCCTCGAAGATCACCCGTGGAACGGGCCGCGGTAGGCGCGCCTACAACGCAACTACTGATTGACTTCGCGGACGATCTGCCAACTGCCGGAGCCGTTGCGGCGCCAGAACTGGTCCTTGCGTGTCGTCACCGCGAAGTTGTCCGAGCTGTATTCCATCTGGAACTCGGCGAGGAAGATGTCGTCGCCGGCACCCGGATATTTGAACAGGCTGAGGTCGCTCAGGCGCACGTCGATGAATTTCTTCGACGCGTTGACGCGCCGCTTGTGCGCGGCGAAGCCCTTGCGGTCCATGCCGTCGACGCTGAAGTCGTCCGCGTAATAGGCCAGATAGCCTTCGGTGTCCTTGCCCGACCATTTGCGCCGCCAGTCCTCGATGCGCTTGAGGAAACTGTCGCGCAGCGGCTCGACGGACGAGGCCGGCACCCAGTCGAGCTGGTCGCTGAGCAGCACCGGCGTGCGGCCGAACCTGACGAAACCGCGCAGCGCTTCGAGATCGGCGTTGGCCATCGTCACGCAGCCCTCGCTCGAGCGCGGCGGACGGCTGTAGGTATCGCGTGGCACGCCGTGCAGCCAGATGCCCGAGCCGGTGCGCTTCCTGAGCATGTCCCAGGGATTCGGATAGTCCAGCGGCAGCGCGCCGGTGCCGTAGAGTTCCGGCAGGGCCTGATCGCCGATCCAGTGGGTGACGTGGTAGAGGCCGACCGGAGTGCGCAGATCGCCGGCGGTCTGCTTGCCGTAGCCGTTGCGACCCATCGCGGCGTAATGGTGGCGCTCGACATGCAGCGCGCCGCCGTCGTTCTTGACCACGTACAGCCGTGCCCTGGGTAGGTCGACGACGATGGCGTGCTCGAAGCCCTCCGACAGCTGCAGCACCGAACTGGGCACCATGCCCGGCGCCGGCATCGCCCTCTCGCCGGCCAGTCGCACGCGCGCTTCGTCGGCCAGGTCGCGCAGCCGCGGATCGGCATCGGGGCTTTCCGGGATCAGGATGTCGCGGCGCGTGCCGGACAGCGCGGCGAGCAGCTCGCCATAGAACAGCTGGCCGAGGCGGAACGTGGGTTCCTTGTGCGTCAGCGATTCCAGCGCCGACAGCGCATCGCCGGAGCGCCCGGCGCGCAGCAGGTCCACCGCCGCGTTGAACTGCTGCTCGGGTCCTTGCTGTGCAGCGGAGATTCCGGCGAAGACTGCGGCGGCGAGTCCTGCGAGCGTCCGTGCCCGTATCGAGGCGGTCATTGCCAAACTGCAGCGGCCCTCAGCGTGCGTACTCACGGACGATCTTCCATCCGCCCGCAGTCAGGGTCATGTCGACGGCCTTGGCGGTGACATCGGCGAAGGTGTCGGACTCGTATGACTGGCGGAAGCTCACCTGCACCTGGTTCTCGCCGGCGGCCTTGAACTGCAGATCCTTGGCGGTGACGCCGATGCGCTTGGGCTTGCTGATGCGGTCGCGGCGCTGGGCTTCCCAGGCGCTGCGCGACAGCCCGGCTTCCGGCACGAAGGTTTCCGCGTAGGCGGCGAAGTAGGCATTCAGGTCCTGCTTCGCCCAGGCTGCGGTCCAGGCGTCGATCACGCGTTGCAGCGCCGCGCGCGTGTCGGCGTCGACGGTCGCGGCCGGAGCCGGTGGCGGCGCGGGGGCAGCGGCCGCAGCGGGTGCCGGCGTACTGACTGGCGCCGCGGCAACGGCGGGGGTCATCGCCTGCGGCCGGACCGCCACGGTGGACTCGCTGACCGCCGCGGCGCTGCTGTCGAGCTGATTGATCAGCGACAGCTTGCGGCGCAGCATCTGATTGGATTCGTCGAGCGCGAGCGCGCGGTTGTAGGCGGCGCCGGCGAGGGCGGCGTAGATGTCGCCGAGGTTCTCGTGCGCGGTCGCGTAGCTCGGGTGCGTCGCCAGCGCCGCTTCGAGCGCATCGCGCGCTTTCTCGTAATCGCCCTGGCCGGCGTAGAGCACGGCGAGATTGTTGTACGGCTCCGGCAGCTGCGGATAGTCGCGCGTCAGGTCGGCGAACACGCGGATCGCGTCCTTGGTGCGCTCGAGCCGCACCAGCGCCAGGCCGCGCATGAAGCGCGCCTCGGCATCCTGCGGATTCTTGCCGAGGTGCTTGTCCAGCAACTGCAGCGCGTCGCCGGCCTTGCCTTGCTCGATCAGCGCCTGGGCTTGCGTGGAAACGCTCTCCGCAAAGGCTGCGGGCGACAGGACCAGGACCGCGGCGAGAGCGGCAATGCGGCGAAGCGCGGACATGCGTGAAACCCCCTGTAGCGAACAGTGTTTCGGATTGACGGAACTATAGCAGTTCGATGCCCCGAATCCTTCGGGTAAACCCTGAGCGGGAGCGGTTTCAATACAGCCGCGGTATCCCCGGCGGCAGGCCCTTGAAGCGCTTGTGCACCCAGAAATACTGCAGCGGCGCCAGCGCAATGCCGTCTTCGATCACCCGATTGATGCGCGTCGCGTCGGCGACGTCGTCGCCGGCCGGGAACTCGGCTAGGGCCGGCAGGATGCGCACGCGATAGCGGGCGCCGATGCGCTGCGGGAAGTAGGGCACGACTTTCGCCCGCCCCATCTGCGCCAGACGCGCGGTCGCCGTGATCGTGCGCACCGGCACGCCAAAGAAAGGCGCGTGCACGCTGAGTTTCTTGTCCAGCGTCTGGTCCGGCGCGTACCAGATCGCGTGGCCGCCGCGCAGCGCGCGCACCAGCGGACGCAAATCGTTGCGCGCCAGCGCCGGCAGGCCGGAGCGGCCTTCGCGCCAGTGATGCATCAGGTAATCCATCACCGCGTTGTTGTACGGGCGATACATCGCGTGGAAGCGCACGCCGGCCAGGGCCAGGAAGCGCGCGCCCAGTTCCAGCGTCGTGAAATGCCCGGTGAGCAGCAACAGGCCGGAGCCGTCCGCCGTCGCCGCGCGCAGATGGTCGAGGCCGATCACCTCGCCGAGCCGGCGCAGGCGCCAGTCCGGCGCGAACCACGCCAGCGCGGTCTCGAATACGCCCTTGCCCATCTCGGCGAAATGCCGGCTGACCTGTCGCTCCCGCTCGACCGGCGGCAGATCGGGAAAGGCGACGCTGAGGTTCACGCGGACGACCGCGCGGCGGCGCTTGAGCAGGCGCCCGGCGAGCCGGCCCAGTCCGGCGCCCAGCGCCATCTGCAGCGGAATCGGCAGCCAGCTCAACAGCCACACGCAGCCGACCGCCAGCCAGGTCGGCCAATGGCGAGGGTGCAGAAGAGCGGCTTCGAACGCGGGCGCGGCCATCCGTGAATTGTAGCGGTCGCGGCGGCAAAGCCCGACGGGCTGCTACGCTGTTCCGATGCGCATCGTCTACACGGTCCTGCTGTACCTGCTCACGCCCTTCGTGCTGCTGCGCCTACTGTGGCGCTCGCGCGAACTGGCCGACTATCGCCATCGCATCGGCGAGCGCTTCGGTTTTGTGCCGAGCCCGGCACAGCCGGTGGCGGTGTGGGTGCACGCGGTCTCGGTCGGCGAATCGCTGGCGGCGCTGCCGCTGATCCGCGCGCTGATTGAGCGCCATGGCAAGGGTCGCGTGCTGGTGACGACGACGACGCCGACCGGATCGGCGCGCGTACGCGAAGCGCTCGGCGACCAGGTCGTGCACGTCTATGCGCCCTACGACCTGCCCGACGTCGTCGCCCGCTTCCTCGGCCGCATGCGACCGCAGCGCGTCGTCGTGATGGAGACCGAGTTGTGGCCCAACCTGTTCCGCGCGCTGGCGCGCCGGCGAGTGCCGTTGATCATCGCCAATGCGCGCCTGTCGCCGCGCTCCTTCAAAGGCTACGGCCGCGTGCGCGGCTTTGCCGCGGCGACGCTCGCCGACTGCACGCACGTCGCGGCGCAGAGCGACGCCGATGCCCAGCGCTTTCGCGACCTCGGTGCGCCGGCGGCGCGCGTCAGCACCATGGGCAACATCAAGTTCGACCAGGCCGTGCCCGATGCGCAGATTGCCGCCGGGCGTACGCTGCGCGAAGGCCTCGGCGCGCAGCGTGCAGTGTGGGTCGCCGCCAGCACGCATGAAGGAGAGGAAGAGGCCGTGCTCGCCGCGCATCGCCAGCTGCTGGCCTCACGGCCCGACGCGCTGCTGATCCTGGTGCCTCGCCACCCGCAGCGCTTCGACGCCGTTGCCCGGTTGATCGAGAAGAGCGGTGTTTCTCATGCGCGCCGCAGCCAGCTGACCACGACCGCGGACGCTGGAGCGACGGTGTCCGTCCTGCTCGGCGACAGCATGGGCGAGATGTTCATGTACTTCGCCGCGGCGGATGTCGCCTTCGTCGGCGGCTCGCTGGTGCCGGTCGGCGGCCACAACGTGCTGGAACCGGCGCAACTCGCCAAGCCCGTGCTGTTCGGTCCGCACATGCACAACTTCATCGCCGCGCGCGACCTGCTGCTCGAAGCCGGCGGCGGACAGCAAACCGACGCGGATGGACTTGCCGCCGCGGTATCGGCCCTGCTCGCCGATGGCGAGCGGCGCGAGGCGATGGGTCGGGCAGGACAAGCCGCCGTCGCCGCCAACCGCGGCGCACGCGACCGCCTGCTGGCGCTGATCGAAGCGATTTGAGATTGACCGCGGATTCGCGTCCGCTCTGCTTTCGCGACCTGTGGATGCGGGCGCTGATTAAAAGTCAGCCCTTACCCGATTGGATGACAGGCGCGGTACGCCCCATGGATGCGAGCCTGCGAGAAAGTCTAAATGCGTATGTCTCTACCACACGCCAGTCCCACTCTGACGTCGCGCCCAGTTCAGGATGGCGATCCTGGCGTGACTTGGCGCGCGCCTCGGAATTCACGACAACTCTGCATTGAAGTATGTTGGGGCGCGTGAAATACAGGTGCAGGTGGATGATGCCCCAGCCGCTCAGCGAGTAGCGAAATGACTTGCCTTCGCGAGGCGGATCAAGAGTTACCTGCCGCTCGAGCACCCGGCCCTTCATGGAGGGATACCAAAGGCCAAAGGCATAGTTGTGAATCCCAGCCTCGGCGCAATACGCAGCCTTGGCCAGGATCTCTACTGGAGTCGCAAAGCGTTGCAGCGGCTCCCCGAGATCGGATTCAGAAGATGAAACAACCGGACTCTCCGGTTGAAACGCACCTTCAACCAAGGCACCGAAGTCGGAGACGGTAATGATGGTGGCAAGGGTCACAGAACGTCCTTTGCTGGAGATGATGAGGTCGTCTAGCGAGCCTGTAGAAAAACCCCTCGCGCGCAACGCCGATCACTATTGTGGGGTGTTGCCGGCGTTCCCCCTCACCCCAGCTCTCCCCGGGTGCGAGGGAGAGAGAGGCTCGGGCAATCCCGGCGGGCGTCAGGCGCGCACGGGCGTCATCGACACCGACCGGCGCACGCGCCACAGGCTGTCGCCGGCGTAGACGCCGAGTGCGAGCCAGATGCAGCCGAAGCCGATGGCCTGGCTTTGCGTGAAGACTTCGCCGAACAGGAACACGCCGCAGGCCAGCTGCAGGCTCGGCGCGAGGTATTGCAGCAGGCCGACCATCGACAGCGGGATGCGGCGCGCGCCGATCGCGAACAGTACCAGCGGCAATGCCGTGACCAGGCCGCTGGTCACGAACAGCGCGTCGGTGCGCAGCGATATGTGCCCGAAGCTGCCGCTGCCATGGCTTTCCGACCACAGCAGGAAGGCCAGCGCGGGCAGGAACAGCAGGCCGCTTTCGACGGCGAGTCCGCGCACCGCGGGCACGACGGCGACCTTGCGGATCAATCCGTAGCTGCCGAAGGACAGCGCCAATGCCAGCGCGATCCATGGCGGCCGGCCGGACTGCCAGGTCAGCCACAGCACGCCGGTGGCGGCGATGCCGACCGCGAGCCACTGCGCGGGGTTGAGCCGCTCGCGCAGGATCAGCACGCCCATCAGCACACTGACCAGCGGGTTGATGAAGTAGCCGAGGCTGGTCTCGACGATGTGGCCGGCGTTGACCGCCCAGATGTACAGCCACCAATTGAGCGCGATCAGCAGCGCGCTGGTGGCCAGCAGACCGAGCAGGCGCGGCGATAGCGTGCGCAGCCAGCCGAAGCCGTCGCGCAGCGCCAGCCACAGCGCGACGAAGCCCGCGCACCAGACGATCCGGTGCGCCATGATCTGCGGTGCCGGAACGGCCTGCAGAAGTTTCCAGTAGATCGGGAACAGGCCCCAGATCAGGTAGGCGGCAGCGGCGGCGGCGAGACCCTGGCGCATGGCACGTCTTGCAGCGGGAAAGGGCGCGCAGTCTACGCGCTTGCCGACAGGCTTGCGTGGCCCAGGCTGACGGCGCGGCCGGGCTTGCCGCGTACAATGCGGCGCATGCAAAGTCGTTTCCATTCGTCGGATTCGAGCCGCTTCTCGCACTCGCGCACCTGGGACGTCGGCGGCAGCGCCGATGTGCTGCCGGAGCGGCACGAGCAGCTGCTGCGCCGGAATCCCGAGAAGTATTCGGAAATGGTCTTCAGCGTCACCGGCTTCGGCATCTATCTGATCGACCGCGCCGGCGTCATCAGCAGCTGGAACCGCGGCGCCGAGCTGATCACCGGTTATGCGCGCGGCGACGTCCTCGGCAAGGACTTCGAAGTCCTGTTTCCGGAAGATTCGATCCGCGACGGCCTGCCGCGGCGGACGCTCGAATTCGTGCGCGCCAACCGTCATTCCAAGGACGAGCAGCGCCGGCGCCGGCGCAGCAGCGGGGAGTTTCTCGCGCAGAGCGCCCTCGACTCCGTGCGCACCGAAACCGGCGAGCTGCTCGGCTTCGTCGAAGTGTTCCAGGACATCACCGAAGCCAAGCAGCGCGAGGAGCGTCTGTACGAGCGCGCGACGCGCGACCCGTTGACCGGGGTCTTCAACCGCGGGCACTTCGTCGAGGCTGCGGCGTTGGAGATCGAGCGCGCACGCCGCTTCGCCGAGCCGCTATCGCTGCTGCTGATCGACATCGACCGCTTCAAGAAGGTCAACGACACCTATGGCCACGATATCGGCGACCGCGTCATCGTCGCGTTGACGCGGACGCTGGCCAGCGAGGTGCGCAAGGTCGACATCGTCGGTCGGGTCGGCGGCGAGGAATTCGCCGTGCTGCTGCCGCGCGCGAACAAGGAGCCGGCGACCGAACTTGGCCAGCGCCTTCGCCGAGTGGTCGCGCAGCAGCGGGTCGCGGTCGGCGGCGGCCGCGAGATCGGCTTCACAATCAGCATCGGCCTGGCGTCGCTGCGTCCGAGCACGCGCGACCTGGCCGAGTTGACGCGCAACGCCGATGCGGCGCTTTACCAGGCCAAGCGCGAAGGCCGCAACCGGCTCGAAACCTGGTTCGAATAGCTGGGGCTTTACCCGCCGATGCTCTGGTAATAGTCGCTGAGAATCTTGGCGACTTCCGGGCGCGAGAATTCCGGCGGCGGGGCGATACCCTTGCCGAGCATTTCGCGCACGGCGGTGCCGGACAGATTGACGAAATCCTGCGGCGTGTGGTCCGGCGCTTCGCGCATCATCACAACGCGGTTCAGCTTCTTCGACCAGGCGGTGTTGTCGGCGCCGAAGATCTGGATCTTGAGCGCGCCCGCGGGCACCTGCTCGAAGACCGTCTGCGCGTCGAACGGGCCGTAGTAGCTGCCGACGCCCGCATGGTCGCGACCGACGATCAGGTGCGTCGCGCCCATGTTCTGGCGGAACACCGCGTGCAGCACCGCCTCGCGCGGACCGGCGTAGAGCATGTCGAAGCCGTAGCCGGTGACCATCACCGTGTTCGGCTCGAAGTACAGCTCGACCATCTTGCGGATGCAGGCGTCGCGCACCGGCGCCGGGATGTCGCCCGGCTTGAGCTGGCCGAGCAGCATGTGGATGACGATGCCGTCGGCGTGCAGGCGCTCCTTGGCCATGCGGCACAGTTCTTCGTGCGCGCGGTGCATCGGGTTGCGCGTCTGGAAGGCGACGACCGTGTTCCAGCCGCGCTCCTTGATCTCGTTGCGGATCTCGACCGCGGTGCGGAAGGTGTCCGGGAACTCGGTCGGGAAGTAGCTGAAGTTCAGCACCTGGATCGGGCCCGACAGCAGCGTGTTGCCCAGATCGGTGAAGGTCGCGACGCCCGGGTGCTTGGGGTCGAGCGTGCCGAAGATCTTCTCGGCCATGAACTTGATCTGCTCGTCGCTGACCGTCTCGACCGCCGTGACGTCCATGATCGCCAGCACCGGATTGCCGTCGACGTTGGGATCGCGCAGCGCGATGCGCGCGCCGGGCTTCACACCCGCCTCCTTCGTGAGATTGACGATCGGCACCGGCCAGAACAGGCCTGCGGTCGTGCGCATCTTCTCGGCGACCGACAGCGAGTCGGCCAGGTTCATGTAGCCGGTCAGCGGATTGAAATAACCGGCGCCGAGCATCACCGCGTTGGCGGCGGCGGCCGAGTTGACGAGCAGCGAAGGCAGCTTTTCCGCCTCCCTGGCCAGCGCCTGGTGGCGCACGGTGTCGTAGACGAAGAGGGGGTTGATGTCGGCGGAGCCGTGGGGCTGGATCATGGTCGGACCGTTGCTTGCGGGGGGACTGGAAAGCTGATGCGCCGCGCAGCATACCCCGATGGCCGCTCAAATCCATCGTCCGAATGTATCGACATCCGGCCGGACATCACTCTACGGGCACTCCGCGGGCACCGTACGTCCCTGCGCCCACGCACGCAGTGCCGCGACCGGCTCGGCCATGACCACCGACAGCGGCCGCGTGCGCGCCAGTTCTTCGAGCAAGGTCGCCGTGTCCAGCGGCATCTTGCGTGCCGCCGCCTCGTACAGGCCGCCGACGATGGCCTGCTCGATCTCGGCGCCGGAATAGCCGTCGCTTGCCGCCGAGAGCGCGGCGAGGTCGAAAGACTCCGGTGTCTGCTTCCGGGATTGCAGATGGATGCGGAAGATTTCGGTACGCGCCGCTGCGGCGGGCAGGTCGACAAAGAAGATTTCGTCGAAGCGGCCCTTGCGCAGCAGTTCCGGCGGCAGGCACTGCACGTCGTTGGCCGTGGCGGCGATGAACACCCGGGTCTTGCGCTCGCTCATCCAGGTCAGCAGCGCGCCCAACAGCCGGCGCGACACGCCGCCGTCGGTGGTATCGGATGCGGTGGAGATGCCTTTCTCGATCTCGTCCATCCACAGCACGCAGGGTGCGAGCCGCTCGGCGAGCTTGAGCGCCTCACGCAGATTGCGTTCGCTCTCGCCGCTCCACTTGCTGTACAGCGCGCCGAAATCCATGCGCAGCAGCGGCAGCTGCCAGCTGCCGGCGATCGCCTTGCACGCCAGGCTCTTGCCCGCGCCCTGCACGCCCAGCAGCAGCACGCCGCGCGGCGGATCGAGCTGCGCCAGTTCGCCGCGGAAGGCCGGGCGACGGCGATCGAGCCAGTGCTTGAAAGCATCGAGTCCGGCGACATCTGCAAAGCTGGCGCAGTCCAGCTCCAGTTCGAGCAGTCCGTCCTGGCCCAGTGCCTCGTGCTTGAGCTTGAGCACCCGCGCCAGATCGGCGCGGGTCAGTGCCCCGTCGTCCCGGATCGCCTGGCGGATCAGACGGCGCGCGTCTTCGAGCGGCAGGCCGGCAAGATGCTGCAACAGCATCTGTGCGGCTTCGGCATCGCCGCGCAGCTTGCTGTCCACGCGGGGCTCGGACTCGTACTGGCGCACCTCGTCGCGCAACAGCTCCAGCAGCTGGCGGCTGTCGGGAAGGGACAGCTCGAAGCGTGCGCTGAAGCGCTGCAGCTCGGGCGGCAATTCGACGCGGTGGCCCACGAACACCAGCGTGCGCGCGCGCTGCGGATGCGCGAGTGCGATCTGCTTGACGCGTCGCTGCAGCGCCGGGTCTTCCAGGTAGGGATGCGCGTCGCACAGCACGTACACGCCGACCGACAGCGAGGCTTCGATCTGACGCAGCGCATCGCCCAGTGCGCGCGTGTCGCCGGTATGCGGCCCGTCAACCGCGCTGCCGCCACGCCCGCGCAGCCCGTCGGCGACGCTCCACTGATGCAGCGGCCAGCTCTCCTGCCCGCAAGCGCGTTCGAGCAGCGCCAGCAGGCGCGCTTCCTCCTGCGTCTCGACGACGATCAGCGGAAAGCGCGAATGCAGGATCAGCTGCAGGTCGTGCAAATCGTTCATGTCCTCCCCCTTGGGACCGAGTGCGCGCAGTGTGGAGCACGCGTCCGCCGAAGTCATGGCTGCGGCACGTGCATTGCGGTTTTCCGTTCGCATCTCCGACCTGCGGTCGGCGCCGGCGCCATCCTCGGCGACGACAAGCGCCGGGCAGTCCAGTAGAATCCGCCCCTGCGCATCACGCGGTTCCGCATGCGCAGGCCCCAACGGGGCTCATGACACCAACGCGCCCGTAGCTCAGCTGGATAGAGTATTGGTTTCCGAAGGGCGCTGTAGAATGTAGGGCAACACTCATTTGCGTCCGTAGCTCAGCTGGATAGAGTACCGGCTTCCGAAGCCGAGGGTCGGGGGTTCGAATCCCTCCGGGCGCACCAAAATCAACAGTTTAGAGCTTGGCCGGGCATTGTCTCGGCCGTGCTCTTTTGGTTTTTGGTGGCCGGAGGCAGAAGCCATTTTGAGTGTTGCTCGATTTTGGGCACTGGTCGCGATTTGGACGGAAATGCCCACGGAATGCCCAAGCTGTGCCCATGTGATTTGCCGTAGGGACTGTTGACGCCGATCTGGAATTGACCAGTTCGCTCCTTGTCCGCTTACCTGCCTTTGATCAGCCTCAATGAAGCCAAGCTCCTGATTATCTCGGCAGATTCAAGGCCGCAACTGGTCACTTAGTCGACGAGCATACTGGTCAATTCTGGATGAGCAACACCGCAAGACCGATCCCCGCCTGAGCGATACCCGCGTGATCCTCGGCGATCCGCGCGGGGCGTTACTTGTACGTCATCTGGCCGGTATGCCGTTGGCGGGTGGAACCCGATACCAAGCAGAGTAAAGCGCAGGAAGGAAGAGACAGGTCAAAGCAGTGGCTACTATCAGGCCCCCCATTATGGACACCGCCATCGGCCCCCAGAACAGCTGTCGCAGCAATGGAATCATCGCCAGCACCGCCGCGGCGGCAGTGAGCACGATGGGTCGGAAGCGGCGCACGGTTGAATTGACGATGGCGTCATAGACCGCATGCCCCGCGTCCACGTCCTGCCGGATCTGCTCCACCAGGATCACCGAGTTGCGCATAATCATGCCTGCCATCGCGATGACACCGACGAAGGCAATGAAGTTGAAAGGCTTTTGAAACACCGCGAGGGCGAGGCCGACACCGATGATGCCCAGCGGCGCGGTCAGCACGACCAGCATCGTGCGGCTCATGCTCTGCAACTGCAGCATCAGCAATGAAATGATGAGCAAAGCCACCTGCGGCAACATCGCAGCGATAGGGTACATCTGATCTTTCTGATCGGATGCAGCGCCACCCAACTCGAGTCGATACCCGGCAGGGAGTTGCGAACGGAACTTCGCAAGCTGGTTCCAGACTTCGTTGCCCAGCGTCGGCGACTCCGTCCCATCGCTGATCTCCGAGCGCACGGTGATGACCGGCAGGCGATTACGCCGCCAGATAGTGCCCTCCTCCATCGCCGGTTCGATCCGCGCGAGTTGCGCCAGTGGAACGGTCGAGGTGTTGCCCGTCGTGATCGGCAGGGTGCCCAGTCGGTCGAGGCGGTTGCGTTCCTCGGCGTCGCCACGCAGAACAACGTCGATCAGCTGGTCGCCTTCACGGAAGCGCGTTACCGGCGTGCCGTTGAGCCAGGTCTGCAGGTTTCCGGCAAGCAGGTATGTGGAAACGCCCAGTGCACGCGCGCGATCCTGATCAATTTCGAGGTGCAGCGCCTTGACTTGGTGGTCGACATCGAGGTGAACATCGGTTGTATGTGGATTGTCGCGAACGATGTCCGCCACGCCGCGGGCCAGTTGACGGAGCTGCATCAGATCATCGCCGATGACCCGGATCTGCACCGGATAGCCCAGCGGTGGTCCGTCGACCAGCGAAAACACGCGGGACCGGACGGCCGCAAAGCCGCTGTCCGGCGCGTCGAGGAGGCGACGAAGTCGCTCGATCAGTGCCAGTCGGTTGTCTGCCTCTCGCGCTGTGACAACGAATTCGGCAAAGTTGGGGCTATCGAACTGCCGATCGATGGAGAAGAACCACCGTGGCGAGCCGCCACCCACATAGGAGACATGGCTCGCGACGTCCGGCTCGGCGTCGAGCACGGCCTCGAACTTGTGCACGTACTCTTCCATCTGCTTGACCGAACTGCCGTCGGGTAGCCAGAAGTTCACCATCAGCTCCGGCCTGCCGTTGACCGGAAACAGCTGTTGTTGGACGAAAACCAGAATGATCACCACCGCAAAGCCCAGTGCACTTGCGGTGATGCCCATGACACTCCAGCGGTGATCGAGGCACCAGCGAACGACCGCACGCAGACGGCGATAGAACGGCGAGTCGTAGACGTCACCATGGTCGCGTTCGAGGGCCTTCGATCGCAGCTTCTTCGCGTCGAGAACGTGATATCCGATGAATGGTGTGAACACGACTGCGACGACCCACGAAGCCAGCAGCGCGATCGCGGTTACGCCAAAGAGATCAAAGGTGTATTCGGCCCCGAGTGACTTCGAGAGCCCCGCCGGCATGAACGCCGCGGCAGTCACGAGTGTGCCGGTGAGCATCGGGAACGCCGTTGTCGAGTAGGCAAAGGTGGCGGCCTTGACCTTGTCCCATCCCTGCTCGAGCTTTACCAACATCATCTCAACTGCAATGATCGCGTCATCGACCAGCAATCCCAACGAAATCACCAGGGCACCAAACGACATGCGGTTGAGGGTAAGGCCGAAGAGGTCCATGACCAGGAATGTGATGGCAAGGACCAGCGGAACGGACAGCGCAACCACAATTCCGGTGCGCAGTCCCAGCGTGAAGAACGAAACCGCCATAACGATCAGGATCGCCTCAAACAAGGTCTTCATGAACAGGTGAAGCGAGGTCATCACGCGTGTCGGCTGATCGGAGACGACGTGCACATCGATGCCGCGGGGCAACTCTGTCTCGATGCTGTTGATTGCGTCGCCGAGCCGTTTGCCGAGCTGGATGACATTGCCGCCGCGCGTCATCACAACGCCGACGCCAATCGCATACTTGCCATCGACCCGCATTCGCGCCGCCGGTGGATCGGCGAGACCTCGTGATACTTCCGCCAAGTCACCCACGCGCAGCGCGCGACCGCCGGCGTGCACGGGTGCGTCACGGATCTGCGATACGACGTCGAACGGGCCGGAGACACGAACTGCGAAACGATCGTCGCCGGTGTCGATCGTGCCTGATGGGGCAATCTGGTTCTGCTGTTGCAGGCTATTGATCACAGCATCCACGCCGATGCCGAGCTCGGCAAAACGTCGCGGCGCCAGATCGACATATACCTTTTCATCCTGGGCGCCGAACAAGTCGACGCGCTTGACGTCGGGTAGCCGGCGCAGGATTTTCGCCATCGTGTCCGCGCGCCGTCGCAGCTCGGCGAGGTCCGCGCCGTCGCTCGTCAGCGCGTAGACGTTGACGTAGACATCGGCAAACTCGTCGTCCGCAAACGGGCCCTGCACGCCGTCGGGCAACTGTGGCCGCACATCTGTCAGCTTGTTGCGGGCGATGAGCCAGGTACGTGCCATTTCAGCGCGGGCAGTCGTGTCATTCAGGTGGATGAACACGATCGACTCACCCGCGCTCGACATCGAGCGCAGGTAGTTGAGGTTGGGTAAAGACTGCAGTCCGCGTTCGATGCGATCGGTCAGCTGCTCGGCGACCTGTTCAGCGGTGGCGCCTGGCCACAGGGTGCGCACGACCATCACCTTGAACGAGAAGTCCGGATCCTCGTCGCGCCCGAGCCTGAAGTACGAGATGGTGCCGGCAATGGTCAGTACCAGTATCGCGTACAGCACCAGTTGCGGATGAGCGATTGCCCATCCGGACAGATTCGGCCCCTTCATGGATGCTTTGATCGGCGTGGTGACGCGATGACGACGTGTTCACCGGGATGCACCGCGTGCACACCGCTGACCACGACACGCTCGCCGGGGATCAAGCCGTCAGAAAGTAGCGCGCCGGCGTCGGTGTACGAATCGACTGTCACCGGTCGAAGGTCGACGATTTCCGCTTCGTTCACGACCCAGACCGCGGTGCGATCATCGCGTCTGAATATCGCGGACAGTGGTACTCTCAGAGCGGGCTCGGATTTCTGCTGGAAGCGCGCACGCGCGGTCATTCCCAGGTTCACCCGCGCGTCCGCATCGATGATTGTGACCCGTGCCGCATATGTGCGCGTAATCGGATCCGCGGCGGCGGAAAGCTCGCGCAATCGCCCCCGATAGTCTGTCCCGCGCTCGGCCCACAGGCCCACCTGCGCGGTGTCTCCGATATGGAATCTGCCGATATGGGACTCCGGTACCGACACCGCTACCTCGCGCTCGCCGCTGCGTGCCAGGACGAACACCGGCTCGCCGGGTGCGACGACCTGTCCTGGTTCGGCACGGACAGAGGTGACAATTCCAGGCACCTCCGCGCGCAGGCTTGCATACCCCACCTGGTTGCGGGCCAGCGCTGCCTGTGCGTCTGCCGCCTTGAAGGCTGCGGCCTTGTCCTCCACCGCGGCGAGGCTGACCACGTGGCTTTCGTGCAGTTGGCGGAAGCGATTCAGTTCAGCGGCAGCGAGGCTGCGTTGCGCTTCGGCGCGCGCCGCCTCCAGATCGAGATCGGACGTGTCGAGCAGCGCCAGAGGATCACCGGCCGCCACTGCACTCCCGATGTCGACCAGGCGTCGAATGACCTTGCCGCTAACGCGGAAGCCAAGCGGAACCTGATGGCGCGCTTCGACAGTGCCGCTGAGTTCAATGAATCCGTCGTGATCTTCGGCTCCAACGGACACCACATCCACTGGGCGTGGCAGTGGAGGAGGAGGCTCGACCCGCGTACAGGCGATGACAGGGATTGCGACAGCGAAAGCGGTGAGCATGCGATACGGCGAGATCATTTCTCCTCCCTTGGAGTCCCGTGTGGGTCGGCAGGGGAAGACCTCTCCCAAGAACATTCGCATGCTCGACCCGCGCCACGCGGCGCGACTACTGGCCTGTCCACGCGACAATTAGACACGGAAATACCGAGTGGTACAATATTATGCGACGTGGAACAACATAGCATGGCGGAGCGGATCCGGAAGCTGAAGCGGCCCGGATGAGCGGAGCGCGGAGCAAGAGACGGCCGATAGCGGCGACCGGTGAGCACCGGTGCCAGGTGCGGGGAGACGTGCAATGAGATCGAATCACGCTGTGGAGCCGGCCCCGAGCCGAGCGCGGGCGCCGGCGATCACGGCCGACGGCCCCATTGCCGCATCGGCATGGGCTTGGGTCGGAGTCGGCTGGCTGGCGCTGATCGCCTACTCGATTACGTTGTGGATCGTTAGCGGCCAGGCCACCCCGACGGTTCCCGTCCTCGCCGAAAGTGAGCAGTGGCGCGTATCGCTCTTCAGGATTCTGGAATTCGTTTTCGCGTGCGCCGTCTGTGCCGTTTTCTATTTTGCGGTGTATCTGCCCAAACGACGGACTGGAAAACTGTCGACGACTGGCCTGGTGGTATTGACCATGCCGTTGCTGTGGTTTCAGGATCCGCTCATCAACTATATCGTTCCCAACGGGGTCTTCAGCTCAATCTTTGTCAACCTGGGGAACTGGAGTGCCCAGGTTCCGGGCGCGGTGGGGCCGAATATCAACCTGGTTCCTGAGCCCCTTTTTCAGGGTGGGGTCTACACCACGCTGATACTGTTTCAGATCCTGGCGATCTTCTGGGTCATGCGCGCCTGGAAGCGCCGCCGCCCCGATACCGCGTTCTGGAAGCTCATGGCAGTCGGTATGTTCGGTGCGCTGATCTTCGATCTGATGTTGGAGATACCGGCGGTATTCCTGCAGGTCTGGGCCTATCCAGGGGCAATTCGCTCGCTCAGCTTCTGGCCCGGGACCGCGCACCAGTTCCCGATCTACGAGGCGTCGCTGTTCGGATTCACGACGTTTCTGTGGGCATGCGTCCTCTATTTCACCAATGACCGTGGCGAGATGCTGTGCGAGCGTGGTATCGAACGCCTGAAGCTGTCGGCGCGGCGAAAGACGCTGATTCGATACCTCGCATTGATGGGGATGTTCCAGACAATCTTCATCACCAGCTACTTCATGCCGATCTGGTGGCTGTCGATGCGCGCCGACGCGTGGCCCGACTCGCTCCCCGCGCATCTGCGCAATGGCATCTGTGGCCCGGGGTCCGACGTCATGTGTCCGGGAAAGGGCGTTCCGTATTTCCGTGCCAAGGAGGGGCTCCTGATTGCGCCGGACGGGACGCTCACTGGCGAACCCTATCGCTACGACTGATGAGAACATCGTTCTCGCTGTCGAGCAGGTTTTTGCGGCAGGCGCGCTGTGACGCGCCGCTTAGCGCAGTTCAGCGGACATAAGAGGTCTGCATGTTCCGGCCGGTCAAGATCCGAAACTACATTGCGATCATGCAGGCAAAGGGATTTTCGGCCGAAGCGGTTCTCAAGGGCAGCGGCATCGATCCGGACAGCCTCAATGACCAAAAGTGCCTGGTGGATTTCAGGCAGAGCCAGACGGTCGTTTCCAACATGATCAGTCTGACCGGCGATCAGGGAATCGGCTTTGAAATGGGCGCATCGGCCAAGCTCACGGACCTGGGAATCATTGGACACGCGCTGATCTCGGCGCCCTCGCTGGGGGACGCGATCAAGCTCTGGACTGCCTACGGAAACTCCCTGCTGGGGGTGCTCAGCAAGGTTTCTCTCGACGAAGACGAGGCAGACCATTGGGCCATCAGCATCTCGGAACTGGCCCCGAGCGGATTTATCTACAACTTTTGCGTCGAAGAGCTCTTGATGATGACCATGAGGCTCGGCGCGGTGCTTGCCGACGAGCCGATGATTCCGGTCAGGCTTGAGCTGTCCTATCCTGCCCCGGCACACCAGGAGCTGTACTACCGGCATTTCAGATGCCCGATCCAGTTCAATTCTCCGAGGACAAAGGTGGCGTTCAGTTCACCCCACCTGCGCCATGAGCGCTCCGGAAACGATCACGACTTCAACGAGATCTGCTTGCGGCATTGCAGCCAGCTTGCGCGACAGATCGAGAGTCGCGGGCCGGTCGTCTCACGTCTGCGTGACCTGCTGTTGCGCAGTCCCGGAGGCATTCCGTCACTCGAGGAGGCGGCACGCGAGTTGGGCATGAGCCCCAGATCGATGCGGCGTCACCTGATGGACGAGGGAACGAACTACAAGACCCTGATCGGCGAATTCCGTCTCGATCTGGCGCGCGAGTATCTGCGCAACTCACATATGTCCCTCGCCCCGAAAGAAGTAGCGTACCTACTTGGGTTCAAGGACACCAATGCGTTCAGGCGCGCATTCAAGTCCTGGACCGGAAAGACCGTCGGCGAGTACTGCGCGGAAGTCCAGCACGCCTAGCTGCATGCGGAGGTGTGGGCGCTACCGCGCCTGGCTTGAGTGGGCCGCACCCGAATGTCTTGCGGAAGTGGCCAGATGGCATGCTGATGCGGCCGACCCGGACGTATCAAGCCCCACTTTCGGGATACAAGATTGTCGGAAGGCCACGAGCGTGCGCGCTGGAACAATAAGATACCCAACGGTAGATTTTCATGTCTGTGCTGTTTATAGTGGAAGCCATCTGGTACGGCAGATGGACTGCGCCATATCGGAAGTGAATCCGAAGCGCAGCCAGAGGGCCGGGCGGGCGCGTAGGGATGAATAAGGCCACCGGCAAATGCCGGTACCGGATCAACGTGCGAGCGGCGTGCTGGACAAGGCATGCAGACCAAGGAGCAACAGATGAGCAAGCGTTTCGACGTGGTGGTATTGGGCGGCGGGCACAATGGCCTTCTGGCGGGCTGCTACCTGCAGAAGGCGGGACTCAAGGTTTGCGTCCTCGAGCACCAGGCATGGGTCGGTGGCGGCGCCGTGACCCGCGAGCTGACGGTGCCGGGCTTCAAGCACGACGTGTGTTCGATCGGCCATATGCTGATCCAGCCCAACCCCCTGATTGCCAACGACGAGCTCAAATTGCTCTCGAAGTTCGGCCTCAAGTACATCTTTCCGGAAACGGCGACGACAGTCCTGTTCCCGGACGACAGCTACGTCGCCTTCTACCGCGACATCGATCGAACCTGCGAAGGTATCGCCAAGATTTCACAGCGCGACGCGGACGCCTATCGCAAGTTCTGCCAGTTCGTTGATGGCGCCTACGACTTCATGTCGATGGGCATGTACAGTCCGCCGCCGGCGATGGGCAACACTGCAGCCTTCCTCGACAGCAACGAGGTTGGCCAGGAGATCATGCGTGCACTGACGACCAGCCAGCTCGACGTTGCCTGCGACTGGTTTGAATCGAACGAAATGCGCGTCGCAACGTCGCGTGTCACGTCTGAAGGAATGATCTCACCGCAGACGAAGGGGTCCGGCATCGCGATGTTCTGGTACTTCGCGCTGGTGCGAAAGTACGGTCTGTGTCTGCCGGAGGGCGGCTCAGGGTCCCTCAGCGAGGCGCTGCGCCGCTGTTTCGAGGATCTGGGCGGCGAGTTGCGCCTGTCCGCAACGGTCAAGGAGTTGATCGTGTCCGGCGGCGAATGCAAGGGCGCGCGCCTGGTCGATGGCGAGGAGATCGTCGCAACACGCGCCGTGGTCAGTTCGCTAAACATCAAGCAGATGCCGGGACTTCTCGGCAAGCACTCGCCGGCCGACTACACGTCGAAGATCGCGCGAACCGAGCATTCGGAGTACTTCCCGTTCCACATCGAGATGGCCCTGCACGAGGCGCCGAAGTACAACTGCGGCATCGACCCGGACACCGCGTCCTTCGTCGAATTCTCACCGAAGGACATGAACGAATACCTCAAGGTGTTCGATGACCTGCGTCGCGGCGTGCCGGTTGCCCACATTCCGCTGATGATCGTGCCGACGGTCGCAGACAAAACCCGGGCGCCGGAAGGAAAGCACATCCTCTACAACTACAACTACGCTCCGTATGCACTGGCCGACGGTGGCCCAGAGAAGTGGGACGAGATCAGCAAGGATTACATCGCGCGCAATCTGGCCGCGATTCGCAAGCAGACCTCGAACATGGGCGACGACAACATTATCGCGACCTGGTCGAAGAGCCCCCTCGAACTCGAGCGTTACAACCCGTCGATGCCCCGCGGAGATCTGATGCACATCGGCGCGTTCTTCCACCAGGTGATGGGCAACCGTCCGATTCCGACGTGGAACTACCGTACTCCAATCAAGAACCTCTACATGTGCGGCGCGAGCACGCACCCGGGACCGGCCGTAAATGGCGCGTCGCGCGCAGCGATGCCGGTAGTGATGGAAGACCTGGGAATCGACTTCGAGAAAGTGGTTGGATGATGCGCAAGAGCGCGCGGAACAAGCTTCCGTGCGCCGCGAGGCGGCCGGTTAAGGACGAGGAATACGCGTGAAACTGCTTTCTAAAGACGGCATGGAGATGATGTCGATCGACTCGCTCGATGCGCAGAGCGACAAGATAGTCATTCGCGGAAAGATGATGAAGAACATGCCCGCGACGATTCACGTACAGCCGATCGGGCTGGCCGAGCTGTTCATGCTTCTGACCTTCAGAAGTGCGCTGAGAATCGTCGGTCTGTTCTTCAGGGGTCTCTGGCAGTACTGGCGTCAGAAGAAGAGCGCGCCCGCGACGCAGACGCCTGGGCGTCCGTAACGACTGCAGATGCGACACCTGCTGAAGCGACCCAACAGCCTACTGGATACTGTAAAGGAATCGTGATGGAAGAAGAGACAACTTACGGCGGCAAGGTCGTGGGCGAAGTGCTGGCGGAAGAAGGCGTCGATGCGGTCTTCGGCGTCTACGGGTCCATCGGCCTGGCGATCGAGGAAGCCAATCGACACGGCACGACGATGTACCATTTCCGCCATGAGCAGTCGGCGGGATTCGCAGCCGATGCGTACGCACGGTGCCTGCGCAAGCCGGGCGTGTGCTTCACGTCCAGCGCGCCAGGCTTCACAAACATCATCTCGCCCATCGCGCAGGCGCACAGTGCGCAGAGCCCGGTGCTTCTGCTCAACGGCCAGCATGGTGTGGCTGGCGATGGCATGAACTTCATCCAGGAGGGGTACGCCGCCGAGATGCTGCGGCCGGTAACCAAGTGGTCGCAGCGCGTTCTTGACTGGAATCTCGCCGGATACTGGACACGAAAGGCGCTTACCGACAGCGTGCAGTATCCGCCCGCTCCGGTCGTTCTCGACTTCCCGCGCACGACCCTCAATGGTCGTGGACCCGCGAGGCAGGCGAAGTTCATCGAGCGCGAACAGACCCCCAAGCCGGCTGCTCCGTGGGGCGACCCGCGCGAGGTCGAGCGTGCGGTCAAACTGCTGAGTGAAGCAAAGCGGCCGTTGATCGTCGCCGGTGATGGCGTTTACTGGTCCGACGGCGCAAAAGCACTGCGCGAGCTGGCGGAGGCGCTCAACATCCCGGTCAGCACGCGGCGCACCGCTCGCGGAGCAGTCCCCGAGTCGCACCCGCTGGCGTTTTCCGGTGGCTATCGTGGCGCGCTGATGCGCGAGGCGGACGCGATCTGCCTGATCGGCATGCGCGCCACCTATCTCGAAGAGTGGTTTGAGCCGCCCGAGTGGAGCGCGAAGGCGAAGTACATCCAGATCAACGAGAGCGTCGGCGAGATCTGGCCGGCGGTGCCGACCGCCTCGGCGATCGTCGGATCCTGTGCGAACGTCATGCGGCAGATGCTCGACTGCTGGAAGTCGCAGTCCGCGCGCGCGCCACAGCGCACAGAGTGGATCGAGAAGCTCAATATCGCGCGTAGCAAGTTTCTGCAGCAGCAGCGTGAAGTCGTGGCCCAGTGCGATGCCAGGCCGAACATGCACCCGCATTCGCTCGGCGCGGCGCTTGCCGACGTGCTCGACCCGAGTTCGACGGTGATCTACGACTCGTTCACGGCGACGTCGTTCTTCACCGACAAGTTCCAGGCGAGCTATGCAGGCCAGATCCTCGACGCCGGCTTGCACCAGCCGGTCGGACACAGCATCGGCATGTGCGTCGGCGCGCAGGTCGCACGTCCCGGCAGGCCGGTCATGGCGTTGATCGGCGATGGCGGCTTCGGCATCGGCGGCATGGATATGGAAACCCTGGTCCGCTATAACCTGCCCGCGGTCATCGTGCTTATGAACAACAGCTCATGGGCGGGCGTTGCTGCCGGACACGATGCGTTCTATCCGGACATGGGCTCGTGGGAAAATACGCCGGGCGTCCGCTACGACCGCATGATGAACGAGTTCGGCTGCCACGGTGAGCACGTCGAGACCGTCGATCAGCTGCGCCCCGCACTGGAGCGCGCATTCAAGTCCGGCAAGCCGGCGCTGGTCAACGTCGTCGCCGACACCGATGAAATCCATCCGCTGCGCCTGCGCATTTGCTGGGGCGACGCGTGGACGCGGGGTGATATCGAGAAGCTGCCGCCGCAGGCGCGTGAGATGCTCAAGGCGAACGCCAGTGTCCGGTCGATCGCGCGTGTGCAGAAGTATTGGCGTGACAACGGCATCCAGATCTCGGCCCAGGATCTGGCGCAGGTTGCAGGCGTCGACTATGACAGCCTGAAGAAATGACCGTCGCACAGCGGGCGCCGCTGCAAGGCGTGCGTGTACTCGACATGACCTGCTTCATGGCAGGTCCGTACGCGACGCAGCTGCTCGGATACCTCGGCGCAGAGATCGTCAAGGTCGAGCGCCCCGGAAGCGGCGATCCGATGCGGGGGCTTTCGCTGTATCGGCAGAACGGCATGTCTGCGCATTTCGCCGCGGGCAACGCGTGCAAGAAGAGCATCACGCTCAATCTCGCGCATGAGGACGGTTTGCGCACGCTCCGTTGTCTGGCGGGGCAAGCCGACGTGTTCATCGAGAACTTTCGCCCCGGCGTGATGAAGCGGCTTGGCGTCGATCTGGAGCAGTTGCGTCTCGAAAACCCCCGGCTGGTCGTTGCTTCGATTGCCGGCTTTGGTCAGACGGGTCCGTGGAAGGACTGGGCTGCCTACGATCTCATCGCCCAGGCGGTCGGCGGCGGTATGAGCCTGACAGGTCGTCCCGGCGAGCCTCCGGTGCGATGTGGCCCGGTCATTGGCGATCTCGCTGCCGGTGTTTACGCCGCGGTTGCAATCGCGTCGGCATTGTTCGCACGCTCGGTGACCGGGCAGGGCGATGCGATCGACATCAGCATGATGGACTGCCAGCTGTCGCTGCTGAACTATCAGGCGCACTTTGCGTGGATCTCGGGGCGCTCGCCCCAGCCCGAGGGCGACGCCCATGCCAACATCGTCCCCTACCAGTCCTTCGAAACGCAGACCAGCCGGCTCGTCGTGGCGGTGTACGGCGATCCGTTCTGGCCGGGCTTCTGCGATGCGATCAAGATGTCCACGCTTGAGAATGACGAGCGTTTCAAAACCAACACGCTGCGCCTGCAGAATCGCAAGGATCTGGTTCCGCTGCTGGTGGAACAGTTCAAGACGCGCCCGCGGGAGTACTGGCTGCAGCGTCTGATCGATCGCGGCGTGCCGGCGGCGCCGCTCAATGACGTCATCGATGCGCTCAACAATCCGCAGACCGAGGCCCGTCATATGGCCGTGCAGGCGACGGGACCCGATGGAGCGCCAATGATGTTACTTGGCAATCCGATGAAGTTCGCCAGCTTCGACGCCGCGCCATCTGCTCCGCCATTGGCGGGTCAGCATACGGCCGAGGTGCTCCGCGAGTGGCTGTCGATGGCCGACGCGGATATTCAAAGGCTCGCTGCGGCTGGAGCAATCTGAGCCGTGTGACGGTCACCGGCCGAATGATTCCACTTGGCTGTCAGCTCCAGCGACGGCCGATCATGAAGTGAAACCACAGATAGTTGTTGGTTTCAGTAGCGTCGACCCCGATTGGCAGCGCTGGATTGTCGTAGTGATGCTCGCGGTAGGGTTGATACTCGAGGCCCAGATCGAGCGTCCAGCCCTCCTTTAGTACGCGGCGTAGCCCTAATGCGAGCTGGTTCTCGGCGATGACGGCGAAGACCGGATTCTGATTTCGCCCCGGCGCCGGGTGCTGGGCGTGCGAATAGCCGGCGCGAAGTTGGGTGCGCGGGTCGAGGCGGTACAGGGCGCCGATGCTGATGGGGTACTGGTCGCGCCATCCAAGCGGGCTGACGTAGCCGAAGGAGGCCGGGGCGTCGGGATTGTCCGGTTCTCTGGCGTCAAGTCGTACGGACCGCATTGCCGATGACCAGTCGATCCACTCGAGTTCCATCGAGACCAGCCAGGCGTCCGAGGGGCGCCAGACCGCACCGAGCTCAATCTGTTGTGCGAAGGAAAGTCCCTCCAGGCGTGCATTGCCGTACGTCACCCGCCCGAGTCCGATCGCGTCGAAGTTCGCGGTCAGCGTGCCGCCATACAGATCGAGCGGCGCTTCGCTCGTATACGCGAACCCGAGGGTCAGCGTGTCGGAAGCGAGAAACTGCGCCCCAAGCTTGCCGTTGATGCCCTGGCCGGCAAGGCTATCGATGCGGTAGCCGAAGAACGGGGCGGAGCTGTCCGAGGTGTTGGGAAAGACTTTCTGCCGTGCGGTTCCATAGGAGAATCCGAGGCCAACGCCCAGCCGCCAGCGTGCGTCAGGTTGCCAGGCCGCCGCGGTGGCCAGCTTGAAGACGCCGAACTGGGCCAAGAGGTCGTCGCGCGTTCCGAATCCCGTGTCGAGATCGGTGTACGTAAAGCCGGTTCCGCCCTGAACAAACAGGCCGCCACCGACCACGAGCCCCTCGCCAAGCTTCCTGGCGTAGCTGCCGCCGGACAGGAACCCCAGCTTATTGTCGACCGTACTCTCGTTGCCGAGCGCATCTCGATGCTCGGTATGCAGGGCCATGAAGGGCGAGAGGTAAGCGTCTGCCGCCTGACCGTCGGTCTGGGCAAGCCCGGCCGGATTGGTGTTGACCGCCGTGGTGTCGCGCGACAGTGCGACATCTGCTCCGCCCAGGCCCTGCGATTC
This sequence comes from Sinimarinibacterium sp., assembly GCA_041659605.1. Taxonomy (GTDB): domain Bacteria; phylum Pseudomonadota; class Gammaproteobacteria; order Nevskiales; family Nevskiaceae; genus Solimonas. The sequence continues at coordinate 71,079 of JBAZXW010000006.1, read as the reverse complement.
GACACCGAATCCGGTCGGAAGCATGCCGTTGCCAGCCTGCGCCGATCCGAGTGTGAACAGGCTTCCTGCGGACAAGCCCGTGAGGAGCGATTGCAGGACGCGTCTCGCGGAAACTAGGCCTGCGGTGCGCGGACGTGTCCGGCAACTACGGATGGTGACGATCGCCACGGTGCGCTCCATGTGCACGATTGTTCTGGGGCCAAGTGTCTTACTGCGGCAGTGCCGCACAGATCAGAGCACGCCGCGTTCTCGGAGCGCGACAGTCAAGGCTTTTACATTATACCCAAGAGTATATCAACAGGCTGCTTGGTACAACATAAGCAGGTAGCGAGCCATTGTTGCGCGCCGGAGCGTCGACTCGGATCCGGCCGGGCGCGTAAACCCGGCAGCAAGCGGACATTCGTTCCAAATGACCGATAGATATCAGAACAATGCATTGATCTAGATCAACACGTCGTAGCGGTATGAAAACCTACCGTACGGTACATACAGATCGTGCGACGCGCTAGTCGATCCGTTGGATTCTGGAATCAGGCGAGTCCGGTGAGTTGGTGGACATGTCGAAGGCTTTCCCGAATGACGCACGACCTGGCGCGATCACTGAGGAGATTCTCAAGATGTATTTCCAAGATATCGAAGCGGTATGTGTCAATGACGACGCAGTGCCGTGGATACCGTTTGATGCGAGCGACGCTGTTGCGTTCAAGTACTACAAGATTGATCCGATCAAGGGCGAGGTCATCGTTGTCGCCCGCAATCGGCCGGACGTGATCCTCCCCGAGCATACCCATACGGGACAGGTCATCGTCTACACGATATCGGGCTCCTGGAAGTACAAGGAGCACAGCTGGATCGCGCGCCGCGGCAGTGTGGTCTACGAGACAGCGGCGACACGCCACACGCCGGTCACTTTGCCGGACGACGGCGAAGTAGTGGCACTCAACATCGTGCAGGGCGAAAGCGAGTTCTTCGACGCCAATGGCAAGAGCATCGGGATCGAAACTTGGCGTACGCACATGGATCGATATCTGAAGTTCTGCCGGGAAAACGGCATCCAGCCGCGAGACCTCACGACCTTTTCACGCAGCGCTTGGCTCGCATGACGAGCGCAGGAGACCAATGATGGACATGAAATCCAGGATGAACCATGGAATCAAGCGGGAAGTCGTCGGCGTCGGCGTTCCGCCAGAGGACAGTTCGGTCGTACTTGATGTCGAGCGCTACCTTTCACCGGAGTTTGCGCGGCGGGAATGGGAAAAGGTGTTCGCGAAGACTTGGCAAATCGCCTGCCGGGTTGACCATGTTCGCAACAAGGGCGACTTCTATGTATTTGATCTGGGGCGGGAATCCATCCTGATCACGCACGGCGCCGACGGCAAGCTGCGCGCGTTCTACAACGTCTGCAAGCATCGCGGCAACCGGCTGGTTCGTGGCCAGCGGACCGGGAATGCCCCGTCGTTCGGCTGCAGCTACCATCGCTGGACTTGGAACAATACCGGCAGCGTCAAGTTCATCCCCGACCAAGAGACCTTCCCGGGGATGCCGGACAACTGCTCGCTGGGCCTGTCGGAGCTGAAGCTCGGAACCTGGGGCGGATTTGTCTTCGTCTCGATGGACGCCGATATCGAGTCGCTCGAGAAATACCTAGATCCGCTGCAGAAAATTCTGGACAAGTACGAGCCCGAGCGAATGGCGCTCATGCAGGACCAGACTGTCGAGTGGAACTGCAACTGGAAGGTCGGTCTGGACGCGTTCAACGAGACGTATCACGTCGCAGCGACGCATCCGCAGTTGCTGGTCGTGATCGACGACTACAACGTTCACATCGACTGCTTCAAGAAGCACAACTCGTTCAAGGTAGCGTACGGCGTTCCCAGCCCGCGAGTGGAAGACCGCAACACCATTCCTGAGGTGCTGGGACTGTATATGGACCCGACGGGTGCGGTGCTGGATGGAACAGGAAAGGCCCTGAGCTCCAGCAAGGCGATCCTGGAGGCGGGCGCGGTGGATCCCAAGACCTTCAAGGGTACCGTCGACGATGTGCGGGTTGCGGTTCAGCAGACCAAGCGAGCGAATCAGGGCAAGGTTCCCTTCCTCCCGTACAAGAATCTGAGCGATGCCGAGCTGACGGACGACCTGCACGTCATGATCTTTCCGAACGCGCAGTTCAACGTTTTCGCCGAAAACATCCTGATGTTCCGGCACAGGCCGCATCCCACCGACCCGGACAGGAGTCTCTACGACGTCTGGTATCTCTCGCATGTTGCGCCGGGCGAGCGCCCGCCGCTGCCGGAACACCAGTCCGTCTCGTCGTCAAAGGACGATCTGGGACTGACCCTGAGCCAGGATGCCTCAAACGTCGAAACGACCCAGGCGGGAATGAAGTCGCGTTCGCTCAAGACGGTCTATCTCAGTGAGCTCGAGACCCGGATTCGTCATTTCAACAAGGTACTCGACGAATACATGAAACGGCCGGACTGACTATTCAGCGATACGCCGGCTGAGCCGGCATGGCCCGCCCGCGGCTCAGGCCGTCGGCGGGCCTTCTTGCATCTGTAACCGCCGGTGGATCAAGGCCATGTCCGCCCCGAACATGTTCCGTCCTTGAATACTACCCATCGGTATGTTTTACTACCTATCAGAAGATACATTTGCATATCCGCCATGCGCGTGCGCCCCCGAGTATGCGTGATCAGTGGTCGTGCGAACGAAAACCCTGCGGCCTTGCCGTGTGACGCGAAATGGAGAACCAACGTGATGTACTTTGAGAACATTGAGGCCACCTGTCTGAACGACGAAGACAGCCCCTGGATCCCGTTCGGCCCGGTTGGCGACAAGGTCGCGGTCAAGTACTTCAACATCGACCCGATCAAGGGCGAGGTCATTCTGGTTGCACGCAACCAGCCGGACATCGTGCAGCCCAAGCATCACCACACCGGGCAAGTCATCGTTTACACGATCTCGGGTTCATGGAAGTACAAGGAACACAACTGGATCGCCCGACCGGGAAGTGTCGTCTACGAGGTGGCCAACTCGGACCACACCCCAGTCATCATGGCCGAAGGGACGGTGGCACTGAACATTGTCCAAGGCGAACTGCACTTCTTCGACGACAAGAACAACATCGTCGCCGTTGAGACTTGGCGCACTCATCTCGATCGATATCTGAAGCACTGCACCGATCACGGCATCAAGGCCCGGGATCTGACCTCGTTTGCAGCGGGCCACAACTAGGGCCAAAAGCGCTGAGCGGCGTGGCAGGACTCCGACTGATTTTCGCAAGACTCTGAGGTTAGAACGTGGACCTTCAACTCAAGGGCAAGCGCGTCCTGGTGACCGGCGCGACGGGTGGCATTGGCAGTGTAATCGCCGACGGATTCGCCAGCGAAGGCGCGCGCGTCGCTATCTGCGCACGCTCAAAGGAGCAGATAGAGCAGTCTGGGGCGAGGCTGGCCAGCCGTGGTGCAAGCACCATCGCTCGCACTGTCGACGTGACGGACCGTGATGCGATGGAGGTATTCCTGGGCGAAATCGATTCCGCTTGGGGCGGGCTTGACGCAGTGGTTGCTACGGTCAGCTCGATGGCGCTTCAGGGCACAGACGACGCCTGGGAGGCAGCTTTCCGCACAGACATGCTGTCGACGGTTCAGCTGGTCAGGGCCTGCACCCCGCGCCTGCAAAAGTCGGGCGCTGGCGCGATCGTTCTGATCGGCAGCTCGGCATCGACCGAAGTTGCGCCGAACATCGTCTCGATGTTTGGTGGCGAGCAGCCCTACGGAGCGGCCAAGGCTGCGCTGGTGAACTATGCCAAGAATTTGTCGGTGCAGCTGGCATCGCAGGGCGTGCGTATCAATGTCGTGTCGCCCGGCAACGTCTATGTGCCCGGCGGAGCCTGGGATGGCCTCAAGGCATCCATGCCTGCCCTGTACGAAGCGATGCTGAGGGAGAACCCTATGGGTCGCATGGCGACACCGGAGGAAGTCGCGAACTGCGTCGTCTTCCTGGCCAGCCCGCGCGCCAGTTTCGTCACCGGCCAGAACCTGCTCGTCGATGGTGGGCTCACCCGAACCGTGCGCGCCTGATCCACTGCCGCTTCTCGCCGCCACGTCCATCTCGCCAAAGAACTGCTCGTGCTGTTGTTCAGGAGTGAAATCAAATGAAGTCGAAATCCGACGTCGCCCATGAAGTCAAACGCGAAGTGGCGGGCACGCACGTGCCGGAGGCCAACAGTGGCGTGCCGCTGGATGTCGAGCGCTATATCTCGCCGGAGTTCGCCAAGCGCGAATGGGAAGCTGTCTTCTCGAAGACCTGGCAGATCGCCTGTCGCGAGGATCATGTCGCGCAGCCGGGCTCGTACTACGCCTTCGAGCTGGGGCAGGAATCGGTGCTGGTCTCGCGCGGGGAAGACAATGTGGTGCGCGCGTTCTACAACGTTTGCCGTCACCGCAACAATCGCCTGGTGCGCGATCGCTGCGGACAGAACGCGCGCAGCTTCGCGTGCAGCTACCACCGCTGGACCTGGGACACGTCAGGCGTATTGCGGAACATTCCGGACCGCGAAACGTTTCCGGGGCTGCCGTGCGACTCGACGCTGGGCCTCAAGGAGCTCAAATGCGGAGTCTGGGGTGGCTTCGTATTCGTCTCGATGAATCCGGATGTCGAGCCGCTGCTGGACTATCTGCACCCGCTGCCACAAATGATGGACAAGTACTGGCCCGAGCGCATGGCGCTGGTACAGGATCTGACCATCGAATGGGACTGCAACTGGAAAGTCGGACTCGATGCATTCAACGAGACCTATCACGTGGCTGCGACGCACCCGCAGCTGCTGCCGGTGATCGACGATTACAACGTGCGCATCGAGTGTCATCGGCTGCATAACACGTTTTACGTACCCTACGGCATTCCCAGCCCCCGTGTTGTCGATCGCAAGACCATCGCCGACACGCTGGCGAGCTACATGGATCCGACAAAGGTCGTGCTCGACGGAACCGGCAAGCCACCCGATACGGACCCGTCGGTGCTCGAAGCGGGTGCGGTGGACCCGGCTGGCTTCACTGGTACGGCCGACGACGTCCGCCGAGCCGTCCAGGAGCGGAAGCGAGCCAGTCAGAACAGTGTGCCTTTCCTGCCGTACAAGAACCTGAATGACGGCGAGCTGACGGACGACTTTCACGTGATGTGCTTCCCGAACACGCAGTTCAATGTGTTCGCCGAAAACATCCTCATGTTCCGCCATCGCCCGAACCCGAGCGATCCAAACCGCTGCTTCTACGATGTCTGGTACCTGGCACACGTACCACCCGAAAAGCGTCCGGCCCTGCCGCCGCACGTAATGCTTCCGGCTGGCGCAGACCTGGGATTGGCACTCAATCAGGACGCGTCCAATGTCGCCAGCGTGCAGGCGGGCATGCGCTCCCGATCCGCCGACGGCGTGTACCTGAGTGAGCTGGAAACGCGAATCCGGCACTTTCACCAGACGCTGGATGAGTTCATGGCGCGCGCAAAGTAGTGCGAAAAGCGTTAGTGCGCGCAGCTTGATTTGGGAAAGGAAGATCAACGGATGCTGGATTATCACGCCGTCAGAAACTGGGACTTCGGCGATATCGAACAGGCCTATACCGAGCGCGACACCATGCTGTACGCGCTGGGCGTCGGCTTTGGCGAAGATCCCTTCGACATCGGCCAGCTGCGCTATGTATACGAAGAGCGCCTGCAGACGCTGCCGACGATGGCGTCGGTGCTCGGTACGCCGGGATCGTGGTGGGAAGATCCCCGTACCGGCGCCGACTACCGGCGGCGCGTACACGGCGAACAGTCGATCGAGGTGTTCGCGGCGCTGCCCCGTGCAGGCACCGTGGTTGCGCGCAACCACGTGCTGTCGATCACCGACAAGGGCGAGGGCAAGGGCGCCGTCGCGGTCGTGCGGCGGGATATCCGTCTCAAGGGACAGGAGCAGTTGCTTGCACGTGCGACCCAGGTGATCTTTCTGCGCGGCGACGGCGGCTATAGCCGGCAAGGTGGCGGCAGCGATCCGGGGCCCGAGCCGCTGGCGCCCGTGCCGGAGACTGCGCCGGATGCCGAGGTCGCGCTCGGCACGATTGCGCAGCAGGCCTTGGTCTATCGGCTCAGCGGTGATTACAACCCCTTGCACTCCGATCCGGAGTTCGCTCGAGCGGCGGGATACTCTCGGCCCATCCTGCATGGCCTGTCGACCTTCGGCATGGCTGCGCACGCGGTGATCAGGCAGTACTGCGGCTACGATGCCACCCGCATCCGGCGAATGGCGGTGCGCTTTACGTCGCCGGTGCTGCCTGGCGAAACCGTGAACTTCGAGCTTTGGCGCGCCGATGCGGGTTGTGTGCGCTTTCGAGCGCGCGTTGCAGCGCGCAATACCGTGGTACTCGATCGCGGCCTGGTCGAGTTGCTCTGATGCGGGATAACGGCCAATGAACGCCAGAGGCTGCGACCCGACACTCGCCGGCGCGCGTTCATTCCTGTTCGTCCCGGCGGACCGCCCGGAGCGAATCGGAAAGGCCCTCGACAGTGGCGCAGATGTTGTGATTGTCGATCTCGAAGACGCCGTTGCACCCGACGTGAAGGACGCGGCGCGCAAGACGCTAGCGGCCGCGCTGTCGCCATCGCTTCCGGTGTTGGTACGTGTGAACGCAGCCGGAACGCCCTGGTTCGAACGCGACCTGGAGCTGTGCCGGGCGCGGGAAGTTTCCGGCGTGGTCTTGCCAAAGGCAGAGCGCACCGCGGATCTCGATCACATCGCCCAGGCGCTCGGCGAAGGCGCAAGCGTTCTCTGCCTGATCGAAACCGCCGCGGGACTTTGGAACGCACTGCCACTGGCGCAACACGCAGTGACTGAACGGCTTCTGTTTGGTTCGATCGATCTTCAGTCCGACCTGGGCATCGACGGCGATCGCGAGGAAGTCGATGCTTTCCGCTCGCAACTGGTGCTGGCGTCGCGTCTGGCACAGCTGCCGCCGCCGGTCGATGGCGTGACCACGAGCATCGATGACGTCGAACAGATCCGCAGCGACGCCCGGCGCGCGCGGCGTTTTGGTTTTGGCGGCAAGCTCTGCATTCACCCCCGGCAGATCGCGACAGTCAACGGGGCTTTCGACGTGACGCCCGCGGAAGTGCAATGGGCTGAGCGCGTGATCGACGCGATCCGCCATTCGAAAGGCGCCGCTGTGGCGTTCGAAGGACGCATGATCGACCGCCCGGTGGTAGCGCGTGCGGAAGCGATCCTGCGTGCCAGGCGGAGCCGACGCACAGCAGATGGTGTGGAGCCCAGCGCATGATGATCGACGTCGGTCATCTGCAAGCCTGGATTGGGCGCACCGAGGCGCGCGAGGAGCGGCTGTCCCTCGCGCCGGTCGCCGGGCTGACCGCACTTCTGGACCATCCATGCGTGTTGCGTGAGGGCGACCCTTTGCCTGAGCTGGCGCACTGGCTTTATTTTGTGCCCACAGCGCGACAGTCGGACATCGACGTGGATGGTCATCCTCGCCGCGGTGGTTTTCTGCCGCCCGTGCCTTTGCCGCGAAGGATGTGGGCCGGAAGCACGATCGAGTTCCGGCTGCCGTTGAAAATTGGCCAGACAGTGCAGCGCCTGCAGCGTGTCGAGAGTGTCCGCTGCAAGGAAGGGCGCAGCGGAGCACTCGTGTTCGTTCAGGTCACGAGCGAGTATGCGAACGACGACGGCATCGCGATCGTCGAACGGCAGGACATCGTCTATCGGGACGCACCCGCCCCGCGGGAAATGCCCGCGGCACTCAACAGGGCGCAGACCGATCATGCATGGATGCGAACGGTGCAACCCGATCCGGTGTTGCTGTTCCGCTACTCGGCTTTGACCTTCAATTCACACCGCATCCACTACGACCTGCCGTATGCGCGCGACGTCGAGTGCTATCCGGGGCTGGTTGTTCACGGGCCACTGGTCGCGGCGCTGCTGCTGGACTTGCTGAAATCGCACCGCCCCAATGTGCGCATCAACGCATTCACGTTCCGCGCTGTGCGCCCCCTGTTCGACACGGGCGCGTTCGAGGTGTGCGGCGCGCCCGCCGACGGTGTCGGACACAACGTCCGTCTGTGGACGCGAGACCAGGACGGCGCCACAACGATGGAGGCCAGCGCCGTGCTGGCCGCATGACGATATCTCCGATGAGATCTGCCGACCAATACGAAGACATCCGCGACGGCGTGCGCGACCTGTGTGCGCAGTTCCCGCCCGAATATTTCCGAAAGATCGATGAGGCGCGCGGCTATCCCGAAGCGTTCGTCGATGCGCTTACCCATGCCGGGTGGCTTGCCGCCTTGATTCCGCAGGAGTACGGCGGCTCCGGTCTGGGCCTCGCGCAAGCCTCGGTGATCATGGAAGAGATCAACCGGTCGGGCGGAAACTCGGGTGCCTGCCATGGGCAGATGTACAACATGGGCACACTGGTCCGGCACGGGTCAGAGGAGCAGAAACGAAGGTATCTGCCGAAAATCGCTTCTGGCGAGTTGCGACTACAGTCGATGGGTGTGACCGAGCCCACGACAGGAACGGACACGACGCGGCTAAAGACCACGGCCGTACGGCGCGGTGATCGCTATGTCGTCAACGGCCAAAAGGTCTGGATCTCGAGGCTGCAGCACTCTGACCTGATGATCCTGCTTGCGCGCACGACTCCGTTGGCCGACGTCAAGCGCAAGTCCGATGGCATGTCGATCTTCCTGGTCGATCTGCACCAGGCGGTCGGCAAAGGCATGACGGTCCGGCCGATACCGAACATGGTCAATCACGAGACGAACGAGCTGTTCTTCGACAACCTCGAGATCGCGGCCGAGAACCTCATCGGCGAGGAGGGTAAGGGCTTCAAGTACATTCTCGACGGCCTGAATGCCGAGCGCACGCTGATCGCGGCCGAGTGCATCGGTGACGGCTACTGGTTCATCGAAAAGGCGACCAAGTACGCCAACGAGCGTATCGTCTTTGACCGTCCGATCGGCCGCAACCAGGGTGTGCAATTCCCGCTTGCGGAAGCCTATATCGAGGTTGAAGCAGCGAATCTGATGCGTTTCAAGGCCTGTGAGCTGTTCGATGCTCACCAGCCCTGCGGTGCTCAGGCAAACATGGCCAAGTACCTTGCGGCCAAGGCCTCGTGGGAGGCAGCTAATGCGTGCTTGCAGACTCACGGCGGCTTTGGATTCGCCTGCGAGTACGACATCGAACGCAAGTTCCGCGAGACCCGCCTGTACCAAGTTGCGCCGATTTCGACCAACTTGATCCTTTCTTATGTCGCCGAGCATGTGCTCGGGCTGCCCCGTTCGTTCTGAGGTCGGTCCGTGCGTCCGCTCGACGGTATTACAGTGGTCACTCTCGAACACGCGATCGCCGCACCATTCTGCACGCGCCAACTTGCCGATCTCGGCGCGCGGGTCATCAAGATCGAACGCCCCGGCAGTGGCGACTTCGCGCGCGGCTACGATGAGCGCGTGCGTGGCCTTGCATCGCACTTCGTCTGGATCAATCGTTCCAAGGAGAGTCTGGCACTCGATCTCAAGCACCCGGATGCTGCGAACATCCTGTCGAAGCTGCTCGAGCGAGCAGACGTGCTCGTGCAGAATCTCGCACCGGGGGCGTCCGCACGCATGGGCCTGTCTTATGAGGCGCTCAAGGGCCGGCATCCTCGCCTGATCGTCTGCGACATCTCCGGCTACGGCGACGGTGGCCCGTATCGTGACAAGAAGGCCTACGACCTGCTGATTCAGAGCGAGTCCGGATTCCTGTCGATCACCGGCACACCGGGCGAGCCGTCCAAGGCCGGGAACTCGATAGCAGACATCTCCGCTGGCATGTACGCGTACAGCAACATCCTGGCTGCGCTGATTGCGCGCGGACGTACTGGGCGAGGGAGCCGTATCGACATCTCTCTGCTCGAGACGATGGTCGAGTGGATGGGATACCCCCTTTACTACGCTTTCGACGGCGCACTGCCGCCACCGCGAACCGGGGCAGCGCACGCAACGATCTATCCCTACGGACCGTTTCCAGCCGGCGACGGCAAGGTCGTGATGCTCGGGCTGCAGAACGAGAGAGAGTGGCGGGAGTTTTGCGAGAAGGTCCTGCGCCAGCCACAACTGGCCCAGGATCCGAGATTCAGCTCGAACTCGCGCCGTGTTGCCGCGCGCGAGGCGCTCAGGGCCGTCATCGTCGATGCCTTCAGTGAACTGGCTGCCGACCAGCTGGTCGCGCGGCTGGACGAAGCGCGCATCGCCAACGCGCGTGTCAACGAGATGCACGAAGTCTGGTCGCATGCGCAGCTTGCCGCGCGTGGTCGCTGGACCGAAGTCGACACGCCCGCCGGCCGTGTGCCGGCATTGCTGCCGCCGGGGTTGCCGGACGGCGTGCAGGCGCGGATGGATCCGGTGCCGGGTGTCGGCCAGCACACCGAGTCATTGCTGAGCGAATTCGGCTGTGATCACGCGACGATCGAGCGCCTGCGGCGCGATGCGGCGATCTGATCCATGGCCCGCGCCGAAGACACCGGTGGAGAACCTGCAGTGACCGACCACGACGAAGACGTCGTCACGCTGTGCTACGAGGGCGAGATTGCGGTGATCACGCTGAACCGTCCTCAGCGCATGAACGCGTTCGGGCAGGCGATGCGAGAGTCGCTGTATGAGCGCCTGATTGAAGTCGAAGGGAACACGGCCTGCCGTGCGATCGTGCTGACGGGCGCGGGCGGCAACTTCACGGCCGGAGGCGACATCACGGAGATGAAGCAGCGCTCGGTGCTCGAGGGGCGGCAGAAAGTCGATATCCTCGTTCGCATCTTCAGGAAGCTGGTGACCATGGCGCAGCCCGTCGTATGCGCGATCGAGGGCAACTGCATGGGCGCGGGCGTGTCATTCGCGGCAGCCAGCGACTATGCGGTTGCAGCGGTGAACGCGCGGTTCGGCGTGGCGCAGGTCAAGGTCGGCTTGCTGCCGGATCTGGGGGCGCTGTGGTCGCTGCCGCGGCGGATTGGATACCGCAAGGCGATGGAACTCGCTGCGTTCGGCGATCGCTTCGATGCTGATGAGGCGCTGCGCCTGCAACTGGTGAACAGGCTCTGCGAGTCCGGGGCCGCGCTGGACGAGGCCGTCGTTGCCGCCAAGCGGTTTGCGCAGAATCCACCGGTTGCGATGGCCTTGATCAAGGCTGCTCTCAACATCGGCTGTGATTCGATCGACCAGGCGGCCAATACCGAAGTCAATTTCCAATCGGTGCTTTACAACACCGAGGACCACGCCGAAGCAGCGCGTGCATTCCTGCAGAAACGCAAGCCGCAGTTCACCGGCAAATGACCCGAATGCAAGGAGAACGGAGTATGCGACGCGCAGCTATCGTTTCGCCCTGTCGCACCGCGGTCGGTGCCTTTGGAGGGGCGCTCAGGTCATTGACCGCGGATCAGCTGGCAGCACACGTGATCAGGGGAACCCTGCAACGCGCGCAGCTCGATGGGGCACGGGTCGATGAAGTGATTGTCGCCCAGTCCTACGCCTCCAGCGAAGCGCCGTGCATCGGCCGCTATGCCGCGCTTGCAGCAGGTCTTCCGATCGAGGTGCCGGGATACACCGTCGACCGACGCTGCGGGTCGGGCCTGCAGGCCGTGGTCGATGCCGCGATGATGGTGCAAACCGGTGCTGCGGACGTCGTGCTCGTTGCGGGCGTCGAGAGCATGAGCAACATCGAGTACTACAGCACCGACATGCGCTGGGGGTCACGCTCGGGTTCGGTGACCATGCACGATCGTCTCCAGCGCGGCCGCGAACGGTCGCAGCCGGTCGAGCGCTTTGGTCATATCTCGGGGATGCCCGAAACTGCCGAGAATCTTGCCCGCGAGCACGACATCTCGCGCCAGCAGTCGGACGCCTTTTCCGCGCTCAGCCACCAGCGTGCGGCAGCCGCCTGGGCGCAGGGCCGTTTCACGGACGAAGTCGTTCCCGTCGAGGTGCCGCAGCGCAAGGGCGAGCCGCTGGTCTTCAGTCGCGACGAGGGAGTTCGTGCGGATACGACCGTCGAGTCCCTGAGCAGGCTCAAACCCCTGATCAAGGACGGCACGGTCACGGCGGGTAATTCCAGCCAGCAGAACGATGCCGCCGCCGCGTGCCTAGTCGTCGCCGAGGATCGCGTTGGCGCGCTGGGACTCGAGCCTATGGGGTATCTGGTGGGCTGGGCTTCCGCTGGCTGCCATCCCGCGACTATGGGTATCGGGCCGGTGCCGGCAGTGCGCAAGCTGTTCGCGCGTACGGGCCTGACTTTCGACAGCATCGACCTGGTTGAGCTTAACGAGGCATTTGCCGCTCAGGCGCTGGCGGTGCTGAAGGGTTGGAACTGGCATGACCCGGATCGGCTCAACGTCAACGGCTCCGGCATCTCGCTGGGGCACCCGATCGGTGCGACCGGGGTGCGGATGTTGACGACGCTGCTGTACGAACTGAAGCGGCGCCAGGGGCGCTACGGCCTCGAGACGATGTGCATCGGCGGTGGCCAGGGCCTTGCGGCGCTGTTCAGCCGCGAGTGAAGAAGGCCCGATGAAGGGACTCCGGGGGCGGTCGGTACCGTCCGTCGGGCTGATGCCACCGCGCTTCTCTGGCGTCTGCGAAATTGGTCGAACAGCGCACTCTCACGTGAACCCCTGGGGGTATAATTCCTGCCAGTTGGGCCCACGTTCGGCAGCGTAAGGCGCGACCACATCATGACACCCGCATTCAGGCCGTTTGGTTGCCCGCGGAAGGCGATTGTCGGTGCGGGGCCGCGCAGTGGTTGGTTCGAAGGGCTTGCGTCAGGCAACTAATGTTTCGTCCACTCAAGATCCGTCAGTACGTCTCGATCATGCAGGCGAAGGGATTCGCGCCCGAACTTGTGCTGGCGGACACAGGGATCGATCCTGCAAGACTTGCCGATCCGGCACTTCTGGTCGATCTGAAGCAATGCCAGGCTGTGGTGTCCAACATGATCGGCCTCACCGGCGATCAGGGCCTCGGTTTCGAGGTCGGGAGCTGCTCGCGCCTGACCGATCAAGGAGTCGTCGGCCACGCGATCATGTCGTCGAGGACGTTGCGCCAGGCGGTCAATCTCTGGATCTCCTACAGCAACACGCTGGTCGGCATTCTGAGCACGCTGCGACTGGACGAGGATCCTTCCGGAAGCTGGTCATTGACGATCTCCGAGGTCGCTCCGACGGGCTTCCTGTACAACTTCAGCGTCGAAGAGGTGCTGATGATGATCATGAAGCTCGGCGCCGTGCTGGTCGACGAGCCAATGCGCCCCGCCGCCCTGGAATTCTCCTATCCCGCTCCGGCGCACCAGGAACTCTACTTCAGGCACTTCAGGTGCCCGATCCGCTTCAGCTCGCGGCGAACGCGCGTCGTCATCCAGTCACCCGAACTGGACCGACAGTTCCGCAGTCTCGACGAGGATTTCAACGAAATCTGTCAGCAACACTGCAGCCGCATCGCGCGGCAGATCGACAGCAGCGGACCGGTCAGCGCACGCCTGCGCAGCATGCTGCTCCGCGCCCCGGGCGCCGTTCCGGCCCTGAACGCCGCCGCGACGCACCTGGGCATGAGCTCGCGGAGCCTGCGGCGGCACCTTGCCGAGGAAGGAACGAGCTACCAACACCTGGTCAGCGAATTTCGCTGCGACCTGGCCCGGGACTATCTCTCGGTGCCGAATATTGCGCCCAAGGAAGTGGCATATCTGCTCGGATTCAGGGATGCCAACGCTTTTCGCAGAGCGTTCAAGTCGTGGACGGGGCTCACTATCCAGGAGTTCTGCAAGACCGGGGGGCAGAGTGCTTCCGAGCCGGCGCTCGCCGAGTAGATCGGCAGCACAGGAAAATAGCGAACAGCGCACCGGGTGCAAGATGGCGAAAGTCGCTTCTGACGTGGCCCACAGGAGCGTAGCGCCTCGCCCACCGGCGAACTCCGGCGCGCCATGCATCCTCAGTCGCCATGCATCTGATCGCGTTCTCGCACGAATGGCCAGCATGCATGCAGATGTGGCCATCCCGAGACAGCAGTGAAATCAAAGCCGATATGTTGCGGGAACACAGGTACGAGGAAGCGAACACTCGTGCCTGGGGAACTGGAACAAGTTGGTGGACGGGTTCGGCATCCACGCAGATTCAGCCCTTGCTGACTGCGGAAGTCGCGCGGCTGGCGCGCCGGACGCACAGCGCAAATCGCGGGATCACAAACGTCACGGCATCCATGACTCGTGATGCGCGTGATCGGTGGAGCCGCGCCTGAGTCCACTGCCGCAACTGAATCGCAAACGTGCGAGAGGATGAGATGGCTGCAACGGTTGTGACATCGTTCAGGATCCTACGGATCTGCTGTGTGGCGCTTGCCTGTGCTGCGGCGTACCCGCTGCAGGCGCAAAGCCAGGATTCAGATGTCGACGATCTCGATGCGTTGCTCGGCGCGGAGAGCGCCCCGACGCCACAGCAAAGTCAGGGTGATGCCAGGCAGCCCGCATCCGAACAGCCGACCGCCGGCGCGGATTCGGCGCCAGAGACCGCCGATCCGGAGCAGGCCCGGACGTACCCGGAATCGATCCCGGTCGAACAGGTCGCCAAGTCGGAGCCAGCACCGCAGCCGACTTCGTCCGGCCGTCTCGGCGCGATGGTCGAAGAGATCGTCGTCACCGCGCAGAAGCGCGAGGAGAACATCCAGGACGTTCCGATCTCGATCGCCGCGTTCTCGGGGGAGGCGCTGGACGTGCGCGGCATCACGAATCCCGAGAAACTCGCCTTGGTCACGCCAGGGCTGATCTACGACTCCGTCAACAACTTCGGCCTGGTGTACCTGCGCGGTGTCGGTACCGACGCGTTTCTGCCGCATGGCTCGCCGAGCGTGGCGACCTACATCGACGGTGTCTACTTCCCCTTCATTCACGAGTCGGCGCGCGGCCTGGGCGAGATCGAGCGCATCGAAGTTCTCAAGGGACCGCAAGGCACGCTGTTCGGGGTCAATTCGACGGCGGGCGCGATCAGCATCACCACCAAGGTTCCTGACCTGAACGAGTTCCATGGCCATGCGCAGTTCTCGTTCGGCTCGTACAACAAGAATGATCACAAGGTGTACCTGAATGTTCCGATGGGCGACGAGATGGCTCTCGGCATCGGTGCCCTGTATCAGTCCATGGACGAGGTCTACAAGCCGCACCCGGATTCGCCGATCGACGAGTATCGCAATTTCGAGGAGACCGGCGCGCGCATGCGAGTGCGCTGGGTGCCCTCGGACGTGTTCGATGCGACGCTGACGGCCACCGTCAGCGAGAGCGACGGCACCGGCACCACGCTGTATGACCTGTTCGAGCCGTTCCCGGCCGGATCCGGCCTGACCTCAGAGGGCGGTGACTATGTCGCCGACCTCAGCCGGGCGCCGTTCTCGACCAGCGAGGGCCTGGTCACCTACCTCAACGCCGCCTACCAGGCGGACTTGCTCGAGATCAAGACCGTCACCGCCTACCAGGATTTCCGCACGACCACCGTGGTCGACTACGACGGCGCCCGTGAGGATGTGGTCGCGATCGAGAACAAGGGCTTGGTGTCGTCGACGTTCTCGCAGGAAATCCAGTTCCTCTCGAACGAATCGTCGCCGGACTGGATCAAGTGGGTGACCGGTCTGAACTTCTTCGACAACGACCAGGGCTTCGAGCGGATCGACTTCTACGTCGCCGGCTCCGACAACCTTGCCCAGGATGTTTGTCTTAACTTCATCTGTCTGCCGAATCTGAACGGTCAGCTACCGCTGCCCGGCCAGCTAGTGCCGAACGTGAGCGCGAGCGTCGTCGGTATGCTGGCGGCGCGCTCCTACGCTGGCTTTGCTCATGCTGAATGGGACCCGTTGTCCTGGGCAGGGCTGACCTTGGCCGGGCGCTACCAGATTGAGGAGCGAACGCTGCACGACTCTCGTGTGTCGGTATTCATCAATTCTCCGACCGAGCAGAGAATCGAAGCGCTGGACTGGGGGCAGCGGGAGCAAACGACTAAGAACTTTTCACCCAAGTTATCGCTCAATCTCCGTCCGTTCGAGGACGGCCTGTTGTTCGCCTCGTGGCAGCGCGGCTTCAAGAGCGCAACGTACAGCATCCTCAACGTCTATACGGAGCCCAAAAAGATACGACCGGAGTCCATTCAGACCATCGAAATCGGCTTCAAGACGGGCTTCTTTGATCGCCGCTTGCAGTTCAACGCAGCTGTGTTCGAGAGCAAGATCCACGACTTGCAGACCCAGTTCATCTCCTTCTTGGCCGGCGGTATTGCCACACTCGAGAATGCCGCCGAAGCAAAGATCAAGGGCGTCGAGGGCGATGTCACCTTGCTCGTCACCGAGAATCTTGTGCTGAGCGGCGGGGCGACCTGGCTGAACAGTCGCTTCGAAAGCTATCCGCAGGGCAGTGGCTATGATCCTACGACGGGTGTATTCAGCCAGAACATGGACTTCACCGGCAACCGAACGCCCCGCACGCCGAAGTTCAGCGGCAATGCGTCACTTGTGTACTCTCATCCCCTGCGCAATGGGGATGTGGAGGCGGGCGTCGACTATCTCTACAGCACGGGCTTCTTCTTCGACAATCAGAATCTGGCAACGCAAGGGAAGTACGACATTGTCAATGCGCGCCTCAGCTATTTCTATGAGCCGTGGGGAATGCGGCTCACCGGATTCGCCGACAACCTCACTGAGCCGCGTCGCTACCAGTTCAATTTCGTCAACGATTTCGGCATCAACGGCAAGCTGGTTCCGCCGACGACGTACGGCATTCGCCTGAACTGGCAGTTCTGATGGCCGGGACCTTCGCGACGCGTGCGCCAGCGGCTCCCGGTTCAGGAGACTCACCATGTCTGCTGTGATCAGCAAGAAGCTTGACGGCGCGTCGGAACATTCCGGTTGCTGCGCAGCCGCCGCGCCGGAGTACCAGGAGTCGATGCGACGCAGGCAACTGCTGTGCAACTGGTCGGGCCCTTTCTTCGTGGTGTTTTTCTTTATCGGCCTCGTGCTGTTCATGGGCTTTGTTCCGCCACAATCGCCACTGGCCAGCAGCCAGCAGATCGCCGACATCTATCTGGCGGACCTGACAAGCATCCGCATCGGCATCGTACTGTGCAGCTACTCTGTGGCGCTCATGGCGACTTGGGGGGCGGCGCTCGCGGCACGAACGCTGCGTACCGAGCGCGAGTTTCCCGTGTACACCTACACGCAGATTGCCTGCGTCGGTGTGGGCGTCATGGTCGCGGTTTTCTGCTTCCTGACCTGGGCCGTCGCCGCGTTCCGTCCCGACGATGTGCATCCCGACATCACCCGGATGCTCAATGACGTCGGCTGGTTCCTGTTTCTGTTCGATGTCGCGCCGTTCATGGTGTGGATGGTGGCCGTCGGGCTCGCGATTCTCGGCAATCGGAGTTCTCACCGCTTGATGCCGCGCTGGGTGGGCTACTTCAGCTTGTGGTGTGCGGTTGGCGAGGCGCCGGCCGTGCTGATCCTGTTCTTCAAGGACGGCGCGTTTGCCTTCAATGGACTGGTGGGGTTCTGGCTGCCGCTTGTTGCGTTCTTCCTGTGGATCATGGTGCTGTCGGTTGTCCTGCACCAGGAGATTCAGCGCGATGCCGTGCCGCAAGCCATGGCCGGTCGGGACTGACAGTGAGGCGCGCCAAGTGCGGATGAAATCCGGTTTGCGGTTCGGACGCGTGCGCTGCACTCGCGTTGACTACAGTAAGGCAGGAAGCGCGCGTCCATGCTGGCAAGAATGAACCGCCCGTCGCCGGGAAGCGGACGAATCGAGTTGCACCTCCCGGGCGAGGTTGGCATCTGGGTGTTTGTCCTCGGCGATATGGCGATATTCGCGCTGTTCTTTGCCGCCTACATGGTCGACCGATCGGTTGCTGTCGAACTCTACAACGCGTCGCAGCAGGCCCTGAACAGGACATTTGGGGTCATCAATACCTTGTTGCTCCTGACCAGTTCACTGTTTGTGGTGAGCGGCGTGAGCGCGCTTCGTGCCGGACGGGCGCGCGTTGCACAGCGCCTGCTGCTGGGGGCCATGCTGTGCGGGCTTGGATTTGCAGTGGCAAAGGTCGTGGAGTACGGCGAGAAGCTCGGTCAGGACATCACGCCCTACACCAACGGCTTCTACATGTATTACTTCATGCTCACCGGCATCCATTTCCTGCACCTGACGATCGGCATGGGCGTGCTGGTTCTCATGTTCCGGGCAGCCAGGCAGCGGCAAGTTACCGATGAGGGGCTTGCCTTCGTCGAATGCGGTGCGACCTACTGGCACATGGTCGATCTGCTCTGGATTGTACTGTTCCCCTTGCTGTACTTCGTCAGGTAAGTGCGCGGATGAGTTCCCTATCGACAGGCCCATCAATCAAAGCGCTGGGCAAGACCAGAATCGGTCGGATCTGGCTCATCCTTGTTGTCGCGACTCTGTTCACGTGGCACTTTGGTTCCGATACGGGTGACCGCTCCCTGGCCACGGCCGTTGTGATTGCAGTGGCCTTCATCAAGATTCGGCTGGTTGGAAACTACTTCATGGAGATACGAGAGGCTCCGGCAGCCCTGCGATGTATTTTTGAAGGCTACTGTCTCTTCGTGTGCGCGATGATTCTCGGGCTGTATTTTCTATCCTGATCTGTTGGTATCCCATAGCGCGGAACCCTGCAGACGTTGGTGATGCAGGCCTGGGCGCGCCGTCTTACGAGTGACAGATTCAACGAAGCCATTATCGCGGCAATTGCCGCGATAATGGCTGCGCCGGTCGGTCCGCAGCTCGCGCTAGATCGGATCCCAAGGCGTCACTGCCATCGACGGCACGTTGGCGAAAAGGCTCGGCTCGAACGCAGGCATCGCATGCTCGGCGATGGTCTCTGGAGTCCAGCCCTCGCTCCGATGCACCGAGCGGATCATGCGGATCTGGTTGAACAGGTACAGTTCGTTGGCGCGCGCGCCAAAGATCTGTCCCGACACCCTGGACGCCGCATCGCTTGCCAGATAGATCGCGAGCGGGGCAACCTTGGCAGCTTCCATCTTCTTGAGTTTCTCGATGCGTTTGATGTTCTCCGGCGTGTCCGCCGGGATCGTCGCCGTCATCGATGTCCATGCCCACGGCGCGATGCAATTCGAGCGGACGTTGAACTTGGCCATGTCCATCGCGATCGACTTGGATAGAGCGACAACGCCGAGCTTGGCCGCGGAGTAGTTCGCCTGGCCTAGGTTGCCGATCAAGCCCGATGTCGATGTCATGTGGACGAACGCGCCAGATCCCTGCGCCTTGAAATGAGGCGCAGCGGCGCGTGCAACGAAGAACGAGCCGTTCAGATGAACATCAACAACGGTCTTCCACTCCTCCGGACTCATGTTGAAGAACATCCGGTCCCTGACGACGCCGGCATTGTTGACGATGCAGTCGATTCGACCGAATCGCTCGAGTGCCGTCCCGACAATGCGCTGGGCGGACTCCCAGTCGGAGACGCTGTCGGTGCTCGCAACTGCTTCGCCGTTGCGGCCGCTGATCTCGGTGACGACGGCGGAGGCTGCAGACTCTCCAGTATGTGGATTGCGTGCGAGGTCATTGACGACCACCTTGGCGCCATGCGCAGCAAAGGCGAGGGCGAATTCGCGGCCAATGCCGCCACCCGCGCCCGTGATCACAGCGACCTTTCCTTCCAGAAACTGTCCCATCTAGCGTCCTCTTGTTGGTGATGCGGCTGCGCGCCCCTGGCACGTGACCTGTGCGCACCACGCAATAGCGCAGGCCGAACAGGTGCGCGACGTGGCATGAGGGTACTAAAATATACCACGCGGTACAACACAAACAAGAGTAACCATCGGTCCTGGGGTGACGCATGAGTCAATACCGGGCGTTGCCCAGCTTGGAGGTGAACGTCAACGCAGCTATATGGTCAAGACAATCTTGCCGATATGCTGGCCGCTCTCCATGAGCCGGTGTGCTTGGGCCGCTGCAGCCAACGGGAACGTCGCGTGTACGAGCGGCCTGATCGCGCCGGACTCGAGCAGCGGCCAGACCCGCGTCTTGAGCGCCTCGGCGATGGCGGCCTTGAACGCCACTGATCGTGGTCGCAGTGTTGATCCGGTGATCGTGATCCGTCGCAGAAGAACGGCTGCCAGCGGTACTTCCGCTTTGGCTCCGCCGAGGAGCGCAATGAGCACTAGCCTGCCGTCGTCGGCAAGACAGCTGATCTCTCGCGGCACGTACGCGCCACCCACCATGTCGAGGATCACGTCTACGCCACGGCCACCCGTCGCCTCCCTGGCGACGGCGGCAAAGTCCTCGGTGCGATAATTGATGCCACGCGCCGCGCCGATCGCCTCGCATGCGCGAACCTTCTCGTCGGAGCCCGCCGTCGCAAGCACGGTATGCCCCAGCGCCCGGGCCAACTGTATTGCGGTGACGCCAATTCCACTGGTTCCACCTTGTACGAGCAGGCACTCGCTGCCGGCGAGCCGGCCGCGATCGAAGACGTTGCTCCACACGGTGAAAAGGCACTCCGGAAGCGATGCTGCATCGACATCGGAGTGCCCCTCTGGAATGGGCAGACACAGCTGGGGCGCAGCCAGGCAGTACTCGGCGTATCCACCCCCCTGTACCAGTGCGCAGACACGATCGCCGATGCGCAGGGCGGTCCCAGATACGTCACCCTCAACGATCGTGCCGGCGATTTCCAGGCCTGGCAGGTCGGAGGCGCCGGGGGGTATCGGGTAACGCCCCTGGCGCTGCAGTACGTCGGGGCGGTTCACGCCCGCGGCGCCGACTCGTATGAGCACTTCCCCCCGACCTGGTGATGGGCGGTTTCGATCGCAGAGTTGCAGGACGTCCGCATCACCCGACTCGCGAATTTCAATAGCCTTCATCAATCGAATCTCCGTCGCAGGGTGTGCAACTGAGCAGTTAGTCGGGTTAGGCGCTGATCGCCGGGTTTACCAAGCACGCCGTTTGATTCGAACGCAATCAGGTCCATCAGAGCGCACCCTATACAGCTGGCAGTAAATGGAAGCTACCATACGGTATAATAAACAACATGCTGTCCAATCTCGTGCTGCGCTAATATCGGCCAGCCAGAACAATGTCTTGCAGCGGATCAATAGCAATAAGGGAATCAAGAACCATGGCCCAGTCTGAACATATCAAGGAACAGGTCAACAAGCTCAAGCAGGAACTCATCTTGGGCAAGGCAATCGACCTGTTTTACGAGCGCGGGTATCGCGGCGCTTCGATGGGCACCATTGCTTCAGAGTTGGGCGTCACCAAGCCGTTTCTCTACTATCGCTACAAGAGCAAGGCCGACGTGCTGGCCGAAGTGTTTGCGCGCGCGGAATCGCTCGCTCTGGCAGAGCTCCTGGAACAGCTGGCGTCGGACAGCCCGCCGGATGTCAAGCTGCGCAACATCGTTCGCCAGTTGGTCGAGATCGCGCTCGACAACCAGAAGCTGCTGGCAGTCTTCTATACGGAGGAGCGAAATCTCCCTCCACGAAAGATCGCAAAGTCTCGCAAGATCAGGGTCGAGTGGCAGGAAAATCTGGGCAAGCTTCTGGAAGAGGGCAAGCGGAAAAAGATCTTTCATTACGGCGACGTCGAGATCACCGTTCACGCCATCCTGGGCTCGGTGCTCTGGAGTTACCACTGGTATCCGGAGTACGGCAGCAAGCGGCGCGACCATATTGTCCGGGAACTGACGAACACGGCCTTGGCGCTGGTCGGCTTCGAAGCTCCCAAGTAATTAAACCTGTAGGGATAACGCTCAAGCGCACCGAGCGTCTGGTCGAGCGGCCACTGTTGTGGATCTTCCGCCAGATTGTCCGGTATATTCCCTTGGCTATAGTTATACCTAGTAGTATAATGCTGTACTATCAAGAAACTTGTACAGGTATGCTCGTTCTCGCGGGCGCGTCCGGTTTGACGCGGCGTGCTTAACAGATCTGCCACGCAGGCACCCTTGCCTCGGCGGCGATCGCATATGTGGTGTCTCCACAGCGACCAAGGTGCAATCGGCGTGGACGTAATCAAACTCGACGCTGTGTGCTCGATTTCCGAGGTGTTGGCCGACGCGGCCCGCAGGGCGCCGCAACAAGTGGCGCTGCGAGCCTCAGATGGGGAGCGTAACTACGCTGCGCTGAACGAGGCCGCTTCGCGCATTGCGGCGGCACTGAAAGCCTCGGGTGTCGAGACCCAGCAGCGGGTCGGGTTCCTCGGAGCGAACAGCGCGACTTCCGTGGAACTGATGTTTGGCGCACTGCGTGCCGCTGCGGTCTGGACGCCGCTCAACTGGAGGCTCTCCCGCGATGTTCTCCAGCAGGTGGTGGCCGAGACCGACATGGTCTTGTTGTTCGTCGATCCGGCATTTACAGAAGTCGCGGCCGCACTGACGAATTGCCACGGCAAACGCCTTCGGACAATCTGCGTCAGCGGTGATGGCGAGTTCCACGCGTGGTGTGCGCTTGGACAGGCCGGCGAGTTCGCATTGAAGAGCGACCCTGACAACATCGCCGTGCAGATTTATACGAGCGGCACGTCCGGCGTTCCCAAGGGAGTCATGCTCAGCCACGGAGCGCTCCTCGCCTCGCGGCGCATGGAGCGCCAAGTCGGCGAACCGTGGTCGAACTGGAAGCCTGGCGAAGTCAACATGGTGTGCATGCCGAACTTTCACGTCTCGGGTGCGCTCTCCGTGATTGCAGGCGTGGTCAACCTTGGTTGCACGATCCTGCTGCCGCAGTTCGAGGTGAAGACAGTCCTGAATGTGCTGCGCACCACGCCGCCGATGCGCCTTCTGCTGGTGCCGTCGGCGATCAAGCTGATGCTTGACGATCCGCGATCTGCCGACGTTGACTTCTCGGCTGTGCGCTACGTCATGTACGGCGGCTCGCCGATGCCTGAGCCGCTGATGCGGGAGATCCTAGAACGCATGAAGTGCGAGTTTGTTCAGTTCTACGGAATGACCGAGACATCGGGGCGCGCGACCTACTTGCCGCCGGCAAGCCATTGTCCGGGGCCTGGACAGCGTCTGGCTTCAGCGGGCAAGCCGTTTCCAGGTGTGAAACTGGAGATTCGCGAAGAGGGGGGTAAGAAGCTGCTCTCGGGCGAGATCGGAGAGATCTGCGTGAAGTCGTCGAGTGTCATGAGCGGCTACTGGGCACGTCCGGACGCAACCGCGAGTGCGCTTGACGACGGCTGGTATCGCACCGGAGATGTCGGCTACCTGGATGGCGACGGCTTTCTTTTCGTCGTCGACCGGCTCAACGACAAGATCGTCACCGGCGGCGAGAACGTCTACCCGTCCGAAGTGGAGGGGGCATTGCGCAGTCATCCGGCAGTCGCAGATGCGGCAGTCTGCGCGTTGCCTGATCCACGCTGGATTGAGGCGATCCACGCCGCGGTGATTCTCAAGCCCGAAGCGAGCATAAGCGAGGCCGAATTGCGGGCCTGGGTATCCGAACGGATCGGCTCCTATAAATCGCCCAAGCGCACCGTGTTCGTGCCCGCCTTTCCCCGCGGCGCCACGGGGAAAGTACTGCGCAAGGACCTGTCGGCGATGATCGTCCGTCTGTTGGCCGCCTAAAGCCCCGGTCCTCGACTCGAATCACCCTTCAACTTGGAACCTTGGCATGCAGCGCGCACGCTTTAGCCACTCCGGAATTGGCATCTCGTACCTCGACTCGGCGCCCGGCGACATGACGCGCCCGGCAGTGCTGCTGTTGCACGGCTTCCCGGATAGCGCCGAAATGTGGCGCTCACAGATTGAGGCACTGCATGGACAAGGCTTCCGGGCGATCGCGCCGGACATGCGTGGTTACGGTGAGTCTGACATCGCCGCGCGGACTGCAGACTATGCGGCAAAATGTGTGCGGGCTGATTACGTCGCACTTTTGGATCATCTGGGCATCGAACGTGCCGACGTCGTCGGGCATGACTGGGGCGCCGTATTCGCGTGGATGCTTGCCGGCTATCATCCTGCGCGCGTACGGCGACTGGTTGCGATCTCGGTTGGGCATCCGACAGCGTATGCGAGGGCCGGGCTCGGCCAGAAAATCGCCGGTTGGTACACGTTGTATTTCCTGATCCGCGGGCTCAGCGAGCGCCTGCTGGCTGGCAGCGGGCTGCTGAGCTTGCGGCGACTGTTACGCAGCCATCCGCAGATGGATGAAGTACAACGCCGGATGTGGGTGCCGGAACGTCTGACTGCGGCACTGCGCGTTTACCGCGCCAACCTGTTCGGCGTGCTGTTCCGAAGGCACCCCGCAGTGTCGGCGCCCACGCTGGGCATCTGGAGCGAGCGCGATGCGTACCTGGTCGAATCGCAGATGACCAACTCCAGGCGGTTTGCCAACGGGTTCTGGACCTATGAACGCTTGTCCGGCGGGCACTGGATTCCACTTGAGCAAGCCAGAAGACTCAATGGGATTTTGCTTCGATTCCTGAGCGACCGGACGTAGAGTAGCGCTGTAGCGTCACGGCCGATCGCGGACGAGCGCCTCCGCAGACGCCGTCTGTCACGGCTCGGGCACTTGATCGGCCGGGAGGCGGCGTCACGCCCGGGATGACAGTCAATCCGGGCGAAGATGTGCGACGGCCTCATCGTCGGCACGTTGCCAGAGTTCTGCCGCCATCGGCGATTCGCTCTCTTCGAGAATGTGGCCGACCAGGCCGATCGCACGGGCCATCACGCCAAAGCCGCGCACGATCTTGTGGGGAAAGCCCAACTCGCAGCAGATCGCACCGATTGCGCCGGTCGCGTTGACCGGTAGTGACTTGCCCGAAACGCGTTCGGCCTCCGCGCCGACCCTGATCATCAGGCTCACGTATGGACCCGCAAGGCCATTCTCGGTCGCCAACTGAAACAGTCGTGGTGCTCGTGGATCGACCGGCTTGTGGAACGGATGCCCGAGGCCCGGCACGATGGCCTTGCGTTGCGAAAAGCCTGCAACGATCTGGGTTGCCAACGCGTCCAGCATGCTGTCGTCAAGCTGATCGAGGCGCTCGCGTGGTAGTGCTTCTGACAGCATCCGCGCGGCACCTTCCATGCTACCGACGAACACCGATCCGAGTCCGCAAAGGCCTGCGGCAACGGCACCCTGAAGAGACTCCGGCGCGCCGATGTAGGTAAGCCGTGCCGCCAGTGCGCTGGGCGTGATCCCGTGCTCGACCAGCGCGACTAGCATCGCGTTGAAAACCAGCGACTCCTGCGCGGACGGGATGCGGCCGGTCAGTTCGAGAAAGGCCATGTCGCCGAGGTTGATGTGGCCGAGCAGCTCGTTTGGCAGATCCTTGCCGCGAACAACGATGCGGTCGCGTGTACTCCAGGCGATGTCGCTGCGGATGGGGCGAGCTTGTCTGCTCATGGTGGAAATGCTCCAGAAGTGATGTGATGCGATGTGCTGCGATTTCGTGTGCCCGGGCCTACGTGCTGAAGTACTCGCCGGGAGTCCCGCGGTGTCAACGACGGAAAGGTCAAATCATCGGTGCGTGCAGCCCTGCGGGAAACGGACGGCCCGGCGTGAACGCGTACGCCGTCGGGCCATGTCTGCGCAGATGGCTCAGCCGGTCATTGGCCTCATCGACGCCGGGATGATGATCCGCCGGAATCCACCAGAGGGCTAGGTGGGCTTGCCCCAGCGCCTCAAACCATTGCTCGCGCTGGCGCAAGAAATCGACGTGCGTACTCCGATAAACGAATGCCTGCAGATGCTCGATCGATTCCCAGACGGATAGATTGAACAGCAGTCTCGGGTCGTCATACGGCCGCAGGTACACGTCGTCCTCTCCTTGGGGCAGGCGCCAGATGAAGCCTTCGCTGGCGTCCGCCAGGGCATTGATCTCCGGTACGCGCGACACAAAGCCGAGCATCGCGGGATCTTCGAACGAAGGTGCCTTGATCCGCGCTATGTTCACCTGGGCAAGGTGAAAGTCGGTTGGAACTGCGGACATTGTGTACTCCTGATGCGGGTCGGGCAGTCGGATCGTCGAGAATCAGGTCTGCAGAATGCTGACGACGCTGATTCCCGGCGCGCCGTAAACATGCGTCATGCCGGTGCGCAGAGGCTTTCCAGCCTGCCGCGCACCGGCGTGTCCGCGCAGCTGCAGACACACCTCGTAGACTTGTCGAAGACCCGAAGCTCCGATCGGCTCGCCGTTGGCCAGGCAGCCGCCGTCGGTGTTGATCGGCAGTCTGCCGCGCATGTCGGTTGCACCTTCTGCGAGCAGGCGTTCCTGCTCGCCGTGTGCGCACAGTCCTGCTTCCGCCATGTGAATGATCTCTGCGCCGCTGTCCGTATCCTGCAACTGCGCGATGTCGACGTCGCGCGGGTCGACCCCCGCTTTGTCAAACGCCGCGTTGGCTGCGCGCGTCGTCACCGGTGCGAGCATCTGCGTTGGCAACGAGGTCTGGAAGATTTCGAATGCGCCGTACTGCTTTCCGCAGACTGCCACCGATGCGAGACGCACTGCCTTGGCCGAAAGACGGCGAGCAATGCGCTCTGAGCACAGGACCAGCGCGGCGCCGCCCTCGGACGGAGAGCAGAACATCGACTTGCGCAGGGGGCTGCAGACCATCGTCGACTTCAGAATCTCCTCTTCCGCGATCGGCGTGCGCCGCCAGGCAAGTTCATTCAGTGAACCGGCGCGAAAGGCCTTGGCGGCGACGCGCGCCAGCGAGCCCTCGCCGATGCCGTGTTCCGCCATGTAGCGCTGGATCCGCAGTCCGAAAAACTGGGCGGTTACCGCAAAGCCCAGCTTCCCGTACCAGTCCGGCAGTCCGTATTGCGACGGGTCGAAGGAAAATGCGCCGGGGTCGTGCTTGTCGAAGCCCACGACCGCGCCGATCTCGTATTGGCCGGTTTCAATCAGGCTTGCGGCCAGCGCGAGCGACGAGCCGCCGGTCGCACAGCCGTTGAAGACGTTGATCATCGGCCCGCCGTTGTGGCCGAACATCAGGGCCAGGCCGTCGACGCGTCCTGCGTCGCGGCTGCCGCCGATGACAAACTGCAGGTCCTTCCACTCGACCCCAGCATCTGCGAGCGCGGCACGCATGGCGGCGGCGCCCTGCTCAAGGCCGCTGGCCTCAGGCGTGCGGCCAAAGCGGTGCAGCCCGATGCCGGCGATGGAGACGGTCATCGCACGGCTCTGACGGAGGCCGCTGACGGCGACGAAGGCGAGAAGCGGACGAAGACCGGAATCAATGCTGGCACACTGCCGTCTGCACCCGGCAGCGGCTCCAGCTCCAGTTTCATCGGATCGCCGACCGTGAGGCCGCCTTCGCCCCGTACCCGTGAGAGCACCAGAACTTCGCCGAGGTCGACATAGCCGACCCAGTAGGGAGCGTATGTCGCCTTGTCCTCGCCGCGAAAGTACGGAGGCGCCGGCGGCGGGAAGTTCTGGCTGGTCCAGCTCCACAGCGTCCCGGTGCGCGGCAGCGGCTCCTCATGCATCGTGGTTGATCCACATCGCTCGCAGGCTTTGCGCAGCGGATAGAACAGTGCGTCGCATGTGCCGCAGCGTGCGCCGCGCAGCGCGAAGTCGTCGCCGCGACTGGTAACCAGTGCGTCCAGGCTGCGGTCGTTGCTGTCCTTCGTCATTCTCGGAGCCCCTTGGGATCAGTGTTGTTGTGCGCGTCAGCCTCGGCACCGTGCAGATCTAGAGTGATCGTCCAATGTACTCGCGCATGATCTCGGACGATCCGCCGTAGATGCGGCGGCTGCGTGCGTCGACGAACAGGCGGCAGATCGGGTACTCCATCGTGTAGCCGTAGCCGCCATGGAGTTGCAGGCAGCGGTCGAGGACGCGCCATTCGAGCTCGGCGATCCAGAGCTTGGCCATCGCGGCGTCCTGCGCAGTCAGCTTGCCGGTGACAAGCCGCTCCAGGCAGCGATCGAGAAACACGCGCCCGATCGAGAGCTCCGTCCGAACATCGGCAAGCGCATGACGATTGGCCTGAAAGTCGATGACTTTCTGGCCGAACGCCGTACGCGTCTTGCAGTACTCGACTGCAAGTTCATAACCGCGAAGCGCGGAGGTGTATGCACGGGTTGCGATATTGAGCCGCTCTCTGGGCAGCTCCTCCATCATGATCGCGAAACCCTGCCCTTCGGCGCCGAGCAGGTTGCGGGCGTCGACGCGGACCTCGTCGAAGAACAGTTCGCATGTGCCCGACGCCTTCTGCCCCATCTTTTCGATAATCTTGCCGCGACGGAAGCCGGGCAGGGACGTTTCAACGAGCAGCATGCTGATGCCCTTGGCACCTGCATCCGGATCGGTTTTGCAGGCGACGACCACCAGGTCCGCATCCAGCCCGTTGGTGATGAAGGTCTTGGCGCCGCTGAGAACGTAGTGCGCGCCATCGCGAACCGCACGCGTGCGAATGGCCTTGAGATCGCTGCCTGCGCCGGGTTCGGTCATTCCGATCGCGGTCAGCACTTCGCCACTGACCATGCGCGGCAACCAGTGTTGCCGGATTTCCTCGCTGCCGTGGTTGAGCACATAGTAGGCAAGGATGTCCGACTGCGCGGAGAACGGCAGGCTGCCGCCACCGATTGCGTAGCCGGTCTCCTCGGCAACGACCACGTTGTATAGAAAGTCGGCTCCTGCGCCGCCGTACTCCACCGGCACGCCGGGGCACAGCAGGCCGCACTCGCCCGCCTTGAGCCACAGTTCGCGCGGAATCCGCTCCTGCTTTTCCCACTCCGCCATGAACGGCTCGACCTCCGTGCGCATGAACCGGCGCACGTTGTCGCGGAACAACTCGTGATCGGCGGAAAAGATCGTTGACTTCAGCACGCAAACTCCTGAGCGGTTACACGGCGGACAGTTCGCCGCTGTATTGATAACTGGCCCGTTCAACCGCGCTCGAGGGCAGTGACGAGACCGTCTTTCAGAATGAAAAGTCACAGAGGTAGAAAATAATACCCAATGGTACTATCCTTTGGAAAGTGACGCACCGGTGTCCGCCTGTCCGCCTGTCGGGCGCGGCGTCGTGCGTGTGTGACCGCAGTGCGGCGCGAACCCGAAGTTGGCGTTGAGGAGCGCAATCGGTGCAGACAGTCTCAAATCCGGCGGTAGATGCCGAACTGGCGTCCATGATCAAGGACGCAGCGTCGAGGTTTCTGAAAGGCGAATACCCAAAGCTGATCGAGCTCGGGGCGACCGAAGGCGCTTGCATCTGGCAGGCCTTTGCCGACCTGGGCTGGCTGGCGTTGCCAGTCAATGCATCGTTTGACGGGCTCGGTGGAGGCCTTGCTGAGCTTTCGATCCTGCTTGAGGCATTCGGGCATCATCCGGTGGCACACCCCTACCTTGATCACGTCGTTGTTGCCCGACTCTTTCAGGGGCTGCCGGATGTGCCCGAACGGGGGCAACTCCTGGCCGGACTACTGAGTGGTACCGAGCGCACCGTGCTGGCGACGCGCGAGCATGGAGACCGGGAGGAGTTTTCGGCGCGCTCAACCATAGCCATCAGGGCGGATACTGGCTGGCGGGTGAGCGGCATCAAGCGCGGCGTCCAATTCGGAAGCGCCGCGACACACTTCATCGTCAGCGCCCGCACCGAAGGAGGCCCCGCACGCGACGTGGTCCTGTGCCGGGTTGCCGCCGCGGCAGTCGGCGTCGTTCTCGATCCGGTTGATCGCGCCGACGGAGGGCCTGCGAACGTCGTGCGGTTCGATGCAGCACAGGCCGAAGTGATTGGATCGGGGGCATCGGCGCGCCGCGTTCTGGCCCAGGCCCAGGCGTGGGCGATGCTGCTGTCGATGTCAGAAGCGCTCGGCGCGATGCGCCAGGTTTTTGAGCTCACACGCGAATATCTCGACGCGCGCGAGCAATACGGACGCAAGCTGAGTGCGTTCCAGGCGCTGCGCATGCGTGTCGTCGACATGTTCATGGAGACTGAGCTGGCCGCGGCCTATTTGCGTCGCGCGATCTCGCAGGTCGACGCCGTCGAGGACAGCGAAGCGGTGCCGTTGGTGGTCTTGGGTGCCAAAAGCCTGTTCGGCCGGATCGCGCGACGCATTGCCCAGGATGCGGTGCAGCTTCACGGGGCTGTCGGCTTCACGCAGGAGGCACTGCCGGGGCGCTTCATGAAACGCATCGAGTCGCTCATCGCGCGATTCGGCGCCACGGGATACTGCACTCAGAGCTATGTGGACCGGGCTCTGGAGGGAGAACGCGTACGCCCTATCGACGGTGTATTCAGTGCCCCCGACCAGGCGTTTGCCGCGCAGGTCCGCAACTTCGTGCGTGAAAACCTGTCGCGCGATATCGAACGCAAGGTGCGCACAGGACTGCCGCTGGCCAAGGACGACTACGTCCGTTGGCAGAAAGCTCTGCACAAGCAAGGGTGGATAGCGAGTTCTTGGCCGCGCGAGTTTGGCGGAACCGGATGGACGGCAATTCAGCAGTACATATTCCAGAGCGAAGCCGGTCGCCTGAACGCACCGGACGTGATGCCGTATGGCATCAAGATGGTCGGACCGGTTCTATATACCTTCGGTACGGAGGCGCAGCAGGCTGAGCACTTGCCGGGCGTCCTGAGCAGCGATGTCTGGTGGTGCCAAGGGTATTCCGAGCCCAATGCGGGCTCCGATCTCGCTTCGCTGCGCACGCGCGCCGAGCGGCAGGGGAATCACTACATCGTCAACGGCACCAAGATCTGGACCACCCAAGCGCACTATGCGGACAAGATGCACTGCCTGGTGCGTACCGGCGACCCCAAAGATCGCCATCGCACGATCACGTTCCTGATGATCGACATGCAGGCCGAGGGTGTTTCGGTGCGGCCCATTCACTCGATCGACGGACTTCACCACCTGAACCAGGTCTTCCTCGACAACGTGCGCGTCCCGGTAGCGCAGCGTGTGGGCGAGGAAGGGGATGGCTGGAAGATTGCAACGTTCCTGCTTGCGCACGAACGCGCCGCACTCGCGAAGGTCGCGCACAAGGAGCGCATCCTGAATCGCGCCAGGCAGTTGCTGGAACGCCGGCGCGAGCAGCTCGAAGCCTCCGGCGAGATGCGGCAAGTGGCGTGGCGACTCGCGCAGCTCGAGATCCAGCTGCACGCGCTCGAGTCTCTGGAGCTGGACTACCTGATGGACTCGGGCGAGTCCCCCTACACGCGCGTGTATGGATCGATTCTCAAGGTTGCGGCGACCGAGGTGCAGCAGCAGTTGACCGAACTCGCATTCGACATCCTTGGTGTGGACGCCCTCGACTATCCGCGCGAGTTGCTGACGTCAGCGGGCGCGGACCGCGATCCAGAGGGTGCCGAGGACGCTGTTGCCGTGTACGAGTACCTCTACAACCGGGCCGCGAGTATTTACGGCGGCACCAACGAGATCCAGCGCACCATCATTGCGCGCGCGATCTTTCGCGACTGACCGGCAAGCCGGCCGCCGAGTATCCAAACGTGAGGAGCGCAGAGCAGTGAAGCCATTTACGATTGCCGTCGGTGACGACGTTCTCGACGATCTGCGGCAGCGACTCGATCGCGTCCGTTGGGCGGAAGACTTCGCCAATCCAAACTGGGAGTACGGCACCAACGGCGACTACCTGAAGAAGCTCGTCGAATACTGGCGCAGTGGCTACGACTGGCGCCGGCACGAGCGCGATATGAACGCATTTCCGCATTTCCTGACGGAAATCGACGGTATGCGGATTCATTACATGCACATCAAGGGCAAGGGTCCAAAGCCGATGCCGCTGCTGCTGAATCACGGCTGGCCATGGACATTCTGGGATTTTCAGAAGCTCATCGGGCCGTTGACCGATCCGGCCGCACACGGCGGCGTGGCCGAGGATGCCTTCGACCTGGTTATTCCGTCGCTGCCCGGCTATGGATACTCGACGCCGTTGACCCGGCCCGGAATCAACTTTTCGGCGACCGCGGATCTCTGGGTCAAGCTGATGCAGCGCCTTGGCTACCCGCGGTTTGCTACGCAGGGCGGTGACTGGGGGGCGATCGTGTCGGCGCAACTTGGGCACAAGTATGCGAATCGACTCTACGGTGTCCATATCCATTTGATGACCCCGCTCGACATCTTCACAGGAGGCGCCGTCAGTCCGGACGACTACGCAGAGTCGGAGCGCGCGTGGCTGCAGAAGAACCAGGGATTCTTCCAGGGCGAGGCGGGCTACTACGCGCTGCAGACGACCAAGCCGCAGACGATTGCGTTCGCGCTCAACGATTCTCCGGTCGGACTGTGCTCTTGGCTGCTGGAGAAGCGCCGGACCTGGAGCGATTGTCAGGGCGACGTCGAGGCACGGTTCAGCAAGGACGACCTGCTGACCAGCGTCATGCTGTACTGGGTCACGCAGAGCTTCGGAACCTCGGCCCGCTACTACTACGAGGCGGCGCACCAACCCTGGCGGCCATCACACAACCGGATGCCCGTCGTCGAAGCGCCGACCGGGGTCGCGGTGTTTCACCACGAAGTGATGTTGCAGCCACGTCGCTGGGCTGAGCGCTACTACAACCTTCAGCGCTGGACCGAGTGCGAACGCGGCGGCCATTTTGCTGCGATGGAGGAGCCTCGCGTCCTTGTCGGCGAGTTGCGCGAGTTCTTCCGGCCGCTCCGCGCCTCATCCTGAGTGGATGGCCAATCACGCAAGAGTAGTGGCCCATGCTGCAAGCATTTATCGGCGGATCAGCTAGCGAAGGCGGCCATACTTGAGATCTGGATCGGAGAATCGGGGCAAGTCTGATGGGTCAGCATTTAAATGTACGTTCAATGAAAGACGCCACTGCCGAGACCTCGCAACCGTTCTACCTGCAGGTTGGGGATGAGGTCGAGGTATTCGAGAGCGCTTGGGCGTGCCGGCGTGCAGTCATGCTCAAGGGGCCGACCGGCTGCGGCAAGACGCGTTTCGTCGAGGCCATGGCTGCGCGTCTCGGTCGCCCCCTGATCACGGTGTCGTGTCATGAAGACCTCACGGCAGCGGATCTGCTGGGACGCTTTCAACT
The DNA here is from genome assembly GCA_041659605.1 of Sinimarinibacterium sp. Classification (GTDB taxonomy): domain Bacteria; phylum Pseudomonadota; class Gammaproteobacteria; order Nevskiales; family Nevskiaceae; genus Solimonas. The sequence goes on along the minus strand of JBAZXW010000006.1, from coordinate 38,065 downwards.
GACTGGCGGCGACACTGTCTGGCAGGACGGGCCGCTCACGCGTGCGGTGCGCACCGGTGCGATCTGCTATCTGGATGAGGTCATCGAGGCGCGCATGGACACCACAGTGGTCATCCACGCGCTGACGGATCACCGCCGTGAGCTGAACCTCGACCGTCGCAACGAGGTTCTCTCGGCGCCACTGGAATTCATGCTGGTGGTGTCGTACAACCCTGGCTATCAGAGCGTGCTCAAGGATCTCAAGCCGTCGACGCGCCAGCGCATGGTCGCCATCGAGCTGACATTCCCGGCACCGGAAATCGAGCGCAAGGTCATCCTTATGGAAACCGGCCTGGACGAGAAGCGCACCGAGGATCTGGTACGTCTTGCGCAGGCGATCCGCCAGCTCGACATGCCGCAGCTGCCGGAAGTGTGCTCGACGCGCACGCTGATCGCCGCAGCCGCACTGATAAAGAGTGGGCTGGATCCGATCAAGGCGGTGAACGCAGCGATCGTGCGGCCGTTGAGCGACGATCCGGCGGTGAGTCGAAGTCTGATCGAAATGGCAGCCACCTACATCTCCTAGCACGCGTTCCCCGGCACGGAAGAACAGGCGATGACCGAGCTGTTACCTGTTGCCCGCGGGAGGCAGACAGGCGAGGGACATCGCCATGCCTGTCTCGCCTCCGCGATTGCGGGTCGCAACGTCGCCGTGCATCTGCACGACGACAGAAAGCAGGTGGGCTACGCGGACTGGCAATGCATCCACGTGCCCGTGAGCTGCGCCGAGATCGACTGCAAACACCTGGTGGTCGCGCAGGCATTGCTGCTGAGGTCCGGTGGACTGCAGCGTGGCCTGCTTCTCAAGATGGTCGGTCGCCCCGGCGTCGCGCAGCGCTACATGCAGGCCGAGATCGTACGTGCAGCAGCACGGCACCACTGGGTCGTGCCTCGCGCCTTCAGTGAACATCCCTGGGTTGCGGATTTTCCGGTGACGTCAGATCCGGCCGCCTCGTACGCGCTTGCGACGAGTGACAAGCGCCTCGCTATTCCGCCGGCATTCGTCGGCGTGCTGCGCGTGTCGCACTTCCTCGGCAGTGCGATGCCGGCTGATGCGCGCGCGCTGGCGACGCCTGTGCGCGGCGAGCTGGATCTCTCCGCGACGCAGCAGGTGTCGACGCTGGACGAGGAAGACGCTGAGGAAAGCCTGTTCATGCGCCTGTTGTCGAACCCCTTGATGAAGGGTCAGGGTGGCATGCTGCAGTCACTGATGAAGCAGATGCTGGGCGCTGGCGTGGCTGGCAAGCCATCGAACGACGAGGGCGGCGCCGGCGGCGAGATGCCGATCAGTCGTGCGATCCGCGCCGCAAAGAAAGGACTGCTCGCACGCCTGATGAGCGTCCGTGGCGTGCCGCCGCTCGAGCACGACGGCGTCGAACCCGGCACCAACAGCTACGCAGAATGGGACGTCTACAAGAATCGCTATCGGCCCGACTGGGCGGTCGTGGAAGAAGTCGATCCATGGGCCGAAACGCCCAATGCAGAACTCGTCGAGGCCTTGCGCGCACCGTCGCAGGCGCTCGTGCGGCAACTGTCGGGTATCGGGCTGAGCTATGAACTGCACCGCAACGAAGAAGACGGCATTGAGTTGATCATCGATCGGGTGGTCGACTATGCCATCGACGTCCGCACTCGTACGACGCCCAGCTTGCGGCTGTATCGTGCAAGCCGGCGCACCAAACGCGACCTCGCAGTGATGATCCTCCTCGATGTATCGGGGTCGACGGCGGAATCTGGCACGGACGGGGGTTCCATTCACCGGCAACAGTCCGTTATTGCCTATCAGCTTGCCAGTGTCTTCGAACGCCTCGGTGACCAGGTGGCTTTGTTTGGATATCACTCGTGGGGACGCAATCTGGTCCGCTTCCTGCGGCTGAAGAGCTTCCAGGATCGCTTCGACAACAGCCTCGCGGAGCGTCTCAAGCTGATTGATCCGGTGGGATACACACGGACCGGTGCCGCGCTGCGCCATGCGGCGCGCAAGCTGCGCGATGAAACACGCCTGCCGCATCGACTGCTGATCGTCATCTCGGACGGCTTTGCCTACGACCAAGACTACGAGGGGGCCTATGCCGAGGCCGACACCCGCAAGGCGCTCGAGAAGATCCGCGCCAGCGGTACCGGGTGCCTGTGTCTGTCGATCGGCAGCGATCAGGACGAGCAGCAGCTCAAGGCGGTGTTCGGGGCGGCAACGACGCTGAGCGTACGCAATCAGAACGAGTTCCTGGCCAATGTGCGCAAGGTGACGATGCGCGCCCTGATCGAGGCAACTTCGAGAACACAGAAGGCATCGAGCGCGTCGAAGCGAAGCCTGAAGGTCGCGTGATTTGAGCCGCCGGGTCGCCCTGGAACGTGATCGCTTGTATGCGACGGACTGGCCACATCGGCAAGTCCGGTGACCTGTACGGCTAGAACATCGAGGATCCCATCAGCCGTCATGCTGCCGATAATCGAGATCGTGACATCGCATGGTGCGATGCAGGAGGAACGATATGGCTACGGTTATGGGAGACGCTGCGCTTCCGAAGTCAGCCTCCGGGGCACGCGCCTCGGTGGCTGGCGACGCCAGCGTAGCAATCAAGTGGTGGGCCGGCGTCGGCGCACTGTTTCTGCTGTTTCAGCTGTACGTCTGGGGAAGCTGGATCCTGTCGGGTGATTTCACGCCGACCCCCGCCCCGGCGAACGACGAGACAAGGCGCTTCTGGATCAAGGCGTTCGAGTACTTCTGCATCGTCGCGAGTTCGTCGACCCTATACTGGTTCACGATCCGCCCGATCATCAAGTACCGGCGGCTGACCACTGATGGCATCGTCATCGGCGTGGCCCCGTTGCTCTGGTTCCAGGACCCGGGTGGTCTCTATGTTACGCAGTGGTGGACGTATTCCAGTCATTTCACGAACTACGGCAACTGGATCACCCACGTTCCCGGCGCGATCACGCCGAACGCCAACCTGGTGCCTGAGCCGGTGTTTGCTGCCTCGTCGATGTACATCTGGCTGGTTGGCATTCCGTTCCTGATCATTCTCGGGGCGATGCGCGCCTGGAAGCGGCGCTACCCGACCAGCAGCCCGATGACCATCTTCATGGTCGGCATGGTCTGCGGCTTCATTTACGACTTCATCGCCGAGTTCCCCGCGTGCCAGGTCGGCTTGTGGGCGTTCACCGGCGCGATCCAGAAATGGTCGATCTTCGGCGGGCACTGGTATCAGTACCCGATCTACGAGATGTTCCTGTGGGGCGGCTTCGCAGGTGCCAGCGCTAACGTGCTTTACTGGACCAACGACAAGGGCCAGACCTTTGTCGAGCGCGGCCTGGAGAAGGTCAAGGCGGGGCCGGTGGTCAAAGGCGCAATGCGCTACCTGGCGTTCCTGGCGATCTTCCAGCTGCTCTACCTGTTCGTCTACAACATGCCGGCGCAGTTCTTCGCAATGAACGGTGACCCGATGCCGGCCGATACGCCCGCGCATCTGCGCCCCGGCGTCTGCGGCGAAGGCACTCAGTACGCGTGCGTCGGTCCCGGCGTGCCGCTGAATCGTGCCGGTCCGCGCGTCGACGGCCAGCCGGCATTGATCGTGACGCCGGAAATGAGAACCACGGTAATCGGCGCCGACTGATCCCGGCGGTGACAGAAGGATCGATCGAGCCAGGGCTTTCGGACCCTGGCTCTTTTTTCTTGTGTTGGCCGCGTCGGCATGTCAACTGGCGCCTGCCGCCAGCAGGTCATGCGACTCTGAAGCGTTCCGGGTCCGATGTTGTGATTTTCGCTGACACGAGCATCGGCGGCCATGACCAGCTTGTCCTACCGGAAGAGGGACCCTTGCGCATCGGCTGGTCAGAGCGCTACGCAGTCTGCGGTCCGGTGTCCAAGAGGCTGAAGTGGCCGAAAATGCAAGCAAAATGGCCCGGGCGGCGTGCTTCGGGGGCCACTGGTGCGACGCAATTGCTTGGACAATTGACGCGGGCGCTGATGATGGCGCAACGCTGGACGGAGAGAAACAATGTCGACAGTTTTCGGTGAAAGAGGAATTGCGCACTCCGCAATTGGTGCTCGTACGTCCGTGGCGGGCGCGACCACCGTTCCCATCAAGTGGTTTGCGGTGCTGGGTGCGTCATGGCTGGCATTCCAGCTGTACGTCTGGGGCAGCTGGATCTTGTCTCCCGATTTCGCGCTCGTTCAGGCACCGCCAGGTGATGAAGAGCGTCGTTTCTGGATCAAGAGCTTCGAGCTGTGCTCGATCGGCATTGCGATCTGGTGCCTGTATCACTACACCTTCAAGCCCCTGATTCGCGATCGTCGGCTGACCACCGATGGCCTGATCATTGGCGTGATGCCATGGCTGTGCTTCCAGGACCCGTTCGGTCTCTATGCGGCGCCGTGGTGGAACTACTCCGCGCACTTCACCAGCTTCGGTAACTGGATGAATCAAGTGCCGGGCGCCATTGCGCCCAATGCACACTTCATTCCGGAGCCGATCTTCGCGGTGTCGACATTCTACGTCTACCTGCTCGGGATTCCATTGCTGGTCATCCTTGCCGCGATGCGCGCGTGGAAGCGTCGCTACCCGACGAGTAGCCCAATGACCATCTTCATGGTCGGCATCGGCGCCGGCTTCATCTATGACGTGATCATCGAGGGGCTCGGCTGCCAAGTCGGAATCTGGGCGTTCACCGGCGCCATCCGCGAATACTCGATCTTTGGCGGCAGCTGGAATCAGTACCCGCTGTACGAGATGGTGTTCTGGGGTGGCATGTCAGGACTGCTCGCGAACGTCATGTACTGGACCAACGACAAGGGTCAGACCTTCGCTGAACGTGGCGTCGAAAAGGTGAAGACCTCGCCGGCTGGAAAGGGGCTGTTGCGCTATCTGGCGATACTCGGTGTATTCCAAAGCATCCTTTTCGTCACCTACAGCATGCCGATCCAGTTCTTCGCGATGAACGGTGACGGCGTTCCGGAAAACACGCCGGCGCACCTGCGCACCGGGTGCGGTGAGGGCTCAGCTTATGCCTGTATCGAGCCGGGCATGCCGATCAATCGCGTCGGCCAGCGCCTCGATGGTCAGCCGGGCATGGTCGTGTCGCCCGACATGACTCTGATCGAGAGCCCGCGCAAGCACTGAAAGCAGCCGCTGCACTGAGGATGTAAAAAGCCCGGGCCGCATCGGCCCGGGCTTTTTTTCGTCGTCGCGGTGGCCAGTGTCCTTCTGGACAGTCGGCCCGCAAGCGCCTTCATAACGAGCCGCCTGCAGCTGGGACTGTCAGACGTTTGCCGCCGATGTCGCGCCGCCGTCGATGATCATCTCGGAGCCGGTGATGAAGCCGGACTGCGGCGAACTCAGGTAGACGATCAGGTTGGCAACGTCTTCCGGCGCGGCCATGTGGCCGACGGGCTGGAGCTTGTTCAGCGCGGCTTCGGTTGCCTTGGGATCGGGTGAGGCGGCGATGAACTGCTCCGCCAGCGGCGTCCGAATCGCACCTGGCGAAACGACGTTGCAGCGAATCGGCAGTCGTTCGCGCGCACAGTAGTGCGCCACTGATTTGGTGAGTGCGACCAAACCGCCCTTGGAGGCGGTGTACGCAGAGTCGTAGGCCATCGCGAGTGTCGCCGAGATCGACGCGACATTGACGATTGTGGCTGGAGCGGCCGCCGGATTTGCGCGCATCAGGCGCACCGCCGTCTGGCAGCCGAGGAATGCGCCAGTCAGGTTGACCGCGATCGCCATGTTCCAGGCTTCCAGCGTCAGATCCTCCAAGCGTGCCGGATGCTCGATGGCGGCATTGTTGACCAGCGCATCGAGGCGCCCGTACCGGCCGTGAATGTGCTCGCCGAGTTGCGACCAGGCGGCGGCGCTCGAGACGTCATGCTTGATGTACTCGCCGCCGATGCTCGCGGCAGTTTCCGCGCCGTCGGATACGTCCAGTAGGACCACCTTTGCCCCGGCGTCGCCGAACGCCTTGGCGGTCGATGCGCCGACGCCGCGGGCTGCGCCCGTGACCACCACAACCTTGTTTCTGAAATCCAGATGCATTCCTCGCTCCGTTGCCACGCAGGCCAATGAGGGCCACCGGGAATCAATGCAGGCGGCCTTCCAAGTGACGTACCAATAGGAAGCATAATATACCAGTCGGTACAATCATCGGCAATGTCGCGCTGCGGCGTAAAGGCCGTTGCGGTCATGTCCTGGTGTCTGCCGATCAAGATTGAACGGTGCGGTGACAGACGTATACCACATGGTACATCCTCATACTGGTGGATATACACGGGAGAAACGCGTGCTAGACGGAGACTACACGGAGCAGAAGACCGAAGCCGATGCCGCAGGGGTGCGCGCCAATGCGGGGACCGGAACGACCTACACCTTCTGCCACATTTGCGAGCAGATCTGCGGCCTGGCGGTGACCACGGAGCACGGCAAGGTGACGCGCATCGACCCGGACCGTGATCATGGCTTCAACTGGAGGGACTACTGCGTCAAGGGAGCGACGGCGCACCTGGCGCTCGATCATCCGAGCCGCATCCGCATGCCGATGAAGCGCGTCGGGGACCGCTACGTCGAAACCACCTACGAGGAAGCCATTGCCGAAATCGGCGAAAGGCTCAAGGGCATCATCGAGCGCCACGGGCCGGAGGCGGTGGCGGGATACCTGGGCAATCCCAGCAGCTTCAATTTTGGCGCGTCGGTCTTCTACAGCTTGTTCATGGACGCCGTGGGAAGCCACAACCGCTTCTGGGTCGGATCCATCGACCAGAACGCTGCCCATGTCGTGATGGAAGCCATGTATGGCAATCCCTGGATTGCCCTGCAGCCGGATATCGACCGCTGCAAGTGCATCATGCTGATCGGCACCAATCCCGCTGTCAGCGGCATGAACTGGCTCGGTCGCGTTGCAGATGGATGGAAACGGATTCTGCGTGCTGTCCAGGATGGGGCGGACCTGATCGTTGTCGACCCCCGACGCACCGAAAGTGCGGCCAGGGCTACCACGCACATTGACGTGCAGCCCGACACGGATTGGGCGTTCCTTCTCGGACTCATCAAGGTCATTTTCGACAACAGCTGGTGCAATGAGGAGCGCTACCCACAGCTGTCCGGGGTCGAACGCATACGCGCGTTGGTGGGCGAAGTCAGTCTCGATGATCTGGCGACGCGGTGCGATGTGCCGCGAGCCCGGATCGAGGCGGTCGCACAATCATTCGCCCTGGCGCCAAGCGCGATGGCTATCGCACGGACTGGTCCGGCGCAGGGGCGCAATGGAACTCTCGCGATATGGCTGGCCGCCGTACTCAATCTTGTGACCAACCGAGTCGAATCTCCAGGCGGTCTGTACTACCCGATGGGTGTGCTCGACATCCTCAGCGTCGGCGACCGCATGTTTCCCCCGAGCAAAGCCATCAGCAGAGTGCGTCAGCTTCGTGCTGTTGCCGGTGCTCATGCGCTGTCCGAGCTTCCGGATGAAATCAACACGCCAGGGCCGGGGCAGGTCCGGGCCTTGATGATCGTCGGCGGCAATCCGGTCATGTCTGGTCCGGCCGGGCAGGAACTCGACGTAGCACTGCAGAAGCTCGACCTGCTGATCTCGATCGATCTCTTCCAGCGCGAAAGTCACCGCAATGCGGACTGGCTCATTCCTGCCTTGCACTTCCTCGAAAGAGAAGATGTGCACCCACTTCTCCATGCACTCAATCCGCGCCCGTTTGTGCAGATGGCCAGGCAGGTCGTGCCGCCGCCGCCGGGCATGCGCCCCGAGTGGGAGTTCCTGCGCGATCTGGCCCTGACACTCGACCGGCCCTTGCTGCTCGGGAAATCCTGGCTCAACAGCGTGATCAAGGCCAGCCGCATGCTCGCGCGTGTCACGGGGAATCCAAACCATGCATTCTCTCCGCGCTGGATCGAGCGCGCGCTGGTCATGGCAGGGAAGAAGTTCAAATGGAAGGATATCGCCCGAGCAAAGCATGGCGTCGCCGCCGCCGACGCGCCGATCGAGTTTGGCGTTCTCTTCCGCAAGCTGGCAACGGCCGACGGACGCGTCGACATCGCTCCAGAGGCGTTTACTGCGCTGCTGCGGCAGCGCCTGGCCGATCTGCTGGTCGATGCGTCCGATCCGCAGTATCCACTCAAGCTGATTTCGCGCCGCCGCATGCACATGATGAACTCCTGGCTGTTTGAAACGAGCGTGCCCAGGATGCGCGCGCCCACCGGAAGCATCGTGGAACTGAACGCGGACGACTGCCGTGATCTTGGCATCGCGGATGGCGCACAGGTCGCGGTGGAGTCCGCGACCAGCAGCGTGTTCGCGTTGGCACGCGTGTCTACGTCGGTGCGGCGCGGCGTGGCGGTCATGGACCATGGATGGGGCGGGAGAACCTTCGATCCGAAGGCCGGAACGTTTCAGGCCAACGGTGGCGTTAACAGGAATCAACTTGTCTCCAACAAGGATCTAGACCCGCTGTCCGGCGTCCCCCGGCTCAACGGAACGCCGATCCGCGTCAGCGTCGTCAACGCACGCGCTTAAGGGGCGCTGAAGACTGGCTTGCCCATTGGGCGCGCCGCGTCCTGCGGCGCGTTTAGATCGCTTTGCCGGGTGGTCATCAGGCGATGACGACATGCGGCGAATGTCTTGAGATGCCGCGTCTCACATCCTTCGTACAGACGCCAAAGCAAAGTAGTTGACAGAAATACCGACCGGTATAAGAATGGGCAGACCGGTATAAGACTAGACCAACGGTACATGGTGGCGCCGACTTCTGCCTCGTGCGAAGCGGATTCATTGACTGGTGTGAAGGAGATGTTATGGATCGGCGTATGCGCGCAGCCTGGGCTGCGGCGATGGCAGCACTTTCATTGCTGAGCGTTGCACGCGCTCAAGACGATCTTGATTTTCTTCTCGCACCGACACCGGCCGAACCCGAGCCAGCGAAGGATCAATCGCCGGCCTCAACGCCCAAGTCGGACACTGCGTCGTCGGAAGATACGGCAAAGCCTGCGGCGCAGCAGGGTGGTGGCGAGGCCGCGACTACTTCCGGTGGCGACGCCGTAGCACCAGCTGGCGAGCCCCCAGTCGCAAATGCCGAAGGCCAAGTGCAGTCGGACGAGAAGACTACGCGAGTTCGCCGCTCGATGAGTCGTGTTGTCGAGGAAATCGTCGTTACCGCGCAGAAGCGCGAGGAATCATTGAAGGACGTCCCCATTTCGGTGCAGGCATTCAGCGCCGAGGCGCTGGATGCGCGCGGCGTTGGTGACATCTCGACCTTGCAGGCCGTTACGCCAGGACTCAACGTGTCGACGCAGGCCGGTTTCACGGTGGTGTTCATTCGCGGCATCGGTGCGAACGGATTCATAACCGCCGATCCGAGCGTCGCGTACTACGTCGACAACGTCTATATCCCGGCATCGCAGAATCTGGGTGAAGGTTTCGGCGATGTGGAGCGGGTCGAGGTACTGAAAGGTCCGCAGGGCACACTGTTTGGCCGTAACGCAGTGGGCGGCGCCATCAGCGTGATCACCAAGAAGCCGAGTCTGTCCGAGAGCAGCGGTTCGCTCAGCCTGGGCTACGAGACGGATATCAACGAGTACTTCACCCGAGTGTCAGCCAATGTTCCGCTGTTCGACACGCTCGCTGTCGCGGGCGGGGTGAGCTATCGAAAAGGCGAGTTCTGGGTTGATGGAACACACGATGGCGGCAAGCCGTTCGAGCCGGAAGAAGAACGCATCGCTCGACTGAAGGCATTGTGGCAACCCGCGGAAAACCTGGCGGTGAACGTCACGGCCTATTACAACGCCCGTTCCGGAACGAGCTCGCTAATGTCGGCCGTGGGCGAGCCCACGACACTGGGTCTGGCTCTGGGCGCCTATAACGAAGACACCCGGCATCCTGAACTGAGTTCGCCTACCTACTTCAGAAAGCACGGGCACATTCTCTCCGGAGACATCGTCTACAACACGGATTGGCTTGACGTAAAAGTGTATGGCAGCAAGCAGATGTTCCGGATGCCGGATGCCGGCTATGACTTCGACGGGTCGCCGCAGCCCTTGCTGCGCGCCCAGACCGATAGTTTCGTGTCTGATGTGGAAACCGGAGAGTTTCAGCTCGTTTCGAACGAGTCAAGCTGGGGCAGCGATTGGTGGAAATGGATCGTCGGAACCTACTACTTCCATAGCATCCAGGGATTCGACCCGGTCGGATTTGGGGTTGGCACATTTGATCTCGATGGGACGGAGGGTGAATCGGCACTGGGCCTGCCGCCGGGCATCTTCCAGCTCATCGACTCCGTGCTGGACCCTCTGGGAATTGCCGCTCCCGACGCGCGCATCAACGCCTATGGCCTCATCGGCAAGAAGTCGGTGTCGATCTTCGGCCAGACGACATTCGATTTCACCGAGTGGATGGCGTTGACGCTGGGTGGACGCTGGACCGAAGAGTCTCACTACATCGTCAAGGCGAGGTCGACGATCCACAACACGGATGAGGGAGAAACCACCCTCCTCGATTTTCCGACAGCGCAGGACGGGTCGCGGATCCACACGATCAGTACGTTCAAACCGAAGATCTCTTTCGAGTTCCGGCCGTTCAGCGACGACTCGCTGGTCTATGTGTCGTATCAGGAGGCATTCAAGAGCGGCACGTACAACGCGCTCAACATCTATCAAGCACCGGCCTATGTGGAGCCGGAAGAAATGACCGCGTACGAGGTCGGCATCAAGACGACACTCTTCGATGAAACCGTGTCTCTGAGTGCGGCGGCCTTTCATTACGACATCACCAACCTTCAGGTCCAATACATCTCGATTCAGAACGGCGGCATCGTGTCCTTCGAGAACGCGGGTTCTGCGAGGGTCAAGGGTCTCGAGTTCGACACGACGACTGAAGTGTTCCCCAGCGTGTTCGATTCGCTGGTGTTTACCTTGGGTGCCGTCTATCTCGACGCGTACTACACGGACTATAAGAACGCGACGGGCTGGCCGAACAATCTGGGCGTGTTGACGACCAACAACGACTTCACCGGGAATCAGGTCGAGCGTACGCCGAAGCTGAGCGGATCCTCGTCACTGTCCAAGACGTGGGGTGTTCCGGGCGGCACCTTCGAACTGGCTGGCGATGTTTACTACACGTCCGAGTTCTTCTTCGAAGCGGGAAATGACGACGAGAGTCGCCAGGAGGGTTATGCCCTGCTGGGTGCGCGTGCAAGTTACTGGTATGAGCGCTGGGATCTCCGGCTCACCGCGTTCGGCAAAAACATCACCAACGAGGAATACGACATTGGCCGCCTGGCATTCGACATGGGACCGATGGTCACTCCGGGACGGCTCGGTTCCTACGGCGTGAAGATGCAGTGGAACTTCTGACGGCCGCAGCGTCGAGCGTCCTTACAACAGTTGCACAGATCCAGGTTGTCATCTGATCGCCGTCCAGGCATCGGAAAAGCGGGGAGACATTTGATGAAAATGAAAGTGGTGAAGATGTGCTTGCCGGTGGCGCTAGCCTTATCGTCAGCGGCTGTTTTCGCCAACCCCGCCGCGGAAAGCGCGGAAGAACGCCTTCCGCAGGGGCCGCTTCACATCGATGGCTACATGGCCATTTTGGGCTCGTACATCTGGGGAGAAGGCGAGCGGCTCGAGGAAGCCACAGGCGGCACGATCCTTCTGGGCAAGCGCAACGGGCGTACGGCTCTGGAGATCGGAGGCTTTGTGTTTGACTATCCGGAGTCATCGAAGTCCTTTGGCGGGCACATCGCCGGACTGTACTTTCCGATGGACTCCCTGCCGAACACGTTTGGAGTACTCGGGCTGGGCATGCAGGAAATCGAAGACTACCCCACGACCGAAACGGGCACTCTCGCGGAGCGGGACGACCTGAACATGAGCATGCTCTTCGCTCAAGCAGGCGTTGGGCAGTTGTGGCCGATCACGTTCGGCCGATACGAATTTGCTCTTCGTACGGACGTGATGTACCGAATGTCGAAGCGCGACAAGGTTCAGCGCGAGAACCGCGAGGATATCGACGCACCTCGCCGATTCGATGAAGTGGTTGCCAACGTCGGATTCCAATTGCCGTTCGGACTGTTGCCGCCGCCAGAGCCCGCCGCTCCGCCGCCACAGGTCATTGAGCCGGTGGCGCCGCCGGACACCGATGCCGATGGCGTGAACGACGCCGTCGACCAATGTCCCAGCAGCGCACCGGGCGACATTGTGGACGGGACTGGCTGCGTGCCCCCGCCGCCAAAGCCATCCTGCAAATCGCCCCTTGAAGGGGAGCGGATATCGTTGGAGGGTTGCTCGAAAGGCGACGCAATCGTTCTCAGGGGCGTCCATTTCAGTACTGCCAGCGCTGAGCTCACGTCCGACGCCAAGTCCATCCTGAATCAGGTCTCCGAGGAGCTGAAAGCGCATCCGGCAATTTCGGTAGAAATTGCCGGGCACACCGATGCGAGGGGCGACGATGCGTACAACCAGCAGCTTTCGGAGAGCCGCGCTACATCGGTGACCGACTACCTCGTCCTAATGGGTGTCGCAGCCGACCGTATGAGTGCGATTGGATATGGAGAGCAGCAGCCGGTCGCCGACAACGATTCCGAGGTCGGACGGGAAAGAAACCGTCGTGTCGCGCTAATGGTCACGGAGCGTGCTGAACCGGGTATGGAGCCCGCATCCGAAATGCCTCCCGCCGAGGCGGACGAAGCAAATTGACTGCTGAGAGATTTATGACGAGACAATCCATGTTTAATCCCAAGGAAGTTCTGCGTTCCGTCGCGCTGTCCGGCGCTGTTCTGCAATTGATCTGCATGCTTCCGGCGCACGCTGCCAAAGTCGACGATGTCGTCAATGTGGGCGAGCAGTGGCTGGTGGCACAGGTGGAGTCGCAGCAGCGCGTGGACTCGCTCAACGAACAAGGCCGCGATCTGTCGGAGCGCTACCGCTCGACGCTGCGCGAATCGGACGGTCTGCGTCTGTACCTGCAGCAACTGCGTTCGCAGCTGGCGTCGCAGGAAGAGGAGATGGAGGTGATCCGCAGCGAATCGCGCGAACTGGATCGCACCAACATCGAGATCCTGCCGCTGATGCAACGCATGCTGACGTCGATGGAGCAGTTCGTCGATCTCGACCTGCCGTTCCTGAAGGAGGATCGGGCGGCGCGCGTCGAGCGGCTCAAGGAAATGATGCCGCGCGCCGACGTGACCGTGTCGGAGAAATACCGGCGCATCGTCGAGGCCTACCAGATCGAGATGGAATACGGCCGCACGATCGAGGCCTACCGCGGTTCGCTCAAGGACCGTGAAGTCGACTTCCTGCGCGTGGGCCGCGTCGGCCTGTACTACCAGACGCCGGACACGACCGAGACCGGCTACTGGGACCGCGAGACACACGACTGGGTGGTCGACAACGACTACGCCGAAGGCGTCAAGGAAGGCCTCAAGGTGGCGCGCAAGCAGACCTCGCCGAATTTGCTGATCGTGCCGATGCAGGTCGCCACCCAGGGGAGCAAGTGATGGAGCAAGTAACCATGAAGGTCACGATGAAGAGAAATCCGGCTCTGCTGGCGACTCTCCTGTGCTGCGTTCTGGGCCTGGCCGCGATGGCGCCGGCCGCTCACGCGGCAGAAGGCGACCTCAAGGGCGCGCAGAGCCTCGATGCACTGCTCGAACAGGTGCGCACCGCCGACGCCCGCGACGCCAAGGCCAACGCCGAGCGCGAAGCGCGCTTTGCCGCCGCGCGCGAAGAGCAGCGCAAGCTGCTGGCCGAAGCCGACGCCGAAAAGGAAGCGCTCGAAGCGCAGGCCGCGGCGATGGCCAAGCAGTTCGAGGTCAACGATCGCACCATCGGCGAGCTGCAGCAGGCGCGCGACATCAAGGCCGGTAATCTGGGCGAGCTGTTCGGCGTCATGCGCCAGGTCGCCGGCGACTTCGCCACCGTCGCCCGCAACTCCATGCTCACGGCGCAGTTCCCCGACCGCGTCGCGCAGATCGACCACCTGGCGCAGACCAAGACCATGCCGCCGATGGAAGATCTCAACCGCTTCTGGTTCGAGATGCAGCGCGAGATGACGGAGGGCGGCAAGATCAGCCGGATCCAGGCCAAGGTGACGGCGCCGGACGGCTCGCAGTCGGACAAGACCGTGACCCGCGTCGGCCCGTTCGTTGCCGTGTCCGACGGCCAGTTCCTCGAATACACGATGGGCAGCGCCGCGTTCTCGACGCCGCCCAAGCAGCCGCCGGGCGACTACTCGGACATCGCCGAGGATTTCGAAAACACCGAGTCCGGCTACACGCAGATGGTCGTCGACCCGACGCGTGGCGTGCTGCTGTCGCTGTTCTCGCAGCGGCCGACCCTGTCCGAGCGCATCGCACTGGGCGAGGCGGTGGGCTACATCATCATCGCGGTGGGCGTGGTCGGTTCACTGCTGGCGATCTACCAGTTCTTCTACCTGATCGTCACCGGCCTCAAGGTCAACCGCCAGCTGGCCGATCTCAACCAGCTGCGCGACGACAACCCGCTGGGCCGCGTCATGCTCGCGTTCAAGGGCAGCAACGCGCCCAAGGCCGGCGACGAGGCGGACGTGGTCGAGCTGCGCATCTCCGAGGCGGTGCTCAAGGAGCTGCCGCCGATCGAGCGCATCCAGTCCTTCCTCAAGCTGGCGGTCGCCGCCGGCCCGCTGCTGGGCCTGGTCGGCACCGTGGTCGGCATGATCCACACCTTCCAGACCATCACCGAATCCGGCTCGGGCGATCCCAAGCTGATGGCGGCCGGCATCGGCCAGGCGATGATCGCGACCGTGCTGGGTCTGGGCATCGCCATCCCGCTGCTGTTCATGAACTCGGCGCTGGCCTCGCGCGCCAAGCGCCTGGTGCAGATCCTCGACGAGCAGAGCACCGGGCTGTTGGCGCAGACCTTAGAGCAGCGTCTCCATGCCTGATCTCCTGGTCGGACCCCTGCACGCCGTCGGCCAGCTGGTGTCGTCCGGTGGGCCGCTGGTGGGCTGGATCCTGGTCGCCGGAATCGCCATGTGGACGCTGATTTTCGAGCGCCTGTGGTTCTTCCGCAAAGGCCTGCCGCAGCTGGTCGACGCCATGCTCGGCGACTGGAACGGGCGCGCCGAGCACCAGTCCTGGTCGGCGCACCAGATCCGCAAGGCGATGATCTCGCAGCTCAACGTCGCGATGAGCGAGAACATGCCCACGCTCAAGGTGCTGGTGCCGCTGTGCCCGCTGCTGGGCCTGGTCGGCACTGTCGTCGGCATGCTCGAAGTGTTCGATTCGATGGCGATCCTGGGCTCGGCGGACGCGCGCACGATGGCGGGCGGCGTGTCCAAGGCGATGAACTGCACGATGACCGGCCTGGCCACCAGCGTCACCGGCATGTACCCGGTGTTCTATTTCCAGTCGGCGATCCGCAAGCAGACCGAACTGCTCGCCGATCGCTTCCAATTCTAGAGAGCCTTTCGTCATGCGCCTGCGCCATCGTCGTCAGCACTCCGAGGAAATGGACGGCGAAGCCATCGACCTGGCGCCGATGCTGGACTTCGTCCTCAACCTGCTGATCTTTTTCATCATCACCGCGGTCTTCGTCAAGGAGATCGGGCTGGCGCTCAACACCCCGCCGCCGGCGCCGCCCAACCAGAAGCAGCAGGAGGATGATCACGGCACCCTGTTCATCGCCGTGCACAAGAACGGCGACGTGTCGATCGACCAGCGCCTGGTCGATCCGGAAGCGGTGCGTGCCAACGTCGAGCGCTTCCGCGGTGAAAAGCCGGAAGGCCCGGTGATCGTCGTCGCCAACATCAAGGCGCCGACTGGCCTCGTCGTCAAGGTCATGGACCAGGCCCGGCTGGGCGGGGCGCTCAACGTCCTGCTGCAGCCGACCGCCTCGAAAAAATAGCGGAACGCGCAAGGAGAGCCATGCAAGCCCGACGTCATGCGAGTGCGGACGACCACCACGGCATCGACCTGGCGCCGATGCTGGACTTCGTCCTCAACCTGCTCATCTTCTTCATCATCATCACCTCCTTCGTCAAACAGGCCGGGGTCAAGGTCGACAAGGAGCAGGCGCTGACGGCGGAGTCGAGAGCCAGCGGCAACATCCTGATCGCGGTGCGTCCCAACGGCGAGGTGTGGATGGATCGCAAGAAGGTCAGCCTGCCGGAAGTGCGCGCACTGGTCGAACGCATGCACGCCGAGCGTCCGGAAGACACGGTCGTGATCCTCGCGGACAAGATGTCCGAGACCGGGGTCATGGCGCAGGTCATGAACCAGGTGCACGCCGGCGGCATCCAGAGCGTGTCCGTGGCCACGCGCGGGCAGGGAGGCTGATGGACATGCCCGCCCGCAGCAACGCCCAGCGCGTCGTGCCCTTGTTTGTCGCCACGCCGACAGAGTCCGCGCGGACGCCCGCGCTGTTCGCCAAGGCGCCCCCGCCGGGGGCTGACCTGCTGCGTTTCCTGGGGCCGGGCGCGCTCGCCATCCTCTCCGTCTTTGGTCTGTTCTGGCTGCTGTATGCGCTGATTGCGAGCACGGCCAAGGTCGACGCCAATTCGGAGACGCTGCCGACCGTCGACTTCCTGCGCCTGGCGAAGAACTTCGAGCTGGAGACGCGCGAGCGCAAGCCGCCGCCGGAAATGCCGGACAAGCCGGAGGCGGCGCCGGAAGTGCCGATCCAGCAGATCCAGATCCAGGGTCCGACCAACGCCGGCGTCAACATCAACATGGCGCTGGAAAACACGACCCAGGTCAAATCCAACTTCGGCCTGTCGTCGACCGACGGCGAATACCTGCCGATCGTCAAGGTCGCGCCGATGTATCCGGCGCGGGCGCAGAGCCAGGGCATCGAGGGCTGGGTGCTGGTGCAGTTCACGGTCACCGAGGCCGGCGCCGTGCGCGATCCGGTGGTGCTCGAATCGCAGCCGTCGGGCGTGTTCGACGAGGCCGCGACCAAGGCCGTGCTCAAATTCAAATACAAGCCGCGGGTGCAGGACGGCAAGCCGATTGCCGTGCCCAATGTGCAGCACCTGATCCGCTTCGAGCTGGACAAGAAATGAGGCGCGCCGTGACCGCACGAACCCCGCTCCTGCGCGGCCTGCTGACGCTGACCGTGGCCCTGACCGTGGTTCTGAGCATCGTCGTCGCCGACACGGCGCTGGCCAAGGACGACAAGACCAAGCCGACGCCGCCGCCGACCAAGCAGACCGGCGTGATCCGCGCCGAGACCTACAAGAAGATGGAGGTCGCGCAGAAAGCCTACGAAGCCAAGGACTACAAGGCCGGCATCGAAGCGCTCGACGCCCTCAAGGCCGGCGAGGCCAAGCTCAACGACTACGAGCGCGCGACGCTCTACAACCTGTACGCCGCGACCTACTACGCCCAGGACAAGGTGCCCAAGGCGATCGAGTCGTACATCCTCGTCCTCAAGCAGCCCAATCTGCCCGAAGGCCTGAGAGACGGCAGCCTGTACGCCCTGGCGCAGCTGTACTTCATTACCGAGAACTACGCCAAGGCCATCGAAGTCGTGAAGAAGTGGCTGTCGGTCGTCGCCGAGCCCAGCCCGGAAGGCTACGCGCTGCTGGCACAGGCCTACTACCAGACGCAGAAGTACACCGAAGCCGAACAGGCCCTGATCACCTCGCTCAAGATCTCCAAGGAGCGCGGCCAGAGCCCGAAGGAATCCGCGCTGGCGCTGCTGCGTGCGATCTACTACGAGCGCAAGGACTACGCCAAGGCGGCCAAGGTGCTGGAAATCCTGGTCGCCGGCCATCCCGACAACGGCAACTACTGGCAGCAGCTGGCCGGCATGCGCGGACTGATGGACCAGCAGCGCGAGCAGCTCAAGCTGATGCACGCCGCCTATCGCGCCAAGCTGATGCGCACCGAGACCGATCTGCTCAACCTGGCGCGGCTGTACATGGTGCAGGACGCGCCCTATCCGGCGGTGCGCCTGCTGACCCAAGGCATGCGCGACAAGGTCATCGCCGTCAACGCCGACACCCTGCAGCTGTTTGCGCAGGCGCTGGCGATGTCCAAGGAATACGAGCAACAGATCCCGGTGCTGCAGAAGCTCGCCGAGATGACCGGCGAGGCCAAGCACTATAACTTTCTGGGGCAGGCCCAGCTCGAACTGGGCCGCTGGAACGAGGCCACGGCGTCCTTCCGCAGCGCGCTCACCGCCAAGAACCTCGACGACCCGGCGAGCATCCGCATGCAGCTGGGCACCGCGCTCTACAACGCCGGCAAGTTCAACGAGGCAAGAACGACCTTCATCGCCGCGTCCCAGTCCGAGAAGTACGCCACCCCCGCGAACAACTGGGTGAAGTTTGTCAGCAACGAGATTGAGCGGCGCAATGCGGTGAGAGGTGGCTCCGCGTCCGACACGGAAGAGGAGCCGGCCGAATCAGCGCCCGCTCCGGCTGCGCAAGCGCCAGAGCAACAAGGCGAAGCGCAACGGCCGATGAGCGGCCGAGAAGCGGAATCCGCGATCAGCTAAAAAGCGTTACTCGAGTCCGCTGCGTCGCATTCCCTGATGCGGGGATCCGAGCGTGCGTCCTGATCAGAGTCTCCTGCCTGTAGGGGCGCTCGCCTGGCGAGACGAGACTTCTCTCGTCTCGCTGTTCTCGTTCTAGCGCCGGGCAAGCTCCACGGTGGTCACCACCGTGCTTCCCATTGCGTGGCGAAGCCCCGCTTGCGGCGCGAGCTCCGTGGTCATCCTGGAATCGATGACGTCAAGCTGACGGTGGATGCTGGCTTCGACAGCCGCATCGGTCGCGTTGGGCAGGGCAATCTGCACCGGACTGGCTGCAGAAAAATCCAGGAGATTATCCAGTTCGTCCGCCGCGGCGCCGGTGGCCCAGACCGCAAGGATGCTGGCGATGGCAATTGAGCCGACAGAGTTTGCTTTCATGGTGAGTTCCTCATTTTATGCTGCATAGCAGCATACCTGAATGCTCTGTCTTGTGCAACGCACCATTGCGTTTGATACGAATAACTTACAGCGCGACGCATATTCCATGCCAAGTAAGCCTGCGCGCATTGACAAAGGTCAATGTCGGGACGCGTCCGGCCTTGTTTCATGGCGGGGACTTCCGCCGCCGAGTTCTTCGATGAATACCAACGATCCCATGCTTGTTTTTGAACTGCTCACTGTCGGAGCAACCTTACTGATGTTCGGCAGTGAGGCGATCGGCCAGCTCGCGCCCGCGATCCGGGACGGTCTCTCGAAATACAGAAGCAACAAGATCGCATTCGCGACGATCAAAACGCTGAGGCTGCAGAGGTTGCTTCGGCGCAGCGGACTGTCCGCAAAACTCTTGCGGCAAAGAAGCTCCTATCAGGAAGTCAGCAACGCGATCCGCCTGTGCGCCGAATGCAAGCACTCGTCCCAGTGCGATGAGACATGGGAAAGAAGCGATTCCGTAGACGAATTCGAATTTTGCCCGAATCGTGAGCTGCTCCGCCGAACGCAGGACGCATAGGCCGAACGCATAGGCGGTGGATCAGCGGGGCGGCTTGTATCTACAAGCGACCGTGCTCCAGCGCAGCCCATTCGCGTGAAACGCGGTCACGGCATGCGGTCGAGGCGGGCGTCATCGGCAAGCGTAGCTCCTCGCTGATGTGGCCCTGCCGGGCGAGCAGGGACTTGACCGGCCCAGGGTTCGCCTCGCTGAACAACGCGCGAGTCAGAGGCAGGAGTTGCGCCGCGAGATCACGCGCAAGCGCGAGATTCCCGGAGCGGAAGCTTTCGTAGACACGTACGTGCAGATCCGGACGAAGATGCGCCGCCGCGGCGATCGCGCCGGAGCCGCCCAGACACAGCGTGCTGTAGATCAGGTGGTCCTCGCCCGACAACACCTCCAGCCGCGTCTCGCGGATCAGGTCCATGAGCTGGTTCATATCGCCGCCACTTTCCTTGATCGCGACGATCGTCGGTACGTCGGCCAGCGCTTTCACCGTGTCCAGACTGATGTTCACGCCGGTGCGGTAGGGGATGTTGTACAGGATCAGCGGCAACGGAGTCGCCGCCGCGATCGCGCGGAAATGCATCTCGATGCCGATCTGCGAGGGGCGCGAGTAATACGGCGCCACGGTGAGCAGGCCCGCAATCGGACGGCGCTGGATCGTGCCCAGCATGCGCAGGGCTTTGCGCGTGTCGTTGCTGCCCAGCCCCATCACGACCGGCCGGCGTCCGTTCGCGGCTTCGAGCACTGCATCGAGCAAGGCCAGTTGCTCGAACTCGTCCAGCGTCGCCGCCTCGCCGGTGGTGCCGCAGACGACGAAGCCATGGATACCTGCCTCGATGTAGTGATGCACGAGCCGGCGCGCCGCGGCCAGATCGATTTCACCGTTGTGGAACGGCGTGATGAGGGGCAACCAGATGCCTTCAAAAACTTGCATGACTCTCTCCTGGGTTGATGACGATCAACGCCGGGAAAGAGCAAGCATTTTATGAAAACCTTGACCCCGCCCGGCACGCAGCCTGGCGGGAAACCCGTTCAGGCGATTGCGGGTTTGCGGGATTTTTTGGATGCGGGGCGCACGCACAAACAGGCCGTGAGGACGACCGGAGGATTCAGGGGATGGATACGTGCGTGCATGCGGCGAGGATTCTGTCGTAGCGGCGAAAGAACCAGAATTCGTTCGCTGCGCGTCCGCGTGCGGAACCGGGGCGCCATGTCTGCTCAGGTGGAGAAGTACTGCCGTCTCAAAGTCTTTACATCGGCCTGCCCGCAAAAGATAATCAACATCGTTGTCGATAATATGGGCGAAGAATTCCGATGAGTGTGGAAGTACGCATTCCGCAGATTGGCTTTTCTTCGCAGGAAGGCACGCTGACCGAGTGGCTGGTGGCGGACGGCGCGCAGGTGGAAGCGGGCAAGCCGCTGTACACGCTGGAGCTGGACAAGTCGGTGCAGGAAGTCGAGGCCCCGGCGTCCGGCACGCTGAAGGTCCACGCCGCCACCGGCGAGGTCTACCCGGTCGGCACATTGATCGCGGAAATCGTCTGACGGAGCGGACGCCATGGAACTGAAAGACAAGGTCATCGTCATCACCGGCGCCCTCGGTGCCCTCGGCCGGGGCGTTGCCGAAGCGGCCGCCGCCGCGGGGGCGACGGTCGTTGCCGTGGACCGCGTCGACGGTCAGCCGCCGCGCGGAGCGCAGGCATGGCCGGCGCTGGACCTCGGCGACGCGCAGGCGACGCTAATCGCTCTCGCGGCGATCGCGGCGCGTCACGGTCGCATCGATGCGCTGGTCAATATCGCCGGTGGCTTCCGCTGGGAGACCCTGGCCGACGGCAGCCCCGACACCTGGGACCAGCTGTACCAGATCAACGTCCGGACGGCGGTCAACGCCTGTCGCGGCGCGCTGCCGCACCTGGGCGCCGGCGGGCGCATCGTCAACATTGGCGCCGCCGGCGCGGTGAAGGCGGCCGCGGGCATGGGCGCCTACGCTGCTTCCAAGGCTGGCGTGGCCCGGCTCACCGAGGCGCTGGCGGAGGAGTTAAAGGATCGCGAAATCACGGTCAATGCCGTGTTGCCCAGCATCATCGATACGCCCGCCAACCGCGCCGACATGCCTTCGGCCGACCACTCGCGCTGGGTCCGGCCACAGGAACTGGCCGAGGTCATCCTGTTCCTGCTCAGCGGTCGCGCATCGGCCGTCACGGGCGCGCTGATCCCGGTGACCGGACGCGTATAAGCGCTGCTGTCGGGGCCACTGGAATGCCGGCGACGCAGAACATTGCATCGCGGAACCGTTGGCGTATTATAGTAGCCAACAGTGTTGATTCAATAAGCTGGGGCGCGCATACCGTATGCGGGCTGCCGGGTGCAGGAGGAAAAATGGCGCAGGTGACGTATGTCGATCTCAAGGACGACCGGCGCTACACCGTGGATGTCGAAGGCGGCGCGACGCTGATGCAGGCGGCCGTCGATAACCTGGTGCCGCGAGTCATGGGCGATTGCGGCGGCGCCTGCGCCTGCGGCACCTGCCATGTTTACGTCGATGCGGCCTGGGTTGACCGCGTCGGCCTGCCGTCGGGGTCCGAGGCCGAGTTGCTGTCGGGCTTGCTTGAGACCCAGCCCAACAGCCGTCTTGCCTGCCAGATCGCGATGAACGAAGGTCTGCACGGACTCGTGCTGCGGCTTCCGGACCCACAGTTGTGACCTCGACGACGGTGATCGTCGGTGCGGGGCAGGCGGGGGGCGATCTCGCCTCGGCGCTGCGTCAGCTCGGCTACACCGGCCGCATCATCCTGATCGGCGAGGAGCCTGTCGTACCCTACCGTCGTCCGCCGCTGTCGAAGGCGTTCCTCTCCGGCGAGGTGAGCGAGGAGGCGCTGTACATCAAGACGCGCGAGGCCTACGCCAAGCACGGTATCGAACTGCGAACAGGCCTGCGCGTGCAAGCCATCGATCGGGTTGCACACACCGTGACCTTGTCCGACGGCAGCCGCCTTGCGTATGACAAGCTCGCCCTCACCACCGGCGGACGCGCGCGGCGGCTGGATCTTCCGGGCGCGGACAAGTCCAACGTGCATTACGTCCGCACCATTGACGACATCCGCCGTCTGCGCGAGCAGTTCAAGCCCGGCAAGCGCCTGGCCATCATTGGCGGCGGCTACATCGGCCTCGAGGTCGCGGCCGTCGGCATCAAGAAGGGCGTGCAGGTCACGCTGGTCGAGGCGCTGCCGCGTCTGCTGGCGCGGGTGACCGGCCCGGAGTTGTCGCAGTACTACGAGCAGGTGCATCGCCGCCATGGCGTCGACATCCGTCTCGGCACCGGCGTGAGTGCGCTGGAGGGTGGCAGTCAGGTGGAGGCCGTCGTGCTGCAGGACGGCAGCCGCGTGCCGGCCGACCTGGTGATCGTCGGCATCGGCCTGATCCCCAATACCGAGCTGGCGGAAAAGGCGGGCCTCGCCTGCGACAACGGCATCGTCGTCGACCTGTTCGCGCAGACTCAGGATCCCGACATCGTGGCCGCCGGCGACTGCACGAATCACGACAACGGCTTCTGTGGCCGTCGTCTGCGGCTGGAGTCCGTGCCCAATGCCAGCGAGCAGGCTCGCGTCGCCGCGGCGAGCATCTGTGGGCAGCGCGTACCTCATGCGAGCGTGCCCTGGTTCTGGTCCGATCAGTACAACCTCAAGCTGCAAATGGCGGGTCTGTCGCAGGGGCATGACTGTGTGGTGATCCGCGGCTCCATGGCGGCCGACAGCTTTGTGGCCTTCTACCTGCGGGAAGGCGTCGTGATCGCCGCGGATTCGGTGAACCGGGCCGCGGATTTCATGATGGGGAAGAAGATGGTCGCGGGGCGTCTGCGCACCGATCCCGCGGCGCTCGCCGACGAGACGGTCACGCTCAAGTCCCTGGTGGCCTGAGCATGGAACGCTCGGATGCGATGCGCGACGCGGCGGCAGTGACCGCCGTGTTGCAGGGTGTCAATGGCGGAGGGGCTCGCTGACGGCGCGGTCGATAAACCACCAAGCAAGGCATTGCAGGTCGGGCCAAGGGGTTGGCCGGGCAGGTGTCCAATAGGGGGAGAGCGATGCTGCAGAGATTGTTGATGGCACTTTCCATCGGTGCGGCGCTTGCCGTGCTGGTGGTCCTGGTCATTCGAACCCAAAGCGAGCCGCAGGCGCTTGAGGGACATTTGGCACGCATGGCGGCACTGGCTCAGCTCGGCGCGGCCGATGCCGAGGCCGATACGCAGACGACCCGTGCCCGCCTGAACCTGGAAGCCGATCCCGAGGGGTTCACCGATGCCACGCAGCGCTTTGAAGCCGCGCGCGCTGCGCTCGTCGTGCACCGCAACGGGCTGCGCGCGGTATCGCGCGATCTGGGCGGCGCCCTGTCGACGCTGTTGCAGCAAGTCGAAGACAAGCAGGCGCAGCTGGGCGCATACCGCACCCAGCTCGGCCAGTTCGCAACGTCCTATGCGCAGCTGCTCATGCAGGGTGAAACCGTGCTGGCCGATCCGGCGCTCTCCGATGGCAGCCCGCTGCGCGGCTCGGTGCGCCGGCTGATCGAGGAGGTCACCGCCTACAGTCTGCAGTCCGCGCCGACCAACCAGGCCACGATCGAGAACCTGCTGGTCGCGCTGACCGTGGATGCGGGGTCCGTGCCGGCGCTACGCAACCGTCTGGGTGCGCTCGGGCAGGCCGCCACCAACGTGCTCGGCGACAAGGACCGGGTCATGGCACTCGCGGAGAAGCTTGCGGCGGTGCCGGTCGCCGCATCCCTGCAGCGATTGCAGCGGAACTACATCGAACACTACGCCCGGGCCGAAAGCAGTCTCGCACGCTACCGCCTGGTGCTCGCTGTCTATGCGAGCGCGCTGCTGGCGGTGTTCGGCGTCTTCGGCTGGCGTCTGCGCCGCAGCTACGGCGAGCTCGACCGCAGCCATGCCGAGCTGCAGGATCTGAATGTGCACCTCGAGGAGACCGTCGAGTCCAGGACCGTGGAACTGCGCAAGGCCCTCGACGACTTGCGCTTCCAGCAGGCGCAGCTGGTGCAGTCGGAGAAAATGGCGGCGCTGGGTCAGATGGTCGCGGGCGTCGCGCACGAGATCAACACGCCGCTGGGCTATGTGCGCGGCAACGTCGGCACCGTGCGCGAGTCGCTGCCCCTGATCCGCGAACTCTTCGACGCCGGCAAGTCCGACGATGCGCAGCGCCAGCAGCTGGCCGAGCGACGCTGGCCGCCGGACGAAGGCCTCGCCGAACTGGAGATGCTGCTCAACGATGCCGACTACGGCCTCGGGCAGATCAGCGAGCTGGTGCTGGGCCTGAAGGACTTCTCGCGCGTCGACCGCTCGCTGACCGAGAGCTTCAACCTCAACGAGGGGCTCGATACCACCCTCAAGATCTGCCAGAGCCAGCTCAAGAACCGCATCGAAGTGCAGCGCGACTACGGCGAGCTGCCGCTCATCCCTTGTGCGCCTTCGCAGATCAACCAGGTCTTCGTGAACCTGATCAACAACGCCGGCCAGGCCATCGACGGCGAGGGCATCATCGCCATCCGCACCTGTGTCGAGGACGACCACGCCGTGGTCGAGGTCCGCGACAGCGGTTGCGGCATGGACCCGGACACCCTGGCCCACATCTTCGAGCCCTTCTTCACGACCAAGCCGGTGGGGCAGGGCACCGGCCTGGGTCTGTCCATCGTCTTTCGCATCGTCGAAGACCACGGCGGCCGCATCGAGGTCGATTCGGCGCCGGGCAAGGGCACCGCGTTCCGCCTGCGGCTGCCGCTGCAGAAGCCGGTGTCGGCAACCCCAACAGCCGCCGAGCAGGAGACCTACGCGTGAATACAGCGGCCACTGCGTCCCGCCCGCGACTGCTGTTCGTCGACGACGAAAGCCGGATCCTGCTCTCGCTCAAGGCGATCTTTCGCGCCGACTACGACGTCACCACCGCCGAGGGCGGCGCGACCGCCCTGGAGGCACTGAAGCAAGACCGCTTCGACGTCATCGTCAGCGATCAGCGCATGCCCGGCATTTCCGGCGTCGAAGTGCTGCGCGCCGCCCGCGACCAGCAGCCGCAGGCGATCCGCATGCTGCTGACCGGATACTCCGATCTCAACGCCATCATCGCCTCGATCAACGAGGGCGAGATCTTCCGTTTCATCCCCAAGCCCTGGGTCAACAGCGAGCTGCGCGAGACGATGGCTGCCGCCGTGCGCGCGGCCTCGGTGGAACAGATCCTGTTGCCGGAGCCGCCGCCGGGCCCGCAGCAGAACGCCGTCTATAACGAGGTCGGCGTGCTGGTGCTGGACGAGGACCCGCAGACCGCGCATTCGCTGCGCGCGGCGCTGGGCAGCGAACGCGAAGTGCATACGGCCAACCGCATCGAGGCTGCGCTCGAGCTGTTGAGTCAGCACCGGATCGGCGTGATCTTCACCGAGCTGGCCGTCGTCGGCCAGAGCGTGGCGCCGCTGCTGAGCGCGCTGCGCCAGCATCACCCGGCACTGGTGGTGATTGCCGTCACCTCCCGGGCCGATGCCGGACACAGCATCTCGCTGATCAACCATGGTCAGATCTTCCGCCTGCTGCAGAAGCCGGTCACGTCCAGTGTGCTGCGTGGCACCGTCAATATCGCGAGTCGCCGCTACGAAATGCTGCGCCAGCACCCCGAGCAGGCGCAGCGCGTCGCGGCCGATACCGCACCGATGCTGCAAGTGGCCGAGAGCAGCGGCCTGCTCGCGCGCATCCGCCAATTCCTCCGCCGAAGCTGATCCATGAGCGATTCCGACGCATCCAACACCGGCGTGCGCGGCTTTCTGGCCGGCATCGCGAAATCGGCCGAGTACTCGATCGCCGCCGCACTGCTCGCCGTCTGCCTCGTGGTCGGCGGCGTCCTGTGGTGGTTGCAGCCGCAGGAAACGCAGGCACCGGCCACGCCAGAGACCAGCCCGAGTGCCACGACGGTGCCGGCGGGAGCGGATGAGAGCGCCGCGCTCGCCGAACGGCAACGTCGGCTCGGCGAGCAGTTCGGGGCCATTGAAGAGCAGCAGCGTCGGCGCGGCGCCGAGGATGACGCGCGTCGCGCGCGCCAGCGTGCCGAGGACGATGCCGCCGAAGCCCGTCGTCAGGCGGAACTGGCGGCACAGGCGCGCCAGCAGGCGGAGGCCCGGGCGCGTGAGCTGGCGGGGACGCCCAAGCCGGCGGCAACGACACCGGCGCCATCGCCCGTGCCGCAGCCGCGCAGTGAGCCCGTCGTTGTCGATGCGGCGATCGACTGGTCGTCGTGTCGCCGGCCGAGCTATCCGTCGCAGTCGGTGAGCCGTGGCGAGGAAGGCGTGGTCACCATCGCCGTCGACCTCGATGCCGCCGCGCGGATCCTGCAGGCGCGCGTCGCCCAGTCCAGCGGTTACGCCAGGCTCGACCGCGTGACCCTTGAAGCGGTCGGCAAGTGCCGCTTCACGCCGGCGCGGGAAGACGGCGTCGCCAAGGCCGCGACGGCGGATGTGCGCTTCACCTGGAAGCTCCAGGACTAAAACTTGTCCCTGCGCGAAATGTCGATGCGTCGGCGCAAACTGCGGGGACGTCGCCGGCCTGTATCGCTAGCATCTTTCATCACAGGCCTCGAAGCCTCTGGTCGGAGACGGTGATGGAAACCTTGTTCGTATTCGACAAGCGCAATTATCAGGATTGCCAGAATGCGTTCCGCGGGCCGCGGAATTGCGAGTACTACACCGGCGACTACTCGATCGGGCCAGGCTCCGTGATCGATGTGCGGGCCGATCGCAAGGGCGTCGGGTCCTGCTCCATCATTCGCCTGCGCTCCCGCACGCAGCTGTTCTTCCGCCGATCCTGGACCCATATCCGCGAGGACGGCACGGACGTCGCTGTGCTGTGTTTCGTCAAGCGCGGCCGCGTCTGCGTGTCACACCCATGCGGCGAAAGCGTGGCCACCGCCGGCGACTTCATCATCACCAAGTCGGTGACGCCCTTCTCCGTGGAGTCCCAGCCTGGGGATGATGGCGTTTGCGACCTGCTGCATCTGACTGTGCCCATGCACATGCTGCGCCGCGTCCTGGGCGAGGACGTGAAGACGGGCTTCTGCGTGCCCGCCAGCGGCCGCAAGTTTGCCATCGTCGAGCGTATCCTCGCCGACCTTTTCGAAGATGCCGGCGAGATCAAGGAGGCGGTGGCGCAACTGCTGGTCGAAACCGCACTGTCCGTGCTCAGCGACGCCATCAAGGACCACGAGTCCTGTGCGCCGGAGCGTCAGACGTTGGCGGACAAGCGCCTCCACGACGCGTTGCGGTTCATCGAGACGCATCTCACCGATCCCAAGCTCAGCGTGGTCACGGTCGCCAAGGGTTGCGGCATCTCGCCCCGCTACCTCTCGCTGCTGCTCAAGCAATACGGCACGTCGTTCTCGACCATGGTCTGGGACAAGCGGCTGAAGACGGCGGGGGAGTGGCTGTCCACGTCCAAGCCCGGCGACGCGTCCATCAGCGAAATCGCATACCGTGTGGGCTTCAAGAGTCCTGCGCATTTCAGCCGCATGTTCAAGCGCGAGTTCCGGGTCAGCCCACGACAGTATCGAACTCTGGCCGCGCCGACCGCCGCGCCGGAAACGCAGGCCCTCATCGTCGACGGCGGCGAGTCGCGACACTGACCCCACAAAGGGACGGCATGAATCCGACTTCGAGCGAGCATCTGCGCGTTTACGAAACACTGGCGCTGGCGCGCAAGGGGCGGTTGCTCACGATCACCCTCAACCGGGCCGAGGCGCTCAACGCCGTCAACCTGCGCATGCACGAGGAACTGGCGGACGTGTTCAATTTCGCCGCGCAGGACGAGCACTCGGACGTCGTCGTGCTGACCGGCGCCGGACGCGCGTTCTCCGCGGGCGGCGACCTCGATCATGTGGCGCATAACGCCGCCCATCCGCATCTGTTCGACCACGAGGTGCGGCTGGCCAAGCGCATCGTGTTCGCGATGCTGGATCTCGACAAGCCGCTGGTGTGCCGCCTCAACGGTCACGCTGTCGGCCTGGGTGCGACGCTGGCCCTGCTGTGCGACGTGATCTTCGCGGCAGAGACCGCAAAGATCGGTGACCCGCACGTGGCCATCGGCCTCGTCGCTGGTGACGGCGGCGCGGTGATCTGGCCGCAGCGCATCGGCCTGTGCCGTGCCAAGGAATATCTGCTCACCGGTGAATTGCTCCCGGCGAAGAAGGCCGAGGAGATCGGGCTCATCAACCACTGCCTGCCGGCGACGGAGCTCGATGCGGCCGTCGACGCCTTCTGTGAGCGCTTGCTCAAGGGTTCGCGCAACGCCATTCGCTGGACCAAGGTGCTGCTCAACCTGGAGCTCAAGCGCGTGGCCACCGCGGTGATGGACGCCGGCATCGCCTACGAAGCCGTGGCGCAGCGTTCGCCGGACCACCGCGAAGGCATCCAGGCTCTGATCGAGAAGCGCAAGCCGGTGTTCGGTCCGGAGTAGCTCCAAAAACGTTTTGCCACGGAACGACACGGAGAACACGGAAAAGTCCGTGTCATTCCGTGTCTGTCCGTGGCTAGAAGATTCTTACGCTGTCGCAGCGGCGGTCGCCGGCGCCACGATCCCCGGCAGACGGCTGCGGATGATGTCCGTCGCCTCGCGCACGATGCGGCCGATCAGCTCGGCGACCGTCGGGATGTCGTGGATCAGGCCTTGGACTTGTCCCGCCCACACCAGGCCCGCGTCGAGATCGCCGGTTTCCAGAAGCACGCGTCCGCTGGCGCCGCGCACGAGATGCGCCACGTTCTCGAACTTTGCATCCGGCCGCTTGAGAATCTCGACGACCTGGTCGGAGACGCTGTTCTTGCCGACGCGCGCGGTGTTCTTCAGCGAGCGGAAGATCAGATTGGTGCCGCGTTCGTCGTTCTCGACCAGCAGCTGTTTCACGCGCGGGTGGATCGGCGCTTCGACCGTCGCGCAGAAACGCGTGCCCATGTTGATGCCGTCCGCGCCCAGCGCGAGCGCCGCGACCAGGCCGCGGCCGTCGCCGAAGCCACCGGAAGCGATCATCGGGATCTTCACCTTGTCCGCGGCGGCGGGGATCAGCACCAGGCCGGGGATGTCGTCCTCGCCCGGATGACCCGCGCACTCGAAGCCGTCGATGGAGATTGCATCGACTCCCATGCGCTCGGCCGACAGGGCATGACGCACGGCCGTGCACTTGTGGACCACGATGATCCCGTGCGCCTTGAAGTCCTCGACGTGCTCGCGCGGGTTGTGTCCGGCGGTCTCGACGATCCGGATGCCGCTGTCGATGATCGCCTTGCGATATTCGGCGTATGGCGGCGGACTGACCGACGGCAGGATCGTGAGATTCACGCCGAAGGGCTTGTCGGTCATCGCGTAGCAGCGCTCGATCTCGCGTCGCAGATGGTCCGGCGTCGGCTGCGTCAGTGCGGTGAGAATGCCCAGCCCGCCGGCATTGGAGACGGCAGCGGCCAGCTCGGCGCGGCCGACCCACATCATGCCGCCCTGGACGATGGGGTAGTCGATGCCTACCAGCTTGGTGAAACGTGTTTTCAGCGTCATCGAAGTTGTCGTGGACGATCCCGGGCGGAAAGCGGAGTCGGCGCTCACCGCGGCGGCATCCGGATGGCGCCGTCGAGGCGGATCGTCTCGCCGTTGAGCATCGGGTTGGCGATGATGCTCTGCACCATCAGCGCGTACTCCTCGGGCTTGCCGAGACGGCTCGGGAACGGCACCTGCTTGCCCAGCGAGTCGCGCACTTCCGGCGGCAGGCTCGCCATCATCGGGGTCCAGAAGGTGCCGGGAGCGATCGTGACCACGCGGATCGCGAGCTGCGCCAGATCGCGCGCAACCGGGAGTGTCATGCCGACGACGCCGCCCTTCGATGCCGCATAGGCGGCCTGGCCGATCTGGCCATCGAAGGCGGCGACGCTGGCCGTGTTGACGATCACGCCGCGTTCCTCGCCCAGCGGCTCGGCCTTCGACAGACGTGCGGCGAACTGCGCGATGACGTTGAAGCTGCCAACCAGGTTGACCTCGATCACCTTGCGGAACGAATCGAGCGGGTGGGGCACCGATTCGCGGCCGACGGTCTTGGCGCCGATGACGATGCCGGCGCAGTTGACCAGCACGCGCGCGACGCCGTGCGTGGCTTCCGCAGCGGCCAGAGCGTCGCCGACGCTCGCTTCGTTGGTGACGTTGACCTTGAAGAACTTGCCGCCGACCTTCGCGGCCTGCGCCTGGCCGGTCTCTTCGCTCATGTCGAAGATCGCGACGCGCGCGCCCTGGCTCGCCAGCATCTCCGCCGTCGCCGCGCCCAGGCCCGAGGCCCCGCCGGTGAC
This sequence comes from Sinimarinibacterium sp., assembly GCA_041659605.1. Classification (GTDB taxonomy): domain Bacteria; phylum Pseudomonadota; class Gammaproteobacteria; order Nevskiales; family Nevskiaceae; genus Solimonas. The sequence goes on along the minus strand of JBAZXW010000006.1, from coordinate 7,231 downwards.
CACTGCTGCAACACCTTGTAGATTCATCGATGCCTGCTCTCGTTTCGAAAATACCGATCGCCCGAGCTCACAGCGAGCGGGCGATCACCATGCGCTGGATGTCGGAAGTCCCTTCATAGATCTGGCAGACGCGCACGTCGCGGTAGATCTTGGCCAGCATGAATTCCTCCAGGTAGCCGTAGCCGCCGAGGGTCTGGATCGCCCCGGAGCACACGGCTTCCGCGGTTTCGGAGGCGACCAGCTTGGCCATCGAGGCTTCCTTGAGGCAGGGGGCGCCGGTGTCCTTGACCGCCGCGGCATGCAGCACCAGCTGGCGCGCGGCTTCCAGGCGTGCAGCGAGATCGGCGAGACGAAAACCCACCGCCTGGTGTTCGATGATGGCCTTGCCCATCGAGCGGCGTTCCCGCGCATAGCCGGCGGCGATCTCCAGCGCCGCGCGCGCCATTCCGATGGCCTGGGCGGCAATGCCGATGCGTCCCGCCTCCAGGTTCGCCAGCGCGATGCGATAGCCCTGGCCTTCGGCGCCCAGGCGCAGATTGTCCTCGATGCGCAGGTCGTCGAAGCGCAGGCTGCAGGTGTCCGAGGCGAGCTGGCCGAGCTTGTGTTCGACCTTGTCGACGACATAGCCCGGCCGGTCGGTGGGCACGAGGAAGGCGGAAATGCCTTTCTTGCCCGCATCAGGATCGGTGACCGCGAACACGATCGCGAGCCCGGCGATCCTGCCGGAGCTGATGAACTGCTTGCTGCCCTTGAGCACGTAGCCGCCGTCGATCTTCGTCGCGCGCGTGCGCAGAGCCGCGGCATCGGAGCCGGCGTCGGCCTCGGTGAGCGCGAACGCGCCGATCATGCGGCCATCGGTCAGCGCCGGCAGGAAGCGCTGCTGCTGTTCGGCGCTGCCGTCCTTGAGCAGCGCCGAAACGATCAGGCTGTTCTGGATCGACAGGATGGTCGACAGCGCGCCATCGGCCGCGGCGACTTCCATCAGCGCCAGCGCGTAGGAAACGTAATCGGCGCCGGCGCCGCCCTTGTCTTCGGGCGCAGTCATGCCCATCAGCCCCAGCGCGGCGAGCTCCTGGAACAACGCAGGCGGATACCCGCGTGCCGTCTCGAACTGAACGGTCTGCGGGCGGATACACTCCTGCGCGAACTCGCGCACGGAGTCGGCGATGGCTTGCTGCGTCGGCGTGAGTATCATCGGATCGTCGGGTCGGATCGTCGGGACCACAAACGGCGCGAGTCTAGCGAGGTGCCCGCTGTCCCTGAAGACGCTGACAGCAGCAGGCAATACTGGCTGCGCGCCCGGTCATTCGACCGCGCGAGGGCGGGCGACATAATGCATCGCTGAGGCCGGACAATGACGATGACCACTGGCGATCCCGAAACCCTGCGCGCACAGGTCCGTGCCTGGCTGCAACAGAATGTCCCGCACGACTGGCGCGCCGCGATGACCGGCACCGGTCAGGACAGCTTCGTGCGCGCGCAGCGCGAGTGGTTCGCGAAGTTGGTCAAGGCCGGCTATGCGACGACGCACTGGCCCGCAGGGTGGCCGGGCGGCGGGCGCTCGCTGGCAGAACAGAGGGTGATCTACGAGGAGGTCGCGCGCGCCGATGCACCGCGCCTGATCCTGTTCTTCGTCGCGCTCTACCATGCCGCCTGCACACTGATCGAATGGGGCTCCGAGGAGCAGAAGCAGCAGCACCTGCCGGACATTCTCGAAGGCCGCATCTGGTGCCAGGGCTTCTCCGAGCCGAACGCGGGCTCTGACCTGGCTTCCGTGCGCACGCGTGCGGAGCGCCGCGGCGACCGCTATGTCATCAACGGCCAGAAGACCTGGTCGACACTCGCGCAGTTCGCCGACCATTGCCTGCTGCTGGTGCGCACCGACAGTTCCGGTCCGCCGCAGGCCGGCCTGACCTATCTCCTGCTCGACATGCGCAGCAAGGGCGTGTCGGTGCGGCCGATCGCCCAGATCACCGGCGACGATGAGTTCGCGGAAATCTTCTTCGATGACGTCGAGGTGCCGGTCAGCGATCGCATCGGCGACGAGGGGCAGGGCTGGGCGGTCGCGCAGTCGACGCTGGCCTCGGAGCGCGGCCTGACGCTGGTGGAGCTGACCCTGCGCATGCGCTACGGGCTGGCGCGCATCGCCAGCCTGATGCGCGAGCGTGGCGTGTCCGACGATCCGGCGCTGCGCAGCGACCTCGGGCGGCTGATCCCCAAGGTCAACGCCGCCTGCGCGCTGGCCGACCGGTACCTGCTCAAGCGGATCGAAGGCACCGAGGCGCCCGGCGACGCGTCGATCGTCAAGCTCAATTACGCGCGCACGCTGCGCGAGTTCACGCTGCTGGGCCTGCGCATCAGCGGCTTGCAGGGCCAGTACCGCGAGGACTTCACCCGCGGCGGCAGCCAGGAAACCGGCAACTGGGCCGTCGACTTCATGAACTCCTACAACTGGTCGATCGCCGGCGGCAGCGACGAGATCCAGCGCAACATCATCGCCGAACGCATGCTGGGCATGCCGCGCGAGCCGAAGAACTGGCAGCTGCCCAAGTGAGCCCCGAACTGATCGAACTGCGCGACTCGGCACGCCAGGTGCTCGGCGCCGGCGGCTTGTCTGCCGACGAGAGCAAGACCTGGTCGCAGGCGCTGGAACTCGGCTGGCTGCTGGTCGCTGTGCCCGAAGGTCTCGGCGGACTGGGGCAGGGTCTTGCGGGCGCCAGCGCGTTCTACGCCGAATTCGGGCGCAGCCTGAACGCCGCGCCCTATGTGCCTGCCATGCTCGGCATCGACGCTGTGTGCCACGCCGCGCGGGCCGATCGGGCGAACTGGTTGGAGCGGCTGACCACGCGCGACTTCGTGACGGCATCGCTGGGCGACGCCCGCTTGGCGATCACGAACATGAGCGGCGGCAAGCCCACGCTGCGGGGCACGGTCTCGGCCGTGCCCTCGGCGGACCGGGCGGCGCACGTGCTCGTCTGCAGCGCCGATGAAGCCTGCGTGGCGCTCGTGCCGATGGCACAGGCCGGGGTGGAGCGGACCTCGCGTCCGACCTGGGATGCGACGCGGCGCCTGTTCGACCTGCGTTTCACCGACGTCGAAATCGACAGCGACCTCATTCTGGCCAGCGGGTCCGAGGCCCAGGCGCTGAGCCGCCGGCTGGCCACGCATCGCGATTTCGCCCTGGCCTCCGACGCCGTCGGCGGCGCCAGCGCGGTGCTCGACATGACGATCGAGTATCTGCAGACCCGCCGTCAGTTCGGCCGGCCGTTGGCGCTGTTCCAGGCGCTCAAGCATCGCTGCGCGGACCTGAAGGCACAGGTCTGCGCCGCGGAGGCGCTGCTGCTCGACAGCCTGTCGCGGGTCGGCGAGGCGCTCGAGACCGTCGATGCCGAAACCCTGGGCCGCGGCGCGAAGTTCTTCGCCTGCTCGGTGTATGCCCGCGTTGCGGAGGAGGCGCTGCAGCTGCATGGTGGCATCGGCATGACCGCCGAGCACACCTGCCACCGGTACCTGAAGCGTGCGCTGCTCGACGAGCAGCTCGGCCGCGGCGACCGTTACGCGCTCGACATCGCCGACGCTTTCCTCGGCGGCCTGTGAGCGCCGTCGGCATGCGCGAAATGTAGATCGACTCGCAGAAGAAGCCGGGATACCGGCAAACCCTCCCCCTAGAATTGAATCAACCTCTCCCCAAAGGCCAACACATGTTCTCCGCAATCCTGATCAACAAGACCGACGCCGGCCAGACCGTGGAGCTGACGAAGCTCGACGAGGCGCAGCTGCCCGAGGGCGATGTCACCGTCGACGTCGAGTATTCCACCCTGAACTACAAGGATGGCCTCGCCATCACCGGCAAGTCGCCGGTCGTGCGCAAGTTCCCGATGGTGCCGGGCATCGATCTCGCCGGTGTCGTGCGCGAGAGTGCGAATGCCGCGTACAAGGCCGGCGACCGTGTCGTGCTCAACGGCTGGGGCGTCGGTGAAGGGCATTGGGGCGGCTTGGCGCAGAAGGCGCGCCTCAAGGGCGACTGGCTGGTGCCGCTGCCGGCCGGGTTCAGCAGCCGCCAGGCGATGTCCATCGGCACCGCCGGCTACACCGCCAGCCTCTGCGTCGAGGCCCTGGTGACGCACGGCGTGAAGCCCGAGCAGGGCGAAATCCTGGTCACCGGTGCCACCGGCGGCGTCGGCAGCGTCGCCATCGCGCTGCTGGCCAAGGCCGGCTTCAAGGTCATCGCCGCCACCGGCAAGGCGGCCGAGGGCGACTACCTCAAGACGCTGGGCGCCAGCGGCGTGATCGACCGCGCCGAACTGGCCCAGGCCGGCAAGCCGCTGCAGAAGGAGCGCTGGGCCGGCGTGGTGGATTCGGTCGGCAGCTTCACGCTCGCCAACGCCTGCGCGCAGACCCGCTACGGCGGCACCGTCGCCGCCTGCGGCCTGGCGCAGGGCATGGATTTCCCCGCGTCCGTCGCGCCGTTCATCCTGCGTGGCGTCTCGCTGCTGGGCATCGACAGCGTCATGGCGCCGAAGCCGCGCCGCCTGACCGCCTGGGCGCGACTCGCGCGCGACCTGAACATCGCCGCCCTCGACGTCATCGCCAGGGAGATCACGCTGGGCGAGGCGATCGCGGCGGCGTCCGAGCTGATGCAGGGCAAGGTGCGCGGCCGTCTGGTCGTCAACGTCAATCAGTAAGCGATTGTTTCCCTCTCCCACTTGTGGGAGAGGGAACTGACTGGAGATCCGTGATGATCGGCATGGACGGCGGCAAATGCCCCTTCGAATTCAACTTCGACCCCGCCAGCTTCAAGGTGGGCGATACCGTCAGCTACCGCGTCCCCAGGCTTGGCGATTTTCCGTTCGCCGCGCAGATCGTCGCGGTGCATGCGGACTCCATCGAGATCGTCGACCCGGGCGAACCCGGCAAGGTGCTGCGCGCGACGCGCGAAAGTCGCCCTGTTGTCAGCGACGAGCAGGCACTGGGCTGAAGCGGCCCCGGGCCGCGCCGGCGCAGCCTTTACAGCCGCGCGATCCCGGTGGACAATCAACAGCACTGTTGTATAACAAGTGCACGCGCAAAACGGAGATTGCATGAGCGTCAACGACTCCTTCACGCCGGCCACCCGGCTCGCGATCTACCGCACGGCGCGGCTGATCAACCTGATTGACGAGCGGTTTCGCAGTTTGCTGCGCTCGGGCCGCCTTGCGGCGGTGTACTACTCGCCGCGCGGGCAGGAGATCCTGGCCGCGGCGATGGGCGTGCACCTGAAGTCGAGCGACTATCTGGTGACGACCTACCGCGGCATCCACGACCAGCTGGCCAAGGGCATCCCGCTGCGGCAGCTGTTCGCGGAGTACTACGCCAAGGCCACCGGCGCCTGCAAAGGCAAGGGTGGGCCGATGCACATCACGCATCCGGCCAGCGGCGTGATGGTGACCACCGGCATCGTCGGCAGCGGTCTGCCGATCGCCAACGGCCTGGCCTGGGCCTCGCAGCTGAAGAAGGACGGACGCGTCACTCTGGTCACCTTCGGCGACGGCGCCTCCAACATCGGTGCGTTTCATGAGTCGCTCAACATGGCCTCTCTGTGGAAGCTGCCGGTGATCTTCCTGTGCCAGAACAATCTGTATGGCGAGTCCAGCAAGTACGAGAAGACCACGGCCGTGGACAACATCAGCGAGCGAGCTGCCAGTTACAACATGGTGGGCGTGACCGTCGACGGCAACGACCCCGAGGCCATGTGGAAAGCCTCCGGCGCCGCGGTGGCCCGCGCCCGTGCCGGCGAAGGCCCGACCTTGATCGAGGCCAAGACCTTCCGTTTCATGGGCCACTACTTCGGTGACCCGGGCGCCTACATTCCCAAGGAAGAATACGACGCCCACATGGCACGCGATCCGATGCCGCTATGTCGTGCCGCGCTGCTGTCCAGCGGCGCCGCCACCGAGGCAGACCTTGCTGCCTACGACGAGGAGGTCAATGCGCAGATCGAAGACGCTCTGCAGTTCGCCGCCGACAGCCCTTTCCCGGACGTTGAAGAAATCGATCGCGATGTATATGGAGTCGTCAAGGGAGCTGCCGCATGAGCACGCCAGCCGCAGCCGCCAAGCCTGAAGTCATCACCTTCACCGAAGCGTTTTCGCGTGCGCTGCACGACGCGATGGAGATGGACCCCAGCGTCATCACGCTCGGCGAGGACATTGCCGACGAAGAAGGCGGCGGCATCTTCAAGGTCACCAAGGGGCTGTCGACCAAATTCGGTGGTGCCCGCGTTAGGACCACGCCGATCTCCGAGCAGGCCATCGTCGGCGCCGCCATCGGCGCCTCGCTCGCCGGCATGCGGCCGGTCGCCGAGATCATGCTGATGAACTTCATCACCGTGCCGATGGACCAGATCGTCAACCACGCCGCCAAGCTGCGCTTCATGTCCGGCGGTCAGACCCATGTGCCGATCACCATCCGCACCCGCACCGGCGCCGGCGCCGGCACCGGCGGCCAGCACTCCGACATGCTCGAAGCCTGGTTCGCGCACGTCGCTGGCATGAAGGTGGTTGTGCCCTCGACGCCGGCCGACGCCTACGGCCTGCTGCTGGGCTGCATCTTCGACGACGATCCCTGCCTCTTCATCGAGGACCAGCTGACGCGCACCCAGACCGGCCCGGTGCCGGTGAAGGGCCAGCGCATCGCGCTGGGCAAGGCGCATGTCGCACGCGAAGGCAAGGACGTTTCGGTGATCGGCTACGGCCGGCCGATCCGTGACGCGATGGTGCTGGCGGAGAAGCTGGCCGGCGAGGGCATCTCCATCGAAGTGGTGGACCTGCGCACCGTCTCGCCGCTGGACACCGACACGATCATGAAATCCGTGGCCAAGACCGGCCGGGCGGTGGTGGTGCATGAAGCGCCGCGCAGCTTCGGCTGCGGCGCCGAGATCGTCGCGCGCATCCAGGAGCAGCTGTTCGGCCAGCTCAAAGCGCCGGTGCTGCGGGTGGCTTCGCGCGATGTGACCGTGCCGTTTGCCAAGGTGCTGGAGCAGGAATACCTGTACAAGGCCAGCGCCATTGAAGCGTCGATCCGCAAGACCCTGGAACAGAGAGCATCCCGATGAGTGTGGAAGTACGCATCCCGCAGATTGGCTTTTCTTCGCAGGAAGGCACGCTGACCGAGTGGCTGGTGGCGGACGGCGCGCAGGTGGAAGCGGGCAAGCCGCTGTACACGCTGGAGCTGGACAAGTCGGTGCAGGAAG